>NZ_JAALFK010000002.1:0-401933 GCF_011800215.1 Pediococcus sp. EKM201D
CATAATCTTGCGATTTGTAAGACCCTACACTATTGATTGTCAAAATTTTGTTCAGTTTTCAAAGGTCTACTATCGTTGTCATATCAACGCTGTTAGCGCTTTTGACAACTATTTAACTATATCATCGAGATCAATTACTGTCAATAACTTTTTTTAGCATTTTTTCATAAATCTAATTCGATGACTGCTGCGAACTAACGCTGCTAGAATATAATACCAATTTTACCCGTGATTCGTCAATAGTTTATTTTAAAAAAGTAATAATTACTTAGTAAAGGATTAGAAATTGATTTGTTAACGATTTCATGAAGCTAAAAAAACATCTTTTTCCTTGCGTAAAATGCACAAAAAAAGAATGAGAATTTTGCTATTCTCATTCTTTTCTTAGTTCTTATTTAATCGATGGGTTTCATCGTTGGGAACAATAGTACATCACGAATTGAAGGAGCATCAGTTAGCAACATCACTAAACGATCAATCCCAATTCCAAGTCCCCCTGTTGGTGGCATACCATATTCAAGTGCTTCGATATAATCTTCGTCAATACCTTCAGCTTCATCGTTACCTGCTTCACGTTCTGCAACTTGAGCTTCAAAACGTGCCCGTTGGTCGATAGGATCATTTAATTCAGTAAAGGCATTACCATATTCATTACCTAAGATGTACAACTCAAATCGATCTGTAAAACGATCATCTTCGGCGTTCTTCTTAGCTAGTGGAGAAATTTCTACTGGATGTCCGTAAATAAACACCGGTTGTTTCAATTGGTCTTGAACCTTTTCTTCAAAGAATTCATTGATGATGTGTCCAACTGTCCACCAAGACTCGTAGTGGATACCATTTTCATCAGCAAGTTTCTTCGCATCTTCAACCGACATCTTAGGCCAAAAGTCCACTCCCGCATATTTCTTGATTGCATCGACCATGTGTAGACGTTCAAAATCTTGACCTAAGTCAAGTTCTGTTCCTTGGTACGTAATCTTACCATCATCTGAAACCGCTGCAACTGCTGCCTTAAAAATTCCTTCAGTTTCATCCATTACGTCATGGAAATCAAAGTAAGCTGCGTATGTTTCGAGCATAGTGAATTCAGGATTATGACGAGTATCAATCCCTTCATTTCTGAATACGCGACCGATTTCGTATACTCGTTCCATTCCACCAACAATTAGCCGTTTTAAATGAAGTTCCAACGCAATCCGTAAATATAAATTGATATCTAGGGCATTATGGTGTGTAATAAATGGACGTGCACTAGCTCCACCAGCTTGAGTATGTAGCACTGGTGTTTCAACTTCGGCAAAATCATTACCATCAAGATATCTTCTTACTGCTGAAACAATCTTAGTCCGTTTTCTGAAACGATCCATACTATCATCATTAGCAATTAAATCAAGATAACGTTGACGATAAATTTGTTCAACGTTTTGTAAACCATGGAACTTGTCGGGAAGAGGACGGAGCGCTTTACTTAAGAAAGTTAGTCCCGTTACTTTAATTGTTAATTCACCCATATCGGTTTTCATGACATCCCCAGTTACACCGAGGAAATCACCAATATCAGAACGCTTAAAGACTTTGTATACATCTTCGCCTAAAACATCCTTACGAACGTACAATTGCATTTTTCCAGAACGGTCTTTAAGATCTGCAAAACCGACCTTACCCTTACCACGCTTAGAGATCATACGGCCGGCAATCGTAGCTACCACGCCCTGTTCATCAAGCTCTTCCTTTGTCATATCACTGTACTTTTCGTGTAATTGTGCTGCTAAATGTGTTCTCTCAAAACGATGACCAAATGGATCGATGCCCTTATCACGAAGTTCTTGCATCTTTTCGCGACGAACTCTTAGTTGGTCATTCATACTTGGTTGTTGCTTTTCACCCACTATTTTGTCCCCCTCTTAAATTTATTCAAATATAATTATTACCTACTAAAACAACAAATTGCAACCTTAATTCAAAGTTCTTACTCTTCTAGTTTCGAGTTTTTCAATAAAACTATCAAAAATATTAATCATTTGTTGCTCAGTATCTGCTCCCGTTACAGCCACCTTGGTTCGAGCTGAATGTGGAATACCCTTGAGGTAGTAGGCAGCTTGTCCACGGAATTCTCGCGGACCGACATTTTCACCCTTCAATTCTACTAGAGCGTGTAAATGCTCTTTTGCAATCTCAATTTTTTCTCTTGGTGTAGGTTCATCAATAACTGTTCCATCATTTAAATAAGCTGAAATTCGTTGTAATTCCCATGGATTACCCAGTACAGCACGGCCAATCATTACCGCGTCCGCACCAACTTCATCCAACATTCTTTTGGCATCTTCAGGTGTCCGTACATCTCCATTACCCATAAATGGAATATGTAACTGACTTCCAACTTCTTTTAAAATATTCCAATCTGCTTGTCCAGTATACATTTGTTTACGAGTTCGACCGTGCATAGCAAGCGCAGAAGCACCCGCACGTTCGGCTGCTAATGCATTTTCAACCGCTAAAATATGGTTAGCATCCCAACCAGTTCGCATTTTAACTGTTACTGGTTTTTTAACCGCATCCGTCACGTAAGATACCATCTCATATACCTTATTAGGATCCAGCAACCAACGGGCACCAGCATCAGTATTAACAACTTTGTTTACGGGACATCCCATATTGATGTCAATAATATCTGCATCAGTATTTTGATCAACAAATTTAGCAGCTTCTACTAATGTTTCTTTAGTACCACCAAAAATTTGAATACTCATTGGATGTTCATTTGGATCAACTGTCATCATGCTCAGAGTTTTTTTGTTTCCATAGATAATTCCTCGGTCGGATATCATTTCGCAGACCACTAATCCCGCACCGAATTTTTTACAGATCATTCGAAAAGCAGTATTAGTCACACCGGCCATTGGAGCAACAACTAGTTGATTTGGGATTGTAATGTCCCCAATTTTCCATTCCATTTTTTCACCTCGTCAAACTTTTTATGCATGCAGAATATAATATCACAGAAATTCATGATTGTGGAGAAGCTTACCAATTTCACTTATTTTTGGTCAATGATTTCTTGGAGATCCGCTTCCGAAAATACATACTTATTACCGCAGAAACGACAAACCGCCTCAGCACCATGATCTTCTTCCATCATTTCTTTGATATCTTGTAATGGTAATGCTGAAATTGAATCGCCAAAACGTTCTTTAGAACAATCACATTCAAATTTAACATCCATCTTGTCTAAAAATTTAATCTCATCATCATTGAAAATATCTTTTAAAATTTCCTCTGGTGTTTTACCAGCACGTAACATTTCTGAAACTAGTGGAATTTCTTTCAAACGTTGTTGAAGTTTATCAATAGCATCGTCTGTAGCATCTGGCATAACTTGAATCAAGAAGCCACCTGCCACCCCCACCGTTTCGTCAGGATTAACAAATACTGATACGCCGACGGCAGAAGGGATTTGTTCAGATTGGGCTAAATAATACGTAAAATCGTCCCCAATTTCTCCAGAAACTAAGCCAACTTGTCCAGTAAATGGATCTCCTAGACCCATATCTTTGGTAACAGCCATTACCCCAGCATTCCCAACTGCTTGCCCCACATCAATATGATGATCTTCTTTTAAAGGTAATGAAACATGGGAATTCTGAAGGTAGCCCTTGACCGTTCCGTTCGCATTTCCATCAATCACAATCGTTCCGGTAGGGCCGCCACCATTAATTTTGACAGTTAATTTTTCTTCGCCCTTTAAAACCGACGATGATAATAACAGTGTTGCCGTTAAAGAACGTCCCAATGCAGCAGTTGCGGCACTCCAAGAATCATGACGTTGTTGTGCTTCTTGCACTAAATTAGTGGTACTAACCGCGTAGGCTCGAAACATTCCATCATTTACAATACTTTTAACTAAATAATCTTTCATTTTATACCCGCTTTCATCAAAAAATCGTGAGTGCATTTTGCAACCCACGATTCTTAAATTATTGATTTTCTGAATGATTGTTATCGTCTTTTGGATAATAAACAGTCGTAGCAGAATCACTTTCTGAGCCGTCATGCTTAACTGCCTTAGCAGCTTCATCATGGCGTTCAGCTTCTTTACGTTCTAGTTCTCGTTTAGATTCTTCGAACGTTGCAGCTTTTTCGCTCGGAAATTCAGAAGTAGTTTTCTTTTCAGGCATCTTGCCTGTCTTGAATAAACTAATAATTTGCTTTTCATCAAGTGTTTCATGTTCAAGCAATGCTTCCGCAATAATCTTATGTTGTTCACGATGCTCTTCAATAATCTTACGAGCTTCGTTATAACCTTCAGTAGTAAAGCGCCGAATTTCTTCGTCAATTGTCGCAGCTGTCTTTTCAGAATAAGCTGGTCCACCTTCACCATAGTAGGATTGCCCCGGAGCAGCCAACTCGACTTGACCAATTTTTTCGCTCATCCCATACTGAGTAACCATTGCTCGAGCAATTTGAGTAGCTTGCTCAAAGTCATTTGATGCTCCAGATGATTGTTGGTCAAAAATGATCTCTTCTGCAGCACGACCACCCATCAAACCAGCAATTTGTTCCATAGCATCTTTCTTCGACATTAACATTTGATCTTCACGAGGAAGCATGATGGCATAACCGCCGGCACGTCCACGAGGAACAATTGTAACCTTGTGAACAACTCGTGCATCGTTTAATACCAAACCGACAATTGTATGTCCAGCCTCGTGGAAAGCAACTGTCTGACGTTCCTTCTTGCTAACCACTGCGTTCTTCTTCGCTGGTCCTGCAATTACTCGGTCTTCAGCTTCGTCTAAGTCAGCAGCATCAATCGTCTTCTTATTACGACGAGCAGCTAACAAAGCAGCTTCATTAAGTAAGTTTTCCAAATCAGCTCCAACAAAACCTGGTGTTTGTTTAGCAATTTCTGCTAAATCAACATCACTATCAATTGGCTTATTCTTGGCATGAACTTTCAAAATTGCTTCACGTCCATTAACATCTGGACGACCAACTAAGATCTTACGGTCAAAACGTCCCGGACGTAGTAAAGCTGGGTCTAAAACATCCGAACGGTTAGTAGCAGCCATAACAATGACTCCTTCATTTCCCGTGAACCCATCCATTTCAACCAATAATTGGTTTAAAGTTTGTTCTCGTTCATCATGTCCTCCGCCGGTACCATTGCCACGGCGACGACCTACAGCATCAATTTCATCAATGAAGATGATTGATGGAGCATTTTTCTTAGCTTGGTCAAACAAGTCACGTACACGACTTGCACCAACCCCAACAAACATTTCCACGAAATCCGAACCAGAAATTGAATAGAACGGAACTCCGGCTTCACCGGCTACCGCTTTTGCAAGTAAAGTCTTACCAGTTCCGGGAGGTCCTTCCAAAAGTACCCCCGCTGGGATTCGAGCTCCCAACTGAACAAACTTACGTGGATCTTTCAAGAATTCAACAACTTCAACAAGTTCTTGTTTCTCTTCTTCTTCACCCGCAACGTCAGAGAAGCGAACTTTATTTGCACTCTTATCAGCAGGTTTGACCTTGGATTTACCAAAGTTCATCACCCCTTTACCTCCGCCACCTTGACCGGCTTGACCCATCATCATGTAGAAGATAAAGATAAAGAAAATTAAAGGTAAGCCCGTTACTAGTAATTGAACCCAGAAACTGCTTGATTCTTCTTCTTTAGTTGTGACCTTAACTCCATCAGCTGAAGCAGATTTAGTTATTTCGGTAATTGTTGAATCATTCTGTAGAACTGAAGTTTGGAATCCAGTCACCTTATTAGATGAAACGGTTCCTGGGAATAATCCTGCTGAAGAATCATCCTTTTGTGCAGAACGATATTTACCTGTAACCTTATAAACTCCATTGGCTGGCTGAATATCAAAGCTCTTCACGTTGTCTTTTTTAAGTTGTGAGACAAATTCGCTAGACGAAATAGTAGAAGTTTGGCTATTGCCACCCTTTCCAACTACAGCCGCGATAATTCCCATAATACTCAAAAAAACTACGATATAGAAAAGACTATTTTTAAACAGGCCATTTCTGTTATTTTTCATGTAGTTCCTCCTTGTAAGGCATCAAGAAATATCAGTTACAATCTTGACCATTGACGATATAATACCATATTTGACTAACTTTGACCAATGATTTTATTCGTAAACTTCTGGCTTCAAAACTCCCACATAAGGTAAGTTTCGGTAATAGCCTTGATAGTCTAATCCATAACCCACTACAAACTCTTTAGGTACGGTAAAACCAACGTAGTCAGCTTTAGCTTCTACAACACGTCCAGCTGGCTTGTCTAAGAAGGTACAAATCTTAACGCTTTTCGCATTGCGTGAATATAATAAATCCACAATATAACTTAATGTCCGCCCAGTATCAACGATATCTTCAATAATTAAAACATCGCGTCCATTAACATCTTCAGATAAATCTGACACCAAATCAACAGTTCCCGTTGATTCCATGCCACCTTTGTAACTTGAAACATCGATAAAATCAATTTCAGAATATACATCAAATTCACGAACGACATCCGTTGTGAAGAACATAGCACCCGTTAATACACTTAAGATTAAAGGACGTTTTCCTGCATAGTCCTTTGTTAATTGTTTACCTAAACGTTCGCAAGCTTCCTTTATATCCGCCTTACTGTACAAAACTCTGGCGATATCATTGTCCATGGGGACTTCCTCCAATTCTAAATTCCATAATAAATTGTTGATTATCTTTTAGGAAAGGTTCCTTTAACCAGGCCTTTCGCAAACCTGGTACCCATAAAATTTCATCATCAACATCCGTAATTGCAAAATAACGTTCTCGTTGTTCATTCGGAACCTTTTGATCAATTAACTCTCGACGAATTGTTTTATAACCACCATTTTTAAGTCTTAAGCGGTCGTTGGGGTTTATTTTCCGGATAAAAAGCGGGAACCTCAGCTGATTGGCGCTCAAAACCATCGTCTCGTCAGCATCCAAAGCCGACTTTTGATTAGATAATTGGAATTGAGCATCACCATCTAAATTTAACCACGAATTCAATGTTACCACACGCTTTTTTACTTGTTCACCTTTTACGGTTATTTTTTTACCAATTCGTAGATAATTGTACGTGATTTCAAATTTATAGTTTTTTCCAATGTCGATTGTAGCTTGAGCTTGTTTAGTATTATTAACCAATCGAACTAGCTCATCCAACTTATTCTCATTTATTGCAATTTCCGCATTAACTTCAGTAATAATTTTTAAAATAATTTTTTTCTGCCATGGGAGCGATTCTTTACGTAGTGCCAGCAGATCAAAGCTTTCATCTCTTTGTAACTTAGTAAGTTTTTCAAGAACCACTTGGTCGACTAAGTTAGACTGTTCTAATAGCTGATCTTGATAGTGCTGGATATGTTCAACCACCCTTGGATTTTCTTTTCGAAAAGCAGGAATGATTTCATTTCGCACACGGTTACGTAAAAATTCAGTAGTACGGTTGGTTTGATCTTCAAACCACCGTAATTTATTTTCTTGAGCGGTCTCAATCAAAAATTGCTTAGTAAATTTTAGAAACGGGCGAATTAGCCATCCTTGTGCAAACGTTCGCCGTTCTGGAATTCCATTTAATTGATTTAGCCAGCCCCCCCGAATCACTTGCATTACGAAATTTTCAGCTTGCTCATCCGCATTATGTGCAGTCAATAGTACTTGCGCATGCTGGTCATGCATTACCTGCTTAAAAAAAGTATATCTAAATTCGCGTGCAGCAGCTTCTACTCCATGTTGAGGGTGCTGACTTTTAGGCCAGTCCGTCTCCATAAACGTGATTTGATGCTGTCGACACCATTTATGTAAAAATCGTTCTTCTTCAATACTTTGCTCACGCAGCTGATGATTGACATGGGCAACAATCAATTGTTGATGCTTAATTTTAGTTGAATTTATCAATGCGTTAATTAGCACCGTTGAATCGACTCCCGTTGAAACTGCCACTACGATTTTGAATTGGCTCAGTCCATATTGTTCAACAATCTGATCACCTAGCTCACCGATTTTCATAGTTAACTACGGCGTCCGCCACGGCCACCACGTTTACCATCCGTATTACGTTTTAACGTTGATAAGCGTGACTCACTATCCTTTAAAAATCCAGAGAGCATTTGATCAAAATCTGGTTCCACATTTGAGCTGCGTTGTTCACGATGATTATCGCGATGACTGTGTTGATTATGTGAATACTTTCTATCCATGTTTCCTGCTGGACGGCCATGGAAATTTCCATTGGAATGGTGGGAAGTTGAAGCAACTTTAGCAGTTTCTTTTTGTACGGGATGATCAACTGCCTTTCTAATTGAAAGAGCAATCTTTCCATCGTCCGCAATCGATAAAACCTTAACCTTCACGGTGTCTCCAACATTAAGTACATCATGAATATCCTTAATAAAACCGTCAGAAACTTCACTAATATGGACTAAGCCCGAACGATTCTCCCCCAAATCAATAAAAGCTCCGAAATTTGTAATTCCTGAAACTTTTCCGTCTACCTTAGTTCCAACTTCGATTGTCATAAATACCTATGATCCTCCTAAAAAATTTAATGCTTAATTATACCATTCCACACCGACTCCTTGCGAGTTTTGTTCACGCAAATTCAGTCCATTAATTAACAAAAAAAGCATTAAGATGACCTACGTCATTTCAATGCTTTAATCTAATTTTATTTTGCATCATTTGGCAAATTATAGACAGTTTCACCTTTTTTAGTATAGAGATATTTAGAACGAATCAATTTTTCCAAATATTGTTCATCGTTCATCTGCTTAACTTTGACTTTGAGCGCCTTGTTATCATTTTGAATCTTTTCATAATGCGCTGTTTCCATTGCTAATTTATTATTAACGCTACTTCTGGAAATATGTGCATGGACAATTTGAAAAATAAAAATGGTCGCAATAATCGCGAAAACACCTAAAATAAATAGTGCTCGTTGTTTACGGGCCCTAGCATAGGGATTTACTGCTCCTGTCGCTGTTCTTGCTTTCATACTTCTCTTATTTTTCTTCACATTTTCCATTAAAATAACCTCTCAATTATCTTAAATTATAACAACGCTTTCTTTAACTGTCTATCATTTTTAACTTCTTAATTATTTTCTAAAATCTTGTTCGTAATTTTCGGAAACGATCGTGTACATCCGTTCTGCATCATCTTTTTTCGTAGTATCTAAAAGCTGATCAACTTTAATTACCAACGTTTTATTTCCAAAACGAATTTCAATATGGTCGTTTACTCCCACATTAGTTGAAGATTTAGCCACTTTATCATTGATCAAAATTCGTCCTTGATCAGCTACTTCCTTAGCTAAAGCACGCCGTTTGATAATTCTTGAAACCTTTAAAAATTTATCTAATCTCATTTAACAATCCTCTGTACCATTCTTAAAATTTTTGAACCATAGGGAATAGTCAACCATTCCCGAATACTAAATAACCTGAATTTAAAGATATAACTAATAAAAACACCTGCTCCAACGATTACACCCATTACTGTGATAATAGTAGCGCCGAAGCGTCCTGGAGAAACTACTGTTAATTGTAAAACAATCACGAGTAATTTTACTACTATGAACATTAACAAATTTCCCCAGATGAGTTTCCTTAAAAAGTGATGTTCTCGGTAAACCCGTTTCGACAACTGACTCGGTAATGCATAATTCATCACACCTGCAATCACAGCTAAGCTTAATACTGTCACGAGACTAGCTCCTAAGATTCCCAACCATTGAGTAGCCCAACTATTTAAAACAACTTTAATTATAATTCCTGTGATAATGGCCACCAAGGTCGGTTTAACAGCCCCCGCACTTTGCAAGATGCTGTTATACACAAAGATTAATGCAGCAAAAATCACACTTAAATTGTACACAGCTAGAGCTAAGGAACCTTCCGAACTGCCAAATAGCAGGTGATTGATTTGAGGCATTAAAGCCACCATTCCTATACTGGCAGCCATCGATATGGTTAGTGAAACCCGCAATAGTGAGGTTGCTGATCGATAAAAGGCTTTTGTGTCCCTTTTTTGTAAAGCCTCCGTAAGAGATGGTAGCAACGTGGTGGCAAAAGCCGTAGCAATCACCGTCCCTAATTGAACTAACGGCTGTGCACGATCATAAATCCCCTTCATCGACTTAGCCATTGATTGGGTTAGCCCACCACTGACCAAACTATTTTTAACCGTGAACGAATCTACTAACTGTAGCAAAATAATCATGGCTGCCAATAAGCAAATTACGCCACCTTCAACCACAAAGCGTTTCACTAAAATTTTAAACAGTTGCCAATTAAATTTATGTCGTTTAGCTTTTATTAACTTGGACCCAAACTTTATAAAAAAGAGCGTTGAAGCAACGGCAGCTAAAGTTGAACTAGCCATCGCCCAAGTCCCCATTTTATACACGGACCAATTTAGTTTAACCGCCAATACCGCAACTAAAATAATGATTGAAACCCGCACTACTTGTTCAAGCACTTGTGATTTAGCCGTCGGCGCCACATCATAAATTCCTTGGTAGTAACCCCGCCCCGTCGCCAATAATGGCATAAACAGGAACATAGTCGAAACCATTCGCAATAGTGGGGTTAAACTAACATCCCCCATTGCACCAGCAATCCACCTAGCACCTACCATTAAAAATAAAAATATTAACAATGATAGCCCTGCCAAAATTAGCATCGCATAGCGACTTAAACGTAACCTTTTTTCTTCTTCGGGTTCCTCAGCAATAATTTTTGATATAAAAATCGGAAATCCATTTAATGCAAAGGTCATTCCAATGCCATAAATTGGATAGATTTGTTGGTATACATAAAAACCAGTATTACCAACTAAATTTTGAAGGGGCACTCGATAGACTGCACTTAAAATTTTAGCCACAATTGATGCGATGGATAAAATTAATGCCCCACGCATAACCTTTTTAGCACTCGAATTTTTCACAATCAGTCCTCACACATATTCTTTAAGTTTCTCAATATAATTAAACAGCTGTGTAAACCAATCCTTTTGTGTCATTCGTGGTTGAATTACCAGCTTAATATGCATTTTAGCATCTGATTCCGCTACCGTCGCTCTCAGTCTTGTAACTGATAATGCTTCAAATATCTGCTCACCAGTTAATTTTTGGCTGGCTGCCCTTGTCATAGTTACAGTTAAAATACCGTCCTTGCGGGTGATTCTTTCGACTTGAACTTGATCGGCTATAATTTTCAAGTCGGTAATTTGTAATAAATTATCAACTTCAGCTGGATAATCTCCAAAGCGGTCTAACATATCATCTTGAATATCAACAACTTCTTCATGACTGTTAGCCTGACGTAATCGTTTATAGAATTCGATTTTCTGCTGTTCATCTTCAATATAAGAACTAGGAAGAAAACCTTCGATTCCGAGACTAATCTCACTATCTGAACGCCGTTTAACCTTTTTACCTTGCTTCTTCTTAACCGCATCTGCCAGCATTTGTGAGTATAAATCATATCCAACAGAATCGATAAAGCCATGTTGTTGTTTTCCTAACAGATTTCCCGCGCCTCGAATTGATAAATCTCGCATAGCAATTTTAAATCCAGAACCTAGTTCTGTGAAATCTTTGATGGCTTCCAATCGTTTTTCGCCTAATTCAGTTAACACTCGGTTTTTCTGATACAAGAAATACGCGTAAGCCACCCGTGATGAACGCCCAATTCGACCACGAAGTTGATATAATTGGGAAAGTCCCATATGATCGGCATTTTCCACAAAAAGAGTGTTAGCATTCGGAATATCAATTCCGGTTTCAATGATTGTCGTTGTAACTAACACATCGTACTCACCCGCAATAAATTCAAACAAGATATCTTCTAATTGTTTCTCGGTCATTTGTCCATGAATATAACCCACTCGGGCTTCTGGAACTAATGCTTCAATTTCAGCCACTACTTTTTCAATATCTTGAACTCGATTATGAAGGTAGAAAACCTGTCCATTACGGCGCATTTCTCGCATAATTCCTTCACGAATAGCCCCCGCGTTTTCTTCCATTACATACGTTTGAATCGGATAACGATTAGTTGGCGGTGTTTCAATCACTGACAAATCTCGCACCCCAATCATGGACATGTTCAATGTCCGAGGAATGGGGGTCGCGGTCAAGGTTAAAACATCCACCTGTGATTTAAGCTCTTTAATTCGTTCCTTATGTTTAACCCCAAAACGTTGTTCCTCATCAATTACCAGTAATCCTAAATCTTTAAATTCAACATCCTTAGATAATAGTCGATGGGTTCCAACAATCACGTCTACACTGCCATCTTTTAATCCCTCAAGGGTCTCCTTAACTTGTGCCCCAGTTTGGAAACGAGACAATATTCCCGTTGCAATTGGGTATCCTTCAAACCGTTCATTCATCGTATCAAAATGCTGTTGCGCCAGAATAGTGGTGGGAACTAAAATAGCCACTTGTTTACCACTTTCAACCGCTTTAAAGGCGGCCCGTAACGCAACTTCTGTTTTACCGTAGCCAACATCTCCTACTAGCAAACGATCCATCGGGCGTTCTCTTTCCATATCTTTCTTGATTTCTTCAATGGACCGTAATTGATCTGGAGTTTCAGTATATGGAAAATCATTATCAAATTGACGTTGATAGCTGTCATCTGGTTTAAAAGCAAACCCTTTTTCAGCTTCCCTTTTGGCATACAGTTCAATTAAGTCATCGGCAATGTCTTCAATCTTAGAAGCAACGTTCTTCTTCGTCTTAGCCCAGTCAGAGCCACCCAGTTTATTTAGTTTAGGGCTTTTACCTTCCGCTGCAACGTATTTTTGTACAAGATTTAACTGTGTTACCGGAATAAATAATTGACCACTCCCTTTGTACTGGATGGTCATATAATCTTGATGAACGCCATCGACTTCCATCGTGGTCATTCCCATAAACTTTCCAATCCCGTGATTGACATGAACAACGTAGTCCCCAGTTTTTAGTTCTGTATAACTTTTGAGACGTTCGGCATTTTCCACATGTTGTTGGCGAGGACGTTTTTTAGGAACCTTAGCAAATAGCTCTTTCTCCGTTAACACTACCAATTTCGTACTAGGCATATCAAAACCTTGTGGAAATGATTGTCCAATAATGTTAACCGCTGCCACTTGAATTCGATCAGCATTAACTTTTTGAGCAGTAATCTCAAAATCGTGAAGCACTTCGGTAATTTTTCCTTGTCGTTCTTTGGAATTGGCAAAGATTAACACCGTTTGCTTACGAGCTAACCATCGTTCCACCTCACCTTTTAAAACAGGCATTTGTCCAAAGAAATCTTGGACAGCCCTAGTAGTGATTTCCGTCAACTGGTCAAACTTTAAGCGCCCCATCCCTTTTTGGAACATCGACAAAAATAACTGAGGAACAGACTTTTTCTTGATCAATGTTCGAATATCGACGCCAAAGGATTCGTTATCTAACAACACGTTATTTTTTAACTGATCAACGATCCAACTGGCTTCATTATTTTCAATGTCAGTTTCAGCATCCAAGATCCGGGGATAGTCGTCTAAAACTAGCGTGCCCTTTGTTAGATAATCTAGCAATGAAGTTTTAGCTGCATACAATTGTTTAGCGTACATTGTATCTTCTTGAATCAGTTGGTGGTGTTTCCAGCGCTCGATTACTTCATTAATATTTTGTTGTAAAGCCTCAAAGTTTTCTTCACTTAATTTTTTTTGAGCTTGCGCCAGCTCGTTATTCATCGTTTTAATTGCTTGGTTTAATTTTGTTTCATTTATTATCAAGTCTGTAGCGGGCAATACTTCAATTTTTTCGATATTTTCAATACTTCGCTGGGTTGCTTGATCAAAAGTTCGCAGCGAATCGATTTCGATATCAAAAAAATCCATTCGGATTGGGTCATCTTGATTAAGTGGAAAAATATCAACTACCGAACCTCGAACCGCAAATTCACCTTTCTTTTCCACCTGTTCAACCCGTTGGTATCCCAGCGCATTCAGATCGCTAATTAAAGTTTGAAACTCATATTCAGCTCCCACTTCCAGAGTGATTCGAGCTTCAATAACATCCTTAGGTTCGGGAACTAATCGGCGTAAACCGGATGTAGAAGTAATAAAAATACCTGTCTTTGATGTCGCTAAAGCACTTAAAAATTGGATTCGTGCCGTACGATAATTTGGCGAACTAGTGGCCACCTCGGCCGCAATAATCTCTTCAGCTGGAAACCAATACGTATCAATCTCGGACTGTTCTTCTTTAAACATGTTATAGACATGTTCGGCCCGCGCTAAGCTATCTGTTACATATAAAATTGGGGCTGATTTAGTTTCAATAATCGTACTTAAGAAAAGTTGTTTAGCCGGCTCTAGTAAACCAGTAACTAATTGCCGCGACCCTTTTTGGAGAGCATCAACAACGGTTGTAACTCCCGAATCAGATGCAAAAATTTCATTTATATTCATACTTGCTCCTAAATAATCCTAGTTGTATTTATTCATTAGCTGACTGAAATTTTCAATTGTAGTCCAATCTTCTAATGCTGCTACTGCATTTTGAACACCAATTTCAAAATCGGTTATCTGTTCCTTCCTAAACTTACCTAGTACGTAATCCACGACGCTTTCTTTAGTCGGATGATCAATCCCTACTCGCACTCGATTAAAGGATTGGGTTCCTACATGGGCTATTATACTTTTAATCCCATTATGTCCCCCGGCTGAGCCCTTTTGACGAAGTCGAATTTTACCAACTGGCATATCCATGTCATCATAGGCCACAATCATGTCATTTAAATCAACATCGTAGTAATCCATTAAAGGACGCACTGCTCGACCAGAATCGTTCATATAAGTAGTTGGTTTTACTAACAAAACTTTTTCACCATTTACTCGAAAATCTGCGATCAAGGCATCACTTTGAACTTTAAAATTATTTATATCATGCTTTTTTGCTAATTCATCGACAACCATAAAACCAGTATTATGGCGCGTTTTATCATATTCTTTACCAATATTTCCTAAACCCACAATCATTTTCATGTTATTTTTCCACCCTCAACACGCAAAAACGGCTGAAAGAGCAAAAACCCCTCAGCTGTCCACGTTTATTTTCATGTAATATTACCATATTATTGACCCCAAGCGGGTCTTTTAACCTCTAACTTATCAATCACTTTACTAACTGTACCCGAACTTCATAAAATTTTTACTCAACTTTCTTTTATGAAAATGCTATACTTAGTATTGTTTGATAAATTCAAATATTATATGAAAAAAGGGGATTGATCTTTTGTCTAAAATTCAAAACCATCAAAAAGTTGTATTAGTCGGCGACGGCGCTGTAGGTTCAAGTTATGCCTTTGCAATGGCACAACAAGGAATTGCAGAAGAATTCGTAATCGTTGATGTTGTTAAGGACCGTACTGTTGGTGACGCACTTGATCTTGAAGATGCTACTCCATTTACTGCACCTAAGAACATTTACTCAGGTGAATATTCTGACTGTAAAGATGCAGATCTTGTAGTTATCACTGCTGGTGCTCCACAAAAACCAGGTGAAACACGTCTTGACCTTGTTAACAAGAACTTAAACATTCTTTCAACAATCGTTAAGCCAGTTGTTGACTCAGGCTTCGACGGTATCTTCTTAGTTGCTGCTAACCCAGTTGATATCCTTACTTACGCAACATGGAAATTCTCAGGATTCCCTAAAGAAAAGGTTATCGGTTCAGGTATTTCTCTTGATTCAGCACGTCTACGTGTTGCTCTTGGTAAGAAATTCAACGTTAGCCCTGACTCAGTTGATGCATACATCATGGGTGAACATGGTGACAGTGAATTCGCTGCTTACTCAACTGCTTCAATCGGTACAAAGCCATTGCTTGATATCGCTAAAGAAGAAGGCGTTTCAACTGACGAATTAGCTGAAATCGAAGACAGTGTTCGTAACAAAGCTTACGAAATCATCAACAAGAAGGGTGCTACATTCTACGGTGTTGGTACTGCTTTGATGCGTATTTCAAAAGCTATCTTGCGTGACGAAAATGCTGTATTGCCTGTTGGTGCTTACATGGACGGCGAATATGGTTTGAATGACATCTACATCGGTACACCTGCTGTTATTAACGGCCAAGGTTTGAACCGTGTTATCGAATCACCACTTAGTGATGACGAAATGAAGAAGATGACAGATTCAGCTACAACATTGAAAAAAGTTCTTACAGATGGTTTGAAAGCTCTTGAAGAAAAATAAGCTTTTCAACATCAACTAATTTCAAATAGTTGAAAAAACGACTCTGAATAAATATTCAGAGTCGTTTTTTTATGCCCAATTTACTAATTTCACGCTTCTAACATTACTTCTTCATAAAAAGATAGCATTTCTTCTGATATAATAAGTAAGTAATATTTACCGTATGCAATTAATTACTAGATAATAATAACTGATTAAATATTTTGAAGATAGCAAACACTTTTAATGTTTTAGTTATTTAATTTTTCTATATATTCTCTCGTCATTAAAAATCAACCACTCCATGTTGACCTGTATTTTTCTATTTACTAAATAAAAATATATAAATAGGCTTGATTAATATTCTTTATTACAGTAATGTTACAGAGGATAAAATTTATTTCGGAGGCTCACGATGCAACGTAGATCAAATCATCTTAAAAAAACAAGGAAACTTCCTTACATAATACTTGGTGCAGTCGCTGCTGTGCTAGTCTTAATTTATGCAGGAGGAGCAATCCACTACAGTACTTCCAACACATTCATGCCTAATACTGTAATTGATGGCGTAAATGTTGCTGGGAAAAATGTAAATCAGGCACAAACACTGGTTAACAATCATGTTAAAAACCAAACTTTTAATTTAACTGAAAAAAACAAAGTTCTCAAAACTGCTAAATATGCAGATGCAGGTTTAACCTCTTCTGATAATAAGACTATAGCTAAGCTTCTCAATAAACAAAATGCTTTAATGTGGCCCCTACAACTTGTCCATGCCGCTAATGCTGATAACACAGTAAACGCAACTAGCAAGGCTAAATTAGAAGAATTTGCTAAAAAAACAGCGATTACTTTGAATAAGAATCGTAATACTGGTTCAGCTTCCGCTATTAGTGCCACTGAACTGGCTAGCTCAAGCTCTAAAAAAGATAATAAGATAATTAGTTCTACTGCGCTTGCAGAGGAAATCAAAACCAGCATCGCAAAAGGACAAAAAGATATTGATTTAACCAAAACATATCAATCAGCTACTGTTAATTCAGATGATATTCAAAAACAAATTAAAAAGTATACAGCAGAAAAAATTACTTATAACATCAACGGTACCAATGTCACTATTCCAAGTGATACTTTAAAGCAGTGGATAGTTCTTACTTCTAAAAACGACGGTACTCAAACTGTTTCGGTCGATAATGCCCAAGTTAAAGCCTATCTAGATGACTTAAACGATAAGTATTCTACCTATGGAGCTAGTGTGACCTTTAATAGTACTAAACGTGGTTCTCAAACTGTTAAAAATGAAATTTTTGGTTGGACTATTGATACTACCACCGACGCAGCTGATATAGCCCAAAAAATTGCAACTGGTAAAGACTTCACCGAAAAAGCTACAATTTCAGGTTCTGGACAATCTCTTAAAAAAGGTGAACTCGGATCAACGTATGTCGAAGTTGATAAAACTAACCAACATATGTGGTATTACAAAGACGGCAAGCTTAAAATTTCAACTGATGTTGTTACTGGAATGCCTGCAAATAATGATGACACTCCAACTGGTGTGTTCTTTGTTTGGAATAAAAAACGTAATGCTACCCTAAAAGGTAAAAATACGGATGGCTCTAATTATGCCTCACCAGTCAGCTACTGGATGCCAATTGATTATACTGGAGTTGGTCTCCATGATGCTTCATGGCAACCTAAATTTGGTGGAGATTGGTATAAAACCCATGGTTCCCATGGTTGTGTCAACACTCCACCTGCAACAATGAAAACTGTTTATGCTGAAGTAGCCCTCGGAACACCGGTAGTCGTGTTCTAAATTATCATTTTGTGTTATTATTAAATTTGTATTAAAGAAAATTGCGGTTTTGGGAGGAAATTCTAATGCTTTTAAAATCAATGGTCAAACCTAAGAAAGATTTAACAACTGTTCGTGAAGATGCAACTCTTGAAGAAGCGCTTGATATTCTTGAAGAATCTGGATTCCGTTGCGTTCCAGTTTTAGATAAAACGGGTCGCTTGTTCCGTGGAAATATTTATAAAATGCATATTTATCGCCACAAATCACGTGGTGGATCAATGCAAGAACCTGTGACTTCTCTTTTAAAAAATGCCACTAAGTATATTAATGTTAAT
Source organism: Pediococcus sp. EKM201D (assembly GCF_011800215.1). NCBI lineage: Bacteria > Bacillati > Bacillota > Bacilli > Lactobacillales > Lactobacillaceae > Pediococcus > Pediococcus sp. EKM201D. The sequence continues at coordinate 18,398 of NZ_JAALFK010000002.1, forward strand.
GCTGCTTTCTTTAACGTCTTCTTCTCAATTAAGGATTTACCTTTCATTACTGTATTAGATGATAACAATTACTTCTATGGAATTTTAACCCATGCACGTCTCTTGGATGGGTTATCTCAATCGTGGAACGTAAATGTTGGTAGTTATGTGATTACTGTCATTTCTGGGGACGAACGAGGCGATTTAGAGACGATTGCAAAGATCATTACTAAATATACCTCAATTGCTAGTGTTATCTCTTTAGACGTTGAAGAGGGGGATTTAGTGCATCGGATGATGTTCACTCTCCCAGCAAGTGTTGATGAAAAGAGATTACATCAAATTATTAGTAACTTAGAACGTAAAGGCTTCAGAGTTCCTGAAGTTGAAAACCTAAAACAAGATCGTTTATAGTTCGTAAATAAAAAAGGATTCGCAGTTTGCGAATCCTTTTTTCTATCTTGAAATAGGTGGTTTTAAAATTTGAGCGTGAAACTTTGTTCACATTTTCTATTCTATGTATTCGGTACGAGACCTATACTTACCTTTAAGGCCTCGTCCACCTGTTTCATCTTCTGGTCATCTAATCGACCAATTTTATCATGTAGACGTTGTTTATCAATTGTTCGAATCTGTTCCATTAAAATAACTGAATTACGGCCTACTCCTTGTTCTCCACCTTTAATTCCTACATGGGTAGGCATTTTAGGCTTAGAAATTTTAGCCGTTATTGCTGCAATAATGACCGTCGGACTATAGTGATTACCGATGTTATTCTGGATAACAAGAACCGGTCGCATCCCGCCCTGTTCAGAACCAACAACTGGTGACAAGTCTGCATAGAATAAATCACCGCGTCTTATCTTCGACTCGTCCACAGTGTCACCCCATTAACTTTTAATTTAAAAAATTTAACTTAGTAACGTTCAAGCACATGCTTTTCACAATCCGCTTCACATGAAGAAAAGTCATGAGTAATTTCGGAATTGATATCAGCCATTTGAAGGTATCCGGCTTTAAGCTGTTCAAGATGCTCAGTTGCGTGATGGGTAAAAAAGTTCCTTACAATATCATCATTTACACAACTAGGTTCAAAACCAAACATTTCACAGTAAGTCTCTTTCTCAATTGACATATCTTTTGGTTGAATACTCATTAGATTGCTCTCCTGTACTATTTAATTATTAACATTATTTTAGCATTCAATACATTAATTTACTACACCATTTTCAGTATAGATTCGTGGTAAACGTTGTGTGAATCCACATGTGATTTCATAATTAATGGTCCCAGCATATTCGGCAATGTCTGTCATGGTAATTGATTTTTCGCCTGATTTTCCCGCTAAAATTACTTTAGTTCCCACAGGATATGACTTTGGTAAGCGAACCATCATTTGATCCATACAAATTCGTCCTACTATTTCGCAAAATTGACCATCAATCAAAACATGGAATCCTTGTAAACGACGTTCATAACCATCTGCATAACCAATCGGGATCGTCCCAATCCATTCATCTTCTTCAGCTGTATAAGTCGCTCCATAACTAATTGAACGGCCTTTTTGCACTAGTTTAGAAAAAGATAGTTCAGACTCCAGACTCATAGCTGGCTGTAAATCAAAAGGACTTTCCAGTGTTTTTCCAGAAGGATTCATCCCATAAATGCCGACTCCAAAACGAATCATATTACCATTGCAAGCTGCATGCCACAAGCTGGTAGCAGTATTAGAAACATGCACATAACGTGGACGTCGAGTTAATTGGCTGATGAAATGGTTAAAACGTTCCACCTGTAAATTGAAATAAGTCGTATCCTTTTCATCTGCTGTTGCAAAATGTGTAAACACACCTTCAAAATTGAACTGTTGACTTTGTTCAAGATAATCGGCCGCTTTCTTAAAAGAAGCTCCATCTTGAAAACCAATCCGTCCCATTCCTGTATCAATACCTAAATGAACTTTCAGCGGCTTTTGATTTAGAATTTGCGTAGCTTCATCTAGCCATGCTTTATCACCCACCGTTAACGAGATATCATTTTCAGCAGCTAATTTAGCATATTTAACATCTGTAATTCCTAAAACTAGGATAGTTTCTGTTAGCCCAGCATCTCGCAAAGCCAACGCTTCGTCTAAGATAGCAACACAAAAACCAGTTGCCCCAGCTTGTTTCGTAAATTGGGCTGTTTCTACAATTCCATGTCCATAGCCATTAGCCTTAACCACGGCAAATAATTCACTGTGTCCATCTAATCGACTAATCTCATTTTTTACATTATTTCTAATTGCCTCAGCATTAATAACTAGCTTGCTGGGACGATGTATCCCTACAACCATTTCAATTATCCCCCTCTAAAATTACCTGTGTTACAACATGGTGGTCAGAATGGGAAATTGACACATGTACGGTTCCACTAAACGGATGTTTAACAATCTTAGGTTTTCCAACCCCATCGTAATTAATTTCGATGTCTTGAAAATTAAGTTTTTTACCTAATCCTGTCCCGTAAGCTTTACTATATGATTCTTTAACCGAAAAGTGCCCTGCTAAAAATTCATACGCGCGTTGACCTTTCTTAGCTTCAAACTCATCAAATTCAGTGGGCGTCAAAACCTTTTGGATAAACGTTGCTGGATTGTGGAGAGTTTTAAATCGATCAATGTTTGTTATATCAATGCCAATTCCGTAAATCATCCTAGTACCTCCAATGTCGTTCCTATTGTATCAAAAAAAGAGGTCAAGAAAAAATGTATTTTCCGGGCCCCTTAGTTTATTGAAAATGTTTATTTTTCTTTAATTACAAATTGACGGTTTGATCCACCCTTGTTACCTGAGTTGCGATCATTACGCTTACCACCATTGTGGTTACGGTCATCGCGACCAAAGCGTGACTTGCCGCCACCCTTACGATCGTTATTCCATTTACCACCACGGCCCCCGCCATTGCTGCTATTACCATTACTACGACGACCATTACCACCACGATGGTTTCCGCCACGGTATCCGCCGCCACCTTTACCGCCTTTGTTGCCACCTTTTTTACGAGGAAGTGGGCGTTCAGGAGTAATCTTAACTTTGATTTCACTAGCGTCAGACTTAGTTACTTCATTTAGAAGTGCAGCAACCAGCGTTTTAGCATCATGTTGTTCTAAAAGATGATCAACTTGTTCTTCGAACTTAGCAACATCTGTTTTTTGAACCAATTCTTCAATGCTTTGTTCAGCCATTGCAGCACGTCCAGCAAAAGCTTCTTCTTCTGTTGGTGGCTTCATTGGTAACAAACGTTTCTTTGTCAAATGTTCAACGTCACGAAGATAGTCCATTTCCCAGTTAGTAACGAAGGTTACTGAAGTACCTGTAGCACCGGCCCGGCCTGTACGACCAATACGGTGAACATAACTTTCTGGGTCTTGAGGAATATCATAGTTGTAAACGTGAGTTACACCAGAGATATCAAGCCCACGTGCAGCAACGTCAGTAGCAACTAAAATATCTAATTGTCCTTCACGGAATTGACGTAAAATACTCATCCGGCGTTGTTGAGTTAAATCACCATGGATTCCAGCAGCATTGTAACCACGAGTAACTAATCCCTTAGAAACTTCATCAACGCGACGCTTAGTACGACCAAAAATAACTGCAAGTTTTGGTGCTTGTACATCAAGTACGCGGGTTAAAATATCAAATTTTTCGAATTCTTTAGAACGAACGTAGTATTGATCAACCAAATCAGCAGTAAGTTCTTTAGACTTAACTGTAATTTGTTTTGGATCAGTCATGAACTTAACACCAATTTTCTTAATTGGTGCTGGCATTGTGGCTGAGAACAATAATGTTTGGCGTTCGCTAGGTGTTTGTTCAATAATGTGTTCGATATCAGGTAAGAATCCCATATCTAGCATATCGTCAGCTTCATCAAGAACTAATGTTTTAACGTGGTCTAAACGAATTGTCTTTCGACCAATATGGTCCAACAAACGACCAGGTGTACCAACCACGATTTGTGGATGGCTCTTTAAAGCATTAATCTGACGACGGATATCTGATCCACCGTAAACCACTTGAACTTTAGCTTTTTTATATTTTCCTAATTTAAAGATTTCTGCTTGTGTTTGAGCAGCTAACTCACGTGTAGGTGAGATAATAATTGCTTGAATGTTAGGATTATCTAGGTCAACATTTTGTAGGATTGGTAATCCGAAAGCAGCTGTCTTACCAGTACCTGTTTGAGCTTGTCCAATGATGTCTTTTCCTTCTAAAACACCAGGAATAGTTTCAGCTTGGATAGGTGTTGGTTCGTCATACCCATTGTCTAAAACTGCTTTTAAAATGTCTTCGTCTAACCCTAGTTCGGTAAATTTCAAATATAATTCCTCCTAAATTTTCGTCACCGCATCAAAGAAAATCCGTCCTTTTAGGGCCGCGCCCACGGTGACAATCGTGTAAACATAACTTTATAATCATACACCCCTGCTTAGGGATTAGCAAACAAAAGTTCTTGAAAACGCTGTTAAAACAGCTCTATTTAGCCTTTTTAATAAAAATAAAGTTGTGATATTTAGGCTAGCATTCCCCACTCAAAGGTCGGCAACCGCGTTTTAAGAATAATTTACATACGCTGTAAAAAATCTAAAAGCCACATCACAACTTTATTTTTTAATTTTTAATTTTATCAACAACATTTTCTAAATGAATTCCGTGACTTGCTTTTAATAAAATACTATCATTTGCTTGAATTTCAGTTGAAAGATCATCTGTAAGTCGCTTTAATTCGCCAGTTTCATAATAATGAACAGCATCTTTACTGTAGATATCTTCATCAATCAGTCGTTTTTCAAGAGCTTTCATATGTGGGCCAATTAAATATACTTGTGCAAAACGCTTGGCATTTAATTTTTCAGCTAAGCTAGCATGCATTTGATCAGCATTCTCACCTAATTCCAACATATCTCCTAGAACTACCAAACGACGTCCTTCAGTATTTACGTTAGCAAATGAATCCAATACTGCTCGAGCAGCAGTCGGATTAGAATTATAAACATCACTTAAAATACGTTCGCCTTTTTTTCCAGTTAACCACTCTGTTCGATTTTTGGTTAAATCAAAGTCAACTAGCGCTTCAGCTTCTTTTTTTAGGTCAATATGGTACTTATGTCCAACGGCGATTGCTGCTAACGCATTAGTTACATTGTAATCACCCAATACTGGAATTGTTACGGTGGTTTCTTCATCCAAATTAGTTTTGAACATTGTACTTGTGTCAGTTCCCTGGATATCGCTGGCGCTGACATCATTATCTGCTTTAAGCCCAAAACGGTATTGTTCAACATTGAGGTCTTTAGCACGCTGTTCTAATAGCGGTTCATCCCCGTTAAAAACAAAACAACCGTCCTCTTTTAGGCCATCTGTAATTTCCATTTTTGCATCAGCAATCCGCTCACGCGTCTTAAAAAATTCAATATGGGCTTCGCCAATCATCGTAATCACAGCAATATCAGGTTGAACCAATTCACTTAAAAAGTGTAACTGTCCTGGACGATCCATTCCCATTTCAACTACCAATACTTCCGTATTAGAGCTCATTCCCAAAATAGTAATTGGCACGCCCAGTTCGTTGTTAAAGTTTGCTTTAGTTTTTACCACATTATATTCTGCTTCCAGAACTGCTGCAGTCATATCCTTAGTAGTTGTCTTTCCATTACTTCCAGTAATAGCAACTACCTTAGGGTTAATCTTATCCAGATAATATTTAGCAAGTTTTTGCAGAGCTTCTAATGGATTTTTTACTAGAATACTTGGTAAATCAGCTGGACGCCGTTCTTGGTGGTCTTCCGCCCATAAAGTTGCAACGGCGCCTGCTGTTACTGCTTGACTAATAAAATCATGTCCGTCACGTTCACCCATAATTGGCACAAAAAGTGATCCTGGAGATAATTTTCGACTATCAAATTGAACACTCGTTACGCTAATATCGTTCCATAGTTCAGGATATTCATCCGTTCCAAGAGCGCGCGCAATTTCGCTAAGTTGCATTTTCATCTTTTTAAAACTCCCCTTAAATTAAAAAACCTGGCTACAATTATACCATAATAGCTCATTAAATTAACTTACCTTAAAAGTAGACTAAACATCTTATCCCCAAAATAATTACCCTTTTTTGCTAAAAAAGAGAACTTATATCTTATCTGACACAAGTTCTCAATTTAATATAATGCATCCGCATCAAAGGCTTGCGGGTTAGTAATAATAAAATGCCAATGTTTACTACGTAGATTATATTTCAAAATCGCAATTTGTTGGGCATTATTATAAAGTGAATCTTTGCTGCGTAACGTAGGAGCCAAATTACTGTCGCTAGCAATCAAAATCGGGATTCGATATTCGCGATCTTGCTCAAAAGCTTGATCAAACGCAAAAATTAATCCTTCTCCTAACACAGGAATTAATTGTCGAACCATTCCAGCTGGTAATTCAGCAAATTTATTTCCCCGACGAAATACAATTCGATGCTCGTTATAAGCTTGTTCAGCATGACGAATAATAGATTGATTCAAAACTAAATAAAAATTTTTTAGACGACGATAATAGGTCTTCACCTGATTTTCGCCAATGTCTAAATAAACATAGTCGTTTTGGAGCTTATACGAAAATGGCGTATCATTATGAGTTTTCATATGCCCCATATATAAAAGATTAGCAATATCAGCCGGCGTGAGCTCACTCAACGCATCTCGCTGAGAAAAATCAATCCAATTGCGTGGGCCATGGTTTCCAATTAAATACTCACTAACTTTTTTAGCGCCATTAATTTCATTTAAAAATGTATGATTATCAATCGTTAAATCATCACTGACTTCCCGATTTAATAATAAAATATTGGTTGGTATTTGCAAGACTCCCTTTAGGAAATCATTTGCCGTAATCCCGCGCGAATAAATTAAATTAACAATTGATTCTAAATGTACAAAAATATAGTCATCACGCATGATCCCATAACTCTCTTTCAATTAACTATATACTTACATTCTTTCCAAACGTTGAATGCGATCTTCAATTGGTGGATGCGTATCAAATAGATGTGCCATGGTACGTTTCTTTTTAAATGGATCAGAGATATAAAGTGCAGCACTACTTGGATCGGCTTCTTTCATCGGTTCACTGACCGATATCTTTTGTAGAGCATGGATTAGCCCCAGTGGGTTACGTGTTAATTCAACGCTAGAGGCATCGGCGAGATATTCTCGATTTCGTGATAAAGCCAATTGAGCGATAGTTGTGGCAATTGGACCTAAAATAACCAATACGATGGAAATAATCATCATCACAATTTCCAAACTTCCGCCTTCATTGTCATTATCATTGCGACGTCGTCCCCCGCCCCACCAAAATGAGCGCATTCCAATATTTACTAGCATTGCGATCGCCGAAGATAATGCCAAGGCGATGGTCGAAAGGCGAATATCATAATTTCGAATGTGTGAAACTTCGTGTCCAATTACGCCTTCAAGTTCTTCTCGATTAAGCCGTTCTAAAATACCAGTAGTCACTGCTACGGCAGCATTTTTAGGGCTATTTCCTGTTGCAAATGCATTAGGGCTGGCATCGTTAACAATATAAACCTTGGGCATTGGTATATTAGCTACCAAGGCCATGTCTTCTACAATATGCCAAATTTCCGGATGATCGGCTTCACTAATTTCAGTTGCGTGATTCATTCCCATCACGACATTAGTAGAATTGGCAATCATCATGGCCATATAAATAGCGGCAATTACTGCCGCCATAATAATCCCTGCCATTGCACTATCATAGAAAACATAACCAACTGCAGCACCAATAAACAATACTAAGATAGCAAAACCGATCATCACATAAACGGTCTTTCGCTTATTACTTGCAATCTGTTGATATAACATTAATCGACCTCTTAATTATTTATCAAATGAAACGGTTGGGTTTTTAGTTTCTTCTTCAGGAACTTGAAGATAATCAACCGGCTTAAATCCACCCATCCCAGCAATTAAATTATTAGGGAAAGATTGTAGTTTAATGTTGTAACTTGCTACACTCGAATTATATAGTTGACGAGAATAAGCAATTTTATTTTCTGTATTAGTTAATTCTTCCATTAATTTAGTAAATTCTTGGTTAGCCTTCAAGTCAGGATAACTTTCAGATAAAGCAAAAATACTTTTAAGTGAGTCACTAATCTGGTTAGAAGTTTTCATAATCTCTTCACGTTGTTTAGTAGAAGGGGCTGAATTATCAGTCTGATCCACTAATTGATTACGAAGTGCCACCACTTTACTTAAAGTATCTTTTTCATGGGCTGCATATCCCTTAACCGTATTTACAAGATTAGGAATCAAATCATTTCGACGCTTCATTTGAACGCTAATTTGGCTCCATGATTCCTGTGTATAGGTTCTAGCTTTTACCAAGCCGTTGTACATTGAGACGATCGCAATTACAATCACCACAATTACAATTAGTGCTATTATCATTCCTACCATTCAATCCCATCCTTTCAAAACTTCCTATATATGATATTAATAGTAACAAATTCGTCAAGCAAATTATATGAATTTGAACACTAAATTTTCTTAACGATTAAACTTTTCTGAAAACTCTTTTTGAACTGCTTCCGGAGCCTTGGTATGACTCATTTTCTTGATAAATTTAGCCCGAATCATCAAACGACCCGCTCCCGTATCATCACAGGTAACCAACGTTAAAATTTTCTTACCTTTAATATCGTCAACTACTTGCACATCGGTCGCCTTTATAAATTTACGGGTGTCTACCCGATACTCATAAATATTGGTCTCATCTGTCAAATAAACCTTTTGCCCAATTTTGGCTTTCCAATAAAGCGGACTAAATAAAACATTTTTATCAACCATATGATGTCCAGCCAATGCGTAGTTACCTTCACCCATTCGCTGATTTTCTTTTAAAGTTCCCGCCGCCAACGCCAACGTAAGATTATCGACCCCTTTGCCGATCGGAAGGTGTATGTTTATATCAGGGTAAACAATTTCACCAATCACTTTAATTCTTTTCTCCGAAGTCCGTGCCTTTAGGACCGTCTGCCAATCCAATGATTTTACTTTTGTATAGTCAAAATTGGCTTTCTTTTCAGTGTTTTTAGCAACCACTTTCTCGTTCACCTCTGGATTATATTGTGCTACCATCCATGTTTTGATTTGACGATTAAAAATCATCGCTAAACTTAGTAGCACCAATAATGTTAATCCAATCGAAACTAACCAATTTTTTAGTTTTTTACTCATTGACTTTTGCTCCATTACTATTTTTAATTTTTATGGTATTGTATATTGGTATATCTTTTTTGAAAGAGGGCTTTTTATGATGTTTTTCAATCGAAAAGGACAATCTAGAAAGAAACGTGAACCTTGGGAACAAAATCTTTTTGTGCTTTGGTTCGGAACCTTCATAGCCGGGGTCGCATTTAGTGAGATTATGCCGTTTTTGTCGCTTTATGTCAACACACTCGGTGACTTCTCAAAATCGCAACTATCTTTTTATAGTGGTCTAACTTATTCTTCTACTTTCTTAATTTTAGCAATTATTTCTCCAATTTGGGGAAAAATTGCGGATAAGCGTGGAAGAAAAGTAATGATTTTAAGAGCTTCACTCGGAATGGCTTTCGTCTTAGGCGCAATGGGCCTTGTTCAAAACGTCTTTCAACTGATTGGCCTTCGTTTATTACAAGGTGTTTTTGCAGGTTATATTAGTAACTCCAATGCACTCATCGCTACCGAAACTCCTAAAGAAAAAAGTGGTTATGCACTTGGTATTTTATCTACTGGTCCTGTATCCGGATCTCTACTAGGTCCCCTCATTGGTGGTGCACTAGCTTCTATTTTTTCATATCGAGTAACTTTCTTTATTACAGGTGGTTTATTACTAATCGTCTTTTTCCTAAGTTTCTTCTTGGTACATGAACACTTCGTTCCCGTAGAAAGTGAATCTGGTTCGCTTTCTGCTCGAGAGGTAATTGGTAAACTAAATCAGCCTAAGGCCGTATTCGGCATGTTTATCACAACGATGATTATTCAAGCATCTAATAATTCAATCGCGCCGATTATTAGTTTATACGTTAAAGAATTAATGCATAATGGGGCTGGTGTAACAATGGTTGCTGGTTTAATTGCTGCAATTCCGGGAATTGCTAACATGTTAGCGGCTCCGCGCTTAGGAGAACTTGGGGACCAGATTGGAACCGAAAAAGTTCTTTCCGTGGCCTTTCTCTTCGCCATGGTATTCTACATTCCAATGGCCTTTGTTCCTTCTATTTTTTGGCTAGGAGTTTTCCGCTTCTTTATCGGAATTTCTGATGGAGCGATGCTACCAGCGGTTCAGAGTATTTTATCTAAACGAACACCTGCTGCGGTAACTGGGCGTGTATTTAGTTGGAACCAGTCTTTCCAAGCACTCGGAAATATGATTGGCCCATTACTAGGCTCTGCAGTCTCTGGTTTATTTGACTATAACGCTGTCTTTATTGCTACTTCTGTATTAGTTTTAATTAACTTTATCTTATTCCGTTGGTTAAACGGACGATCAGTAGCATAAATCAAGTTAGTAACGCTGTGTTATGTTGATTACTGAGAAGCAATCCTAAACTATATTTCAGACCACAAAAAAAGAGGTACCACTGATAAATTCAGCGGTGCCTCTTTTTGATAACCAATGGTTATAATTAAGCCAAACCGTACTTTTTGTTGAATTTTGCAACAGTACCGTCTGCTTGTTGGAACTTTTGACGTCCTGTGTAGAAAGGATGTGAGTCAGATGTGATTTCCACACGAATCAATGGGTATTCGTTACCGTCTTCCCACTTGATTGTTTCAGCTGAACCTACAGTTGAACCTGACAAGAACTTAAAACCAGTTGCTGAATCTTGAAATACAACTGGATGATAGTCTGGATGAATTCCTTTTTTCATGATATTACGCTCCTTTGCCATGAGTCATTTGCTGAGTCATAGTTATTTATTATAAATCAACGTCCCCAATAATAGCATAGAAAAACAACTTAAACAAGGTCGATTAAGATTTTTTACTACCATTAGGACCTAAATTTAAATTCTTTAAGTTAGCAATAAACGCTTCGTTGTTTTTAGTGTTTTTCAATAACTTAAGCACTTGTTCCGTATACTCCAGAGCATCTCCACGCATCGACCGGCGAATATCCCAAAGCTGATTAAGTATATCTTTTGAGACCATTAGTTCCTCTTTACGAGTTCCTGACTGGCGGATATCTAACGCTGGAAATACTCTGCGCTCAGCTAAATTCCGTGATAAGACTAGCTCTGAATTACCCGTACCTTTGAATTCTTCATAAATCACATCATCCATCCGGCTTCCTGTATCAACCAAAGCTGTCCCAATGATGGTAAGTGATCCACCCTCTTCAATATTTCGAGCAGAGCCAAAGAATTTTTTAGGCTTATAAAACGCTGCCGGATCAACCCCACCAGAAAGTGTTCGACCACTAGGGGAGGTCACTAAATTATATGCACGGGTTAATCGCGTAATTGAATCTAGTAAGACAACAACATCTTGTTTATCTTCTACTAGACGAAGCGCCCGTTGTAATACTAATTCTGAAACACGAGTATGATTCCGGGGTTCTTGATCAAAGGTGGAATAAACCACTTCTCCCTTAATCGAGCGTTCTAAATCTGTTACTTCTTCTGGTCGCTCATCGATTAGTAAAACGATGAGCTTCACATCTGGATAGTTGGTGGTAATCCCATTAGCAATAGCCTTTAGTAAAGTGGTTTTTCCTGCTTTAGGTGGTGCTACTACCAGACCACGTTGTCCAAATCCAATTGGTGAAAACAAATCAACTAATCGCGTTGATAAAATATTAGAAGTTGTTTCTAATTTTAATTGTTGATTGGGATAGATGGGGGTTAGAGCTGGAAAATGAGGACGTTGCTTAGCTTCTTCTGGGTCCTTATTATTCACTGAAGTAACCCGCATTAATCCATAATACCGTTCACCTGGTTTGGGATGGCGAGCTTCACCACCAACTAAATCCCCATTACGCAAACCGAAACGTGTGATTTGCGATGCTGAAATATAGATATCTTCTTGCGAAGAACCATAGTTGATTGGCCGTAAAAAACCATATCCATCATTTCCAACGATATCTAAAACGCCTTCCATTTCAACAAATGACTTCTTTTTAGCCTGAGCACGCAAAACAGCCAGAGACAATTCCTTCTTGTTCATCTGGCTGTAATATGAAATCTTATATTCACGGGCAAGGCCGTATATTTCTTTGAGAGTCATTTCTTGCAAGTCATTCATTGTTAAAAAATTATCCATCGACTTAACTCTCCTATATCTTTGACTACAATGTATTGTCGGTCGTGATTGAAACATCCGCTCCGAGCTTAGTTAGTTTTTTAACCAAACTGTCGTATCCACGTAGGATGTTATCTGCTCGGGTGATGGTTGTAGTGCCTTGGGCCATAAAGGCTGCAATCATTAAACAAGCCCCTGCCCGAATTTCTCCAGCCTCAACTTCAGCGCCCGTAAGTTTTTCAGAATGATTAATATAAATCACTCCATCAGCATGTTTAATCTTAGCACCCATTTTTTGTAATTCAATTACGTGTTTGATACGTTCTGGATAAATATGATCATTAACAACACTTTGACCAGTTGCTTTTAATAGGGAAGCCGTCAAAGGTTGTTGCAAATCAGTCGCAAATCCAGGGAAAGGACTCGTATTGACTTCAATTGCTTTTAATTGATCCACTTTAGGAACAAAAATCTTATCGCCATCAATTTTAATATCGACGCCAAGTTCAAGCATCTTTGAAGTAAACGATTCTAGGTGTTCTGGAATAATATTATTTACCATCACACCATCCCCCACAGCCGTAGCTAAAGACAAATAGGTTCCAGCCTCAATTCGATCCGGAATAATGGTATGCGTAGCTGTAGAAACCAACTTATCTACACCTTCAATTCGGATAACATCAGTCCCTGCTCCACGAATTTTAGCCCCCATATTATTTAAAAACATTGCTAAATCAATAATCTCGGGTTCACGTGCTGCGTTTTCAATCGTTGTAATACCTTGGGCCTTAACGGCAGCCAAAATAACATTGATCGTTGCTCCTACAGAAACCACATCTAAAAAGATGTGCGCTCCATGGAGTCCACGATCATATGCTGAAATGTACACTGTATCTTCATCTTCTGTAACGTTGGCACCTAAGGCTTTGAAGCCTTTAATATGCTGATCAATTGGTCTTGGACCAATATTATCTCCACCTGGAAATGTAACTGTTGAACGCTTGAAACGACCAAGTAAAGAGCCCATAAAGTAATATGATGCTCGTAAGCTCTTAATTGCCTTACTAGGCAATGGATTCTCAACAATTTCAGTTGGATCAATCACCATAACTCCATCCTCAAACGTTGAATGAACATTCATCGATTCAAGGATAATCATTAAGTTATGCACGTCAAGTATGTCGGGCACTGAATCAAACCGTACTGGAGTATCCGCCAAAATTGCAGCCGGAATCAACGCAACGGTACTATTTTTAGCACCACCGATGGTCACTTCTCCAGACAGTCGCTGTCCACCCTTGATTATCATTTTTTTCATGGTTTTTCCTCACAAACGAACTTTAAGTACTTTAAAATTAAGGAATGTATTTTACAGTCAACCTCAATCATAAATAATTTGTTCCAAAAATACAACCTCATGAACGCAACAAATAAAAAAATAGCCGAAAAATTCGACTATTTTTATGCTTATTTATTTGCAGCAGCGATAAATGCCTTAAATAATCCTTCTGGACGTTGTGGACGTGATAAAAATTCTGGGTGATATTGAGCTGCCACGAAGAATTTCTTTTCTGGTAACTCAATTACTTCTACTAAACGATTGTCTGGTGAAGTTCCTGAGAATACAAGACCCTTAGCTTCCATTTCGGCACGATAGTCATTGTTAAATTCAAAACGATGACGATGACGTTCTTCAATCATTTCTTGGTTGTTATAAGCGGCGGCAGCTACAGATCCTTCTTTAAGCTTGCATGGGTAAAGACCGAGGCGTTGAGTTCCACCCATATCTTTAACACCTTCTTGATCAGCCATTAAATCAATAATGTTGTGCTTAGTTGCTGGATCCATTTCAGCCGAATTAGCATCTTGGTAACCCAATACGTTACGAGCAAATTCAACGCTGGCCATTTGCATTCCTAAACAAATTCCTAAGAATGGCACATCATTTTCACGAGCATATTGAATGGAATGAATCATTCCTTCAATCCCACGATCACCAAAGCCACCAGGAACAATGATTCCATCTTGCCCGGCAAGTTGTTCAGCAACATTTTCCTTAGTAAGTTTTTCTGAATCAATTTTGGTAATCTTAATGTCGGCATCGACAACATAACCTGCATGTTTTAACGCTTCATTCACCGAGATATAAGCATCTTGTAAGGCAACGTATTTACCAACCAATGCAATGTTAATGGTATGGTTCAAACGGTTATTAACGTGATCGACAAGATCTTCCCACTTAGACATGTCTGCTTGTGGTGCTTGCAAACCAAAGTGGTCCATCACAATGTCGTCCATCTTTTGTGCTTTTAAGTTCAATGGAATTTCGTATAAACTTGCAACATCTTGAGATTCAATTACAGCTTCTGGCTCAACATCACAGAATGCAGCAATCTTCGAACGCATACCATCTGTGATATCTTCTTCTGTACGAACAACCAACATATTAGGTTGAATTCCCAAACCACGAAGTTCTTTAACACTGTGTTGCGTTGGCTTTGTCTTCATTTCCCCTGCAGCTTTTAGGTATGGAACCAAAGTCGTGTGGATGTAGAAAACATTTTCTGATCCGGCTTGACTCTTCATCTGACGAATAGCTTCCAAGAAAGGAAGTGACTCGATGTCCCCAACCGTTCCACCAATTTCAGTGATTACGATATCAGAATCAGTCACTTTACCAGCGCGCATAATTTTTTCTTTAATTGCGTCCGTAATATGAGGAATAACTTGGACAGTTGCTCCAAGATAATCGCCATGACGTTCTTTACGTAATACTTCTGAATAAATCTTTCCAGTTGTAACGTTAGAATACTTGTTTAAGTTGATATCGATAAAACGTTCATAGTGGCCTAAATCTAAATCTGTTTCTGTTCCATCATCAGTAACAAAAACTTCACCATGTTGGTAAGGACTCATCGTTCCTGGATCCACGTTAATATATGGATCAAACTTTTGAATCGTAACCTTAAGTCCACGATTCTTCAAAAGACGTCCAAGGGATGCAGCAACAATCCCCTTACCTAAAGATGAAACAACCCCACCTGTAACAAAAATATATTTGGTCATTAAAATTCTCCTTTTCTAACATTTATGACTGGTTAAATTAGGAAACGCAAAACAGTTGTTTTTACTGTTGAAATACTGATACAACAATAAAAATACCCCCTATTCTGAGAATAGGGGGTATTACCGTTCATTGTCTGAAAAATCCTCAAAAGGATCTCCAGAGCCCAAAAAATATAATACAGAGTTACAGACTATAAGTCAAGTTTGTATATTTAGTTTTCGTCATCTTCGTTTAATTCTGATAGTTGACCTTCAATTCCATCTGGAAGAACATCAGTATCGTCATCGTTAGAAAGATCTTCAAATGCTGGAGCGTCATCTGATGTAGTATCTTCAGCTTCGACTTCTTCATCTTCTGGATCATCAGAATCGTAGTCAATTACATCATCGTCATCAGCTGCATCAGCAAGAAAGGCATTAACCTTCTTACGTTTTTTACGTACAGGACGGTCTTCGTCTTCATCTTCAGCGTGAATTAAGGCTTCATCAATTGATTCGAATGGGTACCAAGTACGAAGTCCCCATGTATTTTCGCCCAAGGAAATAAAACTTCCGTCAACGTTTAAATCAGTATAAAATTGTGATAATCGATTTCTAAATTCCTCATCTGTCTTATCTAAATAACTCTGAACCGCGTTGGCTAAATCAACAAAAGCCATTGGTTCACCACTCTTAGCTAAAATAGCGTGGGCAACTTCGATCATTGAGAGTTCGTTTTTGTTTTGACCCTTAAAATTTTCTAATTCCAACTGGTGCACGTCCTTTCCACAGTCTATCTCAAATAATACTACAATTAAGCAGTAAATTGCAATCGGATTTTGTAGTTACCAATCAACTGTTCTCCTGCAAAAAGTTGGTAATCAATATTTACCCTTCCCGCCAGGGGTCCTTCTTGGAGTTCTATCTCTAGAAATGGTGTTACTGTTTCAATCGGAAAAAGTCCGTAAGGCGTGCGATACCGCGCTTCAATTCTTTTACCGTTAGCAAAACGCAAACGCATTTCACTCTCAGACGAACGTGTTAATAGGACATTGCCATCCCCATCAATTTTCATGGTTACGGGTGATTTTTTTCCAGTTTCTTCATTTTTTTCCTGATATCTTAAGTAAAGTGAATCGCCCATTTTAAAAATCTGTCCTGGTTCGTCAAAAGCTAGGTGTGTTTTTTCACCTTCTTGTTCAATAAATGTCTCTAAATGGATTTCAATTGGAATGCCATTGTTTAATCCAGCCATTTGAATCCTCCTCTTTGTTCACTGTTCTAATGTAATAATTATAATTCATTTCATATATTATTCTAGCTTTAAGCTTTTACAATCTCACCTTAAAACTTGTATAATTTTAGTTAGATGTTTCTTTTTAAAATTACAAAGTAAGAAGGTAGTAAGATGTCCCAAGAAAATCAACGTTTACCGATGGAGAAAGTCTTTCGTGATCCTATCCATGACTACGTTTATGTTCAAGACCAAGTCATTTTAGACTTGATTAATACTAAAGAATTTCAGCGTCTTCGTCGAATTCATCAATTGGGAACCACTTCCTTTGTGTTTCATGGAGCTGAACACACCCGCTTTTCACATTCATTAGGATGTTATGAAGTAGCACGTCGCATCGTTGAAAGCTTTGCTCGAAATTATCCTTCAAAAACTCCCAGTGATGGATTGTGGAATAATGATGAACGGTTAGTAACGCTTTGTGCCGCCCTCTTACATGATATTGGTCATGGGGCTTACTCGCATACATTTGAACATATTTTTAATACCGACCATGAAAAATTTACTACCCGGATTATTACGGACCCTCAAACCGAAGTTAACCAAGTTTTACGACGTATTAGTCCCGACTTTCCAACAAAGGTCGCTTCTGTAATTAGCCATGATTATCCTAATCCACAAGTAGTACAGCTAATTTCTAGCCAAATTGATGCCGACCGTATGGATTATCTTTTACGTGATTCATACTACACCGGAACTAACTACGGAAACTTTGATTTAACCCGCATCTTACGTGTGATGCGTCCTTATGAGCATGGTATCGCCTTTCAAATGAGTGGCATTCATGCCGTCGAGGATTTTATTGTAAGTCGTTTTCAAATGTACGTTCAGGTTTATTTTCATTCTGTTTCCCGTTCTATGGAGGTCATTCTTGGACATCTCTTAAAGTTAGCTAACCAGCTATATCAGTCTGAGCGAGCTAACCATCGACAACGTAACTTTCAACCTCATTACTTAATGCCATTTTTTGATGAAAATTTTACGTTAGATGATTATTTAAAACTAGATGATGGCGTCCTAAATACGTATTTTCTTCAATGGGTGGATGATGAAGATCCTATTTTGAGTGATCTTGCCCATCGCTTCTTGGATCGTGTTCCTTTAAAATCAGCACGCATCACCGATCAAACGCGGAGTCTTCTACCTGAATTAAAACAATTGGTGGCTGAAGCTGGTTTTGATTCTGAATATTATACTGCTGAAAATGACAGTTATGACTTACCATATGATGCCTATGATCCAACCTCTAAAAAACCACGGACTCAAATTGAACTAATGCAATCGGATGGTAGCCTAGTCGAACTTTCGACCGTTAGTGATTTAGTACGAGCAATTTCAGGTAAAGTTTCTCGTGACGAGCGCTTCTTTTTCCCCAAGGAAATGCTTATAGATAGTAACGAGAGTTTGTTTACAGATACTTTTGAAGCTTTTCAAGCTCATATCAAAAACAATATAATTAGTTAGGAGTAATAATCTTGAGTATAAAATTAATCGCCATCGACCTTGATGGCACCCTTTTAAATGACAACAAACAACTTACAGAAGCAAATATCGCGGCCATCAACGCTGCTTCTAAAATCGGGATTAACGTCGTCCTTTGTACCGGACGTCCCATTACAGGAATTCAACGTTACCTCACCCAACTAGACCTTACTAACGAAAAGGAATATGCCGTCACTTATAATGGAGCACTCGCTCAAACTCTGACTGGCGAAACCCTCATTAAACACACACTTTCCTTTGAAGACTATCTCACTGCTGAAGCATTTAGCCGTAAAATTGGTGTGCATTTCCACGTAGATGGTAAAAATCACATTTACACTGCCAATAAGAATATCAGCACTTATACGGTAGGTGAAAGTTTTCTAGTTGAAATGGGTCTTCGCTATCGCGCCGTTAATGAAATGGACCCTAACTTAGAAATGCCCAAGGTAATGTTCATTGATGATCCTAAAGTTTTAAGTAAAGCGCGCGACCAGATTTTTGCTAAGTTCCAAGACAACTTTAGCGTCGTTCAAAGTGAACCATACTTTATTGAACTTATGCCCCAAAACGTTAGCAAAGGTAATGCTGTAACTGAGTTAGCTGCACGTCTTAACCTTACTTTAGACCAAGTCATGGCAATTGGTGATCAAGGTAATGACCTTTCCATGATTAAAGCTGCCGGAACTGGTGTAGCAATGGAAAATGCAATTGATGAAGTTAAACAAAATGCACAATTCATTACGGCCAATAATAACGAAAGTGGCGTTGCCAAAGCCATTCAAAAATTTGTACTAGAAAAATGAAACTAGGATCGCATTAACAATTAGAATCAAAGCATAGCTTAGTATTAAACGAGTAAATGGGGTGAACCGCATGGGCTCGTTTTTTTGTGCAGCAATTTCTTTTGCCCGCTCAGTTTTAGACTGGACAGCTTTATGCTCAATTTTTTCAACAAATTCACTGTTTTTTCGATTGCCATTTAATTTCCATCCACTAAATAAGTGAGCGTTGAATAAAATTGCTAAAATTCCCCATAATAGTAAAAGCATCCCTAAAATAAAATAAATATTACTTACGATGTAGGTTCCTTTAAAAATTAATCCCCCTACTACCAAAATAATAAAAATAACTGCTTCGGTGCTTAATTTATTTAATAGATTAAATACTTTCATAGTCTTACCTCTTCAGTCTGGTATTGCTTACTACTATAGCGTCTTTTTTTACTAATTAAAACTTTATTCCTCATTCGTAACTTTGAAATCGTTCTCAATCAATGTATAATAATGACACAAAGGAATGATTATATGAATAATACGAACTACTTAAGTATCGCCATCAGTGCATCTTTTATTCGTTACGCACTATTTGACGAAAGTGGCAGTCTTAAAGTAAAAAAACAAGTTCCAACGCCAACCGATAGCGTTGAAAATTTTCTAAAACAAATTTATGAAATTGTTACTGACCATCTTAAATCGATTTATGGAATCGGACTTAGTGTTCCTGGCCAAGTCGACCCAAAAGATGGCGTAATTTATCAGGGGGGCTCGTTGCCCATGCTCCACGGACTCAGCCTTGGAAAAATCCTTGCCACTCGCTACGAATTACCGGTGTCGATGGAAAGTACTGGTTTTTGTGTTACTTTAGCTTCTCAATGGAATGGTAATTTAAAGGGTGTCACTAACGGAGCAACCATCGCCCTTGATGATGGTGTAAGTTCTGGCTTAGTTTTAAATCACCAGATTTTTTCTGGTTCCCACTTACAAGCGGGCGGAATTGGCATGATTATTGCCAATCCAACGGTTGAAAATCATCAACCTGAAGATATCATGTTCAACGCCTGTTCTGCCTCAAAAATGATTAACACCATCGGCAGTGCGTTAGAGTTATCTGATCCCAATGACGATATCAAAGTATTTAAGGCAATTGAAAATGGAGATGCTAACGCTCGCGAAATGTTTAACGCATATTGTCGAAATGTAGCTTATATGATTGTGAATACGCAGGCCGTTCTTGATCTTAATAAGTACGTCATTAGTGGACGAATTAGTAATCAGAGTATTCTCGTTCCTGAAATTAATCACCAAATTCAAATTATTCGAGAAACGATTCCGGTCCTCAAAGAAATGCTGGAAATGCCGGTAATTGAAACTTCGATTTTTAAACAGGATACTGACCTTTTCGGTGCATTTTATAATGCTTTGGATCACTTGGACTTTACGCAACCTACAGATAACAAAGCGGAATAAAAAGGAGTTACGGCCTAAGCCATAACTCCTTTTTATTTTGTTCTATAAACTATGCCACCGCACGTTGGTTAACAGTATGAGCCAAGAACGCTAAGCGGATAATAGCTAAGTTCAAGGCTTCTTCTAGACCTGAACTAACCCGTAAGTATTTACTTACACATGTATCCACCTGTTGGTATAGCTTAGTTTCTTTTAATTCTTCGTCACTAGCATCGTTGTATTGAATATACTTTTGATCAAGTTCTTCTTGTTCAATTACATCAGGAAAATCCGTCTGTGTTCCTGGTCCATCATAGTAATCGACAAAATTATTATTTGTATTAATTCCCAAACAAAACTCTCGCTTAGGTATTCTCAACAATTCAAAACCCAGTCCGGTATGATTGTCCGTGCTAATTACTACACCTTCATCGTCGTTAAGCGGCAAGAATACATAGTAATCGTGACGATTATGATCACTCACACTATAATCAATGCCGTTTAAACCTTTGATCTTAGTGATGTAGCTGTTTTCGTTGATTTTGATTGTTTTATCTTCTTCGATCACTTTTGATAAAACATCATATTTAAAAATCATTTTTCTTCCTCCAAAAAATAACCATAAATACTGGAACAGAAGAAATTATACTCCCTGCAATCAAAAAAGCAACAGTTGTAATCTTACTGTAAAATTACTGGAATTATTTTGATTCATTTTGGTCGATATAAATCGCCATTGCGAATTTCAACAAGGTTAAATTGACCTTTTGTTCATCTCCATCGCTGTAGCCCAGATAAACACTAATATAACGATCCGCCATTTGATATTCATTACTCTGGATAATTTCTTCATCAGTAGCATTACGATATTTTTTAGTTAAATCCTCGATAACTGGTCCTGTAAAGAGATCTAGAAAATCAGTTTGATTTCCAACTCCGTCTTCAATATCAATGACGCCCTTTTCTGTATTCACTTCGAAATAAAACTCACTTAAGGGGATCTCAAAAACCGTAAAGCCATCAAAGGTGTTACCATCGGAATAAAAAACAATGCCTTTTCCTGGGTTTAATTCTAAGAAAGCATAGTAATCTCTTTCATTTCTCAATTCTGAAATGAAGGTGATTGCATCGATTTGATCACTATCCATTTTTTTAATTTGACTCTGATCATTAATGATAATCGGTTTCCCGGTATCAATTACATTCTTTAGAACGTTATAAGTAAAAATCATCACTCTACCCCCAACGCATTTACTTTCTATACCTCGATTATATCGTGTTCACGCTCTTTTAGCATTTTCTACGGCTCAGCACGTTTTCTCAATTGTCGTACAACTTGAACGTATGAATAAACTAATACTAAATTTGAACCTAACCAAGCCAATGGGTTAGCGGTACATGCTCCCCAAAATCCAAAAGCCGGAACCACAAAGAGTCCCACTAACATCCTTGAAATCAATTCGGCTACCCCAGCCATCGTTGGGGCCACACTCTTTCCGAATCCTTGTAAGGTATATCGGATGATGAACAAGATTGCTAGCAAGAAATAACTCGCACTAACGATCACAAAATATTCATGCGCCAAGTTGGTGATATGTTGTTCTGAATTTCCAATAAATAGATTAACCAGTACGCGACTATTCAAAATAATTAAAGCACCCACAATAAAACTGTAAGCGACCGAAGTGATCAACGTTTGACGAATACCTTTCAAAATACGTTTAAATTTTTTGGCCCCATAATTTTGAGCCGTAAAGGTTGCCATTGTGATCCCCAGTGACATCATTGGCTGCGTTGCTAGCTGATCGACTTTTCCAGCAGCAGTATAAGCAGCAATTGCTGATGATCCAAGATGGTTCAAAGAAATTTGTAGGATAATTGACCCAATCGCGATAATGGACGCCTGGAACCCCATTGGTAATCCAATCTTGATTTGTTCACGAACCAATTTCATATTTGTTTTAATTTCTTTTACTTCAAGCGATAAAACCGGAACGTGAGACTTAATATAGAACCAGCATAGAAAGCATGAGATTAATTGGGCCGTAACCGTAGCAATTCCGGCTCCAGCAACTCCCATGTGTAAAAAGACAATCAAAATAATATCCAATACCACGTTGATAATACAGGCGATTACCAAAAATACGAGTGGCAAACGACTATTTCCCAACGCACGTAACATATTGGAGAAAAGGTTAAAAAACATAGTTGCAAGCACACCACCAAAAATGATCGTCAAAAAGGTCGTGGCACCGTCAATAATGTTAGCTGGGGTTTGCATCATTTCTAGCAACGGTCTAGCCGCCAGTACACTAACTACCGTCAGCATTAAGGCGAATACGCCACAAATCCAAATACTCGTAGCAAAACTTTGCTTAACTGCTTTAACATCCCCAGCCCCATAGTGCTGAGCCGTAATAATCGATAACCCCGTTGTCATCCCTTGCGCAAATCCAATAATCAAAAAAGTAAGTCCATTGGTTGCCCCGACAGAAGCCAATGCTTGTACACCGACTACTCGACCAACAATCAAGGTATCAGAAAGCGTATAAATCTGTTGGAAAATATTTCCCAAAAGAAGTGGGATACTGAACAAAATAATGCCCTTGATGGGACTTCCCTTAGTTAAAATACTATCCATGTAAATCCTCCGTTTTTTATTAAATAAAAGATATAAAATTATTTAAGATGTGAATTCCAATACTACATTTAATATCACGGGTACGCATGTAGGTAACCGCTAAAATTGCGCCCATGATTGCATAAATAGGAAAATTAATTCCTGTATCGTGCAATGCACCAAAGATAACTGCATTAACGATCACTCCGATTACTTTTATTACTGGTTGATCAGTTTGGAAAAATAATTCAAAGAAAATCCCCCTAAAAATGAGCTCTTCCATGACTGGAGCCACCAACACGCCATCGATGAATGTCCAAATTGGTAGTTTTTCAAATAGTTTTTCGATTGCTAATTGGTTAGCAGAAATATTAACTTTAAATTGATTGGTATACCAGATTTGAAAAAGCATAAAAATCATCCAAACTAGAACCATTAACAGCAATGTTTGAGTTCGCACCCTTTTTGGTGGTAAATCCCCATAAATACTATGATTTTTTTTAATTTTATATCGATAAAATTGCCAGAAAAAGACGATAACTGCTATGGCAATCGCAATATAGACGATTATTAGAAAAAATAAAAAGAGATGGTGGTTTTGTGTATATGCTGCTACTAGTTGTGGAATAGAAACCAATTGATCCATTCCAAATAGTAATACTAAAAATAGGCAGTTCTTCAACACTTGTAACGCTCTCATTAAGTACTCCTTTTTAAGATACCAACTTTATTTTAAAGATAGCATTTTATCCATAAAATACAATCACTAAAAACTCGCAAACGTGATTTTTATTAAGATGCACTTAATTATTGGTATATTTTATAATTCCTTAACCTTTCCATGGTATTCTGAAAAAGTAAAGAAAGGTGATGCTTGATGATTATTAACGATAAAAAAATGGACCAGTACCTTGAAGTTCAATTAATTGGCCATAAAGATAACAAAATCAAAGCCAAAACCAGCGCTGGACAATACATATTTGTTTATCCTACCACCGAACAAACTAACGATCCTTTATTTTGGAAAAGTTTAAAAGATATTATTAATAATAAAATGTGGCTTCCAATTACTAAACAATTTCATCAATTGATAGCTAGTGATTGGCTTGTACCAAGTATTCAAATTTAATCCGATATTAAACCAAGAAGCTGTGACAAATGCTAGGATTTAATCCCCTTCATTTGATTCACAGCTTCTTTTTATTTAACAATCTCTAATAAATCAGTTGGTGTTTTTAAAATATATTCTGCTTCAGAGAAATCATTCGCTGGGATTGCTCCCCATCCAGCATTGGCAAAATCGACTCCAGCGGCATGCGCTGATTGCATATCAAATAGCGAATCACCTACATAAATCACATCCGCTCGATTTAGCTTAGGGAAATACTTCTGCATACCAAATTCAATTGGATCAGCATGAGGTTTATGCTTTTTCGTATCATCTGAAAGCACGACTTTTTCAATTGCTCTAATCTTAGGAAAACTACGCATTTCATCATCAAAAACTCGTCTAAGCTTAGAAGTTACAATTCCATATTCGATTCCTAATTCTCTTAAACCAGCAAACATTTCATCAATTCCATCATATTCCTTAATTAAATCAACTTCTTGATTAATCCGTTCGTTAAAAATATCAATTGTCTTGGCTGGATTCGATGAACCTAACTCGCGTGCCATATCAATTCCTGGAAGACCCATTAATTCAACAATTGCTTGCGGGGTGACTTCTACGCCATCTTGGTTTAAAGCATATGTTAATGCTGCCACAGATGCATCTTCAGTTTTTAAAAGGGTGTTATCTAAATCAAATAAAGCAACTTTATACTTAGTCATAATATCCTCCAAAAATCTTATTAGTATTTGCCACCTATATTACGCCCCCTTGCCCAATATAAAAAGAAGAAAATCCTCATTTGGGACTTTCTCCTTAAAATAAAACATTTTTGTTACTAATTTGTTATATAAGCATACTTGTAGTTCCATTGGGTACCCGCTGTGTTGTGAATAACGCCTTTTACTTTAGGATTTTTCAAGTATGAATATACAGTTTGATAAAGTGGTGAAACAGCTTGTTCTTTCATCACAATTTGTTCTGCCTTAATCATATCTTGCCAGCGTTTCTCAGCATTATTAGCATCTTCATTTTGGGCTTTTTTCACAAGGCTATTATATTCCGTGTTGTCCCATTTGCCATAATTATATGCACTATTTTTTTGTAAAATTTGAAGATGTGAAATTGGATCATTAAAGTCAGCTCCCCAATGTCCAACTAAAATATCAAATTCTCCACTTTGAGATCTCGAATATGCTACTTGCGATGGCACGTTAACAATGTGAATTTGTAATCCAGGTAATGTCTTTTCCAAGGACTGTGCATAAAATTCAGCATAATTTTTGCTGTTCCCCTCATTATCTGAAGTTAAATTAAGTTTCAAATTCTTTACTCCAATTTCTTGAAGCCCTTTTTCCCAGTACTGCTTGGCCTGTTTTTGATTGTACTCGATGGTACCGTCTAAATATGCGTCATCAGCAAAGTCCTTTCCCGTTTTTGGATTATTAGCTAAATCCGTGGGAACGAGGCCCTTACTTGGTGTTGAAGCATCCCCAATGATTTTTTCAATCAACTGCTTCCGATTGATTGAATAGGCGATAGCCTTACGAATATTTACATTGTTAAAGGCTTTACGTTTGGTTTTATCTGCATCATTAAAATTATATTGTAAGAAAGTGGTAATGGAATATGGAAAGGTGGTGTAATCTTTATTATTTTTATAGTTTTTAACTTGTTCACTGGAAAGCTGTGTATAATCTAGCTTCCCGGATTGGTATAAATTCAACTTAGTTTGTGGGTTTTCCACCACTCTAAATTTAATTTGATCCAATTTAACAACTTTTTTATCCCAATATTGTGGATTTTTAACGAAACTCCAAGTATCGTTCGTTCCTGTCCAGCCTTTTACTTTAAAAGGCCCTGAATAAACCGTATATTGCGCCTTTGTTCCATATTTATCACCATATTTTTCAACAGCCTTTTGGCTAATTGGTGAAAATAGTGGATAACTCATTAAAACTTTAAAATATTGAATAGGTTGATCCAAATGTACAACGAAAGTTTGATCATCTTTAGCCTCGACCCCTAGCTTAGAGGGATCCATCTTACCTGCATTAATTTGGTCGGCATTTTTAATCCCTTCAAATAAGTAAGCATACAAAGCTTTAGTCTTAGGATTAATCGTTCTTTGCCATGAATAGACAAAGTCATGAGCTGTAATTTTACTACCATCACTAAATTTAGCATTTTTGCGAATCTTGAAAGTCCACGTCAATCCATCTTTAGAAACTTTAGCCTCGCTGGCCAAACCTGGGGTTGTCTTACCATTTTTCCCTAGGCGATATAGACTTTCAAATACATTTCCAGTTTGTCCATAACCATTGGCTTTAGATACATCCAGCGTGTCCAAGGGAGCATCAGCTGCTAAATTCATGGTTTGTTCAGCAGCATAGCCACCTTTTTTAGCTCCACAACCCGCCAATACCACCAATGATACTAAAATAACCGAAAGAAACCCGATCCACTTTTTATTTTTCATTTTCTACTCCTTTAATTTTAATCACATCAACTTGGAAACACCCTACAATCGCTACATTCAGATTCCATATCATCACGTCCTTAACAAACAAAAAACCGGCTAACTACACCGCAGTGTAATTAACCGGTTCAACTAATCCCAATTGGTTCGTTGAATAATTCCGCTATTTACGCCTGCCAAATAACATGTGGTCTTTTAGACAACATGCGCAAGCTTCAACTACTGATTTAGTATTCGTAAATAGCATAGAATTACTCCTTGTTTTATTTTCAATTATTAGAATACCCTATTCACTTATTTTTTGTCAATTCAAATGGCTTAACTTCTAAATAGTTGTATAATTACATGTAAACGTTTCAACTATGAAACTACGGTAAATTTAATTATTGTGCTATCATAGCTGTAATTAATAAATGAGGTGGACAACACGATGAAAATAGCATTAATAGGGGCTGGTCCACGTAATTTAATGGCCTTTGAACGTTTAGTTTATTGGGCATTAGATCGCAAATGGGCAGATGAAGTTAAAATACTCATATTTGACCCATTTGGAATAGGTGGACGAGTTTGGAACCCTAACCAAAATCATGAACTGAAAATGAACTCTCTGGCTTCCAAAATAACTTTATTTACGGATGATTCAATTCAAATGGAAGGCAATCCTCATTTAGGTCCAACTCTTTTTGAATGGGCAACAACTCTTGGAAAAGATTTTATTGAAAATAATAATTTTAAGCGCCAAAAACTTTTATTAGAAGAGATTGATCATTTAACTAAATACTCTTATAGCTCTCGGGCTCTATTTGGTATTTATCAACAATGGTTCTTTCAACATGTTGAAAAACGCATGCCTAGTAATTTTAGTATCGAAATTCACTCAAATTTGATCCATAACGTCAAATTTGACAATGAAAAGTACATCTTGCTTACAGATGAGTTAGCATACCAAGTAGATGCTATTTCAGCCGCTCTGGGCGAAGGGATGGATGAACCAAGTGACGCAGAAAAAGAGGCTCAAGCATTTGCTGAAGCACATCATTTAAAATACGTTCCCGTTCGCTATCCCGCCGAAGTTGATGTTGATGACATTGCGCCTACTGATCAGGTTATCATTCGCGGCTTAGGCTTAAGCTTTATTGATTACCTGTCCGAACTAACCGAACGTCGTGGTGGTGTTTTTCAGCGTGATGAACGGGGTTCGTTAATTTATACACGTTCTGGCGACGAACCAACGATCTACGCTAGCTCTCGTCGAGGACTTCCTTACCATGCTCGTGGTTTAGACCAGAAAAAAGTTGGAGAGACTTATCCACGTTATTTTCTATCAGACGCGTATGTTAATAACTTGGTGCTTAAAAATCAATCAATTACAGGATCAGAATTTATTAAGCGTATTACGTTAGACGTCGAATTAACTTACTACGTTACTTTAGCTAAGCTACTATACCCTGATATTAACCCCGTTGAATTTGAAAAAGAATTGGCTACGGCTTCTAATGGATTCAAAAAAATTCTAGATAAATACAATGTTAGCGCTAAAGATCGCGTGGATTGGTCAGCTTGGGAGAATCCAATTCCTACCAGTGTTACTGACACTGCTTCCTTTACCACTTTTATAAAAACTTATCTCCAACAAGATATTGATATTGCTAATGAAGGTAACAAAGTTTCTCCTTTCACGAGCGCTGTTGAAAAATTACGCGAATTACGTTCCAACATTCGTAAAATCGTCACCTACGAATTACTAAGTGACGATGATTACGTGAAATATATTTTAAAGTACTTTAACGCATTAAATAGCTTTTTAGCGGTGGGACCGCCTGCGTTCAGAATTGAGCAAATTTTAGCCCTAATTAAGGCAGGTGTGCTCACTTTAACCGGTCCAGGTATGGTCGTTGAAAATGAAGATGACCATTTTGTAACTTATTCATCCGTATTGAGTGATCATCAACGTTATTCTGGGAATGTTTTAATCGAAGGACGGTTACCACAGCCTAGTGCTGAAACAACTCAAAATCCTTTAATTAAAAATTTGCTTGCTAATAAAATGGCTCGCATTTACTCTTTGTATTTGAGCGACGGAACTTTATTTAAGACCGGTGCTTTAGATGTCACTACCGAAACGGCTGAACTAGTTACTCCCAACGGTAAAATCATGCCTAATTTCTTTTTGTGGGGGCTTCCTACTGAAAAACGGCATTGGCTGACTAATGGTGCCCCAATTCCTGGTGTAAATGATGTTCGCTTACGTATGGCTGATATGATTGCCGCTAGGATTGTAAAATCTGCTAAATAACGCATTTAAAAAGTATAAAAAACAAGCGATAATAAAAAGTTTGGTTGAATCTAAAATTCAGACCACCTTTTGTTATCGCTTGTTTTTATTTCAAAAATTAATATTGTCCACCATGTACTTCAGCAACGTTGGTAGTTAAAATAAATGCCTGGGGATCGATTTCACGAATCCGACCGATTATACGGTGATATTCGGAGTTTTCTACTACAAGCATCAACATGCGCTTGTTATCCCCCGAAAAGCCACCTTGTACATCTAAGCTAGTATAGCTTTGATCGAGAGACTCCGAGATAATTTCTTCAACCTCGGCTAAGTGACTACTCATAATATAGACACTTTTTTTACGATCGATACCTGTCTCAATATAGTTCATTACTAATAAAGTAATTACCGATGAGAATAAAGCTAAAATAAATGCTTCAATTCCGGAACTAAAGATATTCATCACACAAACCATTGTATCAATTACCAACAAGCTGACAGATGGCTTAAAATTGAAGTATTTCTTCAAAATTAGTGGAGGTACCGTTGTCCCACCACTAGATGCATCGATTTGATATAAGAGCGCTACTCCAAGTGCGTATAAAGCACCACCAACAATAACTGCTAAGGTTCGATCTGACACTAAACTAATACTAGGAGTAATCGCCATACAGACCGGTAATAGTAAACTACCCACTGTAATTCTTGCAGTAGTTTCTTTTCCCAAAGTAAAGTACGACGCAAGTAACATGGCAATGTTAATAACAAATACAATTAAAGCACGATTCCAACCTAGGGCATCTTCTAAAAGAATTGAGATACCGGTGGCTCCACCAGCCGCAACATTGTGAGGAGCGTAGAACATATTGATACTTATTGCTAGCACCTCTAGTGCAACCAACATTACCGCAAATTGCATAATTAACTTAAATCCTTTTTCTTTCATACATTCCTCCGTTTCACTGACTTCCTTCTAAAAAAAGGAGGTAAGCCAAATTAAGACTTAACCTCCTTTTATTATAACTAAAATTTAACCGTTATTCTTGATATACGAATTTAAATCATCTGGAGCTAAATTTTGCCACGATTTGGCATAAAACTGATTGTTCATTTTGTATGATGGGATTTCTTGTTCGCCATCAACGAAAGCCTTAACCTTTTTATCGAAAGCGTACCAACCATTCCAACCCAAATGAATTGTATCTTGCATAAAGTAGGGTTGTGAACCTTGATTAGATAAATCAGCAATGTGGTCAAATCCTTGACTCTTTAATTGATACTTAATCTTCTTATTGAAGCCTTTCAGCATCGATTGTGATAAACCAGCATAATTTGCCCACTTTTGATTAATTGGTGGTATTACAAATAATACATCAGTTTTATCAGCAGCAAATTGATTTAAAACCAATTGGAAATCTGCGAACTCTGGGGACTTAGTGTAGTCATAATTTCTTTCAAATCCTTTAAACTTACCCAATTTATCTTTCAGTCGATGACTATAGAAGGAATTTTTGATTCCAAAATCATTATTTGATGTTTGTTGCTTGGCCTGTTTGATAATCGCTTGGCGAATTAAATCTCCCGATTCACTATTTGGTAGAGCTTGCAGCTGGCGATTAATTTTCTTTTGATTATCATCTTTCAGTTTCAAACTAGAGAAAAGTTGATCTTCGTGAGCTAACAAACGTTTGTAATAACTAATATTTCGTTGAGTACTTGCTGATAATTTTTGCCCTTGTGCTACTTGACGAAGAGCTTTGTTAATCATTCCATTACCATTATCAGTGTTTTGTTCCATCTTTAATAAGCGATGGGCAGCGTACCGATCAGTTCTTGTACCATGCTGCTTTTGTAAAAAGTTAACAGCTTGCAGTTGTGAGAAATAAAATGAAAATGCTTGAGGATTAGCCCCTTTTTTGACAAACCATTGAGGAGAAATCACAAATACGGCCTTCCCATTTTTAAGCTGGTGATTGATTCCTTGCATCTGGAAATAATGCGTTAAAGATTGCGTCCCAGCTGCTCCCATTAAGAATGGACGGAAATCCCAATTATACTTTTCTGCCATAACTGAGGGATGCGTCAAATCAAAGCGTGAAAATTCTGACGATCCGAAAAATGGTACATAATATGGATCTGATAAGGCGGCTCGCTTAACTGCATCGCCCTTTAAAATATTTGGTGACAATGATGTCGCGGCTTGCTTCTCAATTGTTGGACTGATTCGGTTTATTTTGAATGGGGAAAATAAAAGCCCAATCAAAACAACTGATGCGACTAGCAATGGACCAAATATCATCCAAAGTTTTTTACCCACGATTACTGCATTGCCTCTACTTTAGCGATAATTTTATTTGGTGTATCCCATTCACTGCGCTCAAATTCTGAAACTGGGGCCATAATTCCCAATTCTGTTTGGAGTTGGAGTAATAGTTGCACCGTACCCATTGAATCTAACAAGCCTGTTTCAAAAAGGTTTTCATCCATACTATTACTTACATCTGAACCTGTAAGATCTGCCAAAATGTTTAAAACTGTTTCTTTTGTATTCATAATTAATTATTCTCCTTTATTTTTAGTGGAACCATAATGTGTCTAAAAATCCTGAAAATACGAGGAACGTGAAACAAACAAAGTTAAACGTAATAAAAATCGCCAAGTATTCAGTAAATTTATTATGTGGGAATCGATCCGGATTCTTTTTCTTCAAGTTTAGCCACCAGTCATTAATAACTAAGGCTACCCCATGAATTAGACCGTAAACAATGTAATACCATTTCTCACCGTGCCAAAAACCCATTAATAACATGTTTAAGACATAGGTGATATTGGCAGTTGTTTTAGGATTCTTAAATATTTTATGCTTCATGAAAAAGAATACTAATCGCATATATACATAATCTCTAAACCAAAATGAAAGTGTCATATGCCATCTATTCCAAAATTCTTTAATATTTTTAGATTTAAATGGTTGATTGAAGTTCATTGGTGTTTCAATTCCCATGAAATAACTAGTTGCTACAGCGAACAAACTGTAACCAGCAAAATCAAAGAAAAGATAGAAACTATATACGTACATTACTCCTACCAGCCCCCACGACAGACCAGTCGATTGCACAGCTAAATGCTGTACCTTTGGAAGTAAAATTGTCCCAAAGAGATATGCCAACATAAATTTGTAGACAAACCCTAAGAATACGTAATGTAAGGCTTTTTCCAACATATTTAAATACTTTTCGCGGTCCGGAACGCTCTCGTAATCTTTTCTAAAACGACGATAACGATCAATAGGACCGGATGAAATTGATGGGAAGAAGGCCATAAATTGTAAAAAGAACCACGGATTGTAATCCTTTAACACTCCATCGCGAATTTCCATAACGGTTTGTACAGCTTTAAAGGTCAGGTAACTAATCCCCAAGAATCCAATAATCGATGGAGTCCCCGACATCAATGGCGTTAATTTCACGACCACTAGTGGTGATATCGCAAGAAGAACCGCAATAACGAACACCCACGTGTCGTTTTTCTTTTTACGATATACGTTATAAAGTGAAACTAAAATCACTTCAAAAATTAAAAATCCAACTAGTGCAACGCCTTGCTCCCACTTAGGTCCTCCAAAGGATAAGAGAATGAATCCGATTGATACTAATAGTTCGTACCAACGAAATCTCTTGCCCCAAAGGATTCCTACAACAATGGGAATAAATGCCACAGCTAGCATGCCAAAATACATTGGATTTTCATATGGTGTTAATGAAAGCATTAGGCATTAACCTCAGCAATAACAGATTTAATATCGATTTTTCCGTTGGCCGTTTGCGGTAAACTTTCAACAAATACAAAGCGATTTGGAACAGCATATTCCATCATGTTATCCTTCAAACTATCTTTAATCGCAACTGTTAATTGAATTTGAGAATCGAACTCATTTTTTTCAGGAACAACATAGGCCACTAATTGAGCCACCTTTTGGTCTTTCCCATATTTAGGAACTGCCACTCCAGCCTGAATTAATGGATCGTTATTTAAGTAATGGTTAACCTCTTCAAGTTCGATTCGGTAACCATGCAGTTTAATTTGGAAATCAGTCCGTCCATGATAATAAAGCATTCCAGTATCATCAATCTTAACTAAATCACCAGTTTTATAGGCACGTTGACCTTCATATTCAAAAAAGGCTTCGTCCGTTTTTTCCGGATTATTGAGATAACCTTTGGAAACACTTGGTCCTGATAGAACTAATTCTCCTTCAGCACCAGCATTGGCCATTCTTCCATTATCATCAAGGATAAATCCCAGAGTATCTTCTTTTAAATATCCAATTGGTAGACGATCATATTGTTTAAGTACCTCATCTGTAATTTCGATTGCACTAACTGCGACGGTCGCTTCTGTAGGCCCGTACGTATTAAAGATTTTTGCATCTGGAAAACGTAGTTTAAGAGCTTGCGCAGTAGCGTGTGTTAATTCTTCACCACAGAACAAGAATCGGCTCAATGCTGGTAGATGTTCTGCATCAAAAGTCGGTTGCAACAAACAGATATCCATGAAGGATGGTGTTGAAACCCACACATTTAAGCCCAAAGTGGGTAATATTTCAAATAATTTTTTGAAATCATCCGTAACTTGCTTGGGCACCGCTTTGATTGTTCCACCCATAACTAATGTGGGATATAAATCCATTACGGATAGGTCAAATGAGTAAGGTGGCTGTGATAACGTCACTGGACGTTCAGGTAAACCTAGATTGCCAATTTCCCAATTCACAAAACTTAAAAGATTATTGTGACTGATTTGTACTCCCTTAGGCTTACCAGTTGTCCCAGACGTGAAAATAATATAATAATTATCATCTTTAGTGACGAAACTATTAGGTGTTACATTTTTATTTGCATTAAAAACATCGTTTAATTCTTGTCCTTCTAGAACTGGTAGATCACCCAAATTTACAGGCAAATCTTCAACCGCGATACACATCCCAGGATTAGCAATTTCATTAATCATTGTTAATCGTTCTGCTGGTGAGTGGCGATCAATTGGGACATAAGCGTGTCCACTTTTTACAACCCCTAAAAAAGCTGCAATCATATCAAAGGTTTGAGCACCATAAACCATAATTGGCGCATCTTCTTCCAACCCTTGCGTTAAAATATATGCAGCTAAGCTATCTGAATAAGCTTTTAATTCTCCATATGTGTTCTTAGTACCTAGATAATCATAAGCAATCCAATCTGGATGTTTAACTGCGATTGAATCAATTTGCTCAATCACGTTAATTACTTTCCCCATAATTAATTAAATCCCCCGTTTAAAATTCGTTATAGATAAATGTTCCGCCAGTCATTCCGCTGTAATCGTACAAGTACAACAAGACGACTAAAACTGCAAAGTAAAAAACAGTTCGCGTAATAAATTTTACTGAATCATGTTGCCATAAATCTTTAAAAAAATTCAGCATCACAATCCCCCCTGCTAATTTTCACTAATTTGATAGTGAATTTATAAAAATCTAATTGCGTTACGTAAAAGTATGCCATTTTTTTCGTTCTTTGTAAAACTCCTGTAATATAACGGGCTAAAAAAATTCATATTTATCACATAAAGTTCATATAGTTTTTAAGAAGTGTTCCCATCAATACAGCATTTTCGACACTTATTTTAAAAAAGTTTAAAAAAAGCTAAAAATTAGAAATACCGCTGTCTCCAGCGGTACTAAATAATTTCTAGCTTTTATGTGTTATTTAAGTTTGTATGCAATCGTTGCTACCAGGATTGCTTTAAGTATATCTCCTGGGATTAAAAGGCTATTGAGTGCTACAGCTCTGATTAGTGGAATGTGCATATTAACAGCAAAGCCCATGCTACCAAACAAATCGATAATTAAGACAGCTACAATCGCAATTTTTGCAAATAGCAAGAACCATTCATGGCGATGCTTCTTCGACCACCAAGCTAATAAAACGGCCCCAATCCAATATCCTAGGAGATATCCTCCAGTCGGTCCGATAAAAACGGCCATCCCACCTCGAAGTCCAGTCAAAATGGGTAGTCCTATTAACGCCAACAATAAAAATACTCCCGTTGTTAAAAATGCTTCAAACGGCGATAACAATAACCCAATTAATAGAATCCCAATGTTTTGAACTGTCAACGGTACTGGAATTATACCAATCGGAATCGCTGGAATTAATCCCAAAACAATGACTATAGCTAATAGCAATGCCATACGTGTTAATCTTTGAGCTTCGATGTGCATTAAATTTCACCCCACTAAACTAATGAGGTTATATTATACCATTTTAATTTGAAGCTCTTCTGATAATCGGAATTAATCTAAAATATACCAATCCAATTGCAATTCCAACGATAATCCCTTTTAACAAATTAAAAGGTACCACACCATAAAGAACCATATTTAAGGTCGAAACATTAATTTGGAAACTTGCTAACTTCATATATAAGGGCAATAGAATGAATAAATTTATCACACTCATAAATACCGTCATCAAAACCGAACCGATTAAGACCCCCTTAATCAAGGCCCCCACTTCTTTTTTATGCG
Organism: Pediococcus sp. EKM201D; assembly: GCF_011800215.1. Lineage (NCBI taxonomy): Bacteria > Bacillati > Bacillota > Bacilli > Lactobacillales > Lactobacillaceae > Pediococcus > Pediococcus sp. EKM201D. The sequence continues at coordinate 53,822 of NZ_JAALFK010000002.1, forward strand.
TGCTACCTTGAACCGCTTTAATTGCGTAGTAAATCGGTAAGATATATGACAAAGCTGCCAACCAGTTAGCAAATGCACCCAATGCACCTGCTGGATTACTATCTCGAAGGATTATATCCATCAGTCCGGCTAAACCAGCTGTCACCATCCCCCAGACTGGCCCAAATAATACCGTCCCAATTAAAACTGGGACATCCGCGAAATCAATCTTTAGGAACGAAAATCCGGGTAAAATTGGAAAATCAATGAAAATCAAAACAAACGAGATAGCTGCTAGCATAGCGACTACAACCATTTTATTAACTTTAGAAACACTCATCATACTGCCTCCTTGGATTTAGGAGCACCTTCTTGGTTTATTTACACAAAAAACACCAATGCAACTGGGGCATTGGTGTTTAGACTGTTTTATTATTACGTTAGTCTGCGCAAATAAATTCAATCTTCCTTTATCTAGACTTTAACTATCGGTTTCGGAATTTCACCGAATCAGCCATCACGAATGACAGCTCATGGACTTTACCACCGGTCGGGAATCGCACCCTGCCCCTTGAAGATGAACCGTTATTTTTTTGTAAGTATTTCATTAATAAATATATAGTACAAATAGCTTATTCGTCAATCATTTGTACTTTCTTTTTTAACTTGAAAAAAACTTTCCCCATCTTCTAGCACTTCGATAAACAAACGTTGATCTTTTGGTAAACCCTTAATTTCACCTAAGTCAAATTCATAGCCATTAGGAATCTCACGACCACCACTAAAACGTTCTTTAAGAAAGTGACGTAACGCTTTCATAATGCGTCCGTTACTTTGCGCTTTTTCAGCTGCTTTGGCTAAAGTAAAACCATCTTCAATATAGCTAGCAATATTACCAGCTTGAATCATCGTAAAATAGGTATATTTTCGTTGACCTGTTTTTGAAATTTTAGACTCAATATAACCTTTTTTCTCCCAATAACGTAATTGTCTAGTTGATACATCGACAGCATTGGCCACATCACCGATACTAAGTAACATAGCTTCGCTATCAATTATTTTCTTTACCACTGCTAGGCGACCCGCGGGGTTTTCCATGTTTGCTCCTCCTCATTAATGCTGTATATCTTGTTGCATCTTTTAAACTAATTATAACTTCTCTAACATCTTTGTCAAACAAGTTGACAAAGATGTTATGATAACTTATAGTATTAAAGAAAAGTTTTTGAAAAGAGGTTGTAAGCTTATGCCACAAGCAATTGACGCACATGGTAAACCCTATAAGAGATCCTTATTGATCCTTGTGCTATTAATAGGTACTTTTTGTAGCGTTTTGAACCAAACAATTTTAACCACCGCATTTCCTACATTAATGGATGCTTTTGATATCAGTACTTCTACTGTTCAATGGTTGACAACTGGATTTTTGATGGTTAACGGTATCATGATTCCCATTAGTGCCTGGTTAACAAGTCGTGTTCCTTCTAAACGACTTTATTTATCTGCTATGGCTGTTTTCCTAATTGGAACCATTCTATGTTACACAGCTCCTACGTTCCAAGTTTTACTTGCCGGACGTTTAATCCAGGCTCTCGGAGTTGGTGTTACCATGCCACTCCTCCAAACTCTAATGTTGACAATTTTCCCAGCTAACCAACGTGGTTCAGCCATGGGTCTTGCCGGATTAGTTATTGGGGTAGCTCCAGCAATTGGTCCTACTCTTTCTGGATGGATTATTGATAACTATCACTGGAGAACCCTATTCGGAATGATTATTCCAATCGTATTTATCGTTCTAATCGCTGGTCTATTATTTATGAAAGACGTTTTGGAAACCGACAAGAAGAAGCTAGATTGGATTTCAGCTGCTTTATCTACAATTGGATTTGGTAGTTTACTCTTTGGTTTCTCCGAAGTTGGAGACAAAGGCTGGGGTGACGCAGTAGTTATTACTACATTAATCGTTGGTGTTATCTTTGTTATTTTATTTGGTATCCGCCAATTGAGATTAGAAAAACCATTCCTTGATTTACGTGTACTAAAGATTCCAGAATTTTCAATTTCTGCTACTTTAAGTTCAGTTTCAATGATTGCCATGGTGGGGGCTGAAATGGTACTTCCACTTTATATTCAAACCGTGCGTGGCGAATCAGCTTTCCATTCAGGTTTAACACTATTGCCGGGTGCTTTAATGATGGGATTCCTAAGCCCTATTACTGGTCGCCTATTTGATAAAATTGGTGCCCGTCGTCTAGCAATCACTGGAATGTTCCTCTTAACTGCCGGAACGCTTCCATTTGCTTTCATTACTAAGACTACACCAATGATTTATATCATTGTCTTGTATGCTGTTCGAATGGCCGGAATTGCGATGGCAATGATGCCTGTAACAACTGCTGGTATGAACTCTCTTCCATTTGAAAAGATGGGTCATGGTACTGCGGTTAATAACACTCTTCGTCAAGTAGCCAGTTCTGTTGGAACAGCCATCTTGGTTAGTGTCTTGACCAACGTTACCAAGAACCAAATGCCTGGTAAGCATCTTCTCTCAGCCCAACCACTCGCTTACAAAGATCAAGCATTTGACGCAACCGTTGCTGGTTACCATGCGACATTCTGGATTGCTATTGGCTTTAGTGCCCTTGGTTTAATCATCGCATTCTTTGTAAGTCGTAAAGCAGGCAGCACTGCCAAAGTACAACCTCAAGCAGGAGGTAATAAATAATGATTATCTTTCTTTTAATTATCGCAGTCATCGCAACGTTCCTTTCGATGACACTTATCTCTAAAACAGCTGTCCGTGTTATTTGTTCTGCTATTTCTGCAATCGTCGTAATCGCTTCGGTTGCTTTGATGGTAATGAATGATCGTGAACATTTTGGGATGCATAAAATTACTGAAACAACTACCCAAGAAATCTACTCAGTCTCACCTTCTAAACAAATGAGCATGTTACTCTATAAGAGTATCGGTACCGCTGATAAAGATCGAGTTTATATCTACAATAAGACTACTTCTCAAAAGAAACCTAGTCATACTGAAACTGATAAAACTACTAACAAGGTTAAAACAACTAAAAAGAGTACGGCTCGTTTAGTTAAATCTACAACCCGTTGGACTTATAAGAACAACACTTACAAGTTCTGGTTTGGAATTGCCGGTAATAACCGTGAAGTTTCAAAACGTGTTAATACTTTCTACGTTCCTAATAATTGGATTACCTTATCAACAGAACAAGCCGCTAAGCTTCAAAAGAACGTTAAAAAGAATCAAGCTCAAATGAAAGCTGATGCTGAAAAGTATGTTAAAGCTAAGGTCACAGCTACTGTGAAGTCAACAATGGCTGCAGCACTTAAGAAGAATCCTACAATGAGTGCTAGTGATCAAAAGAAACTAATGGCTGATACAACGGCTAAAGCTTCTAAACAATATGCTGCTCAATATCAAGCTCAAATGATGCAGAAGATGATTGAAGAAGCTAAGAAATAATTACAACTAATAAAAACACGCTGAACTTTTGAAGTTCAACGTGTTTTTTGTTATTCAATTATTTTTAACAAAGCTTGACGAAACTTTTTAAACTGTTCATCGGTTGTTCTGAATAAATCTAATCGACTTAAATGGCTGTCTTGCATCCATTTTTTTGGATCTTCTTCGTGCAATAATTCTACCACTAACTCTTGCGTTTTTTCATAATTTATTTGTTCCGCTTTCTTTAATAAAGAAAAGTCTTCAATTCCTCGATATAATTGTTTTAACCTTAGTGAAGGTAGTAAATGTCCCGATGTACTTGGATATACTAAACATAAATCGCCAGTCGGCAAATTATTGGTATTGTACCTTATGTCTGTTATCGCATTTTCAGGCCAACAATTATAGGCCCACCGTAACAATCCATCTGTCCTAGTCCAATAAGCTAAAATTGGTAAAAGTCGTGTTTCTAGTAAATCACTACTCAAGAAAGTATTTGGTTTATCTGGATAATTACAAACATAAAATTGATTGCTATTTAATTCTGGATGCTGACATGTACAATTAAAAGATGTAACTAAATAATCTATATCCGAAGATAACGCTTCTAATGCTTTTTCTTTATCAAAAGTAACTTTAAGCTTTGCGTCAGGAATAATCTTCTTCAATTCTTTAATTGACTTTTTAAAAACATCTAGAGCATTAACTTTTGGTTCATCTGCGACAATATATGTCTTGGTCCATACTCCAATTTCTTTTAGATGCGTGACAACTTGTTTAAAATATTGTTCTAACTGTTCTTTTGTATTTAGATAAGCAAATTCTTGACATTCATCATCTAAATATCGAAGAATGATTGGCTCAGGATAGTCTAGTCCTTTAACATCAGGGAAAAATGGTGCTTGCCATACCCCTAACCATCCAAATAAATCAATTTCTTGATTGATTCCGGCCGACATCATAATATCTAAGTATTGATCTAGTTGCGTAAAATCACATTCGATATTTCCTTTTTTATTTTTATGAATCTGAATCATCGAGTATTCAAATAAATTAGCTGGGTAATCTTTAACTATATAACTAAACCACCCTTTCCAAGGAATCTCAGAACCAATCACCGTAACAGCCTTTTGTCCTAAATTTGATAAACTCTGTGCCATTTCTTTAATTAGTTGTCTATGCTTCTGACCCCAAGGTTCTACGCCGAAAGTTCGAGCTAAATTAGAAGGTTGCTGCCAGATATTCAGATTAAAATCCTTGGTGATTTTCTGAGGTAAAGTATAATCTAAAACCCTAACTATTAATTCTTTTTCCAAAATACATTTTTCAGAACCAATTAATGGAGCAAACATCAATCTTATTTTAACTTTATATTTGTCTGGTTTCTGTTCCTGATCAATAGGAATTTCAACATAGATTGGTGCCATTCGATCCCCAGTGTAAGTTTTTTCCTTCTCCTCTAAAATTTTATCCGCATAATAAACACCTTGTTCATCCTGATAATAGTCTACGAGGTGAGCTGATACTTTTAAATCACTTTCAATGTCCACTCGATACGTATTAACATTTAGATTATTCGGTAATACAAATTGCTGGTTTAATACAATTTGATTGGTCTTCCCGTCATGAAATAATAATTGGAAAGCTCCTGTACTATTGCGAGGTATCTTCAAACAATCCAAATTTTCAGGTTTACTATTACTCATTTTGGTAGATGCGCGATAGTTTTCAGTTGTAATATAGCCTTCCATATCCATTCTCCTTGCTTATTTCTAAACTAATTTTCTATTTTTCAGCATTAGCTTGTTCTATTTCATATTCATGATTATCAGCAACTTTAAAGAATGGAACCCAAATGAAGAAACTGATTACCATACAAATCAACATAATAATAGTCAGATTAATTCCACCTTCTAATGGCAATTTAGCAAACACTGGTGTTGTCCAAGGCATCAAACTAATTGTTGGATTTAATGAAACTGGTAAAATTGTTGTAACTAATCCCCAACTTAAAAATCCTGTAATTATTGGCGTAATACATTGTGGAATGAAAAACATTGGATTTAACATAATTGGAACCCCAAACATAATTGGCTCAGTAATATTAAATAAGGATGGAATAAAGGAAAGTTTACCTAATTCTCTAAATTTAGCTGATTTACCTCTAATCATAGTAAAAACAATCGCTCCCATAAAACCACTTGCAGCAATACCAGCATACACAACACTAGGAACTAAATATGGTAATGGTTTTCCGTGTTGATAAGCAGTAATATTGCTAACAATCATTGTCATAGTAATAACACTTACTGGCCCTTGTAAAACCGCATTATGAATACCAAAGAACCAAAGCACAGATAATAACTCCATAATTATAATAATTGAGATTGGACTTGTTGCTAAAGAATCCAACGGTGCTGCAACCACGTCTACAAAAAATTTAAAAATTGATCCTGATGCTGTTAATCCAAATAATACGCGCAAACCAAAAATTAATACAAAAATAATTGTGACTACAAATACTGGTGCTAGCGATTCAGTAACCATTGCTGGAACGCTATCTGGTAGTTTAACAATCAATTTTTTGCTTGATAAGAAAGCATATAAACGTGTGATTATTAATGCTACTATCATCCCAATAAAAATACCTTGTCCACCAAGATAATCAAGCTTTAAAGCGCCAATTGTTTGAGTAACAGCTTTACCATGTTGTATTACCGTTGTACTAATGGTTTGAGGCATTAACATAAAGAAGCTTGCCAACGAAATCAATGCTGCGTTACGCTCATTAACTTCTAATTGCTTAGCATAGGCGTAAGCTAAGCTATATACTACATAAACAGAAAATACTCCAGTAGCTCCATTGGTGATGGCTTGAACATGGTCATAAATACCAACCTTAGTTAGCATTTGCGTCCAACCAGGGAATGGAAAATTACCAATAATTGTAATAAATGCAATTCCTAATGTAATTGGTGTAGTTCGGATAAAACCTTCCATCAATGCAGCCAATACTTTATTACCTTGTAATTTTTCTGATAAAGGTAATAATTTGGCGTTCAATATATCTTGAAATTTACTCATAACAAACTCCTCACTTTATTAAAATTAATATTTTCGCTTTTCATGTAAGCGCTTTATACAATTCTAATTATGTAGCCTTACTCAATTTACAACTATAAAAATAATAAGGTTTATATCACATAAATTAACCCATATTATATAATTAAGACAAAATCTTCCTAAATTCAATTAACGTATAATTAGTTTAGCTATAATAATTGGAAAGGATACACTTCACTATGCAATTAACAGCTATGATAAAAGTAATGGATCTCTTATATCAAGAGTACTTAATCCCAATGGTAATTTTTGATGAAGAGGATACCCCACTCTATCCAAAAATGAATATTTCCACATCACTATTCAATAATCAAACAGACTCTAAAGTAACTTTGTTTAAGAAATCTGATTATTTATTTGCTACTTTCAATATCAAAAATATAAATGGTCCAACTTATCATTTTTTACTTGGTCCCTGTGGAATTACAGGTACAACTGCGACTACTTATAAAATGCGTAAGGAGATTTTCTATTCCAATATTCACTATGCCAAAGAGACTGTGGGCAATTTTATTTCTTTCTTGGAATTAATTTATCCGATCATGACCGGCGATATTCTATTACAATCAGATATAACATGGCATGATGCTTCTGTACCTAACGATCCAATTTCCGATACAACATCATTTGTTCAGAATCTGTATGAACGACGTGTTAAAGGTACTACATTAGATGCCTATCAAATGGAACTTCATTACATTGAATGTATTAAAAAGAAGCAACCCGAAAAAATCAAATATCTGTTAAAAAAATTAGCTGAGAACCGTGAAGAAAACTTATCTACTAACGAAATAGAAAGTCTAAAATTAAAGTTTGCCGCATTAACAGCTATACTTACTAGAATCAGTATTGAACAAGGCGTGCCTATTAACCAAGCCTTTAGTCTTTCAGATACTTTGATACAAGGGCTTGCTTCCGTTCATTCATTCGAAGCTTGGATAGAACATGTACAAATTGCCACAAATAGTTTCATCGGAATTCAAGAGGAAGCTACCAAAATTAGCCAATCACCTTTAATTAAAAAAATCATTAATCATATTGATGACCATTTATATGAAAAAGTCACATTAGACACCCTAGCTTCTGTTACTAACAAGAATAAAGCCTATCTTTCTACACAATTCAAAAAAGAAACTGGTTTAACAATTCATCAATATATACAAACTAAAAAAATTGAGGAAGCTAAGCATCTCTTATTGTTTACAGAACAACAACTTTTTGAAATTAGTGCACTATTATCCTTTGCCAGTCAAAGTCATTTTATTAAAGTATTTAAACAAATCACTGGAACTACTCCTAAAGAATATAGAAGTAAGCATTTCAATACGATTTAATTTTTATTCATTGTTCAAGAAAAGCGCTTCGTAATTTTTTACGAAGCGCTTTTCTATTTCAGATGCAAACATCTCTAACTGAATATCATTTTATTTAAAAATTAAATTTAAGTAATCACTGATAGCTTTATCGTAGCCATTACCGTCTATTGTTTGTGCTTCACCATGTCCCGCTTTCGGAACAAAAAATTTATAGTTATTATTCGTATCTCCCAATGTGGCTAAATACTGTCCATTGTCTTTAAAAGGTACAACCAAATCAGATTCTCCATGAATAAATAACTTTGGCATAATAGCATTAGTAATTCCTTGTGCCGGTAAATTTCCATCGATATCGACATTAGCTTTAGGTTTAATATAGTAGTTGTTAATTGTTTCCATCATTTTTTGTAAATTCATTGGAGTTACCGAAAAGTCCTCAGCAAAATCAGTTCCTGTCAAATCTTTAAGTTCATTTTTACCGATTGCAGCCATAGTATAAACATAACCTAATTCATTTCTTATATTAGCAAATCCACAATTTTCAATAATTCCTTTAATATTAGATGAATAATTTTTAGCCAGTACTGACATCATCGTCGATGCTCCCATTGAACCACCATAAAGAACTATTTTTTGATCGGGTTTATCTTTCAAGTAATGATTAATCCATGCCTGTACATCATCAGATTCGTATTGCCCAAAGGTTACATAATCACCACCGCTTAAGCTAGTAGCTCGATTATCAACACATAAAATATTGTAACCTTTATCGTAAAAAGTTCTTATTTCCGGAGTATCATTTCCGGCTTCATAACCTCCACGAAATCCACCATGCATTACTACTGTTTTATCTGCGTTTTTAGTTATATCTGGATTATGCGGTGTATAATATGCATAAGAGTCAATATTTGATCCATCCTCATTATTTTTAATAGATATTGATTCAGGACTTCCCGTTCCTGGTAGAAAAGCTCCAGTACCATTAATATTTACAGTCTTTTTAAATTTAGCATATACTGAGGGATTATTTTTAATCGCTTCAATGATTTTACTATCTTTAACAAAACCAAAATCAAAGAAAACATATGAACCCCAAAGCATTTTTACTTGAGCAGCATTTGCCTCTCCATATTTTTCAAAATCAGCTTTTTCTTTTAATGCAATTGTACTAAATAAGCTTTTTATGCTAACTGGATTTTGTTGTTTTACAAAATTCTCTATCTCATTGGCATATTTCGTCGGATTAAAATCTTCGGTTTGTTTCACATTTTTAACAGTATGTTGCAATTCTTGAGCCTCCACACTATCATTAATTGATTGCACTTCTCCACCTAATACTAAAGCTACAGCCATACTTATTGCAAAAATAGTATATTTCTTCTTCATAATATTTTCCCCTTTTTACCCAAAATATTAAACCCCCAATAAATTTATTAGTATAAAAGTGTTTTTCCATAAAACAAATTTTTTTAAAGCACAATTGTGTTAATGTATTCTTCTCCAAGTTGGTATCTTCGAACAGCTCCTATTAAATTTGCATCACTTCTAAATTCACTAGCTGTAAGCGTTGGACGCGGAATCGGTATTGATAAAGAATTATAAAAACGTTCGATTCCCACTCTAAATTGATTCATAAATATTTCATTCTGGCTTACACCACCTCCAATAATAAAACTGGCTGGATCAACAATTAGCTGTAAGTTATATATCAATCTTGCAAACGTTGTAGTATATTGATCAAATAATTTTAATACCTCCGGATCTTCTTCACTAATTAACTCCATTACCTGGACTCCGTCCAAGTCGTTGTTCCTCTTTAGGTTCTGGATTTCTTGTACAAAGTAAGAGAAGCTCAATTCGCGACCTTTTAAAGTAGCTGTTTTTGTATCATTACTATCTAGTAGGGCTGAAAATTCACCGGCTATCCGATGACTTCCCAATATAACTTTGCCCTTCTTGGCAATTGCACCCCCGATTCCAGTGCCAACCGTAAGCATGACCCCATCTTGGCTTTCCTTTAACTTCCCTCGCCACAACTCAGCTAATAGCGCACATCTAGCGTCATTTTCGATTGTCACTGGAACATTTAATTTTCCTTCTAGCAACTTTACCAAATTAATTTGATTATTGTATTGTAAACTTCCTCCTTGAATTATTAAGCCAGTTTTCGCGTCAATAGTCCCTGGTACACTAAGTGCTACACCTACATACTTTTCCCAAAATTGATTACATATCTTAAATAATACATTCGTAAAATCCTCAAAATTAGTTCTTGGAGTTAGAACTTTGTCTGTACTTTCTAAATGCTGAAATTCTAAATCGTAGAGGCCATATTTGATAAAAGTCCCACCAACATCAATACTTAAGAGCTTTACCATTACAACTCGCCCCCATTGCTTTCAATCACTTTTTGATACCAATAGAAAGAATCTTTTTTATAGCGTGACAACGTCCCTTTGCCTGTGTTATCCAAATCAACATATACCATACCGTACCTTTTTTTCATTTCTCCAGTACTTGCTGAAATCAAATCAAGCCCCATGGTGTATATCCAATAATGTCTACTCCGTCTTCATTAATCGCTTCAGCTAAAGCATTAACGTGTTTCCTTAGGTAATCAATACGGTAATCATCATGAATTATGTGACCAGATAAAACTTCATCTTCGTGTCCGTAACCGTTTTCAACAACAAATAAAGGTATTTCGTAACGTTGCCCTAACCAACGAAGGATTAATCTAAATCCATCGGGATCAGATTGCCATCCCCATTCGTTAGCTTTTAAATACGGATTTTTTAATCCCATGGAGAAGTTTCCTCCAATAGAACTATCTGCGTTCTTATCGATCTCACTTGATACCACCGAACTTGAATAATAAGATAAACCAATATAATCGACAACACCTGTCTGTATATCTAACAACTCTTCATCCGTTATATCTAATTCTAAGTGATTTTTTTGTACCATTCGTTTTACAAAACTAGGATAGTGTCCTCGAACATGAACATCCGTAAAGGCTAGCGTTCCACGTGTTATATAATCATCAGCAGCCAAAGCATCTTTAGGATTAGTAGTCTTAGGGTATCCCACAGTTGTTAACACCATACATCCAATCTGATTATTAGAATTAATTTCATGTCCCATTTGTACAGCACGTGCGCTAGCTACAAATAAATTATGCATTGTCTGACATTTCACTTGTAAATATTTAGGATCGTCATTTGAAATTTTAACTCCTGAAATAGCAGGTACGAACCATGTACTATTGATCTCATTGAAAGTCATCCAATATTTAACTTTCCCAGAATATCTTTTAAAGAGCACTCGACAATAATTCAAATAAAAATCAATCAACTTCTTATTTTTCCAACCACCATACTTTTCAACTAAGTATAGTGGCATTTCATAGTGTGATATTGTTATGACTGGTTTAATATTATTTGCTAACAGAGTGTCTATTAATTCATCATAAAAGGCTAATCCTTTTTCATTTGGAGATGCTTCATCACCTTTTGGGAAAATACGTGTCCATGCGATTGATGTTCGAAAACATTTCAACCCCATTTCCTTCAACAATTTTATGTCGTCTTTGTATTTGTGATAGAAATCGATCCCTCTATGGTTAGGATAATACTCTTGAGGATCAATTTCTGGAGTAGCCCTACGCCTTTTCGAACTATTCCCGACTGTCATGATATCCATGATACTCATTCCCTTCCCATCGATATCATATGCTCCCTCGCACTGGTTGGCAGCCATTGCTCCTCCCCATAAAAAACCATCTGAAAATTTTTTGTCCTTCATATTTTATACCCCTTCATTCAACTTTTTAGTAATCGTTTTCTAAATCGATTTAATTATAAGAAGATTGAAATAAAATCAATATCAAAAAAATTAGGTTTATATTAAAAATAAATTTTAATTTTACAAAAAAATAGTCGAAAAGATTTTAAAATCTTCTCAACTATTTTTTAAATTAAAATATTTCAGTTACACAGACAAAAATTATAAATTTCTTTCAATTTCTTCAACAATTCGCTTTGACGCATTTCCAGCATTAAGTCCACAAAAACGCTTATAAAACATCTCAAATTGTTGATTATTACTTATATCATTTTCCTTTAATTCGTTCTCAATTTCATCGTATAAATCAACCGAATTATATGCAATTTTACCAGGTAAGTCTTTTTGGTAATCCAAATAAAATCCCCGCAACTCGTCCTTATAAATTTCATAATCATACGGATAAAATAAAATCGGACGCTTAAGATATGCATAATCGAAAAAGACGCTCGAATAATCCGTTATTAGTAAATCCGATACTAAGTATAATTCAGAAATATCTGCATAACTAGATACATCGTATGCAAAATCTTCAAACCCTGAAATATCCATTGAATTCGCTATCAAATAATGCATTCTAAGTAAAAGCACTGCATTGCTTCCAAATCGTTCTTGGAATTCTTTTAAACTAAAAGGTAATTCAAATGAATATTTACCCTTTTGAAAAAATTGATTATCTCGATACGTTGGAGCATACATAATAACCTTTTTATCTAAAGGAATTCCTAATTTTTGTTTTAACAATTTAATTTCTTCTTTTGTGGGATTAGCCAATTTATCATTCCGTGGGTAACCAATTTCTACAATTTTATTCTGATAACCAAAAGCTTGTCGAAAAATATTAGTTGAGTATGTATTTGGACTAATTAACACATCCCAACGATTGGCTTCCCTAACAAAATTTTGATGATAACGTTCCGTGTTCGTCCCAGGCATCACAACATTTTTAATATCTAATCCGAGTTTTTTCAAAGGTGTCCCGTGCCATGTTTGGATTAATTTTATGTGATCGGGTTTCCGCACCCACTGCGGTAAACGAGCATTTTCAACCCAAACTTGGGCTTTTTCGATTGTTCGAACCCATTTGAAAGAGCCACGTATTACATAATCATATCCGTTCTTCTCTGCCTGGGTTGCTAATCCCTTGTTTACAACCCAAATCAAACGATATTCAGGATGAGTTTTTTTCAACTCTTTATAAATAGCTAACGGAGAATCACTGATTTGACGTCCACCAAAGCTTTCAAAGATGACCGTAGTATGTGTATACGGCCTGTAATTTAAATTAAACATCTGAGCTAAAATTTTGCGCTTTATCTTTTTTAATAATTCGATTAAATTCATAAAGTTTATCTTCCTAACCACATTATTTGATGTTAGTGTAATATATTTCTATAACCTCGTTTACAATTAACCATACTTTCAACATAGTTATTTTTCACCTAGAAATTCATTTGATAGTTGATCAACTTTCATTTTTAGATCATTTCTACCAATTCTTTTTTGATTACTAAATACAACAACTGCTTCTTTACCATCTTGGCTGATGCGCACATGATCCTCAAATCCATAGCCATAACCATTAGCAAATCGGTAAAATGGCTTATTTGATGTGTACAACCCTGCTTGGTACTTAGCCTTACCTGGCAAATAAAGTTTTGTAGCATTATTCTTGCCTAAAATTTTCCCATTCAATAAATTAGATAACACTTTATAATAATCAGGAGCTGACATATAAACCTGCCCAGTTCCCAACTCTGAATGAATCGTCGCGCCATTAGGTTTTTGTTCAACTTTTTCACTATCATTTTTTACCATATATCCAGAAGCACAGTTGATTCTCTCGTTATTTTCATAAGCGAATTTTGTCTGCTTAAGACCTAACTTCTTAATATATGTTTGATTAAATAATTGCTTATAGCTTTCCCCAGTAATTTCTTCAAGGATTTCTGATAAAATCACAAAATTAACTGGTTGATAACTCCATTTTTTATTTTTCCTAGCAATAGGATCATACTTAACATTATCAACCACATCATCTAAAAGTTCAGCGCTAGATAAGTCATCACCTGAAAAACTCATTTTTTTCAAGGTTAATCCCGAACTCATATCTAGTAAATCACGAATTGTTATATCTTTAGCACCAGGCAATTCGGGGATAAATTTATTAACCTTATCCGTTAACTTCATGGTACCCTTATTAACTTGCATCATTACTAAGCCAGCTGTTAAAACTTTTTGCAGTGAATCTATTTCGTAACTAGTAGATAACGTATTTTTACTATTAATATTTGCCCAATCAGAGGTATAGCTATCTACTATTTTATTATTTTTGATTAAAATTGCTGTACCACTGAATCTTACTCGCTTAAATTTTTTCTTTAGTACCCCTTTATATTTACTTTTTTTCACTACCGGAATTCCCACTCTAGTATTAGAACTTATAGTTGGTTTAATCGTTTGCGTAGTCCGATTTTTAAAGATCACAGCGCCTACACTGCAAATTAGAATAAAGAAAAAAATAATTATATATTTTTTAAAATTAAGAAACTTCATGCCGCTTCCTTCTTCCAAATGTATAAGATACTAGAGAAATCCCCCAGCACATATACATAGCACTTAAACTTACTTTACTTACAATTTTAGATTTATATTCTAATTTCACTACATTTTTACCCTTTTTATCTGATACTATTGTCGGAACACTCATTCTATCCAACTTCATTTCATTTTTAGATATTTTTTTTCCATTTAAAGTTAAAATTGAATTCTTATAAAGAGTAATTGGTATTTTCTTTTTACTTCCAACTTTTGAAGCGTGCCAACTAATTACCAATATATTTCCACGCACTTTTTTGCTTGCTTGGTTCTTAGTACTAATAAAATCTTCATTGTATTGTGCATAAGAATGCTCGGCCTTACTTTTTAAATTAGGCATCGGCATGTAATCTGGGGTAGGCTTTTCCACTATTTCTAATCCCCTTTTCAAATTATTGCTTCTGAATGCTTTTTTTATTTCACTGTCATTATTACTTTTAAAAATAACATTTGTTTTATTTGCTACCGGGCTCCCAGAACTACATCTAACACTTAAATTTTGAATGTTGCCATATGTTTGTATTACTCCAAGTAGGGCTATTACTAAAGTAAAAGTAGTAAGTATTTCAGTACTGATCCTAGTTTTTATTTCTAGAATACTTAAATTTAACCCTAGTACCAATAAAATAAATGCCATAGTTTCAAAACGAGCTGGAAATTGAAGGAATGTTTTAATTACAGGGTAATTATTATCCACAAACTCCCATGGAAACAAATTTGATGCTAGTACTAACAAAATTGTACCTAAAATTGTTGTTACCTTATTTATTACCGTAAACTCTGTCCAATGTACTACAAGTAAAGATATTTGGACCAAAAATAGTGCACTTACTGCCAACCCTAGATGCCAAAAATCTGGTTTATCTAGAGATAAATTAACCGCCGATTTAGCCAAATTAGATGGGTAAGGACCGTACAAACTATTTCCCGTATAGACTTCTATAAGTGCCCACCATACGTTAAAAGTTAGTATTAAACTTAATAATGCAGCTTTTACACATTTAAAAAACAGATCTAATTTATTATCATTTTTTACAATACTTACAACAAAAAACGATAACAAAACACCTATCGCAATAGCTGCACTTAATAAATGTACTTGAATAACTAACGAAACACATAAGGCGAGTTGTAAAACCCGGAGATTCTCCTCATCGTTCTTTAACATCTTTATACCCATTAAAACAATTAATGGCATTAAGGCGTTCCCTATGGACATAAAATTTTGATCTATTGTCCATTTTCCAACCCAAAAGCTTCCCATAAATAAAACCGACGTAATATTAGCTACTCTTCGTGAAGACCCTACCTTCACCGCTAAAACATTCATAGTATAGCCACTTAAAAAAAATACAAAAAAAGATGTTAAGACTTGAAACTTTAGCCAACTATGCACTATATATAGTAGTGCTCCCATCCCATATGCTAACAAAGGACCGTACAGAGCATTTATTATCCTGCCACTTTGCTGAAAGCCAAAATTTGTCTGAAAATAGCTAAAGTTTCCTGTCCTAAACTGCATATATGTATCATAAAACCTATTAAAATGAAAAATCGAATCGGCACCTAAAATAATACTTTTGTTCATTATTTGAGGTAAAACCAATATAAAACTGATAAAAAAAATGAATAAAATATTTTTTATACCGATTCTGTCCGCTTTTGCATTACTTAATTCCACTCTAACCACTCCTCCTTAATAAAAACCATGAATTAGATATACATCTATATCTCAAATCATGGTTTTTACTTTTAATTACCTAACTTTATGTTGTACTGGATGCATTAACGTTGTTGGATGTTCCAGCGAATTAGTAACTGAGTGGCCAGAAATGTTTACCAACGCAAAGAATGCAAGTCCTAATATTGCTATTCCAGTAACAATCCTGGTTGTCAAAGACATCTTGTCTGGAGTTATTTGATGATACATTCTTTCCTGTACATCCTTTTCTGCTTGATTTTTATCGATGCCCTTCTTGACTTCATCTTCAATTAGAGACTTACGATACTCATCAATGTTAAATTTAATTTGCTCTTTTTTCTTATCTTGTTGGTATTTTTTACGTTCTTTGGCTGTCTTCTTTTTGAAGTCACTTGAGAATTTACGGTAGTGTTCAATTACTTCCTCTGTCTCGCCAATTTCTCGTAGTTCTCCAAAATGCATCCATGCAACTCTATCACAAATCATTTTTACTTGATTAAGGGAATGACTAACAAACAAAATAGTCTTTCCTTGTTCCTTGAATTCCATAATCTTGTCCACACACTTTTGATAGAAAGTATCATCACCAACAGACAATGCCTCATCAATAATCATGATATCAGGGTTAATGTGTACCGCAATTGCAAATCCCAAACGGGAACGCATCCCACTAGAATAGTCCTTAACCGGTTGATCAATAAAAGTACCGATATCGGCAAAATCGATGATGGAATCTCTAACTTCATCAATCTCTTTGATTGTCAAACCTTGCATCAGACCCTTTAGACGGATGTTTTCGGCACCAGTTAAGTTTCTCTTTAAACCAGCGCCAATCGCAATAATTGAAGTATCACCTTTAACATCGACCATTCCTGTGGTTTGAGGAATGATTCCGGAAATAATATTTGAAATGGTTGATTTTCCTGAACCATTCACTCCAATTATTCCAAAAGTTTCCCCTTTTTTAATTGTTAGACTAACACCTTTTAAAGACCAGAAATGTGGAACATCTACTTTCCCAATATTAAAAAAGTTCTTTAGTTTATCACTTTTTGATTTAAAAAGGTCATACTCTTTTGTTACATTTTCTAATTTAATTTTATAAGTATTATCCATTTCAGACTCCTCGGCTTAAATCAAATCCACAAAATTAGCACGGAATTTATTATGTAGATAACTACCAAATATCATCACAATAAAAATAAACAACCAGAACGAAATCGTTAAGTTGAGATTTGGTTGTTGCCATACCCAGCCCTTAGAAAGCAACGACTCCCGGATTCCGTTAATAACGTAATAAAAAGGATTCAATTCTAAAAGACGTACTAATACAGGTGGAAAATTTGAAGTAACGAAGTTAAACAATACTCCACTCATATAAAACAGCATTCTTAACACTGATTGTAGGGCAATTTGCCAATCACGCACTAGTACACTCACTGTTGAATTAAAAATTCCCAACGCATACATAAGTGCAATCATACAAATAAAATAATATATGAATTGGACCCATGAAATGGTTGGCCAAATTCGATTAACAAACATCAAAAACACACCAAAAGCCATCATCGTCCAGAAACTATATAAATTTCCCATAATTTTAATAGATGGCAAAACGTTAATTGGAAATTTCATTTTAGAAACTAGCCCAACTTGTTGATAAATACTTTTAGAAGCATCTAAAGTTGTCTTATTCATATACAACCAAGGAGCAATTCCCATCACCATCCATGGCAAATATGGTACTCCTGGCATTGGATCTCCACGCTTCAAAGCCACCCCGAAGACGAGATAGTAAATTCCAATTTGAATCAGCGGATTCAAAAATTCCCAAGCTAAACCTAGATAATGACTTTGATAATTAGCACGGTCATCATACTTAGCCATCCGTCGAATTATCTTAAAATTAGTGAATTGGTCACTAATTATTTTGAACATTGTATTCATCGTTTGTATTGCTCCTTTAATAAATATAACTAATTTAAAACTTTACTATAATTTCAAAAGTAATTAAACAGTATTACTAAACTTTTAAAAATCTTATTTTCTAAAATTATGTAAAAACCAATAACGTATATTATAATACATTATTAGACACATAAATATTAAACAACTTAGGTAAAGGTGAACATTTTGAAAAACGTAGAAAAAGCAAACCGGCAAGATAACTTAATAAGTGTAATTGTCGCTTGCTATAATGTATCTGAATATTTAAGAGAATGCCTAGATTCTCTAGCAGAACAGACATTTCAAAAAATCGAAGTAATAATGATTGATGATTGCTCTGACGATACTACTCCTTCAATTATCGATGAGTATGCTCAAAATCATCCTAATTTTATTGCTGTTCATAATCCTGAAAACGCAGGTCCTAGTGCCTCTAGAAACAAGGGCATTGATTTAGCTTCTGGAAATTGGATTGCCTTTGTAGATGGAGACGATATCGTCCCATCCAATGCATATTCTACGATGATGCTTTCAGCTATGAATTCAGGCTCCGAAATTGTGACAGGTTTTGTGCGCCGGTTTGATAAGAGTCGTGATAAGCCTTCCTATCTTCACAAAAAAGCAATTATTGATGATTACAAACACACAAGTCTAAAAGAACATCCAGAACTTTTATATGACACTACAAGTTGGAACAAGTTGTATAAATTAGAAGTTCTCAAGAGAGAAAATATTAAATTTCCCATTAATCAAATTTATGAAGATGTTTCCTTCACTTCAAAGGCATTTTTAGCGAGTTCCGGTATAGATATCCTCACCAATGTTGTATATAGATGGAGATGGCGTGATGGTGGTAATTCATCTTTTACTCAAGTAAAAAATGAATTACCTAGATACCTCGACCGCTTAAAAAGTTTATATCAAGTAAAAAACATCTTAGAACAATATTCGCTTTGGCACGGTTCTAGTAAGCGCCAATTGTTATTTAAACTATTAGACGTAGATATTCCATTATTCATGGACGATATTGCCGATGCAGATGATACTTTTATTTATGCGTTTCAAGAGGCCACTATCAAATTTTTTAGAGAGTGGGATTTGTTAGATACACCACTCATCAAACTGTTGTCTGCTAAAAAGCAGTATCAATACTTTGCATTAAAAACCGGTAATTTTAACCTTTTAAAACAATTATCTTTTGGCCATCCATTGAATGGTAAAGTGGCAAATCTTGATAGAAAGAATCGAAACATTCCTATTTTTCATACACCTGCATCATTAAAGGTTCGGATAACAAAGGTAAAATATTTGAACGAACAGCTTAATTTTGCTGGAAGTTTACAAATAGGAAAAAAATCTCCTCATCATTTTCCTTTTAAGCAAGAAATCGTCAATGTATATCTGGAAAATATTGCTACAGGTAAAAAAGTTAAAATCAATACATTTACGCGTCCTTTTACCATTTTTAATTTCCATTTAAAACGCATGACGCCTCCTGCAAGTAAATTTAGTTTTTCAGTGAACCCAGTTAAATACGTTGAAAAGCTTGGGCTTGGAACTTACAAAATTAAGATTGATTATAAAAAAAGTAAAAGCTCTAAGTTACTTTCAGTCTATTTAGGACAGCCTAAAAAGGGGTCTGGATCAGTTTCAACTTTTACTGACCCAACAGGTGATATTTCGTTTATCTACGGACATAATACCAATTGGGAAACCACTATTAAGGCAGTTCCGACTTCCGATTTAGCAATTGGAAGTACTAAACTTCCAACAACAGTAACAGATGTTAAATTAGCCAGTTCTGGTAGTCTAATTATCAGCGGATCTTCCTCAGAATTAAATTTAACTGCTAAAATTCAAGATACTCTATTACCTTGTTCTTTTGATAATAACGGTAATTTCAAGTTAGAAATTGAATCAACTTTTTTAAAAAATTACTTTAATCAGAGTTGTAAAGTTAATTTTATAAACACTCAGACTGGACTAACGATTTTACCTAGTTTTAAAATTACTGAACAATTACTAAACAACTCTACTTTAAGTGTTGCACTTTCAATTAATCCAGCTAAGGGATTATGGATTAGACCTGATGTTTCGATAGCTCCAGCTAATAATGTACAATTTACTAAGAATTCTAATGCTGTTTCCCTTCAATTTGAGGTAATCCCCTCAATATCTACTGAAAAATTGAACGCTACGGGAAAAATCGAACTACTATCATCTGACCTAATCAATCGCTATCTAAATGGTGGTACAGCTACTGTTTTAGGCAATAAAATCGTTGGCACAATTCCCTTGGGAAACCCAACACAATTAAACGTTCTTTCTGGAAAATATCATATTTATCTAAATCTTTTAGATTCTAAAAATATTTCTTACAGATTTAAATTAGCTAATATTAATCCTGTACAAATAACTGTTCAAAATCATTCGATTAATAAAAGAACTAATTCTACCGTTCTTTTAGACAAATTCGGTTTTTTGAAGCTTAATATTAATCAGACCAAAAGTTGGATTGATCGGACAAAAATTCGTAGAGGGTTAACTTATTCCGTTCTGTATCCTTTAATGCGATTGTTACCCTTAAAAAAAGACACTGTTTTATTTGAAAGTCTTTGGGGTCAATCATATAACGACAGTCCAAGAGCTATGTATAAATATTTATCCAAACAACGTCCTAATATGAAATTCGTTTGGATCCTAAAAAATGAACAAACTCCAGTTGAGGGACCAGCAATTCGAGTTCGTCAGATGTCCTTTAAATACTGGTATTATATGGCCAGAGCTAAGTATCTTGTTCAAAATACTAACTTTCCAAATCAGTATTCTAAGCGAGCTGGCCAAATTGAGGTTGAAACTCTGCATGGAACATTTATGAAGGTAATGGGCTTTGACGAACCTCATTTTAAAAATGCATCGAATCGTGTTCAGAAAAATTTCGCTAAGCGAATCGGTCGTTGGGATTTAATGTCCGTGCCTTCTGACTTCATGCTGAAACATGGATCTGCCGCATTCGATTATCCTGAAAAGAAAATACTGAAAACGGGCTTTCCTCGCACAGATGAGTTGATTACCAATAATAATACTGACTATTTAGCCTCTATTAAAAAGAAACTAAATTTACCGGACAACAAAAAAGTTATTTTGTATGCTCCTACGTATAGGACAACAAAAGATGCTTTTAATTTTGAGTTGGATTTAGATATGATGCAAAAAGAACTCAGTGATGAATACGTCCTGCTTGTACGTCTTCATTACTTTGTATCTCATTCACAAAATTTCTTGAATAATTCTGGATTTGTTTATGATGTCAGTGACTATAACAATATTAATGATTTATATCTGATTAGTGATGTTTTGATTACTGACTATTCAAGTGTAATGTTTGATTTCGGTTACTTAAGAAAACCAATGATTTTCTTCGCATATGATAAAGATTGGTACTTGGATCCTTCTAACCGTGGTATTTATATGGATTATGATGCTACGGTTCCCGGACCGGTTGCACTAACTACCGCTGATGTAGTTAATTCGCTCAAACACATTGATGATGTAAAAGTAAAATATTCTGATAAACTTCAACAATTTTATGATAAATTTTGTGAATATGGGCGCGATGGAGATGCAGCTCAACGTTTAAGTGAAGCTATGCTTAGCTTAAAACCTGAAAACCAATCATCAGTAGAAACTAATCTAATACGCTCAAAAATCCAACGTTTGTTAAAACTAAATAACATACAACACAAATTATTAAATATTCTGGGACAACTTCTACCAAAGGCAAATATTGCAATGTTTGAAAGCTTCTTTGGACGTCAATATTCTGACAATCCAAAAGCTATTTATGAATACATGAAACAAAATTATCCAGAAATTAAACTTTATTGGAATGTCAATAAAGACTACGAGGAATACTTTAAAAAGCATAACATCCCCTATGTAATAAGGTTTAGCCTAAGAAGTATTTGGATTCAAGCACGCGCTAAATATTGGTTTACTAATGTTCGTCGTCCTTTTAGATGGTTTAAACCTAAAGATACAGTAGTAGTTCAAACCTGGCATGGGACACCCTTAAAAACAATTGGAACTGACGTTCAGCAGGTCACTATGCCTGGAGTAACTCGGATGAAATACCATAAACAAGTAATACGGGATTCAGCGCGTTGGGATTACCTATTAACGCCAAACCCATATTCATACGAAATCATGCAACGCGCCTTTAGAAAGCAATATCCACAGCTACTCCCAACTGGATATCCTCGTAATGATCGTTTAAGTAATGCAACTAAAGATGATATCAATCTATTAAAAGATGGCTTAAATATTGCTCATAATCAAAAGGTTGTCCTCTATGCACCAACTTGGCGTGACAATGACTTTGTACGAGCAGATCACTATCGCGCTGAATTGCACCTTGATTTAGATAAATTAATTGCAGATCTACCTGAAAACACCTTAATTTTAGTTAGAACGCATTATCTAATTGCTAATAACCTTGATTTAACCAAATATGGTAATCGAGTTATTAATGTTAGTGATTATGAAGATATTACCGACCTATATTTAATAAGTGATGTTTTGATTACCGATTATTCCAGTGTATTTTTTGATTATTCGATTCTTAGACGTCCTATGATCTTCTTTGCATACGATTTAAAAGCATATGCTGAAGATATTCGTGGTTTTTATATGGATTACAATTCAACGGTTCCTGGTCCAGTCGTTGAAACTAATGAAGAGTTAATTCCATTGGTTCAACAGGCTTTAACCGAGCCTACTAAATTCATTGACAACGATCAGTATCGAGCTTTCTTAGAAAAATTTGCTTCATGGGAAGATGGCCATTCAACAGAACGATTACTAGAAACGGTTCTCGAAAATAAACCTCCTTATGAACTTCAGCAATTAACTAATAGTGATAGTCTAGTTGTTGGCGATCAAATACAAATTAAAGATACCACGATTCTATGGTCAGGAATTCCTGGAGTGAAAGGAACTAAATTTATTAAGAATATTGATCTCTCTGAACGAGAAGAACCAGTATTCATAAAACAAATAGCCACTCTTACACCTAGAGATTTCCGTTCTTCAAACTTGTATACAGGCGGAGTTTGGATTAATGGTATTATTGATCATGAAAGTTTTTGGTTTAACGCCAAAAACGTATTAGCTAGTTAGTGCAACTAAGTTATAAAATAAAAAACCATAACGATTAGATTTATATATCTAATCGTTATGGTTTTTTATCTACAAAACACTTTCAATGTTTTCGTGGCTCTATCAATATTATAAATAATCCACAGCCTATTAGGCTAACGCAGGATACAAACATACTAATATATTCACTATACCTTGCCTTTGATACTAACTTAATTTTATGATTACCTTTTTTCAAATTGATAGTCAATATTTTTTTGTCTGACTGAAACTTCTTCTTTTTTCCGTCAACATATAAGTGATAATCTACATTTTTATACATATTAATCGGTACAGTAGTTATTTTTTCCTTAGCTTTAACTTCAAATGTTGCTGAATTAGATGTACCACTATAATTTTTTATACCAGTATTAGCTTCTGTATAAAGAATATTATTGTTGTTTTTGTCCACCAAAGTATAATCTCTTAAACCATGTGTTTGCTCATGCGCAATTCTGACAAAATTTTCATCACTTTTTACATAAAACCTTATTGGATCGTCATTTTTCTTTAAATGAAATTGTAAAATACTATCGACACCCATTAAAATTAATAAAAAACTTATAATTAGTAGAATATATTTTTTGTGTACTTTTTGTTCTTCTAAATAAATCGTAATTGCTATAGTTATTAATAATACAATTAAAGCTGAAATCCTACCTAGAAATTGTATATTTCCAAAAACAGAGTCTTTTAATCTTGTATTCTCTAATTGTAACCAAGATGTCGTACAAATAAATAATATTACTGCAAAAACGGTCCATGGCACCCAATTACCTATTTTATCTTTTTTAAATAGTTCTACACATAAGAATATAATTAATATTAATCCAACCAATCCTATATTAAATATATACCTATCATCTTGTATGCTATTATCTAATACTGCAGATACCATCTTAGATGGGATTACAGGTGCTAATCCTTTAGTAGGAGTAAACATCTTATTAGTACTGGCTATTTTTACAATATTAAGTAGTGAGTAGCAACTTATTAATGCAGCTATTAATCCGCTTATTAGAAATCTTTTTATTTCGATTAAATTTACTTTTTTGAAAAAAATCCTTGTAAATTCTATTACTATTAATAGTAGACAAATTAGGAACAAACTAATCACATGGGAATTAGCAATCATCCCCATACCTATAGCGAGATAAACCGGTCCCTTATTTTTTCCACTCCAAATTTGCAAACATCCTAACATAACCAATGGTGCAAAAGTATAAGCAACCGCCTCACCTAGAGCTTCTCTAGAAAATAACAATGTTAAATGATATGCATTTACTCCATAAAATATTGCCGAAAAGATTCGTACTATATTATCCGAACTTAATTCTTTTACCAGCAAATAAGCATTCAACATTGTTACTAAGTTCAACAGTACATATCCTGCAAACATTGATTGCATTGGACTTCCCAATATTAATCTAGGCAATGTAAAAAATAGTGCTGTGGAAAACCAAGGATACATTCCATTAAATGCATTAACATGATCACCTAGACCTATAAAATTCACCAGAGGTGGCAACTTACCAACAGAAAATGCCCCGAAAACTGATTCCAATCTCGAAAGATGGATACCTCCATCCATTGTCAGCTTTAGAAAATTTCCGCTGAAGGCCGGTAATGTTACAATTATCGCGGTAATCACAAAAATAGTCAGCGTCAGTAGTAAGGGTCTTCGGCTGGCCATTACTTCTCCTCCTTAATAATGTAAATTGGACGATTTTTTGTTTCTAAATAGATTTCGGCAATATAGCGTCCGATAATACCAAGGCTCAACAATTGAACCCCACTAAAGAACAATATAATCACTGCTAGAGAAGGCCATCCAAAGGCCGCTGTATGTGGGAATAGGATTGCCCTAATCACCACTGCTATAGCTCCCAAAACAGCTAACACGCACGTTAGTACCCCTGCAGAAGTAACAAACGACAATGGAGCTGTTGAAAATGAAATAAACCCTTCAATCGCATATTTAAGTAACCCCCAGAATGACCAAGATGTACTACCGGCTACTCGTTCACGATTTTCGTAGGAAATGTAATAGGTATTGAACCCCACCCAGTTAAAAAGTCCCTTACTGAAACGTTCACGTTCGTCCATAGATAATACACTATCAACCATTTGACGAGTCATTACGCGGAAATCCCGAGCACCATCAACTAATTCTAAAGAACTTACCTTATTAATCCACTTATAAAACATGCGCGCGAAGAATGAACGAATCTTGCTTTCGCCATCTCGATCTTGTCTTCGGGTGGCAACGGCATCATATTCGCCTTCTTCGACAATTTTAAGCATTTTAGGAAGTAGTTCCGGAGGATCTTGTAAATCAACATCCATCACTGCTACAAAATCTCCTGTCGCTTTTTGGAGACCAGCATACAAGGCCGCTTCTTTTCCAAAATTTCTTGAAAAACTAATATAGTGAACTTCTTCATGCTCTTTTTGTAATTTTTTTAATTCGATTAAAGTCTTATCTTTAGAACCATCATCTACAAAAATAATTTCTGGTTCCACATCCATTTGTGATTCTACTTTAGAGAAAGCGTCATAAAATAACCCGACTGTCTCCTCTTCATTATATGCTGGAACAATTATTGATAACTTTTTCAAACTACTTCACCTATCCAAACTATTAAATAAACTTTCTTTTTTTGTACTTTCATGTTTTACTTAATAAGTTAACCTTACAATGATTCGGAGATGACATCATGCTTAATCAACTATTTTACAAGTACAAGTCTGTTATATCATATCTCTTTTGGGGCGTGGTAACCACCATCGTAAATATTGGTGTCTTTGCCATTCTATCAGATTACTTACATCTGTTCTACCAAGTTAGTAATGTAATTGCTTGGTTTGTTTCCGTGCTTGTGGCTTATGTTAGTAATAAACTTTGGGTTTTTAATTCTCATACTGAAACTACTGGTCAACTTGTAACCGAAGCAGTTCGATTCTTCTTAATGCGAACAGCCACTTTAGCAATTGATATTATTATTTTATATATTGGAATTACGCTTCTAAACGGAAACGATATTATCGTGAAAATTATTGATAATGTCGTTGTTGTCATTTCAAACTATGCGTTTAGTAAAATGGTCGTATTCAAAAACAAACAAAAATGGGATTAAATCCCATTTTTTTATTGTTCAAATTTAGCAATAGCTTCGGTTTCATCTAAAATTTCGATTCCTAAAGCTTGTGCCTTAGTTAATTTACTACCAGCATCGGCTCCTGCAATGAGGATATCAGTTTTCTTCGAAACTGAACCCGCCACATCTGCACCTAAACTAATTAAACGCTCCTTTAATTCATTTCGTGTATACTGTTCTAATTTTCCAGTCAAAACAACTTTTTTCCCTTTGTAATAACCATCAGGACTTTCAGCTGGCTTTACACCCAAATATTCCATATTAACTCCGACAGCCTTCAATTCATCAATCATATTTTGGGCTACATCACTTTGGAAAAATGTTGCTAAATTATTAGCTAAGGTTTCTCCGATCGTATCTACAGCATCAAATTCTTCAATTGTTGTTTGCATCAAATTATCCATCGTTCCGAATTTTTCCGCTAAAGTACGCGCCATCTTCGTACCAACCCCTTGAATCCCTAATCCATTAATTAAACGCTCTAAAGAATTTTTTCGGCTATTATCAATGGCTTCAAGTAAGTTGTTAACACGTTTCTCTTTAAAACCATCTAATTGGCTTAATTCCTCTGAAGTTAATTTGTATAAATCGTCAAAGTGATGAATAAAATTCTTCGCGTATAATTGTTGAATTTGTTTTGGTCCAAGTCCCATAATATTCATCGCATTTCGTGATCCAAAATGCTCTAAACGAGCTACAATTTGAGCTGGACAATCAGGGTTAATGCAACGAAGGGCCACTTCGCCATTTAAGTGAACTAATTCCTTACCACATGATGGACAGTGGGTTGGAATATCTAACTCACTAATTCCTACTGGACGCTTTTCTAACACTACTCGTGTAATTTCTGGAATGATATCACCAGCTTTATGTAACAGTACCGTATCGCCAATATGAACATCCTTAGCTGTTAATTGGTCTACATTATTCAAAGTGGCCCGGCTAACTGTTGTTCCAGCCAATTGAACGGGGTCCATCACCGCTGTGGGGGTTACCACGCCTGTTCGTCCTACCGTCCATTCAATATCTCGAACTACTGTAGCTGCCTCCTCTGGTGGAAATTTGTAGGCAATTTCCCATCTTGGAATTTTGACTGTGTGTCCTAATTCTTGCTGAAGACTTAAATCATTAACTTTCAAAACGATCCCGTCGATTCCATAAGGTAAATCTTCCCGTTGACCTTCGTATTTAGCAATATAATCCCAAACTTCATCTAAATTAGCACATACTTCTTGGGTAGGGTTAGTGTTAAAGCCTAATTCAGCCATCATTTGAATTGCCTGATGTTGAGTTTTGGCCCCTAATTGATTTGAATCCACAACTGTATAAATAAATGTGTCTAAATCCCGCTTCTTAGTTACATTTGTATTTAACTGTCGTAAGCTTCCTGCTGCCGCATTACGTGGATTAGCAAAAACTGGTTTTCCATCCTCTAATTGTTGTGCATTCAATTTAGCAAACGAAGCTTTAGGCATAAAGCATTCTCCTCGAACTTCAATCGAGAGCGGACGGGTCAATTTTTGGGGGACTGACTTAATAGTCTTCAAATTTTTAGTAATATCTTCACCAATATTTCCATCTCCACGGGTAGAGCCCTGAATCAGCTCACCATCTTGATAAATTAATGAAATTGCTAATCCATCAATTTTTAATTCAACATTATAATCAACTGGATGCCCAACATTTTTTTGGATACGATTATCAAATTCAACTAATTCATCGCGCGAAAAAACATCCCCCATCGACAACATCGGTTCTGTATGGGTAACTTTGGTAAAGCCCTCTAAAATTTCACCACCAACTCGTTGAGTAATCGAATCTTGGGTGATGATTTCTGGAAAAGCTTCTTCTAACGCCACTAAATCCGCATATTTTTCGTCATATTCGTAATCTTCAACTTCAGGAGCATCTTTGGTGTAATATAATTTGCTCCAACGATCCAAAGTCTCTCTAAGGTTTTGCGCTAATTTACTAGCTTCTTCAACCTGCATCTCTTCCAATTTTTTTGGTAAACTCATCTTTTCTCTCCCATGACTTATATATCAAGATCTAATTCGACTGGACAATGATCGGAACCAAAAATTTCAGTATGAATCTGGGCGTCAGTCAATTTTTGATCCAACGCCTTTGAACTAACAAAGTAGTCAATCCGCCATCCAGCATTATTAGCACGTGCATTAAATCGATAGCTCCACCAAGAATAAACTCCTTCTTTTGAGGGGTAGAAGTATCGGTATGTATCTGTAAAACCACTATTTAATAACTGTGTAAATTTATTGCGTTCCTCGTCTGTAAATCCTGCATTTTTATGATTAGTTTTGTCATTCTTTAAATCAATCTCTTGGTGCGCCACGTTTAAATCTCCACAGAAAATAACGGGTTTATGCTGATTTAACTGGTCTATGTATGCTCTAAATGCATCATCCCAAGCCATTCGATATTCTAGTCTCTTTAATTTTGGCTGTGAATTTGGTGTATAACAAGTAATTACGTAAAATTTTTCAAATTCTAAAGTAATTATACGACCTTCTTGGTCATGTTCTTCAATTCCAAGACCATATCTTACAGCAAGCGGCTTTTTTTTAGTAAAAATTGCCGTACCAGAATATCCTTTTTTCTCCGCATAATTCCAATATTGATAGTAGTGAGGCAATTCTAATTCAATTTGCCCCTCTTGCAACTTTGTTTCCTGGATGCAAAATATATCTGCATCTAGTTCCTTAAAAACATCCAGAAATCCATGCTTAACCGCTGCACGCAATCCATTTACATTCCATGAAATAAGCTTCAAAATGACTTCCTCCAGTGTAAAAATTAATTTACTAATATTCCCATTCTATTATCGCATATTTTATTACTGATAGTACGCAATACATCAGCTTGCTTTCCTAAAAACGATTCCTTCAAACGCTCTAAAACGCTATAATTAAATAAAAAAGGACGGTGTTTTTAATGAAAATTAGCGTTGACTTAATTAATGGCTACTTACCAGATCAATTTGGTAAGCATGCTCCCAAAGCATATACATCCCATGATTTTCCAACTCGCTCATTCCCTATCAATATTAGTGATATTCCGATTGGAACTAAAGCATTAGCATTAACTTTAATCGACTATGATGCTGTTCCTGTGGCTGGTTTCCCTTGGATTCATTGGATTGCTACTGATATTGATGCAACTAATTATATCCCTGAAAATATTAGTATTTTAAATACAGGTATCGTGCAAGGTAAAAATAGTTCTGTTTCTAAATATATTGATTTTCATGACCCAGCAATCGAGGCCCGTTACCTAGGTCCTAAACCTCCTGCTGATCACGACTATACTCTGACGGTCTATGCCTTAAAAGAAAAGACTGGTTTAAAACCAGGATTTTATCTTAATGATTTAATGCGCCAAACCAAAGAACGAACAATTGAAAAAGCAACACTTGAGATCCCATCGCGAGGTTAAAAATAAGCTGCTACCAAAGGAAATAAAATCTTTGATAACAGCTTATTTTTTTGTCTTAATATTAAGGAATATTTTCCTATTTTGTATAGAAAACACTTGTTACAACGCCTTTTTAATTACTAAATAAAAATGAACGTTTTACCTGTCTGAATAGACGTATAAAAGCATAAAATACTATTGAAATCCAGCTTAACATAGCTATCCACAGCATCATTACACTAACTTTTTTAGGCGTATACGTTACTTCCATAACATTTTTACCAATCTTTCCTTTAACCTTAGGAACCTTAATTATACCTCCCGAAGATCTAGGGATTACTGGTAAGCCGTTTAATTTAAAATGATTATTTTTATAATATGCAACTGGTGGATTATCATAAGTTCCATTGCCCTTCCATGTCACAATAATCTTATGTTGCGCTACTTCCTTTTTATAATTTTTATTTTTGGTCGGTTGGATAATTTTATTGTTATAATCCCAGTATACAGAATTATCTATGCTATGATTAGCAGGCATATAATCCGAAGTTGACTTAGTAATATAATTAATATCCTGTTCATTTAAAGGCTGCTTCATCAAATAAGTAATATGTTTTAAAGTTTTAGGATCACGTCCAATATATGGTATAGTAGTCGATTTTGAAACTAATACATTGTGGCTTGCACTCCGATTATAGCGAAAATTAGAGCGCATATTTACTACTAAGAAAAGTAACAACACTAGGATTAGTCCATTCCTAATTTGTTTGATAAAGAAATTTGTACACTCAAAATCACCAATGCTGGCAACTGTAATTAATGCTAACACTGTGGCTGGGCCTACTAAACGTGCTGGAAATTGTAGTAAACTACTAAAAACAGCACTATCATGCATGATAGTAGGCCAATCAATAATAATAGTTGTTGAACACAAAAATAATGTTAATGATAAAAACCCTGTAACCTTCATAGCTAGAGATATCTTTTTAAAGAAGAACAATAAAGTTGAAGAAACGGCTAAAATAAAAAACAAGTTAACCCATTTTCCAGAAAATATTTGTAAAATATTATAAATACCCTTGCCATCGACAAAATCAAACTTAACGATAGGCACTATATAGTTACCATTATATAATTCGAACATTCCCGCTACTACATTTAATGATAAGCTTATACAAAGCAAAACTGCGTAAATACCATTTTTAAGTAATTTTTTTCTAGAAGCTCTATTAATTATTAAGGCAATAATAGCATAGATAACTAACAAGAATACTGATTGAATAGCAGTTGCTAGGTGTGTTTGTACCACTACTGCCATAATAGTACCTAGTTGAACCCAATTGATAGGTTCATCTTTATTATTAACCATCCGCATGCCGCACCCGACTACCAAAGGAATAAGCATTGCACCAATACTGGTAAAGTTCTGTGCCGCATCCCATCTAATTACAGCTGGACTAAATGCGTACATAATACAAACCAATTGAATCATGAATTGATTTTTTACCTTTCCCATTTTAAGGGCATAATTCATAGATAACCCTGATAAAATAAAAAATAAAAAACGCGTTACAATTTCAAATTTATAAAAACTCCCGCAAATAAGCAATATTCCACCAAAAATATATGTGATTAACGGACTATATACTGATGTGACCATTCGACCTGAGTTAGAGAACCCATATAATTGAATAAAGTAGGAAAAATTATGATTTTTTATCTGCATAGCAGTATCATATATCCGGTTAAAATGAAATAATCCATCTGCACCAATAATCGTAATATGATGGTGTATCTGAGGGATCGTTATGAATATACCTATGACTAATATAATTATAAGATACCAGTGCGTCTTAATTTTTTTATTTAGAGCAACCATATATTTTCTCCCCACTAAACCTTTAATATATTTTTATACACGCAACGATATTAACAATGCCAGAATATCCGTCATAATGTAAAATGATATTTTAAATTCATAAATTATATTATTTAATCAATAGAACTTATTAAATTTTTAGTAAACAAAAAACATCAGCAACCACTCCAAGTGGCTGCTGATGTTTTTTATAATTGTGACTTTTAAATTATATTTTTAGATAAATTGGATCAATGTCATTACGATTGGTACAACGACAATGAATAAAATCGTACTAGTTGTAACCAAGTTGGTAGCGTACTTAACATCACCATGCGCTTCATTAGCTAAGATTGGCATAACAGCTAATCCAGGTGCAGCTGCTTGAACGATTAAAGTTTGCATTTCCATCGTTGGTAAGCTGTGACCTGTATGTGCTCCTAATAAGATCAACCCTGTAATTACAAGTGGTGAAAGAACAAAACGACCAATCAAGGCAAAGATTGTATCACGATCAAAATGAATACTCTTTAAACCTGCATCGTATAATACGATACCGATATAGATTAATGATAATGGTGTAACCAAGTTACCTACGTAACTCAATGTGTTACCAGCCCAACCTGGAACAGGTAAGCCAAGTACTAGCCAAACGATAGCTACTAGGAAGCCAAGTAATGGAGGTGGAAGAAGTTTCTTCCAGTTTATCTTACGGCCAGTAGACTTGTCGTCAGCTTTCTTAGTTGGATCATCATTAGCAATCAAGAAGACCCCAAAGGCCCATGTTGAAACTGTATTTGTTACATAATAAACCAAGAAGTAGGCTAAACTCTTTGTACCAAATAAAGCAATATTCAAAGGTAATCCGATAAAGATGGTATTAGCATTAACTACCGTGTTCATAAATAGTCCACGACGACCTGGACGCACCTTTAATAATTTAACCGTAATCCAAGCAATGATGTAACCAATAATTACTCCTCCAAATGAATAAATCAATCCACTTGAAAGACCAATCAACTTAGGTAATGTTAGATATTTCATTACTGACATGAAAATTGAAGCTGGTAAAGCCACATTCATAATTAATTTTGAAATACTACCACTAAATTGGTCGTCAAACCAACCCATTCCTCGCAACCCAAAACCAAGGCCCATCATTAAAAGAATCGTAACAATACTTCCAACAGACGTAATAAACGCAGTCATTTTCTCACACTCTCTTCTTTTCACAAAACTGAAACGCTCGGATTTACCAACGTCCTCTCCACAGTTTTGCTTCTCTTATTTTAATTCTCTCTTTTGCTTTCTCCGATTGTCCTGATTTTAGTATTCAGGATTCCAACGTGTATCTTCAACTGCTTGATCAACATTATCAATCTTTTCTTTTGTAAGTCCTTGATCAACAGCACTTTGAGCAATTGCCTTAGCAACAGTATTAGAGAAATCGCTCAATTTTGAAACAGGAGGTAATACAGCAGCTCCTGGTTGGTCAACATCCACGATACCACCTAATGAATGAGCAGCTTTAGAAATCATTGTGTCATTCAATACCTTAGCAGTCGAAGCAATCACACCTAAACCTAAACCAGGGTAAACTAAAGCATTATTAGCTTGACCAATTTGGTAAGTTACACCGTTGTATTCAATATCTCCTACTGGAATACCAGTAGCAATTAATGCGCGGCCATCAGTCCACTTAAGTAAATCTTCAGCTTTAGCTTCAGCTAACTTAGTAGGATTTGATAGTGGGAAGATAATTGGACGTTCTGTATGAGCTGCCATTTCACGTACAACTTCTTCTGTAAATGAACCTGGTTGAGTAGAAGTACCCACCATAATTGTTGGGTGAACTGCTTTAACAACTGATAATAGATCAGTTAGTTCATCAGCATTATCAAATTCACTTCGTTTGCGAGCAAATGGTTTTTGTTCTGGTGTCAATGTTTCATCGTCATCGAACAATAGTCCTTGCTTGTCTACCATGTAGAAGTGCTTCTTAGCTTCTTCTTCTGATAAACCATTTTCAATCATTTCTTCGTAGATTCGTCCTAAAATACCGGCTCCGGCTGTACCTGCACCAAAGCTTAAGTAAACTTGGTCTGTAATCTTTTGCTTAGAAATGTTTAATGCTCCAAGGATACCAGCTAATGTGATAATTCCTGTTCCTTGAATATCATCATTGAAGATTACATAACGATCTTTGTACTTATTCAAAATGTTAGCTGCATTATCACGACCAAAGTCTTCGAAATGCAAGTACATGTTAGGGAATAAGTTTTCAGCTGTTTCAACAAACTTATCAACAAAATCGTAGTAACGATCACCTTTAATCCGTTCGTGACGGTTACCTAAATACATTGGGTTCTTCAATAAATCTTGGTTGTTAGTACCGACATCTAGAACAACAGGCAATACTTGGCTTGGGTCGATACCAGCAGCAGCTGTATAAACCATCAATTTACCAACAGAGATATCAACACCGTTAGTACCCCAGTCACCAATACCTAAGATACCTTCTGCATCAGTAACAACAATCAAACGAATATCGCGTCCAGCAGCTGAATTTTTCAAAGCTTCTTCCATCATATCTGGATCATCGATTGATAGGAATGTTGCATTTTGTGATTGTACATATAATTCACTATAGTTTTCGATTGTATCTGCAATAGTTGGATCGTAAACGATTGGCATAAATTCAACAACGTGTTGACTAAATAACTTGTAGAATAACACGCGGTTTTCGTTGAAGATTTGCATCAAGAACAAACGCTTTTCAAGGTCATTGGCCTTGGTTTGAAATTGTGCATAAACTTGTTCAACTTGTTCATCGATTGTTTGGATGTATGGTGGAATTAAACCATTCAATCCTAATTGGTCACGTTCTTCTTTAGTGAACGCCGTTCCTTTATTTAAATATGGATTATTAAGAATACTCATTGCTTTTTCAGTCATTTTTCTTCCTCCAGTTCTTATTTACTGTGTAAGTCTAATCCCTCGTAAAAACTATAGTCAAATTTATTATTAGTTATAAATATTTTTTATATTAATTCTAAAAATGCTGTTATAATAGTATTTCGGAGGTGCAATATGAACATTAAAGATTTGAATTATTTTCATGAACTCGTAAAAAATAAAAATTTTTCTTCAGTTGCCGAAATTTTTCATGTTAGCCAACCGACAATTAGTATGTCAGTTCGCCGATTAGAAGAAGAGTTTAATACCACCCTTTTCACTCGCGACCAAGGACGTCACCACTTAAATGTCACTTTGAGCGGTCAACAACTAGATGAACATGTTAATGCGATTTTGGATCATATCGCCATTGCGCAAAATAGTATCAACAATATTAATACCAACAAACTCATTTTGGGATTACCCCCCATTATGACCAAATACTTTTTTCCAAAAATCGCTAAACAGCTTACCGAACAAAATCTATTAAAAGCAATTGTTCCCGTAGAAAAAGGATCAGCTGAGTTAGAAAAAATGCTTTTAAATGGAACCTTGGATATGTCATTAATGGGATCGGTTCAAAATGAACATCACCGAAATTTAGCCTACCAACACTTGGGAAAAGACCATTTTACCGCTATCGTTGGTAACCAATCACCTTTCTTTAAACGTGAAAAGATTTGGTTTTCTGAATTAAAGAATGAAAAATTTCTTACTTTTGATAGTAACTTCGTTCATTCTGAAGCCTTAAAAAATTTTAGTAAGATTACAAACTTTCGACCTAATATCGTCTATCAAAGTAACGACGCTCAGGTCATTCAAGAAATGGTTGCTCAAAATGTTGGAGTCGGATTTATCGCCAATTCAGCACTCACTACCCGCCCAGATATTAAAGCATTGCCTTTTTATGATGAAGACCAACCTTTCTTCTATATGAATTTGGTCCAACGTAAAGACCGGATTCTAAGTCCCAATCAACAAAAGATTGCCGATTTAATTTATGGAAATTCGCTAATGAAATAAAAAAGTTTGATACTTGATTAAAAATCGCGTATCAAACTTTTTTTGAATCTACTTTAGAAACGTGCATATCCTAAAGCATGTTGCGCAGCTAAATTAATTAAACTCCATTGTCGGTCGTAGCCTGGTTGGAAGAAGAAATCTGCTTCAGCCAAGTCTTCTACCGTCAATCGGTGTTCCACTGCCAAAGCTAAAACATTTCCTTGTGCCGTCATGTCAGCGGTCGAAAGTACCGCGCCGCCTAAAACAATGTGGGTATGGGGGTCAAACGTGATATCAACATCAACGCGCACATTTCCTTCCGCCTTGGGAACATACGCGGGGCGAATATGATCTACGTAATGTGAGTTAACAATTTCAACATTAGAACGTTCTGCCGTAAATTCATTTACACCGGTCGAAGCAAAATGTTCGTCAAACACATGTAAGGCTGATGAACCAACAACTCCCTTAAAAATTTGAGTTGGTTTCTTTTCAAAAATATGGTTCACAACATATTGAGCTTCTCGACGGGCGGTTGTAGCTAGGGCAATCGGCGATGGTTTTCCGGCTGGAATCGATAATGGTAAGATCGCATCTCCAATGGCGAATACGTCTGGCACATTGGTCCTCAAGTATCCATCTACATTGATGAATCCTCGATCAGTCAAGTCCACAACGCCCTTAAGCCATTCTGTATTAGGTTGGACACCCGCAGCTTGAATTACCAAATCTGCAGGATAACTTCCCTTTTTAGTTTCTACACTGGCAACTTTATCATCGCCTTTAAATGCAGTGATACTTTGGCTCATTTCTACTTGAATACCATTGTCAGTTAATGTTTTATCAATAATTTCCGTCATTTCATGGTTTAGGTAATTTCCGAGGGGACGGTCGATGAAATCGAATAAGGTGACGTGTTTACCTTTCTTAGCAAATACTTCAGCTGCTTCAATTCCAATATATCCTGAACCAATTACGGCTACGTTTTTAATGCTATCATCAGTCAAGGCAGCTTTAATCTTAGTTGCCCAGTCATAACCACGCATTAAATAAACATTTTTAAGATCTGTGCCTGGTACCGGTAGATTCTTAGGTGTTACTCCTGAACTAAGAATTAATTTATCATAAGCTACTTGTTCTTCTGAACCTGCTTTCAGGTCTTTGACTGTCACCTTTTTTTGATCAACATCAATTGCTGTAACTTGATGATTGTTATAAATCTTTCCACCTTTAGAAGTGATATCCTCTGGCCGGAAATTTCTTACGTCATTAACGTCTGTAACTTGGTCTTCTAAATAAAGTTGCATCCCACACGACATAAACGATACGAAATCTCCCATTTCATAGATCGTAACATCGACATTATCGTATTTATCTAATAGCTCAATCGCCGATTCGTGCCCTCCATGTGATGCCCCAACAATGATAACTTTTACTTTATCCATCTGTATTGTCCCCCTATTTCTTAATATTACGTCTACAGTCTAACTCTTTTTGTGAACCGCTTACAATTAAAACGCTTATAAACTACAAATAAAAAAAGCCATTAACCTATCTCTGTAGTGACTTCCAATAGCTAGATTTTTGGTCTAACTTTTTGGGCACTAGCATCTTTGTTAATGACTTTTGATTCAGTTATTAAAATTTAAACCACGCATCGATTTGATGGTATTCTTGATCGCTTAGTTCGATTGCGGTAGCTTTAACGTTACTTTTTACCTGTTCTGCTTTACGAGCTCCTGGAATTACAACGCCGAGGTTGGGGTTCTTTAGATACCATGCCAACACTACTTGAGCTACCGTTGCATCTTTACTTTCAGCAATTCCACGTACCTTTTCAACGGCATCGATGATTTGATCAAATTCCGCTTGGGAATATTGGTTGAACTTTCCGCTATCTGTCTTAGCATATTTACCAGTCAAAATTCCAGAAGCTAATGGAAAGTATGGAACAAAAGTAATATTACGCTCATTTAAATATGGAATTAATTCTTTTTCAGCATCACGATGCACAAGACTGTAATGATCCTCGACAACGTCAATAACATCATCAGCATTGGCCTCTTTAATTTGCTCTAAACTAAAGTTAGAAACTCCAATGGCTTTGATCTTACCCGCATCCCGTGCCTTGACTAAGGCTTCAATTGCTTCTGCTTTGTTAGTGGTTTCATCTGGAAAGTGGATATAAAAAATATCAATATAATCGGTTTTTAATCGTTTCAAGGCATGATCAATTTGTTGAGTTAAAAATTCCGGATTATTGTTAGGTTTATAATCATGGTTTACGTCCTGAGCTGCCTTAGTTGCAATCGTTATATTACTACGGTCATAATCTTTAATTACATCACCAATGATTTCTTCTGAACGACCATACCCGTATGCATAAGCTGTATCTAACAACTTAATGTTGCTATCCAAAGCGGTTCTAACTACTTCGTAACCATCTTGATCTTCTAACCCTTCAAACAAGTTATGTCCACCAACTTTATTGGTCCCTAATCCTAAAGTTGTAGTTTCAACTGCACTTTTACCAATTTTGATTTGATTTAACATTGTACTTTCCTCCTATCATCTAAACATGGTTAGAATAACAGAAATCGATTTTACAAACTAACAATATGCGACAAATTATAGTTTATCTACTGTGTCCATTAATGATGCAATCGATGCATCCTCAGACTTACGATCAATCTTAATCACGTTCCAACCAGCATCTTGGGCAGGTTTCAAATCTTTAACTTCATCTACAGCAACATGAACATGTTTCTCTACATCATTGCCGAGTTGATCATTAACATAGTCAAAGAATTTTTGATTAGGCTTATATGTCTGAACATCTTCTGCCGTAATAATCATATCAAATTCATGATCTAGATTAATCACATTACTTTGAATTAAATCTCTAGAATGGTTCGTCATCAATACTGTTTCATAGCCCTTAGCTTTAATTTGATAAAGCGCAGTCGGTGCATCAGGGAAAGGCTTCATCACGGTATGAGCAATCAAAACATCACTAAAGTCACTAGGGTCAACTTTAAATCCTAACTCATCTGCCGTTTGATTGAGGGCTTCTTCCATTAACTTGGAGTATTTTACAAACTCATCAGCTTTCATCAAAGCTAATTCTTTTTCAACGTAAGTGTTACGAACTAAATTATCGTCAATATTATAACGTTCACCTAATCGACCAATTGCTCTGTAAAAAACTTCTGTATCAAATAAAGTATCAAATCCTGCAAAGCTAACTACTTTTTTCATTATTAAAACACCATCCTAAATCTATTTCCTTCTATTATACCGTTTTTATTTATCAAATAAATTTGAACATTTTCAGCTTCTTCGTATGATACTATAGAAATAACTACGTTTGAATAAGGTGTGAAACAAATGCATTTGAAAATTGAAGATACTCGATTATCTACTTTACTAAACTCTATTTTTATTGGAATTTTGATTGGTTTAATTGTCAGCACATTTAGACTAGCAATCGAACATCTTCTAGAAATTTCACAATCAATTTATCGACTAGCCAGTTCCAGTTGGCATTGGTTGGCCCTGATTGTAGTAATTAATATTATTTTAGCAGTGTTGGTAGGATTGTTAGTTAAAACTTCTCCCCAAATATCTGGCTCAGGAATTCCTCAAATTGAAGGACAATTATCTGGTGAATATGAAGAAAAATGGTGGCCAGTACTTTGGAAAAAGTTTACTGGTGGGATTTTAGCAATCGGATCTGGCTTGATGCTAGGGCGTGAAGGCCCTTCTATTCAGTTAGGAGCGGTAGTAGGTCAAGGTTGGAGTGAAACCCTCCACTATAGTGGTTCTCAACGTCGCGTTTTAATCGCTGGTGGAGCCGCAGCTGGCCTTTCAGCTGCTTTTAATGCTCCTATTGCTAGTACTCTATTCGTTTTGGAAGAAATCTACCATAACTTTTCTCCGTTGGTTTGGATTAGTGCCCTTACCAGCGCCGTTGTGTCAAACTTTGTTTCTCTTAACTTTTTTGGTTTAACTCCAGTTTTAGCGATTAGATATCCTCATTCTTTGCCTCTTGGGCTTTACTGGCACCTAATTGCCTTGGGGATTTTATTGGGCCTTTTTGGACGACTATATCAGCTTTGTACATTAAATCTAAAAAAATGGTATCAAAAAATTAGCTTTTTACCACGTTGGCTCCATAGTTTAGTGCCTTTTATAACGATTATTCCCATCGGAATTTTATGGCCATCATATTTAGGTGGTGGAAATTCCATCATTACTGCAATTGCTAACAAAAATCCGATTTTTATGACGCTTTTCACCCTATTAATTATTCGATTCATTTTTTCCATGGTATCTTATGGGTCCGGATTACCCGGAGGAATTTTTCTTCCAATCCTAACCCTGGGTGCTATATTTGGGGCTTTGTACGTTAGTATCATGGCTAATCTTAATCTAATTGATATCCATTACTTACCCAACTTTGTGATTTATGCCATGGCTGGCTACTTTGCCGCCATTGGTAAAGCGCCATTTACTGCAATTCTACTGATTACTGAAATGGTTGGTTCGCTACAACATTTAATGCCACTAGCCGTTGTGGCGCTTACCGCCTACATTGTATTAGATTTACTCGGCGGTGAACCAATTTATGAATCTTTACTTCATCAATTAGTTCCAACTATTACTGCTACTCCTAGCGGGCCTCAAGACCGAGTAGAAATTCCAATTGTCGAAGGTTCTAAGCTGGATGGTTTAGCAGTTCGCAATATTTCTTGGCCCAAAGAAAGTTTATTAATTAGCATTCGTCGCGGCTCTAATTCAATTATTCCAAGTGGTGATTCAGTAATTAAACCTGGTGATACGTTGATTGTTACTACTCATCGGGGAAATCGTAAAAAAATCGCTGCCCATTTTGCAAAAATAAACTAAACCACTAAAGAAGCATCCAACAGCACTTAGCGTGCTGCTTGATGCTTCTTTTTATAGTGAGTTTACGACTAGTTCCTTTATTTGTACCAAATAATGATTGAATCATTAATTAATAGCACTTTTTTGTCAATTATCCGCATCAAAATCCCCTATAACAGTCACTTCGGATTATAAAATGATATTAACTTTCAAATAATAAAACATTTTTTAAAAAAATGATAAATATTAGACAATATTTCACAAGCGTTTTTGTTTTTTAATTATTAAAAACGATTTATAATTAACAACGAGATCTTTAGAAAGCGCTTTCTTGAATCTTAACAATTTAAAAAAACGGAGGTACGGACATGGCAGACAAATATATTCTTGCCATCGACGAAGGGACGACTAGTACTCGTACAATCATCTTTGATCATGCTGGAAATAAAATGGCAGATGCTCAAAGAGAATTTCCACAGTACTTTCCGAAACCTGGATGGGTAGAACATAATGCCAACGAAATATGGAATGCCGTATTGTCGACCATTGCTAATGCATTTATCGAGTCAGGAATTAAGCCCAACCAAATTAGTGGAATTGGTATTACCAATCAACGAGAAACTACCGTGATTTGGGATAAAAAGACCGGGCTTCCCATTTATAACGCTGTAGTGTGGCAATCTCGACAGACAGCAGAAATTGCTGAACAACTCGTAAAAGATGGGTATGGCGACATGATTCACCAAAAAACGGGACTAGTTACAGACGCTTACTTCTCGGCAACCAAAATTCGCTGGATTCTTGACCACGTTGATGGCGCACAAGCACGCGCCGAACGCGGCGAGCTGTTGTTTGGAACCATTGATACATGGCTAATGTGGAAATTAACGGATGGTGATGTGCACGTCACTGACTATTCCAACGCTAGCCGCACCATGTTATATAACATTCACAAATTAGAATGGGACAAAGAAATTCTCGCTTTACTTAATATCCCCGCTTCAATGCTTCCGGAAGTTAAACCTAACTCTACCATTTACGGTAAAACCAAAGATTACCACTTTTATGGTAGCGAAGTTCCCATCTCTGGAATGGCTGGCGATCAGCAAGCGGCCTTATTTGGTCAATTAGCTTTCGAACCCGGAATGGTCAAAAATACCTACGGGACTGGTGCATTTACCGTAATGAACACAGGTGAAAAACCGCAATTATCTGATAATAATTTATTAACCACCATTGGTTACGGTATTAATGGCAAAGTCTATTACGCACTAGAAGGTAGTATTTTTGTGGCTGGTTCGGCAATTCAATGGCTTCGTGATGGAATGAAACTGTTTAAAAAGGCTTCTGAATCAGAGGCAGCCGCTGTTGCTTCTCAAAATGATAATGAAGTCTATGTTGTACCAGCTTTTACCGGACTGGGTGCTCCGTACTGGGATCCTAATGCTCGAGGTTCAGTTTTTGGAATCACTCGTGGAACTACCCGTGAAGATTTCATTAAAGCTACCCTTCAATCCCTTGCATACCAATCTCGTGACGTTATTGACACTATGAAAAAGGATTCAGGAATTGATATTCCTTCCATTCGTGTCGATGGTGGCGCTTCTAATAATGATTACTTGATGCAATTCCAATCTGATATTTTAGGAATTGAAATTGATCGTGCTAGTGATCTCGAAACCACCGCTCTAGGCGCCGCATTTCTTGCGGGATTAGCAGTTGGATTCTGGAAAGACCTTGAAGATTTAAAGAAAGAATATAAGCCAGGGAAGGTATTCAAACCAAAGATGTCAACTGATGAGCGTGAAGACTTATACACAGGTTGGCAAGAAGCGGTTGCAGCAACTCGTCAATTTAAACATCGACCACGACAATCAAAATAACTTAGGAGGCTTATTTCATGTCATTCTCATTAATTAGTAGAAAACAAGATATCGAAAGATTGAAAAATGAAACGCTCGACTTACTTACCATCGGTGGTGGAATCACCGGCGCAGGTGTTGCTATTCAAGCAAGCGCCATGGGTATGAACAACGCCCTAATTGAAATGCAAGATTTCGCTGAAGGAACATCTTCTCGTTCAACCAAGTTAGTTCATGGTGGAATTCGTTATCTTAAAAACTTCGATGTCGAGGTAGTTTCTGATACCGTTAAAGAACGCGCGGTTGTTCAAGGAATTGCCCCTCATATTCCTCG
This sequence comes from Pediococcus sp. EKM201D, assembly GCF_011800215.1. Lineage (NCBI taxonomy): Bacteria > Bacillati > Bacillota > Bacilli > Lactobacillales > Lactobacillaceae > Pediococcus > Pediococcus sp. EKM201D. The sequence continues at coordinate 96,485 of NZ_JAALFK010000002.1, forward strand.
CCCTGATCCAATGCTTCTTCCAATTTATGACGAACCTGGATCAACCTTTGATATGTTTTCAGTTAAAATTGCAATGAATTTGTACGATCAACTTGCTGGTGTTACAGATCCTAAATACACCAACTACACTATTTCAAAAGACGAGGTTCTTCAACGTGAGCCTCAACTTAATCCGGAAGGTCTTTTGGGTGGTGGTGTTTACCTTGATTTTCGTAATAATGATGCTCGTTTAGTGATTGAAAACATCAAAAAAGCTCATGAAAATGGTGGCTTAATGGTCAGTCATATCAAAGCTCAACACATTCTGCATGATGAAAATGGTCGTGTAAATGGTGTTAACGTTAAAGATCTCTTAACTGGTGAAGAATTTGATATTCACGCTAAATTGGTAATCAACACAACGGGTCCTTGGTCGGACTTTATTCGTGAAATGGATGATAAAGAAGAAGTTGTTCCACAGATGCGCCCTACTAAAGGGGTGCACTTGGTTGTTGATCGCTCACGTCTAAACGTCCCTCAGCCAACTTACTTTGACTCTGGCAAACAAGATGGTCGTATGATTTTCGCAATTCCTCGCGAAGGAAAGACCTATTTTGGAACCACCGATACAGATTACAAAGGCGACTTCTTGCATCCACGAGTTGAGCAAGAGGACGTCGATTACTTGTTAAGTATCATTAATAAACATTATCCAGAAGCTAAGATTACGATTGATGATATTGAAGCTAGTTGGGCAGGTTTACGTCCTCTAATTTCTTCCAATGGTAGCTCAGACTACAATGGTGGTAATTCCGGAAAAATTACTTCGGATAGCTTTGATGAAGTCATTGATATTGTAAATAAGTATGAAAATAAAGAAGCTGATCGAGTTGACGTTGAAGATGTCCTTAATAATCTAGAAAGCACCCTCTCAGAAAAAAATCCTTCTGCTGTATCTCGTGGTAGCGCCCTCGACGTTGCAAACGATGGGCTAATCACCCTTGCAGGTGGAAAAATTACCGATTATCGTAAAATGGCTGCTGGAGCCATTGCTCTAATCACCAAAGTTCTCAAAGAAGACTTCAACGAAACATTCAACGAAATTGATTCTAAGCATCTCCAAGTTTCTGGTGGTGACATCGATCCTAATAACGTCGACGCTACCCTTTCATTCTTCGCTAAACAAGGAATTGAAAGTGGTCTATCAAAAGCTGAGGCTGAACAAATAGCTAACCTATTTGGATCAAATGCTGCTCGTGTATTTAGCCAGATTGGGAAAATTGAAGCAGCACCCGGACTAACACTTGCTGAGACAATTAGTCTACATTATTCAATGAATGAAGAAATGACGCTGACACCTGTTGACTACTTGCTCCGCCGTACCAATCACCTTCTTTTCCACCACGATACAATTGATGATGTTAAAAAGGGTGTTATTAATGAAATGGCTCGTTACTTCGAATGGTCTGACGAAGAGCGTGAAGCTCAAGCGAAGAAACTCCAAGAAACAATCGATGAAGCTAGCCTTACTTACCTAAAATAGGAGGAACCTTTTCATGGATAATAGTTTATCGCTTCAACTACTGGGGGAGTTTATTGGAACATTTGTACTAGTTTTACTTGGTGACGGTGTTGTGGCTGGAGTTAGCCTTAGAAAGTCAAAAGCTGAAGGCTCTGGTTGGATCGCCATTACTTTAGGCTGGGGATTAGCTGTTACATTAGGGGTTTATGCATCCTCTTTTCTCAGCCCTGCCCATTTAAATCCTGCAGTTTCAGTCGGAATGGCAATTGCCGGTAAATTTCCTTGGTCAAGCGTTATTCCTTATAGCATTGCTCAAATTTTAGGTGGTTTAGTTGGTGGAATTATCGTTTGGATTCATTATTACCCACATTGGAAAGAAACCAAAGATAAAGATGCTATTCTTGGTACCTTTGCTACAGAACCTGCTATTCGCAACTACAGCATGAACTTTATTAGTGAAGTTGTTGGTACAGCAGTACTTATTTTCGGTTTATTAGCCTTTACTCGGGGACAATTCACTCAGGGTCTTAATCCCATCGCTGTTGGGGTTCTCATTACAGCAATCGGACTTTCACTTGGCGGAACTACCGGTTACGCCATCAATCCTGCGCGGGATTTAGGTCCTCGTCTCGCACATGCGATGCTTCCAATCGCTAACAAAGGCGGCTCAGATTGGGCCTATAGTTGGGTTCCTATTTTGGGACCAGTTGTTGGTGCCATTCTAGGAGCAATTTGCTTCAATTTGATCCCTTAACAATTAACACTTTATAATTCATCGACCCTTTTTACCCTTTATGCTTAATATTAAAGCAGCAAAACACCGGAATTTAAATTCCGGTGTTTTTATTTTTTAATATATTAAAACTTGTGCTACTAGGATTCCTCCGCCAAATACTAATAAGAAGACCACCACAGGCCATACAAATCTTAACCAGTGTGAATACTGCATGTCTAACATTTGCAACGTCGCCATTACTAATCCAGTTGGTGCTAAGAATAACATTGCATATTGACCAAATTGGTATGCTGTTACTACCACAAATCTTGGTATTTCAACTGTATCAGCCAAAGGGGCCAAAATCGGCATCGATAAGACTGCTAATCCAGAAGAAGACGGAACAATGAATCCCAATACAAAATAAATCAATAACATCACAATAATAAATATTGGACCACTCATGTTAGCTACTAGAGCTGAAGAGAAATCTAGAATTGTATCAGAGATCATCCCCTCATTTAAAATAAGGTTAATTCCACGTGCTAGCCCAATAATCAAAGAAACTCCTACCAAACTAGATGCTCCATTAACAAACGCATCTACAACGCCTTTTTCACCAATACCATTTGCTCCTGTACCAGTCAGAAACATGATAATAATCGCAAATGCTAAGAACGAAGACGCCATGGTTGGAAACCACCATCCCTGCGTCATTACCCCCCACACCATCAGTGGAAATCCGGCAACGAATAACAATAAAATAATTTTCTTCCGTTTAGTAAAACTTGCCTCACTGTCATCAGTACTTTCAACCGACCACTTACTATTGAACGTGTTACGATCTTCATACGAATATGAAAACTGAGGGTTGTCCTTAACTTTTCGACTATACCAGTATAAATAACCTACAACAAAAATAGCTGCCACTATGCATCCAAACACACGCCATCCAATTCCTTCTGTAAAATTAATTCCCGCCGCATTCGATGCAATTACGACTGAAAACGGATTAATCGTTGAAAATGCTGTTCCAATCGAACTTGCTAAAAAGATTGCTCCTACACATACTATGGAATCATATCCCATTGCAATGAATACCGGCACTAAAATTGGATAAAAAGCTACGGCCTCTTCTTCAATCCCACACAACGTTCCACCTAATATCATCAAAATTGCTACCAAAAAAATTAATAAAAATTCATGACCTTTAGTTTTCTTGGTTAAAGCAACCAGTCCTGATTCAAATGCTCCACTAGCCCTAACAACCCCAATCAACCCGCCTAAGACAAAGATGAATACCATAATGTCTACAGCTTCAATTGTTCCACGTACCATACTCGTAGTCACTTTAGTAATACTAGCTGGATGTTGCTTCAAACGCTGATATGTATTGGGAATCGAAATTTCTTGCGTAATCCCTCCTGAAGTAAATTTTTTTATATTAATCTTAACTCCCAACTTATTTAATTCCTTTTGAGTGGCAGGTACCTTATGAACCTTGCCCCCAGGATCTTTAACCTGCAAACTTGAAGTAGTCTGATTATAGGCTAACTTAGCATAACTACCAGAAGGGACTGTCCATGTCGCAATAACTGCTACAATTGTTAAAATAAATAAAATTACAAAGGCCCCGGGCATTTTTAACTTAAAACGTCTTTTAGCTTTACTGGTCATTTTTATCACCTCATATTTTATGTGGATATAAAATATGGCCTTAAGCGTCAGACACCATTTTGGAAGTTAAACTTTCTAAACTTAAAACGCTTCAGGCCATATATTAAAATTTTTGAACTTATATTTTTTCAATCAACTACTTTAAATTATTTACTTAATTAAAAATGATTTTTAAATATGATCTCTTTGAGGCTATACAAATTTTTTGTTGTTTAATGAATGTGAGAAATATACAAATCTCCGGCACACTTTGTTATCAAAGCTTGTATAAGCTTTGATTGCACACTCGAAGTGGTTAATGTTTTAGTTCGCTGGCTAATGCTTCCATATCTTGAATTTCTTTAATCGTTGTACCTTTATTTTCCTACAATTCAAACTATAATTTTTCCCATTATCACTAACCCCATTCCAATTAGAGCACCAATTGTTATAAATACTGTTACTATCAATTCTCCCTTAGAGAGGAAATATTCGTGTCCATTATTTTTACGAGCCTGACCATAAAAATAAATTCCAGGGATGTATGCAATAAAACATAGCAATAAATGACTTAACCCTGCCATTAAAATGCCTATTACTTCAAACAACAAGGCTAGGACACCAATTACCAATTGTTGATGATTTCCTTTTTCATGGATATGTGTCCACGAATATTTAATCTGGTAAGCCGCAACTAGGATATAACACACAATCACCGCTGCGGTACAAAGAGAATAAGCAAAATTGTATGCTTTAGTTGTAAAAAATAGGGTGAATAAGAAAATCTGTATTAATCCAGCCGTTAAAATTAAGGCAAAGGTGGGAGCTTTTTTATCATTAATTTTCCCAAAATATTCTGGTAATAGTTTTTGCTTTGCCATCAATAACATTGTCTCGGCTGGTAACATCGTCCAAGAAAGCCATGCACCTAGGATTGATACAATTAATCCAATTCCAATGAAGTATCCACCCCAAGTACCAACCATCTTTTCAAATATATATAGCATGGCTGGTTGTTTAATCGTTGCCAACTGTTCTTGGGTTAAATATCCATATGGTAAAACTGATGCCAAAATGTAGATAACTAATAAGCTAATCAAACCCAAAATGGTTGCTTTTCCCGCATCCGATTTCTTTTCAGCTCGTGCTGATAGTATTGAGGCACCTTCAATTCCAACAAAAACCCACATCATTACCATCATGCAGTTCTTAACTTGACCTATAACATCTCCACCAACAAAATTATTATTCATATTATTCCAAAAGGCATGCGTAAACATTCCGCCTTTAAAAAGAATAATTCCAAATACAATAAATACAAATAAAGGAATCAATTTGCATACGGTTACAATTGTATTAATTATGGCAGCACCTTCGATGCCGCGGTTAACTAGATATGTCAGTCCCCATGAAAAGATACTTGCAATTAGAATTAATGGTAAGTTTCGTTCTGACCTAAGAATTGGAAAAAAATAACCTATTGTGCTCATCAGGAAGGTTGCAAATGCCACACTACCCAACCATGCCGACAACCAATATCCCCAACCACTAATAAAACCCATGAAAGGGCCAAATCCTTTCTTGGGATAAGAAAATATTCCCTCTAGCTCTGGTTCTTTTAATAATAAGTTATTTAACGATAAAGCCAGCATCATAACACCCAAACCAACAATAAACCACGTAATTAAAACCGGTCCCGGCGCTGCAGCCCTCGCAAGATCTGACATAATTCCAAAAACACCACTACCAATAGATGAACTAATCACTAGGGCACTCAAAGTTAATAAGCCTATTTTCCCATTTTTCTCTGTCATTCAAATTACTCCCAAAAATTTTAATTAGTTATTTGATATACGTGATGCTTCAGAATATTTATCTAAATTCTTCGTAACTTAAATTAGTGTCCAATACCCTATATAATCAAAAAAATCATATTTCGTCTTAATTTCTTAGGCAAATTATACTTTTAACCTGCTTAATTAGCTCACAACAATTGTTCCATTAACTACCAAATAAATGGCAATCAAACTGAGAATCAAAATCATCCCCATCATACCTTTCTCTTTACCAGTTAAAGTACGTTTATTTTCTTTCGTTGCTTGATAATAGATAATGAATCCTGGGATGAAACTGATAGAGACTAACAAAATTTGTTGCCAACCAGATAGCACCATGCAGGCAAACTGGAATAAAGCTGCAATTAAGCCAATTGTCCACTGTCCCCATTGCTTTTCCTTGTAGCTGTATTTCATTTGATACAATCCCACAAATAGGTAGGAGAATAGAATAGCTGCTGAAGCTAATGAATAAGCAAAATTATAAGCTTCGGAGGTGAATAGCAATGAGAATAAGAAAATAGTTTGTAGAACCGCTGTAATCATTAGTGACGTTGTTGGAGCTTTTCTTTCATTTAATTTACCCCAAACTTTTGGCATAACCTTATCTTTAGCAATTAACATTGTAGTTTCAGCTGGTAACATCGTCCACGATAACCATGAGATAACCGTAGAAATGATCAAACCTATATTAATAATCATTGCGCCCCAACTACCAACAATTAATTGTAAATCATTTCCTAAAGCTGGTTGTTCAGCACCCGCCAACTGGGCACGTGTTAGTGTTCCGTAAGGGATAATTGAAATCATGACATAAATTATCAGAAGTAAAACAAAGCCGATAATCGTGGCTTGCTGAGCTTGACTTCTAGTTTTAGCACGATGGCCCATAACTGAAGCACCTTCAACACCAATGAATACCCAAATTAAAGTTGATAATGTTCCCTTCAATTGTTCAAAAATTGATCCGGTTGTAGTTCCTTTGGAAAAGTTATTGGCAACGTTTCCCCAAAAATCAGTTGTAAACATGTGACCTTTAAAGAAAATAATTACAATGATAATAAACAAAACTAGTGGAATTATCTTAAAGAAAGTTCCAATGGTGTTAACAAACGAAGCACTTTCTACCCCACGATTGACAAGTAGAGTTAAAGCCCAACAGAAAATAATTGCTACAATTATTGATGGTAAGTTTTGGCCACCCTTGAAAGCCGGTAGAAAAGTTCCAATCGCGCTCATCAGCATGGTTGCAAAAGCAATGTTTCCAAGCCAAGCTGAAAGCCAGTAAGCCCATCCAGAAATGAATTCACCTAATGGACCAAATCCAGCTCCCGCATAACTAAAAATTCCTGCTTCTAAATCGGGGCGTTTTTCAGATAAATTATTTAATGATAAAACTAAGAACAAAAAACCAATTCCAACAAACAACCAAGACAATAATGCTGGTCCTGGTGCGGCAGCAGCGGCAACCGCATTGGTAATTCCAAAGATTCCGGTTCCAATACAAGAGCTAACAATTAAGGCGGTTAAGCCTAGTCGCCCAATTCCGTTTTTATTTTCCATGTTCTTCACTCCATTCTTAAATTTAATAAAAATGGCAAAAGTAAACTGTCTACTATTTTCTAGTACCACAGTTCACTTCTGCCATAAAATTATTTTTAGATGTCTTCACGAACAATTGGGCAGGACATGCACCGTGGACCGCCACGTCCGCGAGATAATTCACTTGAACGAACCTCATGGACCAGAATACCGTGTTGACGTAGTAAGTCGTTCGATACGTAATTTCTGTCGTAAGTTACAACAACGCCAGGAGCGATTGATAACGTATTTGAACCATCATTCCATTGTTCTCTTGGAGCCACAATTGGATCACCATTACCAGTTGGAATTAAGTCAATTTCAGACTTATTAAGAGCCTTCTTCAAGACTTCCTTAATGTCTGTATGATGTTCCATTGTAATCTCACCATCTTTACCAGGATGAAGTACCCAGTTATCAACTTTTCCATCACCAGTTAAAATTGCTGGATGTACTGTAAATTGTTCATAATTAATCATCGTAAATACTGTATCCAAATGCATCATTGCATGATTATGAGGTATTGAAATTGCAATAATCGTGTCATAATTAGAATCTTTGAATAAATTACGAGCGATATCTTCAATTGCATTCGCTGTCGTACGTTGAGAGATACCAATTGCTAATACATGATCATTTAAAACTAATTCATCCCCACCTTCAATATGGGTACGATGATTACGGTCTCGCCATACCTTGACTTTTCCAGCAAAGCGAGGATTGTAGTTCATGATATATTCGGTAATTAAGGACTCCCGCATGCGTGCTTCAAAAGTCATCTTGTTGATAGATAACCCATCTCCAATTGATGCTTGGGGATCGCGAGTAAAGTATGCGTTAGGCATTGGGTCCATTAAGAAGGGCCAATCTGTATTCTCAGAAACGGATTGTAAGTCAGGAGTAACAATATTAACATCGCTTGCTCGTACCCCTTCAATAATTTGATTAATCATCATCTGAGGATCCATTGCGTAAAGATATTCCATTAAAGCGTCATGGATTACTCCAACTGCATAGCCAGATTCAGCAATCATTCTATTTAAGAATTCTTTTCTTACTCCATCGTCACTTAAAGCATCAGCTGCCAATTTTTCAAAATAAATCACTTCAATCCCTTGATCTGTCAAGGTCTTAGCAAAAAAGTCATGTTCTTTTTGAGCGATTGGTAGATATGGAATATCATCAAACAATAATCTTTCCATCGAATCCGGGGTAATATTTTCAATTTCTTTACCCGGACGATGTAACATAACTGTCTTAAGTTTTCCGATTTCTGAAGTTACATGAATTGCGTTCGCCACTATAATCACACTCCTATTCTTATTTTTTCTACCTGGTACTTAAATAAATTATTTAGCCGTGAATTACTGTACCTAAATTACCTTTCAAAGCGTCATCCAAACCATTTAATGAGGTAATAATTGCTTCACGTTCAGGGTGTCCCTTAACAAAAGATAAGCATGCCTGTACTTTTGGTAGCATACTTCCAGCTGCAAATTGTCCGTCATCCATGTACTTTTGGGCTTCTTCAACGCTTAGTTGCTTGAGTACTTTTTGTTCTGGCTTATTATAGTTAACGTAAACATAGTCAACAGCTGTGAGAATAATTAATTTATCGGCATCGATGTTATCAGCTAGCAAGGCGCTCGAACGATCTTTATCAATTACAGCTGGTACTCCCTTTAAGCCAGTTTCAGTTTTAATGACTGGAACGCCACCACCACCGCCAGCGATTACCAAATCACCGTGTTCGACAAGCGTTTTAATACTATTGATTTCAATAATTGATTTTGGTAATGGAGAAGCTACAACTTGGCGATATCCACGTCCTGCATCTTCGACAAATGTATATCCTTTTTCAGCTTCAATTTGTGCGGCTTGTTCTTTGCTGTAGAAATCACCCACTGGTTTAGTCGGTTTTTGAAAAGCAGTATCATCTTGGTCAACTTCAATTTGAGTTATAGTTGTCACAACATTTTTATCCATGTTTCGTTTTGCAAGTTCATTTTGTAAACTTTGTTGTAGATGATAACCTATATAACCCTGACTCATTGCCCCACACTCTGGGAACGGAAAAGCTGCTGTTTTACCATGTTCGGCGGCGTAGTTCATCCCAAGATTGATTTGCCCAACTTGAGGACCATTCCCATGACTAATTACTACTTGATGATCATCACGTACCAAACCAATCAATGATGCAGCCGTATTTTTCACTAACTGTAACTGTTCCTCAGGGCTCTTTCCTAAAGCATTACCACCTAAGGCAACCACCATTTTTGACATAAACTCGCCCTCCTTAGTCACCTAAAGTTGCAACCATGACAGCTTTAATTGTGTGCATCCGATTTTCAGCTTCTTGGAATACAACTGATTGACTACTTTCAAAGACTTCATCAGTAACTTCCATTTCAGATAGACCATATTTTTCTTCAATCTTTTTACCAATTGATGTGTCTGTATTGTGGAATGCAGGCAGACAGTGTTCAAAGATTGCATTTGGATTTTCGGTAGCTTCCATCACTTCTTTAGTTACTTGATATGGCTTCAATAATTTAATACGCTTTTGCCACATTTCATCTGGTTCACCCATTGATACCCATACATCGGTATAGATAACATCCATATTCTTAACACCAGCTTTAACGTCATTTTCAACAACGATTTTACCGCCTGTTTTAGCAGCAATTGCGTTAGCTTTGTCTAAGACGTCCTTGGTTGGTTCAAGTTCTTTAGGGGTTACAACGTGATATTCCATTCCCATTACAGCAGCACCTAGCATCAAAGCATTAGATACGTTGTCTTGACCGTCTCCAACAAAAGCAAATTTAATATCTTTATATTCTTTCTTCAAAACTTCCTTAGCCGTTAGGAAATCAGCTAAAACTTGAGTTGGGTGATCTTCATCAGTTAGACCATTCCATACAGGAACACCTGAATATTCAGCTAACGTTTCTGCTGAGCGTTGTGAGAATCCACGATATTCAATCCCATCAAACATACCACCCAAGACACGAGCTGTATCTTTAACTGATTCTTTGTAGCCAATGTGTGAGCCTGAAGGACCAAGATAAGTTACGTGAGCACCTTCATCTTTAGCACCAACTTCAAAAGCACAACGTGTTCGAGTTGAATCTTTTTCAAAAATCAAAGCGATATTCTTGCCAGCCAAGCGATTACCTTCATAGCCAGCATATTTAGCTTTCTTTAAATCCTCAGCTAAATTAAGCATGTATTCCATTTCACGAGTACTAAAATCTGATAAGGTTAAAAAACTGCGGTTACGTAAGTTAAATGACATTTTAACGTCCTCCTCTATATTTGATTACGTGTTTAATTCTAGCAAGCGCTTTCACAAAGCTTCAGTGATCAATTGATTTTCTTAAAAATTAATATTATTTTTATTTAAAACGTTTTCATAAATGAATATTTTTTGAATAAAATCACTTATTTTTTGAATAAATATTTTATATAACAAAAAAATTGTCATTTTTTTCATTTTTATATCTTATTATTGTATAATTCATAAAGTATCATATAACTTCAAAAAACTTCAAAAGGAGATCCGACTATGAACTTTTATTTACTATCAGACGATGAATCAAGTGTTTCCATCGTTCAAAATATTATTGAATCGGATTTTAGTAACTCACTGGTTGGAGTTAATTTCGATGTTGATAGTGCCTATGACGATTTATTACAACTAAGAGTCGACGTAATGATCATCAATTGCTTAGAAATTTTTCCAGAAGGGCTAAATTTGATCAAACGTCTCGCTCAAGTCCACATCAAACCTCACTTTATTGTGGTGGGACCTCATAATGAGGCCTGTAAAGACGAAGCTTATCGTGTAGGAATTGACGCTTATTTAGATTATCCTTTTAATCATCTGGAGTTTAAAAATATTACGAAGCTAGTGGGTTCTTACTGCCAAGTAGTTGATAAAATGGCTGAAATTAACAAATTAACGTCTGGAATTGCCACACCATTTAATCGACCACAATCTAAGCATCGTCTTCGAACCGATCGAATCCATTCAATCCTCCGCTTTTTAGGGATTGCTTCTGAAAACGGTTGTGATGATATCTTACGGATTGCTAAAGTTATGGTCGATCAAAATATTCCTTTCTCAAAGATTGATTTTCAAGAAAGTCTTTCTTTAAATGAACATGAGAAAAAAAGTGCCTTTCAAAGAATTCGGCGTGCCTTACGTGTTGGTATTTGCAATTTAGCCGGTATGTGTATTGAATATCCCGAAAATGAAGTTCTGCTAGAATATGCCAACAGTTTATTTGATTTCCAGAACGTTTATAATGAAATGCAAAGAATTCGAGAAGTCGGAGCCCAACGCGGTCAAATCTCGATTCAGCATTTCTTCGATGGATTATTACAAGAGAGTTATCGCGAAGACACATAGTAAAAATATGACCCTAAAATAAAATTTATTCCCAATACTAGTTAAAAATTTCTTCAGTCCATAAAAAAAGAACCCAACTAAATTAAATATAGTTAAGTTCTTCAAATAGTTTAAAAGATCAATTTTATTAAATAAAAAACATGGTACAAGTAGGATAAATTACAAGTATCATGCCTAAATTGAATGTACAAAACTAGATGCTCCCCATTTTAACTCGGGGAGTTTTTTTATGACTTTAATTCCAATGTCTTAGTTTAAATATTATAAAATTCGCTTTAATTCTTCGACTTCTTCACCAAATATTTTAAATGCTTGATCAAGATAGTCACGTTTAGTTACATCTACCCCAGCCTGTTTAACTATTTCGACTGGATAATTGCTTGCTCCAGCTGATAAGAATTTCTTATAGTTTTCCAATGCACCAGGTTTACCAGAAATAATATCATCGGCTAAAGCGGTTGCGATGGCTTTAGATGTAGCGTATTGGTAAACATAATAATCGTAATAGAAATGAGGAATTTGCGCCCAAGTATCGTCTTTCCAAGGTAAATCTGTTACAGCATCTCCATTATATTCTTTAAACAATCCGTTAAATTTATCAGCCATCAAATCGGGGGTAAGGGTCGTTCCTTTGGCATCTTCTGTATAAATAAAATGCTCAAATTCCGCAAAAAGAGTTTGACGATAAACCGTGCCAATAAAGTTGTCCACATCTTGTGTTAAAATAAATGCTTTAATTTGAGGATCATCAGCATATTTTTCTAACATATAATGGTTTAATAAGCTTTCGTTTAAAGTTGAAGCAATTTCAGCAATAAAGATTGGATATTGTGAATACCAGAAAGGTTGGGCCTTATCCGTGTAAACACTCTGAAGTGCGTGGCCCGATTCATGGGCTAACGTTGAAGTACTATCATAAATATCATTCCAATTTAGTAAGATATATGGATGCACTCCATAAACGTCGTCCTCATAGCCCCCACTACGTTTCCCTTTATTTTCAGCTGCATCAATCCAACGTTGTTCAAATTCCTCTTGCAAATAATTTTGATAATCTTTGCCTAACGGAGCCAAGGCTGCCATCGTAACCTTTTTGCCTTCTTCAAATGCCAAACTTAACTTAGCATCTGCAACCAAAGGAACATGTCGATCAAATTGATACATATGATCTAATCCTAAGTATGCTTTTCGGAAAGCATAATAATCATGCATCAAATCCAGATGTTCATGTGTCGTATTAATCAACGTATCGTAAACGGCTTCTGGAATTTTTTGATCAGCCAAATTCATCTGACGTGCACTATCAAAATGCCTAATTGTGGCTAAAATATTTTGGGCATGAACATGGCTTTTAAGGGTAGCACCAAAGGTATTCCGCATTGAACGGTACGCCTTAGCAACTTGTTTACTAGCACGCATTCGCATGTCCTGATCTGCTGAAGTAGCAAATTCGCTGGCTGTAGCATTAGTTAATTGAACTTCTTCGCCATTTTCATCTTTAATCATTCCAAAATCTAAATCAGCGTCATCTAATTTCGAAGAAATGTCTGAAGCATCATCAATCGCCGGTTGAAGTTGAGCCAACAATTTTTCTTCAGCAGGAGTAAGGGTATGGGCAGCTTGCTCTTGAATTCGACGTAAATTAAATTCATATCGTTTTAATTCTGGCTTATCATCTAAAAATTGATCTAATTGCGCTGCTGATAGTTGCGTTATTTTAGGATCATAAAATGATACGGCTGCTTCCCACTTATTAACAATTAATAATGCTTGATTCATCAAATCGTTCCCATGTGGGTCAGCAGTATCGCCATCATTAACCCGAGCCGCATATCCATAAACTTTCATAAGGAGTTCTTCACTCTCATAAAGTAATTCAGTTAATGTTAATAACTGTGTAGCACTCTCGGTCATATGTTTAGAATTGGCCTGAATTTCAACAATTTGTTTTTCAACTTGTTGAATGGCCTTTTTAAAATCTGCTTCAGTTGTAAAAATATCGGTGACGTTCCAAGTTAACGCTTCCGGAACCTCTGCCCGTGTTAGTTGTTTTTTTGCCATGTAAAATCCTCCTAATACTATTGCCTTTTATTTTACAACTTCCGAAACTATACACAACTTAAGGCACTTAATTAACTGATAAGGGGCGTGCATTGTGTTGAACTAGGATTTGATTAATCTTAGTAATATTGAAGCCCTCTAACGTCGCTAAATTTTGAGTCGTCGGATCTGATTTTAAAAGTTCTCCTAATGTGACTGATAAATTGTGCGGATGATAAGTCAACACGGCCGCTAAACATGTTGATAACATCCGGTCGTCTCCTCTTTTAATTTCCCAGTTATTTGCGATTTCATCTGTTAATTTAGGTACTAATTCTTCCAGATTCATTGATGGGTAAAACCAAAAGTTTAAAGCTCGATCTCTTAGATACTCATCAATTTCCCATTCGTCACTCTCCCGTGCTTCAAATGTATCATCGATTCCTCGAGCTATAATTTCAGCTAATTGATACTTACCCGCTGGTATTTTATCCATTCCAATTAAATTTGTTGCAGCTTTTTTTAGTTCATTTAAATTGCTATTAGTTTTAATCATGATTGTACCCCCTCCATTATTAGATTGCTTACGCTTTCATTGTATAACATTTTCAAGGAATAACTATCTTAATATGAAACTTTCCAAACTATATCAAACAAAAAACTGTAGCCGAGCTTGATCGCCCCGCTACAGTTTTTTATCATCTACCGTGTTTCTTTTTTCATCACATGTCCTACGATGAAAGTAATTCCATAAGATATGAATAAAATTACAGCGACAATCATATATGGAATGTGAGTATTGTAATCCATCAACATTCCGGCAATAATTGGTCCGATGACGTTCCCCACACTAGTTAAAGACATGTTTAATCCATTAATTAAGCCTTGATTGTCTTTACCTTCCTTAGTTAATAAGGTGGTGATGGCCGGACGTAAAACATCGAAGGCAGAGAAAACTACTAATGTAGCAATGATTACTTCAATTTGAGTATAAGCTTGGGTAATCCAAAAAACAAAAATTGCTCCAATTAAGAAGCATGCCCCAATCAGTCTCACTTCACCCATTTTCCGCACCAAGAAATCAAAGATAAACACTTGCAAAATCAACGAGAAAATCCCATTAAAAGTCAATACTAGTGCAATCGTTCCTAAACTAAAATTGAAGACTTGGTTAACGTAGATGCTATAAATACTTTCGAATCCCTGTAACCCAAAGGCTGCTACAAAAATCATCGTAAATAGAATTACTAGTGGCGCCGTCATGACACTTTTCAAAGCATTCGGCTTAGTAAACTTGGTCATTTCCGTTTCTTCTATTTTCACTTCAGTCTTCGGCATTACCAAATACGTAAATAATGTTGAAACCAGCCCTAAGGCTGCAGCCGCCCAAAACGGCACTTTATAATGGATATTTGCTAATACACCACCGAGCCCTGGTCCTAAAATTAGTCCCCCACTAAATGCGGCTGAAATCCAACCAATTACCTTAGCCCTTTGCGCCGTAGTGGTAACATCAGATGCTAAAGCCATCGACGTTGGAATAAACAAAGCGGCTGAAATGCCACCAACAACTCTGGATACGTTAAATAGTAATAACGAATTTGATAAAGCAAAGATTACTTCCGAAACGGCGTAGAAAAATAATCCCGCTACAATCAGTGGCTTACGTCCAATTTTATCTGAAACTCGTCCAACTAATGGAGAAGCGATAAATTGCGAGAAAGCAAACAATGCCGTCATAATTCCCATTTGAGTAGTAGTATAACCGTAATGATTCTTAATAAATGGTGTGACGGGTATGACTAGACCAATCCCCAAACAAATTAAGAAGTTTCCAGCAATTAAGATATATAATGTCTTTCTGTTTTTTTCACTCATTGTAATTCATCTCCTTCGTTATCTGATACATTCTTTCATGATAACACTCAATGAATAAAAAAGCTCAAGCTCATTACCTATATCTTACGGAGACCATAATTACCAGTCCAAATTCACCTTGGTAATTTCACCGTTATTAAAAGCTTTAACTTGTCCATCATCCAACTTTACGACGATATTTCCATACTCGTTAATATCCGTTGCAATCCCCTTTACTTGTTTCGTTCCGACTTGTAAGGTAACTGGCTTACCAATTACGATTGACATTCTTCGATACTCGGACAAAAAGCTGCCATCTAAATAATTTTGCCAATTATCTACAATCGTATTAATTAATTGGGCGGCGATTAAATTACGATCAATGTTCGGTTCATTTTTAGCAACAATGGCTCCCGCTTTTTGTTGTAATTCTTCTGGAAATTCAGGCGTGGTTAAGTTAATTCCCACCCCGATTACAAACGCTTGCGTAGAAGCAGATTCTACTTCGGTAATTGCCTCAGTAATAATTCCTGCCACCTTTCGTCGATTCATTAAAATGTCGTTAACCCATTTCAATTTAAATTCACGTTCAGGGAAGAAATCTTTAAATGTTTGTGCAATCACATAGGCAACCCCAGTAGTTATTAAGCCCACCTGGTTAATTTCAAAAGTGGGCTTAGGGATAACTATGCTAAAGTAAAGTCCTTGTTCTTTGGGTGAGTAAAAACTACGTCCTCTTCGTCCGTATCCTTGCGTTTGCTGCTCGCTAATCACAGCAAATGCCTTTTCGACTTGGTGAGTAGCGAGATAGTTTTTAGCATACATTTGAGTTGAATCGACTTGCTCTTCAACAGCAACATGATCAACACTTTTATTTTTATAAAAATTAATGACTACTTCATCCAACTTAGAGCTACTTTCATATTTGTAACCTAGATTTTTCTGACTTTGGATTTGGTGACCGCGTTTCTTTAATAGGTTAATATTTTTCCAAATCGTTTCGCGGGTAACGCCTAGACTATCTGCTATTTCATTTCCAGATACCCAACGATCTCGATCTTTCAATAATTCTAATAAAACTTTTTGGCTTGTTTTATTCCCCATCTTATAACCACCCTTAATCTATTTAACTAGTTTAAGTGTACTATCTTCTCCAATCGATTGGCTATGATAATTACTAAAATAGCTTTGATTGTATCACCTGAGATAAATAATAAAGTAGAAAACATGGCCGTTGAAAGTGGCATGGGTGCTTGAATCGCTAACCAGAACGCACCAAATACATCAATAAAAACTGCTCCTCCAAGCCAAACAGAAAGTAAACTAAGTATTAATTGATTCTTAATTTTGCCTTTCAAAACATTCTTGATTAAATTAATTACTAGTGGCGCAAACAACCAAGCCACTAAATAGCCCCCGGTAGCTCCTAAAAATACTACGGCACCACCTAAACCACCGGAAAGGATTGGCAATCCCAAACTTACTAATAATAAAAATATTCCTACTGATAACGTTCCATATCTAGTACCTAGCATGTCACCAGCCATCATTACTCCCATATTTTGTAAGACAATGGGAACTGGAATTAACAAGAGCGGAATTCTAGGCATCAGCCCCATCACAATCGTTAAAGCTGTTATCATTGCTGCTAAAGTCATCATTTTTACTGCACTTTGGTTGCTTCTCTCCATTTTTAAAACCTACCTTCTTTAATTTTGAAACAAATTCATTATATATAATAGTAACCTATTTTTATAAAATAAGGTTACTATTACAGATTTTTTAATCGATTAATTTCAAAATTTTTAGGTCTAAACCGTGTTGGAGATTACTTTTTACTCATAATTTTGGTGTAAACTATTCCTTTCTTCATTCTTTGACAAAAGCTTTTCAATTGTCACTTCTAAAATTAATGATCTATCCGTTGTACAAAAAAACCGAATTAAAGCAGCATTCAAACTACTCTAATTCGGTTTCGGTTTTTAATTTATTAAATTACATTTCGTTCAAAAGGTTGGTCACTGATACCGTCATCCAAAATCTTTTTCGCCCATTCTTTAGCTGAAAATAGTGAATGATCACGGTAATTACCACAACTGTAGATGTCCGTACCTGGTACATCTTCCCACTTAGTAACATTTGCGATTTCTTCTAGTGCACCCTTCAATGCTTTAGCAACTTCTGTGGTTGTAGGTTCTCCCCAAGCAATCAAATGGAAACCTGTTCGACATCCGAATGGAGAACAGTCGATAATTCCATCCATTCGATCTCGCAATAATCCAGCTAGCAAATGTTCAATCGTATGTAGTCCTGCAGTGGGAATCGCATTTTCGTTTGGTTGAACTAAACGTAAATCGAAATTAGAAATCTTATCGCCCTTATTTCCCGTTTCAACTGTAATTAAACGTACGTACGGAGCCTTTACCTTTGTGTGATCCAATTCAAAGCTTTCTACTTTTGCCATAAAAACATCCCCCTATTCATCGGTATCTATGTCCTATTTTAGACCAACTCGATCCTGATATAAATTAAAAAATTCATTTAAAAATCGTCCTGACTAATGTTATGCATCAAATGATAACTAACCATCATTTTTTGCAAAGGACGGAGATTAACAACGGGGAGGTAACTAGGCATTCTAACCCGATTAAATTCACGTCCAGTTACATCTTGATAGATAGAATATAATAACAAAATACATACAAAAATTAGCGGAAATCCTGCAACCGTACAGATTGCTTGAACGACCTCAAATCCACCTACTATAACAATTCCTAACGAGAAAATAATAAACACGATGACCCAAGCCATTCGATTCCATCGGCTAGGTTGGCGACCATGCGACAAGTCTAGACTGGTGAATGATGAAACAATAAATGCAGAAGAAGAAATCGTCGTTGCTAAGAAGATAAAACATGAAACACAGAAAAGAATTAGCATCAATTTATTCATCGGCAAAGTTGTAATCAATGCTGCTTGAACTGCTGCTTGTCCTTGTGTATTCAAAATGTGCACGATGTTTAAAGTACCTGATTGTTGAAGCCATAGAGCATAGCCCCCTAAAACTGCATAAAATGAAATACAGCCACCGACTCCATAAGTCATCATCCCTAAAACAACTTGGCGAATCGTCTTACCATGCGAGATCCGGGCAATAAATAACCCCATTACCGGCATGTAGGCTAACCACCAACCCCAATAAAACAGGGTTTGATGTTGAGCAAAACCATTGGTGCCAGCATTAGCTTTATTAAAGGAAAGCGCAGTAAAATGTTGCGCCATTAATTTCAAGGTTTGACCTTCTGAGCCCACTAAAAATTTAGTTGGACCAGCTACTAAAACAATTGCTAAGAAAATAATTGCCAAATAAATGTGCCATGCTGATAGTTTTTTAATTCCCTTATTTAAACCTGCATACACGGTTAACGTAAATAAAATCAATAAAATAAAGAATAAAAATAGTTTTAAATAAATCGTATCTTTAATACCTACGATAATACTTAAAACACGTGCAATCACGGGAATTTCCATTCCAATCGAAGAACCAATTCCGCCCATGATCCCAAAAACGACTAAGAAATCAATTAGTTGACGTAAAACTTTTTTGTATAATTGATCGCCCTTCAAGAGGGGAATTACAGTACTTAATCGCATTACTGGAATTTTTTTTACATACATTGTATAAGCAATAGCAACGGTGGCAGTTGCAAACATCATCCATGCCATCGGCCCCCAATTAAACTCGCCCACTACGTTAGCATAGGCAAACGCTTGGGTCGATAATGGCTTCGCGCCAAATGCCGGGTGCTGAAGGTATTGCAATGGATCAGTTGCACTTAACATCAAAATACTTGCATCAATTGCAGTTGCAAAAACCATGCTTCCCCATTGAAAACCACTATAGTCTTTAGCTGGATCAGCCTTTCCGAATCTGATTTTACCGTATTTACTAAAAATCAAAACGATAAAAAACATGAAATTGATGACATAAATTGAGATATACAACCACTCATATTTGCTTGTAACGAATGACAACAACGCGTTCATTAATTGCTGAACGGCTGGGCCGCCTGTGATGAGGATGATTGATACAACCCCAAATAACACCATTGTTGGTAAAAAGACAGCTCGATCGACATTCTTACTGTGTAAGATAAAAAATTCCTCCCATATTTTCAAAAAATTGGTACAAAAAAAGCAACACCATTGGCGTATTAAGTTCACACCTGCATAGCGTTGCTCGATCGGATTGCTCCGAAATTCGTCATACCTGTTACTTTCATGTTACTACTATTAATTTAAATATCAAATTAGGCTAGATTTGTTTGATTACTCTGGCAGGATTTCCCGCAATTACCACATTGTCCCCAAAACTCTTTGTTACCACTGATCCAGCACCCACGACGACGTTATTGCCCAAAGTTACCCCAGGTAAAACGGTCACTCGTCCTCCAAACCAACAGCTATTACCAATTGTAATTGGAGCACCTAATTCTACATCAGCATTTCTCTTAACGGGATCAAGTGGATGAATAGGAGTATACAGCCCCACGTTAGGACCAAAATAACAGTGTTCACCAATCGTAATTGGACACGTATCAAGGAAAGTCATATCGTAGTTGCCATAAAAATGATTACCAATGTGAATATTCCATCCATAATCAAATTTGAATTCACTCTCGACAAAGAAATCGTCACCTACATCACCTAGTAGTTTTTTAAAGCCACCATTACGTTTCTCATTGTCTGTTTCGTTGTTAATCACTTGTAATTGTTGACGGATGAACTTTCGACGACCAATTAATTCAGCATCAAACTGCTGGTAAGGTTCTCCAGCAGTCATTTTTTCTCGTTCAGTTCTTGTCATATTTACGCGCTTCCTTCTTTAAATTAGCCCTTCTTGTTGCAACCCTGCCTGCGCTACCAAGTTAATAAAATTAAATGGTCGATCGTAGTATGGTTGGAATAACATATCCACAAATGCTAAATCTTTCAGCGTATTTTGATTCTGAATTGCTAAAGACATTGTATTAGCCAATTGAGAAACATTATGTTCACTAAAGAATTGGGCCCCCAGAACTTTTAAACTGTCCTGTTCATAAACAATTATACTGTTTATTTTTTCCGTTGTCGGCATAAATTCTGGACGATAATTGTCCTCATAGCTGATATATTTGACCTTTAAACCAGCATCTAAAGCTCGTTGATAGGTTAAACCGGTAGTAGCTAATGTATAACCAAACAATTGTAAGCCTGATGTTCCTTGCGAACCTATTTCAGGCCAACGATTACCGAAAATATTAATACCAACTAATTTACCTTGGCGAATTGCATTCGTCGCCAATGGGATATAGCTATCTGTATCCGTCGGATTGTAATGTACAGTACGAGCATCTCCTGCCGCGTAAATATCCGGATCAGAAGTTTGTCCATATTCGTTAGTTAAAATTGCACCATTACGACTCATTTTAACCTGCCCCTCTAACAAATTAGTTACCGGGATGAAGCCTTTTGAAACAATCGCTACGTCAACTTCTTCATTTTGATCATGAATGGTAGTAACCAGTAAGGAGTCCTTTTGATCCGTGAATGATGCGACTTTACTATTAAGTTTAACTTTGACCCCGTGATCTTCCAGGATTTCAACTAACATTTTGCTCAGCTGTACATCCACGTAATTATTTAAAATCACATCATGACTATGGTATAAGGTTACTTGACAACCTAAATCAGACAAGCTTTCTGCTAACTCTGCGTTAACATATCCTCCACCAATTAATGCAACTCGCTGGTGGGGTTTTAAAACTTGGTGTAAAGTCTGCGCTTGTTCATAGTTTTTACATAGCATTACTCGTTTATGATTAATGCCTTTAATTGGAGGTAAGGTCACTGCTGAACCCGTGCACATCACTAATTTATCGTAATGTTCACGACGAATACTATAGTCTTCCATGTTTTGTACCAAAATCTCTTTTTGATTTCGGTCAATTTTTAGAACATCATGTCGCAGGTTCACCCGAATTTTTTCTGAACGGAGATCCTCTGCATCATCATACATCATGTCTTCTAGCCGTTTTACGCGTCCATTCAGATACAATGCGATTCCACATGATAAGAAAGAGATATTATTATTACGTTCATAAATATCTACCTCCGTATCCGGATTTTGTCGTAAGATTTCTCTCACTGCTGCTGTACCAGCATGGGTACACCCGATGATTGCTACTTTCATTTTGCCTCCTACTTGTTTTATACTGGACTTACTTGTTAAGAATTTTTTACACGATTCCAGATGCTTTATATTTTAATTTTAGACTGGATTAAGACTTTGTAAATGCTTTAATAAGGAAAATTAGCAAACTAACCACGCCAAATTTCAAGGAGTTTACTTAATGCTTAGATTTTTTATCCAACCGCAGTTAAATACGATTGTTGATTCAGTAATTGGTTACGAGATGCTGATCAAAGAATACCGCGATGGGACCTGGCGAATGCCTGCTTCTTTTTCAGCAATTCCAGCCCATGATATGGCAGAATTACTGATTGCAACTGCTAAAGAATTATCTCTTAAAGTTGGTTCAGTTTCATTTAATGTTGATCGTAACCAAATTCTTGATGATCAACTAATTCACGCTTTAATTGCCGCCCAGACAGTTTTACGTCCAGTTAAATTAATTATCGAATTAATTGAAAATGATGTTAAACCCTCGGTGTCTGATGAGCAATTAATTGAAGTTGTTACGCAATTGAATGACTTTGGAATCCAATTTTGTCTCGATGACGTTGGTAGCGGAATTAATACATGGCCTGCAGTTAAGCCTCTACTACCATACACTCGTGAACTTAAATACGCTCTCCAAAATTATAAAGAGCATTTGAACGAATCTGCCGCTGAAAATCACGTTACCTTTTGGCAAAACCTAGCAACTAAACATCAAATGCGTTTCATTTTGGAAGGTATCGAAGATGATAATGATGATGCTTGGGCCGATTCTATGAATATCGATTTACGCCAAGGATACTACTATGGCCGCCCTACACTAATGAAAATACATCCCGATGATCCCGATTAACTTATGTAAAGAAAAACCGCGTTGCGAGACACAATCGTAACACGGTTTTTTATTTAGTTTCTATTCGATTTCAATTCCGGAAGTCTTTTCACCACTGGCCTTAGGTAAGGTAATTGATAAAACTCCATTATCAACTTTAGCCTTAATATCTTCAGCCTTAACTCTTGGTAATTCGTAACTTCTCCGCATGATACCATAGCTTCGTTCGGTCATCGTAACATTATGCTTTTCATCTTCATGATCAGCAAAACTATCTTTCTTCACTTCCACATTTAGTACGCCATCTTGATAATCCAATTTAATATCTTTTTTATCAATTCCTGGCACATCGATTTTAACTTTGTAATCAGTATCTGATTCACTCACGTCGGTCTTCAATGTTTTTGAGGTTCCATCCCAGCCGTTGTTGAAAAATCCGCGCGATAAACGGTCAAAAAATGGATCCCACATATCATTCCTACGATTCATCATTTCATTAGCCATAAAAACAAAACCCCTTTCTAAATGATTGGTGAAGTTCTTCGCTTCATCCTTACACCTATAATGTTAGTCACATTATAGTATTATGTCAATTACTTTACTCAAGAAAATGTTTTCAATAAAAAAAGACTTACCCAAGAACAAGATATTGTCCATTGCATAAGTCTTTATCTATAATTGTAGATTTAGTTTTCAGTATTGATTCTTTCTGGGAACCAAATCTTAATTTCTTTTTCAGCGCTTTCTACACTATCTGAACTATGAACTACATTCTTAATAGGACCAGGTCCCCAAGCTCTGGCAAAGTCACCGCGAATCGTTCCGGCCATTGCTTCACTCGGATTAGTTGGACCAGCCATTTTACGGAAGGTGTCGATAATTTCATTACCTTCAGCAATAATGGCCACAATTGGACCACTTGTCATAAATTTTTCAATGTCGGCGTAATATGGTTTATCTACTAATTGTGAGTAATGTTGACGTAACTGTTCTTCCGTTGCGTTTACCATCTTTAAGGCTTTGATTTCATAACGACGATTTTCAATTCGTGAAATCACATGACCGATATGTCCACATTGAACTCCGTCTGGTTTAACTAAAATTAGTGATTTTTCTGTACTCATTGGCAAATCCCCCATTGGTTTTATATGCCAATTATATACTAGAGAACGCCTAGTTTACACGTAATATGGAATGTAAGCCTTTTACTAAAAAAATTTTTACTTAATCTTTAACGCCAACGCGTTCAATGCCACAATAACGGTTGAAAGTGACATTAACACCGCTCCAACTGCCGGACTAAGGACGAATCCAATCGGAGCCAAAATTCCAGCTGCTAGTGGAATTGCAAATAAGTTATATCCAGCTCCCCACCAGAGGTTTTGAACCATTTTAGCATTGGTTGCTTGAGCTAATTTCAAGAAGTTCAAGATATCACTTGGATCACTGTGCACAAGGACTACATCAGCGGAATCAATTGCAACGTCCGTTCCGGCTCCAATGGCAATTCCAATGTTTGCTTTAGCAAGGCTAGGCGCATCGTTGATGCCGTCTCCTACCATAATTACTTTTCCTTGTTCTTGATATTTTTCAAGTGCCTTTAGTTTGTCTTCTGGTAATAATTCTCCATGCCATTCATCAATTTGAAGGCTTGCCGCAATTTTTTGCGCTGTTTGTTGGTTATCTCCCGTCAACATTACCGGAATATAACCCAATTGCTTTAGTTCTTTAATAAAGGAAACTGCATTTTCCTTTATTTGGTCACCTTCAGCTAATCCACCTAAAACTTGATTTTCTCTTACTAGGAATGAAACTGAATTACCAGCTGTGCTCCATTTCTCAAAATCATTTGTATCAAACTTAATCTCTTTTTGTTTCAAATAAGAGGCGTTCACAATCTGATACTTCTGACCTTCGATTGTACCTGTTAAACCAATCCCTTTTTGGGCTGAAACATCATGAGCTGTTTTAATTGTTTGCTTCAGCTTTTTAGCTGCTGCTTTAATACCAGTTGCTAAAGGATGATCGGAATGGTCTTCTAAGCTAGCCATCAGTGCTAGAATATCATCTTGGTTTAAATCGTCAGCATAACTCTTAACTGCGTTAACCGTGAATTTCCCTTCTGTTAATGTACCAGTTTTATCCATTAGGACGTATTTAACTTTTTTAGCTTCTTCAATCGATTGACGGTTACGAACTAGTAAACCATTGGTGGCCGCAATACTGGTACTTCGTGCAACTACTAATGGAATTGCTAGACCTAAAGCATGCGGACAAGCAATAATAAAGACCGTCACCATTCGTTCAAATGCCACATCCAAGCCTTGTGGTAACCAAGCCACAAACGCAATCACACCAACAATTAGAGCCGCATAGAATAACCATGAAGCTACTTTATCAGCCAAACTTTCAGCTTTGGATTTAGATTTTTGAGCGTCACTAACTAACTTCATTACTTGTGATAGATAGCCACTTTCGCCAGTTCCAGTAACCTTAACTTCGATAACTCCGTCTCCGTTAACTGCTCCACCAATTACTTGACTACCTTCTTTTTTATCGATTAAACGTGCTTCACCAGTTACTAAAGATTCATTTACTTTAGTTGAACCTGAAACTACGTCACCATCAGTTGGAATTTGTTCTCCTGCAAGTACGCGGACCGTTTGGCCAACTTCAACATCGCTCAAATCCATATCCATGACATGATCTCCATGCAAAACATGCGCTTGACTAGGTAAAAGTGCGACCATTTTTTCAACTGCAGAGCCTGCCGCCATCACTGAATTCATTTCTACCCAGTGCCCTAGAAGCATAATTACAATTAGTGTTGCAAGTTCCCAAAAGAAGTCCATTACATGACCGCTAGGATTAATCCATTGATTCATTATAAATGCATAAAGCGAATAGCCGTATGCTACGGTAATTCCCATCGCAATTAAAGTCATCATTGCGGGTGCTTTTGATTTTAACTCACTGACTGCCCCAGCCAAAAAAGGCTTACCCCCATAGAAGAATAAGAAGGTTGCTAAGATTAAGACAATATAATCAGAACCGGTAAAACTAATCGGCAATTTCAAGTCACCAATTCTAAAATCCATTCCCATAAATGGCGATAATAATAGAATTGGAATAGTAGCAATTAAGCTTACCCAAAATAATTGTTTTAGATTCCCCATGTGCATCATATGTCCATCGCCCATGTCATGCATATCGTGCATGTCATGTTGATGTCCACTCATCTCATGATGCATCTGGGAATGATCCATTTTTGAATGGTCCATGTGCTCTTCATTCATTTGCTTATGATTCATGTTACATATCCTCCATCTTACAATCCATATCACAGTTTTCTGGCAAACAATTACAGCTCACCTTATCCGGTGCTGTTTGTGCCTTTTCCTCCAACTTACCAATTAACATTTGAATGTCACTTTTAGATAATTCAATTTGATCAATCAAATTAGCTAAAGTAGTCCCTACCTTATGTTGGCAAAGATGGACAAAAAGGGATTTAGAAGCATTATCCATTGCAACTTGTTCTTCAATCATGGGCTGATAAATAAATTCTCGTCCATTTTTACTGGTTCTTAAAGCCCCTTTTTTTACTAATCGCCCTAAATAAGTTTTAGTGGTGGAAGCTTTCCATCCCAACTTCTCTTCCAAAATTTCGATAATTTGATGACTCGTAGCCTTTTGGAGCGTCCATATTACTCGCATTGTTTCCCATTCTGATTGACTAATTTCAATTTCATCACTGGTATTCAAACTATACCCTCCAATCTGTTTACAAATGTAATCTTTAAATATAGACTACATTTGTAAACTTAAAAAGTCAAGAAAAAAGACCTCGATTTCCATCGGGTCTTAATTAATTAAGATGAAGTTTTAATTTTATTCTAGATTAGTTCTTGAGCGTTGAATGATAATAATAGCTATGATAACTAATACTGCACCGATTAATTCTACGACGTTAAAAGGATGGCCTAGGAATAGTAAACTCAACACAAAAGTCACGACCGGCTGGACAGCATCCAAAATACTTACAACGGCAGATGGAGCAAATTTCAAACTGTGTAATAAAGCCCAGAAAGGTAAAATAGTTCCCACTAGAATTACCGTTGCCATTGAAAGCATTAACTGTGGTGTCAGAGCTGGTGTATCTACCCAAACTGGTTGATGAATATTAAATAATATACTACCGATAATTAGTGCCCATCCTAAAACAATCATTGGAGGATGGTTTTTAGTTACTGGTTTAGGAAGTACAACATAAAATGCAGCTGTAATTCCTGAAAGAATTCCCCAAATCAATGCTTTATTAGAAATAGCTAGTTCATGGATGTTTCCATGTGTTATTGCCAAGAAAACACCTGCCATTGCGATTACGAAAGCAATCACATCGCTTCGCATCGGGCGAACACGCTGAAATACTAAGCTCCCCAAAACAATAAATAAGGGGCTTAAATACTGAAGAATGGTTGATGCTGACGCATTACCTTCTTGAACACTAATATAGAAAGTTAATAAATTAGCCATTAAACCAAAAATAGCATACGCTAACAACCATAAAACGGTTTTAACTGATTTAAAAACATCAAAAATTTGCATCCGATACTTAATAAAACTGATAACAATTAATACTAAACCAGCACCTAATGTTCTAGCAGATAAAAACCAGGAAGCTGGAATACTCTCTCCTTGAGAAATAACTTCCAATACCGTTCCAGAAATTCCCCACATACAAGACGCTAAAAGGGCCCAAAAAATTCCTTTACCAATATGCTTGTTCAAAACTTCTTTTTCCATCAAAAACCTCACATACATTTTTCTAATATATTTAAGTATACCTAAAAAGTTATAGGCTATAAAGTATATTCGTGTCACATTTCCTAACACCGTGTATTTTTTTGCTAATATAAAAAAACAGGAGTAATCTCCTGCTTTTATTACATTTTGATAATTATTCAGTTGTTCCCTTAATAATTTCAAGGATTGAGTTAATGTGTTCTAGAGTTTTAACAAAGTCGTCTTTTCCGAATTTGCTAGCAACCACATCAAGCATTTCTCTAAAAATACGGTCATTTTCCTCATATAAATCGATTCCTTTTTGAGTTAATTTGAGGTATTTTTTTCGACGATCTTGTTTATCATTATTTTGTTCGACTAGGCCAAGGTCCAATAAAGTTCCAATTTTTCTTGAAATGGCACTCTTGGTAACCTCTTGCGCATCAGCGATTGAGCTCAATGTAATTGCTTCACCATCAGCTTGCTTAATAAAATGCATAATCATGAACATATCGAAAGATACTTGTGGATCTGACATTTTACTTTCTAAAAGCGTACCGATTAGTTTTATACTTTTGTTATACGTTTGAGCAATAAACGTAATATCAGCTTGTTTCATTTTCTTCCTCCCGATTCTAGCTTTCCCAGCCGTTTACATAGTTAAATATTAACAGACTCACAGAACTTGTCAACGCAAATATTAATTATTGATGACATATCGTGTTCTTTTGTTCACTTACTTTTAATGAATGACCCTTTAAAACGAGTAATTGTTCTACTAATACTTATTTTAAAACAATTGTGAAGGTAATATCAAATTCATATTAAAACGTTTTAACCCTTCATACTAAGAAACTATGATACTTTACCCATATCATAGCTTCTGATAATCCTAATATAATTTACTTACTTGTTCTTGGATAGCATCATGATTTAAAAACTCATCATAAGTTGTTTCAGCACGATCAACCGAACCTTTATCAGAAACTTCGATAATATGATCCGCAATTGTTTGAATAAACTCATGATCATGCGAGGTCATGATAATAGAACTCTTGTAACTAGTCAATCCCTCATTTAATGCGGTAATTGATTCCAAATCTAAATGATTGGTAGGGTCATCTAGGATTAAAACATTAGCCTTGCTCAACATTGTTTTTGAAATCATGCAGCGGACTTTTTCTCCACCAGAGAGTTTAGTAACATTTTTTAGTACATCTTCCCCTGAGAAAAGCATCTTACCTAGAAAACCGCGGAGAAAAGTATTATCACTTTCTTCTTTAGGTGCATATTGGCGTAGCCATTCCAAAATATCAAAACGATCGTCTTCAAAATAACTGTTAATATCACGCGGAATATAACTACGTTCAGTAGTTTGTCCCCAAGTTACTGAACCGCTATCTGGTTCCATTTCTCCAGCTAGAATCTGCATCAAGACTGTTGTAGCTAAGTCATTTTGACTCAAAATTGCTGCCTTCTCACCAGGGCGAACGGTGAAAGTAATATTATCTAGAATTTTCACACCATCAATTGACTTGCTAACCTTGTCCACCCGAACAAGATCATTACCTAATTCGCGGGCTGGTTCAAAACGAATAAAAGGATATTTACGTGAAGAAGGTTTGATATCGTCTAAAGTAATCTTATCTAATTGCTTCTTACGGGAAGTGGCTTGTTTAGATTTTGAAGCATTAGCACTAAAACGAGCAACGAATTCTTGTAATTCTTTGATTTGTTCTTCTTTTTTAGCATTAGCATTTTCACGAAGACGTTTGGCTAAAGCACTAGATTCCATCCAGAAATCATAGTTACCAACGAAAAGTTCAATCTTACCAAAGTCGACATCACACATCATCGTACAAACCGAGTTTAAGAAGTGACGGTCATGGGATACAACGATTACGGTATTTGGAAAGTCAGCTAAGAAATCTTCTAACCAACTAATTGATTTTGGATCAAGTCCGTTAGTAGGTTCATCTAAAATCAAAATGTCTGGTTTCCCAAACAAAGCTTGTCCCAAAAGCACTTTAATTCGTTGACCTTCGGTTAATTCGCTCATCTTACTGTCATGCAGACTTTCGTCAATGCCTAGCTGTTGAAGTAATTGTGATGCTTCTGCTTCAGCATTCCAACCATCCATTTCAGCAAATTCAGCCTCTAAGTTAGCAGCTTTCATCCCATCTTCTTCAGTAAAATCCGCTTTAGCATATAAAGCATCCTTAGCTTGCATTACTTCGTATAACTTTTTATAACCTTGAATTACAGTATTCATTACGGTAAATTCTTCAAAAGCATAATGGTCCTGATTTAAACTCGACATCCGTTCATTAGGCGAAATACTAACGTTACCAGAAGTTGGTTGAAGTTTACCTTCTAATATTTTTAAAAATGTTGATTTACCAGCACCATTAGCTCCAATAATTCCGTAACAGTTGCCGGGAGTGAATTTTAAATTAACATCGCTATACAATTTACGGTCAGAGAATTGCATGCTCATATCATTTACAGTTATCATTTAGTTCCTCCATTTTGTAGACAAAAGAAAAAGAGGCAAAACAATGTCTTGTCCCAATTTCTACCAGTCTGTTTAATTTAACATACCTACTATCCTTGAACAACCTTATTGTTTAGGATATTTAATTAAAATGGCTTTTATATTTTATTAACACACAATTTTTTAGTCCCTCTGCATTAAAGACAAAGGGCTCACTTTAACCATTTGTATGTCACCCATTAGCCATAAAAACTTCTATTTTTTAGCTCTATTCTGCTGACAAAGCTTCGACTGGGTCCAATTTTGAGGCCTTACGGGATGGCGTAAAGGCCGCCAATAGACTAATAATGATACTAATCGCTATTCCAAAAATCAGATAACCTGGTGCGATTCCAATAATCGCAAAGTCGATATGCTTCATAGAAATTACGTTAGCTCCCCATTGAGCTAGCAATGCAAAAGCTGAACCTAAAATACTTGAGAAAAGCCCCAAGAAGAATGCTTCTGAAACAAAGAGGTTACGTATATCCTTTCGACGCGCACCAATCGCCCGAAGAATCCCAATTTCTTTAGTTCGTTCAGAAACGCTGATATAAAGTACCACAATAATCATAATTGCTGATACCAATAGCGAGATTCCCGCAATTCCAGCTAACACATAGAAGGCTAACATGATGTAAGTATTCAATGAATCCAGAATTGCGCCTACCCCAGTAATTGTGTATTGGGGGCGTTCTTTACCCTTAACATCATGCTTGTAGTTCTTAATTTTATTTTGAACGCTCTTAACATTCTGAGTGTTATTGACGTTGACTGTAAAGAAGTTGGGCTGGTAATCCAAGTTCTTATCTTTAAACATTTCTTTCAACGTATTATAGTCAATCGCACTCGTTCCCGAGGTAATTACCCCTGAAACTGTAACTTCTTTTTGGAGTTGAACCGGTTGTTTTTTACTATCCACGGTCGTTACGAAAACTGTAATTTTCTTACCCACAACGTTTTTATACTTTTTATCAAATTTTTTAGCTGTAGCTTTATCTAACAGGATTTCTCCATTACCAGGCTTGCTACCATATTTGATATCACCTTCACGTTCGGTCTTATTCCATGTCTGTAAAACTTGCAAACTAATTGATTTTTTACCAGCAACCGTCTTTGCAGATTGAACATAGTAGCCGCGTTCCACTGATTTAACATTCTTTATCTTATTCATTCGTTGGTAATCTGTGTTTGATAGATCTGCGGTTTCACCGTTTTCCATTTGTTCTTGGGTTACATTTTTAGCAACTTGAACAGCCGTTGGATTGATTTGTGATGAAATTTGGTCATTCATATAACCCGTAACTCCATTTCCCAAACCTAACATTAAAATAACCGAGAAAATCCCAATGGATGCCCCAAAAATGATTAACAGGTTTCGTTTGAAATTGTAGCTCATATGTTTCAAAGCCATTCGTAACGAAGCCCGGAACGTCAAATGTTTAGGGACCAACGTTTTTTCAGCGTCAGGGACTGGATAAGCCGCCCTTAAATCAGCCTCACCATGAATCACTCCGTCATCCAAATGGACCACTCGTGTACCAAAATCGGCTACTTCTTGCGAATGCGTTACAGCAATAACTAGTTTTCCATCTTTAGCAATAGATTCCAAAATTTCCAAGACTTCTTTAGTATTTTGACTATCTAAAGCTCCCGTAGGTTCATCAGCAATGATTACATCAGGGTCTCCAGCTAAGGCTCGCGCAATTGCCACCCGTTGTTTTTGGCCACCCGAGAGTTGATTAGGATGCTTTCGCATATGTTCTTTCAAGCCTACTCGTTCTAGTAATGCTTTAGCCCGTTCTACTCGTTTAGCATGAGAAAGTTTCGTCATTTCCAGAGAAACCATTACATTATCCAAAATGTTCAGATGACTAATCAAATTAAAACTTTGGAAGATGAATCCGATATTTTCTCTTCGATAAGCATCTAACACCTTAGGTTTAGCCGAGCGTAATGATTGTCCATTATAGACAATATCACCTTCGTACTGGTGATCTAATCCACCAATGATATTCATCAGGGTTGATTTACCACCACCGGATTCACCTAAAATTGAAACGAACTCGCCTCGATCAAATTGCAGATTGATTCCTTTTAATACTTTAAATTCTTGGTTACCTAGAAAATAGGATTTATGAACATCCCGAACCTCTAATAAACTCATACTTTCCTCCTATATGGTCCTTCAGTGATTATTTGGAGTGAACTTGTTGGAAATGTGTTGGGTAGAAATATTTCTCTACTTCCGTCACAATCAAAACAATGATTCCGGCTATCACTGGAATTAACCATTGTGCCCATCCCATGGAAGCAGTGCTAAAGATTGACTGCATGAATGGGACGTATGTTAAAGCAAATTGTAACACCAATAATACCGCAATTATCCAAAAAGCGTGTAAGTTTCTCAAAATATCTTTGGAGAACGCTGGCTTAGGAGTCCGTAGATTAAATAGATAGAAAATCTTACCAAATACAATGGTATTAACCGTCACCGTACTTGCCACTACTTCACTAACTCCATGGTCAATTAACCAATCGTAACCAAAAATTCCTAATCCGGCGATTAAGATGGAAACATAAACAATTTGAATTACATCGGCTCGATTTAAGAAGGATCTGCCCGCTGGACGTGGATTTCTATCCATAATGCCCTCTTCAGCAGGCTCGAATAGAAATGCAAATTGGATTGTAATGGCGGATACCATATTAATCCACAATAATTGGGTTGGGACTAATGGTAGATCTTGTTGCGCTAGGATAGAAAGTAGAACAATCAACCCTTCTGCAAAACTGGTCGGTAACAAGAAACGAATCGTCTTTTTAATATTATCGTATACTCGACGACCTTCTTTGATTGCCTTAGTTAAGGTTGCAAAGTTATCATCCGTTAGCACCATGTCAGCCGATTCTTTGGCAACGTCTGTCCCCTTCGTTCCCATTGCTATCCCAATGTCAGCTCGTTTTAAAGCTGGAGCGTCATTTACACCATCCCCGGTCATCGCCGTCACTAAATTATTAGCTTGGTAAGCTTTTACGATTCGTAACTTATCATTAGGGGTGGTTCTCGCAAAGACGTTGTAGTCTTGAATGATATTTTTTAACTGTTCATCATCCATCTCGTTGATTTCAGCACCAGTAATTGCAGCAATCTGGTCATCCAAGCTCAGTTTTTCAGCAATTGCGGAGGCCGTCTCAGGATGATCACCAGTAATCATTTTTACCTTAACTCCCGCCTTTTGCATCTCATGTAACGCTACAATCGTTTCTTCACGTGGCGGATCAATCAATCCCGCAATCCCTAAGAACTGCATTCCACTCTGTAAATCTTCATGTACAATCGTTTCTTTATTATCTTCAACTTCCTTATAGGCTACCGCAACTACTCGGTGCCCCTTTTGAGCTACTTCAGAAACTTTGTTGTACCAATATTGTTCATCAAAGGTAGCATCATCGATTGCAGCCATTCTAAAAATCTTATCTGGCGAACCTTTTACTAAAATTCTTCGGTGCCCTTCAGGACTCTGACTTAGTTCAGCAATGTAACGGTAATCAGAGTCAAATGGAATTTTATCGATTTCTTCCCATTGCGGTACCTGCTGATGAAACGCTTTGTTAGCTAGGGTTAGGAATGCACCATCAGTTGGTTCCCCGTTAATTACCCAGGTACCATTTTCCTTAGACAAGATCGTGTCGTTAGCTTCATGCCCAGCAATAATTAGCTTCCGTAAATCTTCATGCTGATGGACATCAATAACTTGGTTATTAAACCGAATTTCACCATGTGGTTGATAACCGGTACCCGTAATTTCATAGGTTCCTTGCTTAGTAATGATTTCTTCAATCGTCATTTCGTTCTTAGTAAGCGTTCCGGTTTTATCAGTAGCGATAACATTAACCGCTCCTAAGGTTTCCACAGATGGAAGAGACTTCATGATGGCATTTTGTTTTGTCATCTTCCCTACTCCCATCGCTAAAACAACCGATGTACTAGCCGGAAGTCCTTCCGGTAAAGAACCG
This sequence comes from Pediococcus sp. EKM201D, assembly GCF_011800215.1. Lineage (NCBI taxonomy): Bacteria > Bacillati > Bacillota > Bacilli > Lactobacillales > Lactobacillaceae > Pediococcus > Pediococcus sp. EKM201D. Next base: position 130,474 of record NZ_JAALFK010000002.1, read on the forward strand.
ACAATCATGGTAATTAAGGCGATTACTAAAACCGGTAACGAATAAATTTTAGTAACAAACCCGTAAATACCGACTAAGATCGCTACTACGATAATCGCGTACGAAATATACTTACCTAGTCCATTAATCTCACGCATTAGTGGAGTAGTTTTAGAGCCAACCTCTTCCACACTCGAACTAATCTGTCCTAATTCGGTATCGGTTGCGGTCGCTACTACGATACCCAATCCACTACCATTGGTCACGGCCGTTGACGTAAATGCCATATTAGTCTGATCACCTAGGGTCGTTTTTTCTGGCAATTTGTCTGTATTCTTTAAAACTGAGTCAGCTTCTCCAGTTAAAATTGATTCCTGAATTTTTAAATTATCAGCGTCGATAATTCGCAAATCAGCGGGAACATTGTCGCCGGCTTCTAGGAAAACAACATCTCCAACCACTAAATTTTCAGCAGGAATGTCTGTTCTGTGTCCATCCCGAATAACAGTCGCTTCAATTTGAAGCATCTGTTTAATTTTGTCAATTGCACTTGAGGCTTTTACCTCTTGGAAATACCCAATTAGGGCATTAATAATTACCACCATTCCAATAACAATCGAATCTGAATATTCTTTCAAAACAAAGGTAGCAACCGCAGCTAAAATCAAAATATAGATAATACTATTATTAAATTGCTTTAGAAACCGGATTAAATTACTTTGCTTTTTCTCGATCAACGCGTTGGGCCCGTACTTTTTAAGTCGTTCCCCTGCTTCTTTTTCGGTTAAACCGAGTTCAGAATTAGTCCCCAAATCTTGGGCAACCTTTTCAAACTCAATATTATAAAAATTATCATTGCGCGACTGCGCTCCATAGTCATCGGATGTGGATTTTACTTTCATCGATATTCTCCTTTTAAAATAAATTTTTGGGTTAACTAAATCATATCTAAAATGAATAATACGCGTCAACTAACTTATCTTTTTAATAAGAAATAAGTCTTAAAAAGAACCATTTAATACTTTGCAGTGGCTTGCTGCAAAATTTATTTTTCAAAAAAAGCCATGACTTTCAGGCCATGACTTTCAATTTTAGTTTTAAATTGTGCGTTTTCTCATTTTTTTCTCTAATGCCCCTAGGACTAGATCTGAGATAATCGCCATCAACGCGGTTGGTAATGCCCCGGCTAGGATAATTGCTCCACCATTTGTGGCATTAGTTCCACGAATAATGATATCTCCTAAACCTCCAGCTCCAACGAACGTTCCGATTGCGGTAATTCCAATTGCCAAGACAAGTGCATTTCGAATTCCGGCCAGAATCACCGATAGCGATAGTGGCAGTTCAATCATCCAAAGCACTTGAACCTTGGTCATTCCCATTCCTTTACCAGCATCTAAGTATGCTTCGTTTACGTTCAACATTCCGGTATAAGTATTCTTAATAATGGGCAATAATGCGTATAAGAATACCGTTACAATTACAGTTGTAACTCCTAAACCAAGACCCAACATTAAAATCGAGAGCATTGCTAAAGATGGGATGGTTTGAATAACATTAGCCAGACCAACAATCCAGCCACTCAATTTACGATGTTTAGAAATAAGAATTCCAATTGGGATTCCTACGATCGCAGCTAAAATCACCCCATAAATTGAAATTAAAAAGTGACGGCTAAATTCGGAAAGAACGTACATGCCATTATGAGAGAAGTAATAGGCTAATTGTTGCCAAATATTCATACTTTGCATTAGTTATTCCCTCCTTCAAAATAGTGGTTCTTTTCTAAAAATTCTTTAGCAACCACTGATGGTTCCTTCAAATTATTATCAACTTGATAGTTTAATTCTTGCATGGTCTGCAATGAAATTTTTCCATCTAATTTATGAAGAACCCGCTTCAATTCCGGATATTTCTTCAATGATTTATTATTCACAACCACACTTGCATTGTATGGTGGGAAGTAATTTTTATCATCTTTCAACAATTTTAAATTGTAGCTACGGATTCTTCCGTCTGTTGAGTAACCCAAAACCGTATCCATTTTATGACTAGCAAGAGCATTATAAACTAACCCAATTTGCATGGGATAAATATTACCAAAGCTATAACCGTAACGTTTTTTAAAATCTGCGTATCCATCACCCTTACGACTTAGCCAAGTTTGGTCAATTCCGACTTTCATATCTGACGAAATTTTCTTAAGATCACTAACATTTTCTAGATGATGTTTTTTGGCATAATCTTGCGTCACCATAAATTGGAAAGTATCCGCAAATCCGTAGGTTGGGAAATAGGTCATATCATAGCGCCGATTAAATTCTTTTTTAACATAGGCATTCACTTGTTCTGGAGTGCGCCCTTGGGGTCCATTCAAAATAGTCTGGTAATCCGTTCCACTAAAACGAACAGCCGTTAGGTCAGCTTCCCCACGTTTTTGAGCTTGAAAACTAACCGTTCCCGACCCCAAGTTATTGATAATCTCTGCATTCAAGTTAGTATCATGTTCAATCAATTGTTGAATAACTGAAGACATTACCTGTTGTTCAGTAGTATTTTGGGCAGCAATTTTAACTGTATTTCCAGTCGTACCACCAAGTCCTGGCCAGCCACAACCGGAAAGAACTACAGCTAATGCGCCCAACGGCAAAATTAATTTAAGAAATCTTTTTAACATTTAGCCCACCTCCCGTGTTCGAGGGGTTAATTTGTCTTCCAATTTTCCAAGTAATAAATCGGCGACTAAAGCTAAAATAATCACAGGGATTGATCCCGCTAAGATTAAATCCGGACGATATAGATTTAAACCGTTGAAAATCAAATCACCCAAACCGCCAGCACCGATATAAGATGCCAAAGCAGTCCATGCGATTACATAAGTAGCTGATAAACGAATTCCAGACATAATTACTGGTAATGCTAGTTGCAATTCAACTTTCCACAATCGTTGAAAACTATTCATTCCCATCCCTTTAGCAGCATCCACTAACGCTGGATCTACACTATCTAATCCCAGATACGTGTTTCTTAAAATAGGAAGTAATGAGTAGATAAATAACGCCACGATGGCTGGAGTTGACCCAATTCCAAAAATCGGAATCATCATTGCAAGCAAGGCCAGCGCAGGAATAGTTTGCATCACACTGGCTAAACCAATAACAAAACCAGAGATTTTAGGTGCCCGAATTAAAAGCATTCCCAAAGGTACTGCCACAATTATTCCCAGTGCTAAAGCAAAAGCTGAAATATAAATATGTTGTCCCGTTTTACTTAAGATGTCGCCTCCATATTGATTCAGGAAGTTGATCATTATTGATCACCATCTTTCTCTTTTTGCTCCTCCGATTTTGAACTAGCATCGGTACTGCTATCTGTAGTGATTCCATCATCTGTAAATAAAGCATCATAAACAATATCAACCAAGGTTGCTCGGGTAACAATTCCAACTAGTTTACGATCATTATCAACCACTGGAACGTTACGAAGTCCCCGTTTCAAAATTCGGTCAACCGTATCACGAATAATTGAATTTTCATTTACATAGAAAACATTTGGATCCATAATTTCGCCTACAGTTTTACCAGAATGGTAATACTCATTAATCTTTTCAATGCTTACAACTCCCTTAAGATGTTGTTCTGCATCGGTTACTAATAAAGTATCAACCCGTCGACTGTGCATAATATCAAGGGCTCGAACTACAGGTTGGTCAATCGCAATTGAAACTGGCTTATTAGCCACTTGCCCAACGGTCGTAATACTTGGTTTAGCTTGAATCAACCGATCTTGTCCAATCAAATTAGCCACGAAATCATTTGCTGGTTTTCGTAAAATATTTTCTGGTGTATCAACTTGAACCTGCTTACCACCAGTCATAACCACTATTCGACTTGATAAACGTAGTGCTTCGTCCATATCATGCGTTACGAAAATAAATGTCTTGCCTAGACGTTCTTGAAGATCTTTCACTAAGTCTTGTAAATCTTCACGGGTGATAGGATCAAGCGCACCAAAAGGCTCATCCATCAAAATGATATCCTGGTCAGCTGCTAGTGCACGAACAACCCCGATTCGTTGTTGTTGTCCACCAGAAAGCTGGGAAGGATAGCGATCTAAGAAGTCCTCTGGTAAATCAACCAATTTAATCATTTCTTTAGCGCGTTCGTTACGCTTTTCTTCAGACCATTTTAATAGTTTAGGTACTAATGTTATGTTTTCACGAATTGTCATATGAGGCATTAACCCAATATTCTGAATTACGTAACCAATCTTTCGCCGAAGCTTAACTGGGTCCATTTTGGCAATATCTTGCCCATTAATCTTAATGGTTCCAGAGCTCTGCTTAAGCATCCGATTGATCATTCGCATCGTGGTTGTTTTACCAGAACCGGACGTACCAATAAAACAGATGAACTCTCCCTTTTCTACATCCAGATTAAAGTCGTCAACGACCACTTTATTTCCAGGATAAACTTTCGAAAGATGGCTCATTTCAAGTAACATTTGTATTTAAACATCTCCTTATTAAATCTTGCAATCCTCTTTAAAGTGTTTAAAGAATTACAAGTTGTTGACCGCAACTATAACATACCTAGAAAAAAAATGCACAAAATCAAGCTTTTATCCTTGACATTGTAACCGACTTCTTTCCTATTATTAAAGCTTATTAAACTTGTGAAAACCAATAGATGTTGTAAGATAGTAGTATAAATTAAAAGGAGCTGATTAAATGGCAAAATATGATACATTACTTCCACGTTTTCTTAAATATGTAAAGGTAAACACTCGTTCAAATCCAAATTCTGAAACAGTTCCAACAGATCCAAAAGAAGTTGAATTTTTAAAAACTTTAGCTAAAGAATTAGAAGAAGTTGGCGTTGTTGATATTCACACACAAGAATCTGGTTACGTCGTTGGTACACTTCCTGCCAATGATGGTGGTAACACACCAGTTATTGGTTACATTTCTCACGTTGATACAGCTGACTTTAATGCTGAAAATATCCAACCACAAGTTCACGAAAATTATGATGGTAAATCTGACATTGACCTTAGTGGTGATGGCGAATGGGTACTTAGTCCTACTGTTTTCCCAAGCTTAAACAAATATGAAGGTCATGATTTAGTGACAACTAACGGACTCACTCTACTAGGGGCCGATGATAAGTCTGGGGTGGCCGACATTATGACTATGTTGGACTACTACAAGGCTCATCCTGAAGTAAAACATGGTGAAATCCGGATTGGTTTTGCTCCTGATGAAGAAACTGGTACTGGGGCCGACCATTTTGATGCAAAAGATTTTAATACTAAATATGCTTATACAGTAGATGGTGGTCCACTTGGCGAACTTGAATATGAAACATTCAATGCTGCTCAAGCTACAATTGAAATTCAAGGTAACGAAGTTCATACAGCCGTTGCTAAGGGATTGATGGTTAATGCACTCCAAGTTGGTATTGATTATCACAACATGCTTCCTGAACATGATCGTCCAGAAGAAACTGAAGGACGTGAAGGCTTCTATCATCTATTTAAGATGACGGGAACTCCTGACCATGCACAATTGGTTTACATTATTCGTGATCATGATCGTAAGATCTTTGAAGAACGTAAACAAAAGATGCAAGAAATTGGTGATAAGTTAAATAAACAATTCGGTCAAGAACGGGTAAAAGTTGAAGTTCACGACCAATACTACAACATGCGTGAAGTTCTTGAAAAAGACATGACACCAGTTGAAATTGCACAAAAGGCTATGGAAAATCTCGATATCAAGCCAGATATCTATCCTGTACGTGGTGGTACAGATGGTTCAAAGATTTCATTTATGGGCATTCCAACTCCTAACCTCTTTGCTGGTGGCGAAAACATGCATAGTCGTTACGAATACGTTTCTGTCCAAACTATGGAACGTGCCGTTGATCTCTTGCTTGAAATTAATCGTCTAAACTCAGAAGAAAATAACTAATTTTTTAAGGACTGTGACAACCTAGTTGTGCAGCCCTTTTTTAATAAAAAGGAGCTTACTTATGGCACTTACAATGGCTATAATCGGATTTGGTAAAAGCGCTAATCGCTATCACATTCCGTATATTAAAGAACGCGATATTAAAATCAAATATATCTATAATCACCGTCGTCATCGCGAAAAAGAACAAGGCTTTTATGACGCTGACACGATTTTCACTGATAAGCTTGACCAAGTTCTAAATGATTCTGAAGTTCAATTAATTACCATTTGTACCCCACCCGCAACTCATTTTGAATATGGTAAGTTGGTTTTGGAACATGGTAAAAACGTTCTGATTGAAAAGCCTTTTGTAGCTAATCAAGGCGAAGCTAAAGAACTCTTTGCATTAGCCCAGTCTAAAAAATTGCTAGCAATGCCTTACCAAAATCGTCGTTTTGATAGTGACTATTTGACTCTCAAAAAAGTCATTGAACTTGGGTACGTTGGTAAACCTTTGTCACTCGAATCACATTTTGACAAATATCGTCCTGATGACCGCCTCCATGAAGGATCTCAGGTTGATGGCCAATTTTATGGTCTAGGGGTCCACATGCTGGACCAAATTTTAGGACTCTTTGGGAAACCTCAGACTGTTAGTTATGATATTCGAGCTATCCAAAATTCAGCTAGTACAGTAGACGATTTTTACGAAACTCAATTGTTCTATGATAACTTTAAAGCAACGGTCGTTAGCAACCCTCTAGCAGCGCGTCCCTATCCGCGTTTCTTATTACATGGGACTAACGGAACGTATGTTAAATACGATATTGATCAACAAGAAAACGACTTAAAGTTAGGCATTATGCCTGGAGATCTTAATTTCGGCATTGATACACCGAGTCAATTTGGCGTGGTTAAATATAAAAACCAAAATGGGGATTGGATTGAGAAACAAATCCCTACTATAAATGGTGATTATGGTCGGGTCTACGACTCCATTGCTAAAACGTTAACTAATCGGGATGCGAAACTCGTTTCTGATGAGCAGGCCCTTTGGAATATGGAAATTCTAGAAGCCGGTATCACTGAAAAAGGGCCTCATCTTTATAATTTGAAATAAAAAAAACCATTAAACGATAAATGTTTCGTTTAATGGTTTTTACTTTACATTATTTCCAACGTAAATTTTTCATCGCAGCGCTTTTACCCGGCTGCTACCTTAAATTGCTCATTAACATATTTAGCATACATTTGGTGTGAATCAACCAATTCTTGATGGGTTCCTGAGCCAGTAATTTGACCATTTTCTACAAAATAAATTTGGTCACTATCCACAATTGTGGATAAACGATGCGCAATTACTAATGTGGTTCGGCCTTTCATTAGGTTTGCCAACGCGTCTTGAACTTTCATTTCGGACTCTGAATCTAAACTAGCTGTTGCTTCATCTAGCATTAAAATTTTAGGATTACGTAGGAACGCTCTAGCAATTGCAATTCTCTGTCGTTGTCCTCCTGAAATTTTAACACCTCGTTCTCCCACCTCTGTATCCAATTGTTTAGGCATTTCTTCCACAAATTTCTTAGCAAAAGCTAATTCAAGTACCTTCCACAATTGGCTATCTTCAAAGGTATCGTCTAACCCATAAGTCAAATTATCTCGAATGGTACCTGCCATCATCGCTGAATCTTGTGACACAAACCCAATTTGTTGGCGATAATTAGTCAGCTGGATATCTTGAATGTTGGTATCATCAAATTTAATTTCACCATGAGTAGGTTCATAGAAACGTTCTAACAAACTAAATATCGTTGATTTACCACCGCCCGAAGGTCCGGCAAAGGCAATTACTTGATTAGGTTTAGCTTCAAACGAAATATCTTTTAACACCGTTTCTTCTGGCGTATCAGCGTACGCAAAATCGACATGTTCAACTTTTAAATTCTTATCAGCTAAATCCAAAGTTTCTCCACGGTTAAAATCTTCTGGTTCTTCTTCAAGCAACTCTTCAACTCGTCTAGTAGAACCGGAAGCCTTCGCCATTTCTGAAAATAACGTCGCAATGATGGGCATCGCACCAATCAAATTAAATAGGTACATCAGAAAACTCATCAAAGTACCGATTTCCATTGCCCCAATCGCAATCCGATGAATTCCGTATGCTAACAGGCCAAAAATCATACTCATGAAAACCATCATCATAATTGGTTGCATTGCTGCATCAAAAATAGCTTCTTTCTTTCCAATTTTAAATAAACGATTTATTTCATTATCAGCATGTTCTTGAGCTTGATTTTCGGCATTCGAAGTCTTTACTAATCTAATTTCACTTAGTGTTTCACTAACAATTCCATTAAATAATGCTAGAGCATCTTGTCGAATATGACCAACTTTAGTACCGAAAGCCATAACTGGAACCATTAAAATTACTACTACAGGGACGGCAATTACCATGGCTAAAGTCATGTGCCAATCCATCCGAATCATCATATAAATGGTCCCAACTACGGTAATAATGCTGGCAAGAGTTTGAGGAAAAGTTACAGCTAGCAGTTGCTTAACTTGATTAGTATCGTTGACGAGCCGACTTGAAATTTCCCCGGCCTTGACGGTATCAAAATAACTAACTTTTAAAAGAGTCAATCTTTTCCACAACGTTTTACGGAGATTTTGGATAACATTCTCCCCAAAAATTCCCAACACGGTGCCGCCAATCGCTGAAAAAATAGCCGATGCAACAAAAAGTAAAACTACTTTTCCTAGCAATGCATAATCTACACCCTTGGAAAAATTATTAACTAAGGTTGAAGCTAATTTTGGAACGTATACTTGGACTCCCGAGCTAATAGCTAAGAGGAATACTCCTAAAAATAAAAGGACGTACTTAGGACTGGTTCGCTTAATTAATCCAAAGAATTGTTTAAAATTAAATTTAGTATGATCCTTGCGAATCGTATCATTGAAGCGTGCATTAGTTGCCAATTTTAACGCCGTCCTTTCTTCCAACCCTCAAAACCACCGAAACCGTTAAAATCACCTGGTTGCATTCTACCAAAGTGATTGTGGCGCAACATTTGTTCTCGAGCTCTTTCAAAATGGGGACTCATCTTGCCAAATTGTGCCCAGCGTTGATCATTATCAAATACTTCATTAAGCTTTTCACTAAATTCATCACTACCGATGTTATCAACCATTCGTTTTAGATATTGGTCTAAATATTCTAGTTCGCTATCAGAGAAATCTTTGAATAAAACGTCTTTTAAAGTATTCCCAATTGAACCATGTGTTTTCAAGCTTTCTCGACCTTTATCGGTAATTCTCACAACTGTCACCCGTGAATCTTTAGGCGATTTTTCTCGTAGAACTGTCCCTGCTTTTTCAAGTTTTTTAATAATTTGAGTAACACTAGAAGGTTTGATATCTAAATATTCAGAAATGCGTCCAGGAGTTACATTTGTTTCTTTAGCCAAAAGTTTTAAGGTTTCCAAAGCATTATCCGTTTTTTCTTCTACGCGGTTAGTGAAAACTAAAAAAGGTTCGTGGCTAACTTTCATTAAGTTATCTAAAATTTCATCTTTGTTCATAATAATGGTTCCTCCATTTTATTGATTGATTGATTGATTTATTTAGTTTCAGTTAAATTTAACAAACTAAATACTAGTATCATTTAGTTTGTTTGTCAACAATAAAACTAAATATTTTTAATGCACAAAAAACTCTCAATTCTACTCGGTTACACCCCGTAAAATTGAGAGCTTTAATTTTAAAACTATTTCATCCGAAAAAGGCCTAGTTCCGGATTCATTTCCAGTCACTTAACTTTTAAATCTTTTAATTGCGCTTCGACATCTTCAATTTTAGTCTCAACTTGTAACAATGCCGCTGCCGTATAGGCACTTTCAACCAGGGCGGTGTCATACAACTTAACTTCTTTATCCGTCATTTCTATCGCCATTTCTAAATTCATTTTGGCGCTTCCTAAGTCATAAAAGGCTAATAGCTTAGTCGCAGAATTATCTTCAAATGCTTGTATAATCCGTTGCATATCGGTTCCCACATCACCATTTTCTAACCCACCAGCAATCGTAACTGGAACATCTTTAGCGACTTGTTCGATTAAACGTTTAACGCCTTGAGCAATTTCACTAACATGCGAAACAATTACCACACCGTATTCCATAACTATTCCTCCACTTCTAGTAAGGCCTTCAAGAGGTAACCTGAAGACATGGCACCTGGATCAATATGCCCTACTGAACGTTCCCCTACATAAGAAGCGCGCCCTTTGGTAGCAATCATATCTTTAGTAGCTTCGACGGCCTTATCGACATCATCAGCAGTAAAATCAGTTTTTTCAGCAATAGGAGCCCATACATCCACCATTGTTTTTTCTCCGGTTTCTGCTTTCCCCCGTTTCTTAATTCCAGCTAATGCTGCTGGTAATAACGCACTAACTTCACCGTCTCCAACTTTGGCCATTTCCATAAAAGCAGTCCCATACAAAGGACCAGAAGCTCCACCAACTTTACTAATTAAACTCATTGCGATTGTTTTAAAAATAGCTGGAACGTCCGTAAAATCCTTATCGGCGATAGCTTCCATGACTGCATTCATCCCACGCGCCATATTGTTTCCATGATCTCCGTCCCCAATGGGTGTATCCAATTCACTTAGATAATCGTGGTGAGCTTGAATTTGTTCGTTAAATTTGGTCATCCAGCTTTTTACATTTTCAACATCTAACATACTATTTCTCTCCATCCTAATTAAAATTACCAAGCAATGGTATCTGTGGCGTAATTTAGGTTTTCAACAATTTCGTCGGATACCTTAAACAAGGTTAGTGAAATTCCGGCCATTTCAAGCGAAGTCATTAAACTACCTACCTTGGTGAATTTAACTTCCAAACCTAAATCAGCTAATTTATTTAAAACATCGTTCATGAAGATATACTGCTCCATGAGTGGGGTAGCTCCCATTCCATTAACTAAAACGGCTACTTGATCGCCCTTTTCGAATTTGAACTCTTGATTCAATTTTCCAACCAATTCTTCTACTAAGGCCTTGGAAGGTTGTAACTTTTCCCGCCGATAGCCTGGCTCACCATGAATACCTACACCGTATTCAATTTCATCTTCACCCAGTGTAAATCCAGGTTTACCTACTTCTGGAACAGTTGCACCACTTAAAGCGACTGCAATCGTCTTGATATTAGGCAAAACTTTTTGGGCTAATTGTTCTAGTTCGTCTAGATTGGCTCCTTTAGCTGCGGCCGCACCTAAAACTTTGTGCATGAAGATGGTCCCTGCGACGCCACGGCGTCCTTGGGTATAAGTACTGTTTTCTACCGCAATATCATCATCAACAACTATCGATTTAACTTTAATATCTTCCATTTCAGCCATGTCTTGAGCCATTTCAAAATTCATGACATCTCCAGAATAATTTTTAATTACTAAGAATACACCGGCTCCCGAATCAACTTTCTTGATTGCTTCAAAGATTTGATCTGGAGTTGGTGACGTAAACACTTCCCCACAAACCGCCGCACTCAACATTCCATCGCCTACAAACCCAGCATGAGTGGGTTCGTGACCACTTCCACCGCCACTCACAATTCCAACTTGACCTTGGATATTTTTTAAGTCATGACGATAAACTACACCTGTTTCTGGAATTCTTTCTAAATATTCGGGGTAACTTCTTACCAATCCTTGAACCATTTCATCGACAACATTCTTTGGATCATTAATGATTTTTTTCATGAAAACATTTCCCCCTCGGTAACTTTTTTCGTACAATTAAAGCATAGTAGAAAGCGATTACAATCACAAGAATAAAGCCTAAAAAGTTTAATAAAAATAAAATTCTCGTATAATGAATTATATGTACAAACCAAGGAGAACGATCAAATGATTTTAGAACGCAGCAATATGTTTAATAACGAAGGTATCAATAAAGAACTCACACGTGTAATTGGATCTGAACACGTTCAAGAGTTTAGCAACTTAGTACGTTACTATCGACTTTGCCAGTCCGCCGTAAATGAGATTGGAACCAAGCTTGAAAACTTGGATGGTGAATATCGAGGAGAATATGACCATAATCCCATTCATCATATGGAACAAAGAATGAAAACTATAACCTCTCTTTTTAATAAGGCAGAGAAAAAACATTTAGACCGTGATATCGAGTCTATTAAACAAAACATCTTTGATATTGGCGGGATTCGCGTTGTTACTAACTATATTAGCGATGTTTACACTATCCAAAAAAATCTGCTTTCTCAAAGCGATATTAAACTCATTAAAACTAAAGATTACATCAAAAATCCTAAACCTAGTGGTTATCGCAGTGTTCATCTAGTAGTTAGTGTGCCCGTATTTTTGTCTACTGGTCCGGTAAACACTCCTGTTGAAATACAGATTCGGACCGTTGGTATGGATATGTGGGCCAGTTTAGAGCATAAGCTTCGCTATAAGACCAACGTTGCTGACGAAAAAGTAGAACATTTTGAAAATCAGTTAGTCGAAGATGCTAATGAAATTTTTAAGATTGAATCAAACATGCAAAATATTTATCGTGAATTATCTGACCCACGGGTGTTTAAAGATGAAGGATAAATATCCCGTCACGTGTTTTTATGGAGTCCCAATCAAGCTTGATAATTCCGGTCATTACATATTTAATACTGAAATTAAAATCCATGCCTGGCGGAATGGCAAGCACACTAAAGGAAAGTATCTGAAACTCGGTCAATTATTTTTAACCGAGAATAATTTACTAGTGGCAATCGTAGGCGCAACTAAATTAAGCTTTAAAAATCGCCATAATTTTGTTCCTTTAGAACGCTTTACTAAGGAATTTATTTCAGATGAAATGCTGGAAATAGCTATCAAAAAATTTAAAGAGGAGGCGGTTTAGTGCATGCAAACTTTGATTATCGTCGCACATCCAGAACTTGCAAGGTCTAATACTCAGCCCTTTTTTAAAGCGGCTATCGAGAATTTTTCAAATGTAACTTGGCATCCCTTAGTTGCAGATTTTAACGTCGAACAAGAACAATCTTTATTACTCCAAAATGATCGCATTATTCTAGAATTTCCGTTGTACTGGTATAGTGCCCCTGCATTACTAAAGCAATGGATGGACACCGTTATGACCACTAAATTTGCCACTGGTCATCAATATGCTTTGGAAGGTAAAGAACTAGGAATTGTGGTTTCGACTGGAGACAATGGGAATGCTTTCCAAGCTGGGGCAGCCGAAAAATTCACCATATCAGAATTAATGCGTCCTTTTGAAGCATTTGCCAATAAAACTAAGATGATGTATCTCCCAATATTGGCCGTCCACCAGTTTTTATACCTAGAACCTGATGCCCAACAACGCTTGTTGGTTGCTTACCAGCAATACGCTACGAACGTTGGTGCAGGGCGCTTTAAAGACCAGGCCGCTTGGTATGAGACAGAATTACAAAAACGGATTGAGCAACATCCGCCACATTCTGAGCAGCTTCAACAAATTTTATTCACTATTAAAGAGCGCCAGGATGAACTCGACGATTTACAATGGAATTTGATTGAAATGAAAAAAGAGGAGGATGTGTGATGGATGATCAAAAATGGTTAATTGAACAAATTGAACAGCTCCGTCAATCCGCTTCAGACTATCGAGAACAGTCCTTTTATCTAGGATTAAAAGACTTTGTTCAGGAACAATCGAAAAGAATCGACCAAACTCAAAGAGAATTAGACGGAAGAATGTGGGAATGATTTCACTAAGACAAATATATCCCAGCAATTCTTAATAATTAGGCATCAAAAAAGACCATGACATTGTTAATTGTCATGGTCTTTTAAGGTTTAGTGTTTTTTATCCTCATGTTTCTTGTCGTCCTTTGTGCGATCTGCCCACTCTTCGCGAGTTAACACATCTTTGACGTTGAGTTTAATCTCAGCGACTTCCATGTTGGTCATCTCGTTCACTGCCGCAGTGATTTTTGTTACCATTTTATCAAAAATAGATTGTGCATTCTTACCATATTCTAGTAAAGCATCCATCTTCAATGAAACTTTTTGATTTTCGTCGTCGATATCTACATTAACACCAGTTGTAGGATCGTCGCCTTTAGAAATTCGATCAGTCACTTTTTCAAAAATATTACCTTCTAATGAAAGTACCCCATCAACGTTGCTTGCTGTTTTTCCAGCAATTTTAGCTAATACTTCATCATCAAATGTTAGTTTTGTTTCTGGTTGTGCTACTTTATCCATAGTTATAGATCTCCCTTCAAAATTTTCGAAGCTTATTTAGCTTCTGGCTTAGGTTCTAAATCAGAATTTGGTTTGCGGTTATTTTGTTCTTTCCACTGTTTTTTACTTAAAACATTGTTTACGTGAAAATCGAGCTCCACAACCTTCAAACCAGTTAGACGTTCCACTTCTTCGCTAACTACATCACAAACTTGAGTGAAAATTTCACGAATATCATAGCCATACTCAACAGTTGCATTCATCTCAAGTGCCACCTGCTTTTCCCCAACTTCAGCAGTGATTCCTTGAGTTGGATCTACTTTACTTCTTAACTTATCTGTCAAACTATCAAATAGTCCGCCGTCAAAGGAAAGAATTCCGTCAACTTTTCTCGAAGCTAGACCCGCAATTTTTTCGATAACCCCTTCATCAAAGGTTAAGCTTGCTTGTGCAATTCTAGGATTGTCCATGGTTTAGCACCTCCTGAATCTTACGACGATTTTTCCATGCAAACCATAAACTTGAAACAACCATCATTCCAAGTAATGATTTTAAAGGTTTATTACGATCCACTTTCTTTGCCATTAAACGTCCCCCCTAGTTCTTCTTACGATCAATGTTCAAAGCTGCCATTAGTTCTGAAATTGCCTGTGATAAAACTGACTTACCATATCTGGCACCTAGGTATCCAAGGATTCCAAGCACTCCGACCAGCACTGCGCTGCCAAATCCGATCGAGACCCAGACAATTCCGAGAATCATCGCAACTAAAGCTCCTAACAATTCGCTACTCATCTAAAATCCCGCCTTCCTATATGACTTTCAGTGACTTACTGGACTGCTTACGCGGAATGATTTGAACCTTAACATGGCTCTTCATTCCTAAATGTCTTTGAATACTATCTTGAACAGTTTCTTGAATCTCTTTGGCATTCACATCATAGTTCCCATCCGATATATCTTCCACGCTTACTTGAGCTTGGATCCGATCATTTCCACGGACACGTACTTTGGTTTGAATATTACCCACTTGATGATTCTCAGCAATTGACTTATCAACAATTTGTTCCATCGACTTCTTAGGAATGGTCAATTTGCCTCTTCCGCCTTGCAATTTCAAATCTTTCTCGCTAGTTCGACTAGATAGTGCAATAATTAACATGACTAGTGCAAACAGAGCGACAATAACCCCGAATACAATTGCAACAACTTCTGTAAGGCGGCTATTTGTGGTTCTCATCGATTCAAAAAAGTCGGTAAGATAAGGAATGAACATTTCACTTGAAACGAACCAAACCGTTTGAATCAGGGTAATTACTGCCATCAAACTCAATAAAATCTTACTGGTTCGACTCATGTAATCACCTCTATCCCTTCTTACGCATTCCGAAGATAACAGATACAATTACAACTAAGATAACTGCTCCGATAATTGACGGAACGAGCGCCATACCTGCTAAGGAAGGTCCCCATGTTCCCAATAGGCTTTGTCCTAACCAAGCACCGACAAGTCCAGCAACAATATTGCCAATCCAGCCAGCCGGTAAATCACGACTAGTTAGTGCTCCTGCGATGGCACCGATAATACCACCTATAATTAATGACCATAACCATCCAAACATATAAAACAACTCCTTTCAGTTTATGCTGATAACCAATAAACGCTATTGCTTACTGGTTCACCATTAAGATATCATGTTGTCAGATTGCATATCAAAGAATATGCTTATCATTTTCATAAAATATACGATTTGAGGTAGCGCTTTCTTTTTTCAAAATAGCAAAAAAAGCCCACGCTATGCTGGGCTTTTCGGTTAGAACTCGATTTAATTCACTAAAATAAATTTTTTCTTGAAAAATAAGCTGATTTTATTTACCAAACGATATTTTACTTGGTTTTACTAGCTAATTTAACAATTCCGGCGGCCATAATTAGAGCTCCGCCTGCCAAATTAAGTACGCCACCGACAATTTCTAAAACCCCACTACCTTTTTCGTTCTTACGCATTATCTTTCCTCCAATTATTAAAAAAGTGCTCGAAATATTGTAAGCACTTACTATTTTAACTATTTTGTTTTAAACTTATTATATAACTTTTAGAAATTAGGTGACTATAGTGATAAAAATGATTGCTACGGATATGGATCAAACCTTCCTTGACAACCAAAATCAATACAATAAACAACGTTTTAGTGAAATTTTTCAGGAAATGCAACGCCAAAATATTCACTTCGTCGCCGCTAGTGGTTCTCAACATGAGCGCCTTCAAGCGCTGTTTGAACCTCAAGCTGAGCAGATGGACTTCATCTCCCAAAATGGCTCCATCATCTATTCCGGCAACGAATTAATCGATGTGCAACAAATCTCTCCAAAACTTCTTCAAGACACACTAAATTCGATTAACCAGGCTTTTGGTCCAGATGAGATCTTAATTAATATTTGCGGCTTAAATAGTTCATATGTAGATACAAATACTACTCCAGACGTTATGAATTTCATCAAAAATTTTTACAAAGAAATTCAAACTGTCGATGATATTAATCATTTTACTAAGAGCGGAATTGAAGATCCGATTGTCAAAATTGCTCTTAGCTTTGAAGATAGTCCTAATATCAATCAAAAAATTGAGCGTTTACGAAGTCTTCTAGATCCTACGTTGGGGAGTTTAAGCTCGGGGTTCAATACTGAACTAATCGGTTTCAGTCACGTAGATAAATCAACTGCCCTTCAGCATTTAATGCAAAGATATAACGTAAACGCAGATGAATTGGTGACTTTTGGTGACAACGAAAATGACTTACGAATGTTACAAATGACTCCTAATGGATATGCTATTCAAAATGCCTTTTCTAAGGTCAAAGCAGTAGCTAACCATTTAACTCGATATGATAATGAACATGATGGTGTATTAGACACCCTAGAAAAACTATTATAAAAAATCGGCGGTCAATTAACTTTTGAGCTTAATTTCAAAAGTTTTGACAACGCCGATTTTTTTAGTTAAATTCACTTAAAATTGCTTGGTACGCCACAACCGGGTCCTCAGATTGAGTAATTGGTCTACCTACCACAATAGCTGAGCTTCCTGCTTTGGCAGCTTCCGCAGGAGTCATCGTCCGTTTTTGATCACCCTTTGCTGCTCCGGCAGGTCGAATTCCAGGTGTCACAAACAGAAAATCTTCTGGAAGTTGGGGTTTTAAATAACTAACTTCGTTTGGAGAACAAATTACACCATCTCCGCCAGCCGTACTAGTCAATTTTGCTAGGCTAAGTACTTGATCTGCCATTGGTAAACTAACATTCTGTTCTTCACTTAGTTGCTTTTCTGAAATAGAAGTTAATTCCGTTACTGCTAATAGTTTAGGCGTTGGTAAGTCTACTTCTCTAGCTCCAGCAACCAATCCTCGTTTAGCCGCTCGAATCATATCAGAACCACCCATCGCATGGATTGTTGTGTATTGAACCCCCATTCGACCTAATTGCATCATTGCTTTTTCTACCGTATTAGGAATATCGTTCAATTTTAAATCAAGAAAGATGTCATGCCCTTTTTGACGCATATCTCGAACGATTTCGGGACCCATTCCGTAGAAGAGTTCCATTCCCAATTTAATGGTTAACTTCAAATGTTCCGGAAATTGCTCCAAGAATTGGTTAAGTTCTCCCCGATCCTTAAAATCTAGCGCAATCATAACTGGTTTTTCCATAAAAACTCCATTCTGAACCGCTCTTAACATCAAAAAACACCGCAAGGTCTAGGTATGCTAACCAGCACCTAGTTTGCGGTGTATTCGTTAGCTTATCAATCTCTCTGGATCGATTTAAAGCGACTCGATTTATTTACATTCATGCTACTTGCCTAGCCTTTGAATGTCAAGGTTCTAAAAATGGTAAAATGGTGTTATAAATTAATTAAGGAGCTCAACATGATTAAGAGTGTAATTCATGATCAACAAATTTTATCTCAAACGTCAATTCCCGCTACCAAACAAGATTTATCCGTAGTAATGGATTTGATGGATACTTTAAAAGCCAATAGCGAACGTTGCGTGGGAATGGCCGCTAACATGATTGGCGTTCATAAAAGAATCATCGTTGTCACTATGGGAATGATGAACGTCCCCATGATCAATCCTGTCATTCTCAAAAAGGGTAATCCATATACCACTGAAGAAGGCTGCCTGTCATTAACCGGTGAACGTTCCACCACTCGTTACGACGAAATCGAAGTTCAGTATCTTGATTTAGAATTTAAAAAACATACCCAAGAATTTAAAGAATTCATCGCCCAAATTATTCAACATGAAGTTGATCATTGTGATGGGATTATTATTTAGTTTTGGAGAGCTAGCATTAATTTGCTAGTTTTTTAATTTATCACCAGTTTATTCCAAACAAAAAAGCCCATCCATTTTAGGGGGCTCCTCCATTAAATATCTTTTAGCATAATTAAATCACGTTGCAAATCGTTACCTAATTGAAAAACATGTTCTCCAACTTGGTTAAATCCTTGAGTTTGGTAAAATTTCTTAGCAGCTTCGTTATGCTCCCAAACTCCTAACCAGACTTTACGTTTGTGGTTTTCTTGTGCAACCTCAAGTGCCTGTTGCATTAATCTAGAGCCAACTCCCCGACGTTTAAATTGCTGACGCACGTAAATCCGCTCAACTTCCAAAGTGTCGGACCCCATTTTTTCTGACTGAGCTTCATCTATGTTGACTTTTAAATACCCTAGAAGCTGATCAGCTTGCTTGGCAAAAAAGAAGTAAGATGCACCATTAATAATCTCTGAAGTTAACTGTTTGAAATTGTACGCTTTTTGATAGTATTGGTCTAGATCTTCAGAACTGTTATCTGCGCCAAAAGTATCTCCAAAAGTCTCAATACTTATCTTTTGTAACGCTTCTACTTCTTCAACTCGTACTTTTTGAATATCAATTGTCATTCAATTCACCTCAATATTTTCTATGATGACCACTTTTTACATAGTTCCAGTCGATACTAACATTTCGTTCAACTTTCTCCAGCATTGCTTTCAATGCTGTAGCTTCCGCGTCCGTAAATCCTGCTAGCGCCATTCTACTCGAATAGCTATTTTCGCGTTTAATCGTTGGATATACTGCCTTACCTTGTTCAGTGGGATATAGACGTTTAATCTTATGATTGTCCCGATCAGCTCCACGTGTAATAAATCCATCCTTTTCCAACTTCATTACGGCTCGAGCTGCGGTTGTCCGATCAACTCGAATTTTTTCAGCTAATTCACCCTGGATAATTCCTGGATTTTCACATATTCGAACCAAATATAAATACTTGCCTTTGGTTAAATTTAATTCTTTAAATTCAATATTAGCAATCGAATCCA
Organism: Pediococcus sp. EKM201D; assembly: GCF_011800215.1. Classification (NCBI taxonomy): domain Bacteria; kingdom Bacillati; phylum Bacillota; class Bacilli; order Lactobacillales; family Lactobacillaceae; genus Pediococcus; species Pediococcus sp. EKM201D. The sequence goes on from NZ_JAALFK010000002.1 coordinate 150,027, forward strand.
ATTCTCTTGAAATTGATCCAATTGATCGTAAAATATCTTCCATAATTACTTCCCTCTGAGAGTATTTTACTTTAATTTAGTTGCAAATACAACAAAATTATTTTTTGATTGCTCGTATGATTTGTTCCACAATTAAATTTAAATCTCGTGTTTCGTCTGAATTACCGATGAATCGATGCTGAACAAAATAAATAAAAATCTGTCCAATCATGATTCTCATTACGGCTGGAAAATCCAATTCAGGTCGTAATTGTCCTGTTTTATTTAAGTTCTCTCTTACATTTTCAATGACTGATTTTCCAGGTTCATTTATCACTCCAAAAAATAAATCTCGAATATCACGATTAGTTAGCAACTCTGTAATTAAAATTAGAATTGCGTCTTCATTGTCTCGTACAAATTGATAACGGTTATAAACAAAAAAACGTACCATATCTTCCAAGTCAGTGAACTGCCTTAATTCATCAATAAAACTATCCCGAAAAACTGGAAATAAATTTATAAATACCGGTTTAAGAATTCCCATCAGTAAATCTTGCTTAGTCTTAAAGTATTTAAATATAGTTGCCTGACTAATTTCAGCTTTTTCAGCAATTTGGGCTGTCGAAGTTCCATTAAATCCCTGTTTAGCAAATAAATCTAACCCTGCTAAAAGAGCTTTTTTCTGACCTTTAGGAAGCTTTTGCTCATCAAGCCACGTTTTATAATTATCAAATATGATTGCACTACTCATTATTTACACCTTCCGATATCGTTTCAATCCAACGATATTTAAAATAGTTAAGATAACTAGAAAAATTAATAACACTCCAATATCTCCCCCCAAAGCTGAAAGTCGGGCTCCTCGCATAATAATATTACTAACCGCATCGCCGGCATACTTAAGTGGAATAATATAAGATATTTTTTGAACCCAATCAGCCATCGTATCTAACGGAATAATTCCAGCAAAGAAAACTTGAGGTACTATCACAATTGGAATAAATTGCATCATCTGGAATTCAGAATGGGCAAAAGTAGAAAGTAGAATTCCAAATGCTAGAGCTACTAAAGCTAATAGCAAGTTGATAACAATAATGCTCCCAATATTGCCAACCACTTCCACTCCTAATAATCCAATAGTTACCAATACGATCACTATGGTTTGTAATATAGCAATTATCCCATAACTTAGCATATAGCCAAATACAATTTCAGAACGTTTAACTGGAGTCGCTAAAAGTCGATCTAAAGTTCCGCTTGTTCTTTCTTTCAAAAGCGCCATCCCAGAAACTAGGAAGACAAAGAAGAAAACGAAGAAGCCCATTAAAATTGGCAAAATCTTATCAAAGAAGCTGGTGTTAGCATCACCATACACATAATGATTTTTAATTTTCGGACTAGCTTGAGTTGCGGGCATGCTTTTGGTTTTAACTGATTTTTTAGTAACTAAAGCTAACTTCGTTTGAAGTTCATTTAAAGCCCGGTTACTCTGTTCTAAATGTTTTTTAAGCTGTTTAATATTATTCACAGTAACCGCATTTTTGAACGCCATCTTAGTAGTGGCTGTTTTAGTTGCGTCAGTATTAGCATAGGTTATATTAAAATTATTGCCGTCTTTTTCAATAATTGTATCTGTCTTTTCAGCTTTTAATGCTATTTTCGCCGTTTTTTCTGAGTCATATTGATGAATTTTTACATGTTTAATCGTATTTAAATTTTGGTTCAGCTCATGTGAAATACCTACCGTTCCTACTTTCACATTTGTTGTACCGCTATTGTTAAAAATAAAACTCATTAATACTAAAATTAAAATTGGAGCTAAAAACATTAACGCTAAAGTTCGTTTATCCCGCATTAACTCTTTTAAAACACGATTTGTAATTGCAATAATCCTCATTATTCTGCTCCTTCCGCCTTCAAAAAGACATCTTCAATAGACGGTACATCATATTGTCGTTTTAAATTTTTAGGGCTATCTAAAGCAATCACGTTTCCGTCCAGAATCAGCGCTACTTCGTCGACTTGTTCAGCTTCATCCATCACATGCGTAGTAATCAAAATGCTTTGTCCGTTATTTTTTATCCGTTTTAATTCTCGCCATATTTTCCGTCGTAACGCGGGGTCAATTCCTACCGTTGGTTCATCCAAAATCAATAACTTAGGATTACCCAATAAAGCAATTCCTAAAGATAATCTACGCATCATTCCACCAGAATATCCTTCAACCCGTTTATTAAGCGCATCTTTTAAATCAACTACTTCTGCAACATGACCAATTTGCAATTGTAGTTCACTCGATTTGATACCTTTCATTTTGGCATAAAATTTTAAGTTCTCAAAACCGGTTAAGGTCATGTACAATGCGTCCGTTTGGGCCATATAACCAATTTTAGATAATAATTTACGGTTGGGCATTTTAGCCTCAAAAATTTTTGCGATACCTTTATCAGCCACTTCCATGCCCAACGCAATTTTGATAATTGTAGATTTTCCTGAACCAGAGGGCCCAATCAATCCCACAATTTGTCCTTGCTGGACATTAAGGTTGATATTTTTTAAAACATTTTGTTTTCCAAAACTTTTAGCAATATTTTTTAACTCAATTACTGATTTATTCATAAAAATTCTCCTTAACCGAATTTAGTGAGTAATTACTCACTTACTGGTTGGAGTATAAAATATATTTATTTTTTAGTCAATAACTTCTAACTTCATTTGAAGTTCAATTGTGAGAAAATATAATAAATTACAAATTAATGCTTGCTAGTTAGGCTGATCTTTTCATTCTGGGATTACTAGTTAGTGATTCCTTCAATATTTACATATTATGGAAACTTTTTGACAATAAAATTCAACATAACCGCCTATTAATTACCCTAGTTATACAGATGATTACCTTCTTATTTTTAGTTTTAATCGGGACGACCATTAACTGTTGGTTGTGTAGTTTTAACTATTTATGGAATTTTAATTACGCAAAGACCATTAGTAAATAAAAAGACAGTTACCTCAGATTGAGACAGCTGTCTTACTATTTTATTCGAATATTTTCTTTGCTAAACCAAATGCTGACCATGCCTTAGGCCAACCTGCATAAAACGAAAGATGTGTAATTAGTTCTACCATTTCATCCTTAGTTACGCCATTTTCTTTAGCAATCTTCATGTGTGCTTCCAATTGGGGAAATAAGCCTTGCGACATCAGACTTGCGCATGTAATCATACTCCGATCACGAGCTGAAAGCTGGTCTTCACGTGACCAAACTTCACCGAATAATACATCGTCATTCAATTCTGCAAATTTTGGTGCAAATTCACCTAATTGTTCGCGTCCTGCGGTCTGTTTTTTAGCCATTATTTGCCCTCCTCAACTGCCTTATATTGTTCATCGCTAACTGCTTCAAGCCATTCTGGTGTTCCAGCAGTGATCGCTACATGTGCAAACCAACTATCTTTAGTTGCGCCATGCCAGTGCTTTACACCATCATGGGTTACTACAACATCACCAGCTGTAAGATGGCGTGCTGGTTGTCCTTCTTCTTGGTACCAGCCTTCTCCACCCGTTACTAGTAAAATTTGGAATCCATCATGATGAATATGCCAGTTGTTACGGCAGCCAGGCTCAAAAGTAACATTTCCAACTCCAACATTAACTTCGGGGTCTGAAACAAGCCCCTGTAGATAACTTTGTCCTACAAAGTATTTTGCGTATGCATCATTTTTAGGTCCAGCGGGGAAAATAACCCCGTTTTTTACTGCTTCATTTTTCATAATTAAACTACTCCTTTTAAATTAAATTTAACTGTTCTAACCAATTTGCTACTGCTTGATCTGCCTTATCTACTTTGGAACCCTGTACTGCTAACCCTAATTTAATCTCTGTGTCTGGGAAAATTGCTTTTAATTCGTTGATGCTGTTTCCCAATCCACTACCTTCACTGGTACAAAAAGGATAAATTACTCGTGGTGCAACCAGTTGTTCCTTTAAAAATCTTTTAACCACATTAGGTAACTCATCAAACCAGATTGGTGTCCCCAGTATTAAAACATCATCACTAATTTCATGGTTTATGCTAGCTTCAGGGAAAATACTGTGTTCGTGTTCATCTTTAGCACGTTCCACCAATGCTTCGTAACTTATCGGATATGGTTTTTTTGGTATAATCCGATTTGTTGGTAAATTTAATTGCCCAGCAATTTTTCGCATCAGAATTTCAGTATTTCCATCTTCAGCATGGGTAAAATAAGCTATTTCCACTATGCACCTCCGATTAGAAAAAGCCTTAACATCTTTCGACAAAAATAATGTTAAGACTTTTTATGTAATTCGTAAAATGCTTATTTTATCCATTTCTATGCTTTGAAAGCATGGTAGAAGTAATTAATAAATTTATTTACTACCGGTGATAGATTACGCTCCCGCTTCCAAACTAAAACGCAGTTAGTATTAACTTCCGGCTCTAACGGAATGAATTCAACTCCATCCGGATGGGTATTCCTAGTTGATCCTTCAATAATGAACGCTTGAGCTACTTGACGTTTCACTAGTGGGAGCACATTAAAGGTTAAATTATAATGACCGACAACATTTAATTGTTGATAGTCAATCTTGCTCCATTTTGAAATTAACTCCTGAACTTCAGGACGCCCTGACACTAACAACGGCATCCCCATTAAATCAGCCGGTACAATTTTATCTTTCTGAGCAATATACGATGCTTTGGACACTAATAATCCCCATTTTTCAGTACGGGGAAGTACAATTTCGTGATATTTTTCTGTGGCGATGGGCTTAATTAAAACTGCAACATCCACTAAGCCCTTATCTAAACGCTCTGTGATGTCGTCACTAGTCCCACTGTAAATGGTAAACGTAACTTGCGGATAATCTCGGATAAAATCCTCTAAAATCAAGGCTAAAGTATCAGAATTATCGGCTTCAATGCATCCGATGGTGATATGTCCACTAAAGAGTTGCTTTTTACGGTTTTCGAATTCTAAACTGGTTTGCTGGGTTAGCTCTAAAATTTCTTCTGCACGGGATTTTAGAAACATTCCTGCTTCTGTTAATCGAACCTGGCGCCGCCCTCGAATAAATAACTCCGTTCCCAATTCTTCTTCTAATTCTTTGATTTGTCGACTTAAAGTAGGTTGGGTAATGTGCAAAGCTTCCGCTGCCTTAGAAACCGTTCCTTCTTCTGCAATTGTCCAAAAATAACGCAGAGTTCTAATTTCCATTTCCCGATTCTCCAATTTTTTATACTATACTTAATATACAACATACAATAAAAGGAGCCTAGCTACATGAGTAATATATACGTTAAAAAAGCTCAACCTCAAGATTTACCTGCCATCATGAAAATTATTGATAACGCCAAAGCTTTATTGAAAGCGGATGGTAGTCCTCAATGGCAAGATGGAAGTCCCGACGAAACTACTTTCATCAATGACATTAATCATGGAAATTGTTGGGTACTGAAAGTCGATAATCAAATTGCAGGTACCGCCACTTTACTGACCACCCCGGATGCCAACTACGAAAATATTTCAGACGGTCAATGGAAAAATACTAGTGCACCATATGCTACTATTCACCGAATTGCTATTTCGCCTGACTACCGCGGAATGTCTCTCGGCAAGTTCTTCCTATCCAATTTAATCACCTTAGGAACGCACGCTGGGATTAATAATTTCCGGATTGATACGCACGAACTTAATCAGCGAATGCAACACCTTGTTCAACAATTTAATTTTGAATACACCGGTATTATCTATGTTAACCCTACCGAAGATGGTCGACGTTTAGCCTTTGAACTAAATTTGGAAAACTAAATTTAACTTGTTACAATAATTAAATCAAATTTTGAAAGGGAGGAGTCTATTTGGCCTACGTTGGTTTTATCGCATCTGCTACCGTAATTAAATTAGGACGTTTTTCTGCATAATAAAATTTAAGGAGATTTAAAATGAAAAACGTCCGAAAACAAGTTCCATCTTTACTATTAATTATCGTTCTGGTTGGTTTTCCACAAATTAGTGAGTCCATCTTTACCCCTGCCTTACCAGCTTTAAGTTCGGCTCTGCAGGTTACCGCTCAGACGGGGCAATTAACCATGAGTTCTTATTTCATCGCTTTTGCCCTAGGTGTTTTATTCTGGGGTAGTTACTCTGACCGTGTCGGTCGGCGTCCAGCGATGTTAGCAGGACTAATCGTTTACCTAGCTGGTAACATTGGATTACTGTGCGCTCCTAATTTTGCAATCCTAATTCTGTTTCGATTGGTCCAATCCTTTGGTGCCAGCGTCGGTTCTGTCGTAACACAATCCATCATGCGCGAATCCTTTGCTGGTGTAACCGGGGCGAAAGTATTCGCTAAAGTTGGGGCTGCCTTAGCCCTCTCCCCTGCAATGGGACCATTATTAGGCGGAGTTACTCAGACTTATTTTGGTTATCGTAATGTATTTTCTGTCTTAATTGTCATGGCAGTTAGTTTATATCTATATACACTTCGACGACTACCAGAAACTAATATCCAGTTATCTAACATCACTCATCAACCGGCATTCAAGCCTATTGTTATGCGTCTTTTAACTGATCCAAACGTTTGGGTTTACGGCTTACTAATTAGTGGAATTAATGGCATTCTCTTCAGCTTCTATGCTGAAGCACCTTTTATCTTCATGGAACATTTTCATCTTAGTTCTATCCAATACGGTGTTTTAGGAGTAGTGGTTGCCTTATCTAGTATTTTCGGTTCTATAACCATTAATCACCTAGTCGCCAAGATCAGCGCCATTCAAATTACCAAATGGGGATTGATCCTAGCCATGTTTGGAGCCTTCCTATTAGTGGGTGCCAGTTGGATTGGAAATATTTACCTCTTTATTTTATGTATTTTTATCGTCTTTTTTGGTTTGTATATTACACTTCCAATGGCGCTTAATTTAGCACTCGTTGGTTACGAAGACGTGATTGGGGTAGCTAGTGGTATCTTTAGTTTTGGGTACTATATTTGTATCAGTTTCTTCACCTATCTAATTAGTGCATTTCATACCGGATGGATTGGAATCTTACCCTTGTATATCCTAGCAATTACAGTCGTAATGTTACTTAGCTATGAGTTACGTTTTAAAAATAAATAATCCATAAAATCAAAAAGACGCTTCTAATTTTAATTTAGAAGCGTCTTTTTCGGTCATCTTATGCAGCTTGCATGGCACTGATCAATTCATCGATCACTTTTCTATATTCTAATTGCTTGGTGTTAAAGCGATTATCTGAAAGCTCAATCAGTTCTCTATTTAATTCATAAAAACGATTAATTAATGCTAGTTCTTGTTCAGATTTTAGATTAGGTCGGATTGCAATGCTTTCTTGATAAGCTTGCATTAAAAATACTCGACATTGACTTCCATCGTAAATAACTTTACTAGCATTTTGAAGCTGGGTGATTAAATATTTAAACATCGTATTTTTCCTTTATCAAATTAGATTAAAGTGGCCTTTTTTTCTTCTTTTAAAACATCATTCATGCGACCGGACTTGAAACCATCTACATCAAGAGTAACGTAGTTGAAGCCCAATCCTTTCATGAATTCTGACATTTCAGCCTTCTTAGCTAATAATTTGGCAAATTCTACTTCTGGAACTTCAACTCGTACTAAATCGCTGTGCACACGAACACGAACAACTGGGAAACCAGCGTTACGTAGCCATTTTTCTCCAGCAAATACGTTGTTTACTGCTTCTGCAGTAAGCTTTGTACCATATGGGAAACGTGAAGCAACACTACATGAAGCTACCTTGTTCCAGTTAGAAATTCCACGATCTTTAGCAAGTTCACGAATTTCACTCTTGTATAAGTCAGCATCTTGTAGTGAACTTACGATGCCTTCTTCTGTACGAGCCTTCATACCAGGACGGAAATCAGCGTTATCATCCATGATCATTCCGTCAAGCACGATATCAAAGCCTTTTTCTGCTGCTGCCTTTTTAATAGTTCTGTATAACAATTGCTTACTGTAATACCAGCTTTCTGGTGTGTTAGCTGCAATTCTTTCATCAGCTAATTCACTCATGCTAACTCCCATTGCGTTTGCACCAAGGTCCTTAGCCAATTCCAAAGCCTTATTGTATTCATCATCCAAGAACAATTCTGAGTTAACTACCATAGCTAACACATTGTCTTTTCCTAATTCGTCTACAGCCACTTTAAGTAAGTATGTACTATCAATTCCGCCTGAATAAGCGATTGCAACTCTTTGCTTTGATGCTAAATCCTTAATTAAATTATTTTCTTTTGCTTCTAAGTTAGTCATAATAATGTTTCTCCTTTAATTATCGATTTTTTTAGTAAATGTGTAAGTAAAATCTAACAAAAGCTGCTGCCAAAATTGAACCAACAAATGGTGCAGTTCCTGGAACAATTAGACCATATTGCCAATCATTATTAGCTTTATTTTTAATAGGAAGTAATTGGAATGCTAAGCGCGGTCCCAAGTCACGAGCTTGGTTCATCGCGAATCCTGTCGTACCTCCAAGTCCCATACCAATGGCCCATACTAAGAGTCCCACGGCTATTGGTGACATTGAATCGTAACCATGAACGATTGCTAGAATTGATGTTAGGAAAACGAATGTAGCGAATGTTTCAACAAAATAGTTACGTGGTAAATTACGTAAGTTAGGATTAGTTGAGAAAATATTTCTAATTGCGATCGGATCAATTGAACCTTCTGATTCTTTAAAGTGATCAGCATACATAATGTAAACGATCACTGCCCCAACTACACCACCCAATACTTCGGCGATTGTATAAGGAATAAAGTAACTCCAAGGAATCATACCTAAAATTGCTTGAGTAAGTGCCATAGCAGGGTTAATACATACGCCACCAAAAATAAATAACACAACTGAAATACCAAATGCCCAAGTTGTAATTGCAAATAAGTGACCTGAACCGGCATATTTGGTCTTCTTTAAAACTTCGTCACAATGAACTCCCACACCAAAAATTATCATAAGGGCTGTTCCCATAAATTCGGCTAATAGATGATTTACCATTAAATTAAACTCCTTTGTTATCTACTTAATATAAATTCTGTATTTTTTTATATGTTGCTTGTAATGACCAATCATTTTTAGTTGCTATTTTTTCGCAGTCATCAAATTCTGGTTTAAATTTTTCAATATCTTGATATTGATATTTTTTAATTCGTAAATTTTCATTTTCGAATTGAACTTCTTTAAATTCTCTTTTCATAATCCGACGTTGCATGCCCTGATAACGAAAACCTGCTGTATTGGTATGCTTGAAAATTAAATAACTGATTTCGTCAAAGGCTTCAGGTTTCACCAAAACATTTAGCAAAGTAGCTGGCCGATTTTTCTTCATCTGGATTGATGAACAAAAAACATCTAGAGCTCCATGTTCTAACAAGATATCCATAGCATATCCAATTTGCTCTGGAGTTTGATCGTCTAAATTAGCTTCAATTTTGATGATGTCGTCATGATTAGTTTTTACTTCCTGATTACTGTGTTCCACAGTTAGCAATGAACCCCGTAAGGCATTAAATTTTCCTGTTTCTCGTTTTCCAAAACCATAACCCACCTGACTAAAGTACATGTTTTCTGGGGCCGTAAATTCTGGGGCGATTTCTTTAAACAAAGCTAATCCCGTAGGAGTTACCAATTCCGTTTTAATATCAAAATCTTGAACGATTTTTAATGGATAATTTTTGCGTAATTGCATTACTGCTGGAACTGGAACTGGCATTTCTCCATGTGCAACGTGAATCGTGCCACTCCCTTCAGTAATCGGTGTCGAATAAACCTTATCGATTTTCAATTGCTCCCAAAAAATGAAGAAACTAATGATATCTACAATCGAGTCCACAGCTCCAATTTCATGAAAATGGATTTTATTAACATCCGCATTATGTACAGCCGCTTCCGCTTTAGCAATATCTTTGAAAACATTGCTGCTGTGCTTTTTGACTACGTCAGAAAGATCACTACTTTCAATCAAGCCCAGAATTTCAGTCAATCCACGACTTTCATGATGATGGTGATGATGACCGTGGTGTGAATGTTCATGGTGGTCAAAATCACCCTTTATTCCAGTATCTTTATGCTGGTGAGCAATTTGAACATCAAAATCCATCCCAAAAATACTACTTTTATTAGTTCTTTCAACTTGAATTGTATAGTCTTCAAGCGTAAATTTACTTAATTCTTCCTTTAATAAATCTAAATTACCCCCAAGATCCAAAAGAAGTCCATTAAGCATATCTCCACTTAGACCAGAGAATGGTTCTAAATATAAAGCTCGCATAAAAATTATTCTCCTTCTCTGATTTTATTGATAATGCTAGCGTTATAAGCTGCCCCAAAACCATTATCAATGTTGACAACACTTACCCCAGATGAACAACTATTCAACATGCTAAATAACGCCGTGATTCCGTCTAAGTTAGTTCCATAACCTACACTGGTGGGAACCGCAATTACCGGCTTGTCCACTAAGCCACCGACTACGCTGACTAAAGCACCTTCCATTCCAGCAATCACAATAACTACTGAAGCATTTTTGATGTCGTCTAAGTTAGCAAATAACCGATGAATTCCAGCGACACCAACGTCATAGATTCGCTTGACAGAATTGCCAAAAGTTTCAGCTGTGATAGCTGCCTCTTCGGCCACTCCAATATCAGAAGTACCCGCAGTTACAATAGCAATATATCCATCTGTTAATTTGCTAGATGGATTTAAAACAAAACACCGCGCGTCTTTATGATAGATTCCGTCAGGAAATTTCTGCTCTAAAACTACTGCTTTTTCAGCAGAAACTCGCGTCGATAGAATTGCCTTGCCTTCGGTTAAAAGATCTTCGGTTATCGCTACAATTTGCTCAACCGTTTTGCCTTCCCCGTAGATTACTTCTGGATAGCCGTTTCGGGCTTTACGTTGTGTATCCACTTTGGCAAAACCGAGTTCAGAAAACCCAGATAATTGCTTAGCTGCTTCTGATATTGGTAGTTCTTCGTTTTTAACGGATTGTAGTATTTTAGTTACATTCATCTTTGTTTAGCCTCTTAGTCTATTATTCAACGATTACCGATAATCCATCACGAATAACGGTTACTTTAGCTTCACTGCCTTCAATTTCAAAGGCTTTTTGCAATGCTTCATCAAATGTTGTTGCTAAATCCATGTGCATACTGCGGATTAATTCAGGATCTACCAAATCAGAAACATAAATAACATGATGATGAACCAAAATACGTGCTAAAATTTGTGAAGTCCATTGATCAGGAACAGTTTCTAATCTTGGTGTGTTAATTGCTTGATCTAAAAATTCTTTTGGATCGTCTACATCAGCTAAATTATGATAGAAACCTTCTCCACCATGTCCATCACTAGAGCCGGCAACCATAATGATTACGCCGCCTTCTTTATTAGTTGCTTCAGCAGCGGTCATTCCCTTTACGGCTTGATAGATATTTTGATCAAGGGGAAAACCACCATTGGTTGAAATAGCAATATCGCTAGGAACCTTCTTAACACTAGCTAATTCTTTAACAAAATCACAACCAACTTTATGAGCTGCTTCAACATCACCTGCAAATGAACCGATGATTTTCTTATCACCATCTAAAACAACGTTGACAATGAAAGCCAATTTTGCGGTGCGAGCTGCATAAACCATATCCTTATGAATTGGGTTATGCATTAAATTACCCGTACGGGCTTTATTAGAGTTAATAAATTCGCCAGAGTGGTTAGCCATAATTGTTTTATATGATGCAATACCAGGTAAAACAGCTTTTCTACCACCAGAGAAACCAGCAAAAAAGTGAGATTCAATAAATCCTTCTGCTAGTAACAAATCGGCTTCAGCAGCGACTTTATTGATAATACAATCTCCACCAGAAGGTAGTTGCCCAATTTTTACCATTGAATCATCGTCTGTTGAAAAATGCATTACGATTTCTTCGTTCTCTACAATTTCTGAACCATATTTATTAATAAGTTCTTCTTTAGTAGATGGACGATGAAAACCGGTTGCCACGAGGATACGAATTCTTGCATCTGGAGCTACCGAACGGATTCGACGTAAAATAATAGGTGTAATTATATGCGAAGGTACTGGTCGAGTATGATCAGAACTAATAAGAACAATGTTCTTCTTTCCCTTTGCAAGTTCTTCTAAGCTGGGACTTCCAATGGGATTGTCCATTGATTTTTCAACAGTTTCCTTTTCACTTAACGGATTCTGGAAACTTTCAGCTTTAGATTCTAATAATCCAGCAAAATTTTTGTCTGGAATATTAGCAGTAATATTTCTTTTATCGTACGGTAGGTCAATTTGTACCATAACTTAATACACACTCCCTTATTTTTGGCGCTAGACAATATATTAGGCTATGTAAAATCGACCGGGTATCACATTTGGGTATAACATTTGTTACACTTCTCACAATTTTTTCTTATGATAATAGATGTCTGTACATATTATTTACTTTTAGACATATGGAGAGTTAAAAAATGAACACTAGCTATTTAATTGACTTTTTAGAGAATAAACAGGTTTCTACAATTACCAAAACAAAACATTCCTATCTGACCTATCATGGTTTAGAAGAAGGTTATACATATGTCTTGAAAAAGGGAATTGTCAAAACCAGCATCATTTTAAAGAATGGTCGTGAATTTAATCTTTCTTACATAAATTCGACTGATATTGTTTCGCTTTTGAGAGATGAAATTTCTGCCTATACGGCTTCGCCTTTGAACGTGCGTATTGAATCTGACGAAGCTATTTTTTATCGCATCCCGCGTAAAACATTTTGGGATTATGTTAATCACGATACTCATTTACAAGATTACGTGCGTGACTACTATCGAATTAAATTAACCCAAAATATAAAATCGTTACAATGGATGACTATGAACGGTAAGAAAGGTGCCGTCTGCGCCTTTATCTATAAGTTAATTGATATTTTTGGTAGGCGTGGAGCGACTGGTATCTTGATTGATTTTCCCATTACTAACGAAGAAATCGCCAATTTCTGTGGGATTTCAACTAGAAACAGCGTTAATCGAATTATTCATGATTTAAAAGAACAACACGTAATTGATATCAAGAATCAGAAAATTTTTATTTATGATGAAAACTATTTACGTGAATTTACGATTTAAAAGTTAGGAGAAATATCGTTATGAAGAAGAAATTATTTTATGGAGCACTTCCGTATTACACAGCTAGCTTGGCTATCCATATTTTGGGCATTATCTTACTGTTAGTTGCTGCCCAAAAACATCCTAGTTTTCTGGGGTTAGGTGTGCTAGCTTACACCCTGGGGCTACGTCATGCCTTTGATGCCGATCATATAGCCGCGATAGATAATACCGTTCGTTTATTAATCCACCAAAAGAAGCAACCTTATGGAGTTGGATTTTTCTTCTCATTAGGCCACTCTACTGTTGTATTTCTAATGGCTTTAGTCGTTAGTATTTCTGCTAAATGGGCCCAAGTTAAGCTACCCATTCTAGAAGCCATTGGTGGAAAAATCGGTACGATTGTATCCGGTAGTTTTCTTATTTTAATCGCCTTTTTTAATTTAATGGTCTTAATCAAACTTTATAAATCACTGAGATTAGTAAAATCCGGTCTTGATGAACAAGAATTAAACGATTTACTGCTATCTAGAGGTTTTATTGCTAACTTAGTTTCTCCTTTATTCAAGAAAATCGTTCATGCTTGGCAGATGTATCCAATTGGATTCCTATTTGGTTTAGGCTTTGACACCGCCACTGAGATTGCCTTGATTGCGCTATCGGCAACGGCTGCTCAATCAAACGTATCGGTAGCCGGAATCATCGCCCTCCCAGTTTTATTTGCCGCTGGAATGAACGTGATGGATACAACCGATTCCGTGATGATGTCAGGTGCCTACACATGGGCATTTGATACTCCTAAGCGTAAGGCTTACTACAATTTAACCGTTACTTTTGTTTCAGTCATTGCAGCTTTCTTAATTGGTTTAGTCGAGTTAGGCAACGTCTTTGCTGACTTTACCCACGTTAATTCTAGTTTCATCACATGGATTCAATCGATTGATTTAAATTGGCTGGGCTATGGTCTGGTAATTGGGTTCATATTAATGTGGAGTTTGGCTTATCTTTTTTGGAAATTATTTATTCAGAAAAACGAACAGCACGCATAAAAAGAAACAGCATTTCAACTGTGAAATGCTGTTTCTTTTTGGACTAATTCGAGTGAATACAAAAAACACGTTCCTAATATCAGAACGTGTTACAAACTTTTTAAAACAAATTATTTTTTATTAAATCATGACTGTAATTGTTGCAGCAACTAAGATTAATACTAATCCACCAATGGTTACTGCCATTTCTTTTGGCGTCTTCTTTTGACCTAGGAACCAAATTCCAGTTAAGGTAGCTAGAACCACTGAAGTTTGTGAAAGAATAAATCCAGTGGCCAAGCCGTTCATGTTTGGTTGAGCTGAAATTAAATATGTGAGTGCAGCAAAAGCAAAGAAGAAACCAGACCAGATTTGGTGGTAAGATACTGCTTCAGTTAATGCTGATTTTTCACCTCGCATTGAGAGGAAGATTGCATATACTACACCAACGATTACCATACCAATTGCTTGAGGTAAGAATGCATGCATTCCATCGACTGATGTAGCTTGAGGAGCGGCAGAATATGCCCAATAACCAATTTCACCTACAGCCAACCAAGCGACTGCTTTAGTAATCAATTGGGTATTTTCTTTAGACTTATGTTCTGACCAGACCGTGAGTGAAGCACCAATAATAATCAAGACTAGCGCAACTGCACCAATAATTTTAGCCGTAACTCCAGGCCAATTTCCTAGAGCAATCACACCCCATAATGAAGCACCTAACAGTTGGAAAGCGGTAGTAATAGGCATGGCCCGTGAAGATCCAATCATTGCAAAGCACTTAAATGTAATAATTTGAGCGCTGGCCCAACCAATCCCTGAAATAACGGTAAAAACCAAGTCCATTCCAGTTGGTAAAGCTAATCCTTTGATTAGAGCAAAAACAAAAGCAAAGATAAATGTTCCAAAAGCTGTACCTACAATCTGATTTACCGGACGTCCACCGAATTTAGATGCAATTGTTGGAAATAATCCCCAACCTAATAGTGGTCCAAGTCCGATTAATAACGCTGTCGTGTTCATGTAATTCCTCCTTAATTAATTGACGAAATTGCTAAATTTAAAATACAACGCCACTTTCTAAAATAATATTAGAATAAGGAGTCATTTCACCAGTACGAACAAATGCGTGGCAATTATTCAAATCTTGTTTCATATCTGAATGTGGCATAAAAGTAATTGGTGTTTCAGGCATTAAAGCTTTAATATTTTCTAGCATCTTAGGATTTTCGGTCTTAATTTCTTCTGCTAGATAAATTCTTTGAACTTCAAGTTCTTCTAAAACGTTAGTTAAAACTTGCATGAAACTAGGAATTCCATTATCTACTGCCAAATCAATCTTTTCTATGCCCATTGGAACAGGCATTCCAGCATCACCGATACTTAATTTATCAAAGTGACCCATTTGAGCAATTACCCGTGACATATCTGAATTAATCATTTTAGTTTTCTTCATTGTTATTTCCTCCTATTTTTCCAATTCTTTTTTGTAAGGGATTGATGGTTGTGCACCAAAGCGTTGTACAGTTAGGGATGAAGCTTTATTACCATATAAGATGGCATCTTCTAAGTTACTAAAGTCTTTATTCAAAACGGTGCTCATTGCTCCAATGAATGTATCTCCAGCAGAAGTTGTATCAACAGCCTTTACCTTAAATGCGGGGATAATTCCACTTTTACCATTAACATCGTAGAAGGTTCCTTTGCTACCAATGGTAATCAAAACTGCTTCAATTCCTTCATCATGTAATGCTTTAGAAGCTTTCTTCATACTTGCTTCATCTGTTACTTCGATTCCGGTTAAAATTTCAGTTTCAGTTTCATTAGGAATGATCATATCCGTTACTGCTAATAAATCACTAGGAACCTTTTCAACCGCTGGAGCGGGATTCAAGATTGTTTTAACGCCTGCTTCACGAGCAATCTTAAAGGCTTCCGTAACTGAATCTAAAGAACTTTCAAATTGAGCAATAATGAAATCACTATTTTTGATTAAATCAGCTTTAGACTGGACATATTCTGGAGTAAATGCAGTATTAGCACCCGCATGAATCATGATTTGATTTTCACCAGCGTCATCTACTACTATGTATGCTTGTCCTGTAGATTGGTTATCTAAAGTTTCAATTCCGCTCATATCAATATTTTCATGTTCCAATAATTCTAACATTGCACGGCCAGCATCGTCATTACCAACTGCACCAATAAAGTTTGTCTTAGCTTCAGAACGCTTAGCAGCTACAGCTTGGTTAGCTCCCTTTCCGCCACCAGCTGAAAAAATTTCTTTCGTATGCATGGTTTCACCTGGTTTTGGCATTTGTTTTACTCGGATAGTACGGTCTAAGTTAATGCTCCCAATAATTGTTACAGTGTTCATGATGGATTCCTCCGTTTTCGATTATCTTTTTACTTGTTTAAAACGTTTTATGAAAACGTTTTAATAGCATATCAAAAATATAGCACATTGATTCTATTAAATCAAATGTGCTGTGGAAAATCTTTTCACTAAGTGAACGGGTAAAGTCTTCTCTTCCCAGTTCTTATCGGGAGTTTCAATTCTTTCAAGTAGCATGTTAGCTGTTGTCTGACCTAACTCAAAAATAGGTTGTGCAATAGTGGTCAGTTTAGGAACCATATATTCACACATATCAATATTATCGTAGCCAATCACACTATAATCTTCAGGAATCTGCTTGCCAGCTTCGGCTAATCCCAAATAAATTCCTAAGGCAATTTCGTCATTGACCGCAAATATTCCGGTAACATCCGTTGCTAAAATTTTAGCAACGGCTTCCCGACCACCAATTTTTGATAGCTGGGCATCGATAATTTCAATTTGTTTTTCTTCATATACAGAACGTACTCCAGCTAAACGACCACAAACATTTTCAGGTGCATTAGTTGGCATGACTATGGCAATTTTTTGATGCCCTAAATCTTTCAAATGTTGAGCGGCTTGAGCCCCACCCGAAAAATCATCAGTTAAAACGGCGTCACTAATTCCATCAGCCTTTTTCTGATCAAGAACAATAAATGGATGATTTTTAGCTTTTAAGGTGGCATTAATAGATTCATTTGAAATTACTGAACTAGCAATAATAAACCCATCAACCCCACGCCGACTCAATTCAGCTAAGTAAGCATCTTCTTTTTCCTGGTCAAGATCTGCGTTACAAAGCATAGTTATAAATCCCTTTTGATAAAAAATATTTTCAATTCCACGAACTAATTCACTAAAAAACGGATTGGTAATATCGGGTACTAAAACACCAATCGTTTTACTTTTTTTCATAATCATTCGACGAGCAAAGTAATCGGGTTCATAATTTAAATCTTTTTTTGCCTGAATTACCTTTTTTACCGTAAGTGAACTAAACCGAGTTTCATTTCCATTTAAGATTTGCGAAACCGTCGAGATTGAAACTCCTGATTGTCTAGCAACATCTTTAATCGTTATCTTTTTTGTTTCCATTTTTTCACACCAATACCTAGACAGTTATTTTTTATATTTTTAGTTTACACCATAAGATAAAAAAATACCCATTTCGTTTAGAAATGAGTATCTTTGAAACAAATTTTGAAGTTCAATTTAAGTTAATTAAACGCTTATATATCAGGTCTTATTTGATTAAACCTAGCGTTTGAAGGATTAAATATATATTTAACAAAATCAAGACAATTGTTGCAGTCCAAGCACACCATTTTACCCATGCTCGATTAGCAAATTCACCCATCAACTTTTTACTGCTTGTATATATAACCAGAGGAATTACCGCAAACGGTAAAGCCACACTTAAGAATACTTGCGAGAACGTTAGTAAGTTTTCAATTTTAGCTTCATCACCGTGGTAATAAATGGCAAAAATCAAAACTGGTGCCACAGAAAGAACTCGAGTCACCAAACGTTGTACCCACAATGGGACACGTAGTCGAATGAATCCTTCCATGATAATCTGACCAGATAATGTTCCGGTAATTGTTGAGCTTTGTCCAGAAGCAAGTAAGGCTACAGCAAATAGCATACTAAGTACTGGGCTAGCAATGGCCCCAACAATTTGGTTATTACTTAAAGCATTAAACAAATCAACGAAACGTCCTAGTGAACTATCCGTTCCATAGAATAAGGCCGCTCCCAAAATCAATAGTAAACTATTAACAATGAAAGCTAAGAATAGTTGCATATTAGAGTCAATCGTTGAAAAACGAATTGCTTGAGCGACATTTTCCCGATCTTTTCGGTCCACTTCACGAGTTTGTGAAATTGAAGAACCCAGATACAAATCATGGGGCATAACTGTCGCACCGACAATTCCTAGTGATAGATACAACATTGAGTTATTACCTAAAATCTCAACTGAAGGTACATACCCTTTGATAATCCCTGAAATACTTGGATCAGAAAGCAGCACTTCGTACGCAAAAACAATTAAAATAACAGCAACTAAGGTTGCAACAATTGCTTCGATTTTTCTAAAACCGAGCTTCATTAATAGCAGCAATATCAAAACATCTGCCGCTGTAATCAAAATACCAATAATCAATGGAATATGGAATAACAGCTCCAATGCAATTCCAGATCCAATAATTTCGGCAATATCTGTAGCCATAATCGCTAATTCAGCGACAATCCACAGCAAGAATCCAACTCTTTTACTCGTTCGTTCCCGCGTTAACTGCGCTAAATCTTTTCCAGTTACAATTCCTAGTCTCGCTGACATTGCCTGTAAAAGCATCGCGATTAAACTAGAAAGTAAAATAACTGAAAGGAGCGTATATCTAAATTGCGCCCCACCCGCAATTGACGTAATCCAGTTACCTGGATCCATATAACCAACCGCAATTAAAAATCCGGGTCCGGAGTACGCCATCAGCGTCTTCCAAAAGCCTGCATTCTTAGGTACCTTGATACTACCATTAATCTCGTCCAGGCTCTTACTATCTACTTCATCAAGTTTTTCTGACATATTGAGTCCCTCTTTTCTATTGGTTTAGAAATTCGGTAACTTGAAATAAACTCTCCACCATAAAATTGATCCATTTTTATAAGAAAGCAAAAAAATGGATCAATCCACCAATGAATTGTTAGTTTTTATTTTTCTAACGGAGCGCTCTTTTCAAAAACCATAACTACTATACCATATTAATTAATAAGAGTGGCAACTAAGATTCGGTTTTAAGGCTAATTATTTCACTATTTCCTTATACTGAATTGTCTTCATAGATAAAATAATTTATACACATCAACCTTGTATCCCCTACCTGAATTTTTTAGTTTATGTTAGTCTGGAAAAATCCAAAAATTTGAACCAAGATTGTTGCAATGTGGATTTATCATGCTTCGCAACTCTAGGTTTTGTCACCTATAATTTGTTTTCATCTCCCTAACACATAAAAAACATACAGAGCATTAACCGCCCCTACAACCCACCAGTCGAACGTAAAAACATCGGGTAGGAAAGATACCACCCACCAACTCAAACCGCTTGTAATCAGCGCAAATAAGATAATCCGCTGAATTTTATCCCTTCGTTTCATTTTTTCACCACGCTTAATTCTATTATTAATCTACTTCTATTCCTCTTATTATACTTAAAGTACTAAAAAAGCTGAAAATCACAATTCACTTGTCATTTTCAGCTTACTCTTAAACATTAATTTTATTTACTTTTTGTAAACCATCTTTGGTGACTTTAAATAACCCCGTTTTATAATCCTGATGGTACGTTTTTTCCAGCATGGTCGTAAATGTTCGATGCCATTCAGGTAACACCACATAATCATACTGTTTAATGGTGTTTTTGAACTCCGCTTGAGACATCATGAAGTTTTCCTGTCCAACAACTTGATCGGAAAAGAAATAATAGCGTCCCACATAACCCGCGTAATAATTATTTACATCATTAAAATGTGGGTCAACTAATAAAATTTTCTGATGGTTGTACTGGGTACTCTGCTGAGCTATTTGTTTTAATTGTACCGGTAATTGTTCTTTACCTAAGGTGTTATTATACTTAACTCCGTTAATTTCAGAGAACATCAAAATGGAGGCAAACAACATTAAAACCAATGATGACAACTGATAAACATTTTTGGTAATAACATTCCTGAAAGATCGGATCCCTCGTTTACTAACATCTTCTTCAAAACTAGCTCGGTCCATCGCTACAACCAGCACCATGGTCGCTAATAGCAGGTTTAGAATCACCATACTTGAAAGATAGCGTTCAGATCCATCTAACAGGATTGCTTCTGCATAGGGCATTGAAACAATATACATCGCAAATACACTGATGTAATAGGCGATAAAACTGATATCACTAGCTATTAAACTTTTTAGCAGGTTATTCTTTTTACGTAAAAACCAGCGAATAATAATCCAAGCTCCGAGTAGACCGACGTTAATAAGTAATACTCCACGCGTCGATAGCGAGTTAAAACTCAAAATCTGATGTAAAAATTTACTTCCAATTTTAGCAATTACGGCTGAACTTTCATGGGCTAACTGACTCTTGTACGCATCTGTACTAATTTGATGTTTTGACACAGCGCTGAAAGTTGCATGCACATGCTGATTCCACCAGAAGAATGGTAAATAGCCTAGTCCCATTGTCACAACGGTTTTGCTGATGCCTTTACCCAGACGTTTCCAGCGTTGACCTTGTCCATTGGTAACTAAAGAATACAACAAATAACAGCCTAGCATCACTACATACATCGTTCCAGAATTCTTAATCAGTAAAAGTTCCGCACTAAATAAAGACGCTGTAGCACACTGCAACCAAGGCGAGCGACGGTAAGCATAAACTCCCGCAAATCCTGCGGCGGCGACTACCGGAAGGACAAAATCAACTAATAAATTATTCATTCGAATTGAAATATTAAAAATATTAATAATTGAAACAGTAAAACAGATTACAAATGAGTTGGTTGAACGGGTCCGATCGCGTAAAACCGCAAATATCCCGTAGATACTGGCCCAAATCAATAAAAACTGTCCTAGTAACATGGCACCATCGCTAAAGCCTACCCATGATACAAACTGGGTAATGAATAAAGCCGTTGCTGGTGGATAAGAAGTAAATGAAATAATGGTATCTGCCGCAACTGGCAGATGACCTTGAAATAGGAGGTATTTTACGATTAATGCCCAATGTGAATAATTATCATAGTGGATCAACGGGCTGGCAAATAGGATGCGTCCCATAATAATTCCGATAGCAATCATCCAAACGTCAAAATAATGGATACCCTCAAAGGGCAGCTTTCCCACTCGGAAAATAATTGTTCCAATTCGAACTACTACAAAAATGCAGCCTAAAATAACGACTGCTTTTAGTCCAAATTTTAACCAATTTAGCATCGCCAAAACATACAATAGCAACGTTTGAATTACCATCGATGTAATCCAGGACATGTATTTATTCACACCTGCCATGCGAACCATCCCAGTATATCCAATTTGGGCCATGATAAAGACGATTAATCCCGATATTGACATAAAATACACCTACAATTTCTTAAACTAATTACCGTTGTCTCATAAATTGAGTAGCATTTCTTTCTAATTCTTTCATTCTTAGAATAACATTTAAATGAAGTTCATCAAAAGGCGTCATCCAGTGGTCTTGCTCTTTTGATAAGAATTGATTCTCCCCATCGTAAATTAACTGAAGATAATGATCTTGATCTTCTTTCTTATCAATTTTGACTACCACCCCATACCAAATCGGTTCCGTATCTACCGCTCGAGCAACAGTACATTTAAACTTAATCGGAAAGTTTTCGTGATAAATAATTCCTTCGACTTGATCGTTCATTTTTAGGCGTAAGTCCTTATTAACAAATTCAAATGAAAAACCACCATCTGAAACATCACGGGTTTTAAACTTAGCCCATTCGCCATTTACCATAATTTTACCTTTAGCATGCCGAACAAACCGTTCACTCTTACGATTGATATCACGTTTCATGGAAATAAATAAACAGAAGCTTAGGTTAATAAAGTGCATTACTAACCAGAAAGTGATAACACTTCCGACAATGATTTCTGATCCCCATTTTCCATAATTGAACTTCACAATCGCTAATAAGGTTAAAGCCCACATAACAAAATATGGAATAATGTAGA
The DNA here is from genome assembly GCF_011800215.1 of Pediococcus sp. EKM201D. NCBI lineage: Bacteria > Bacillati > Bacillota > Bacilli > Lactobacillales > Lactobacillaceae > Pediococcus > Pediococcus sp. EKM201D. The sequence goes on from NZ_JAALFK010000002.1 coordinate 172,349, forward strand.
GTTTATCCACAATCGAAAATTTAACATTTTTATCTGTTACCTTAAATTTCTTAGCTTTGATCCCAATTGATTCCAAAATAACTGGAATAAACAAATATGGAGCAAAGAAAGTTTCCTGGATTTCCCCCCAGCGTTCGTTTCTGATATTGCTGGAAGTATCTCCCAAAACAAAATGCAATAAGAAGTATCCTGGGGCCCAAACAATCATTAAAATCCAGAAATTAGCATTAACAACTTGAACTTTGAATAACGCATACAATAACGGAGCTGCAATATAAATTAACCGTCTAGAAAATGACCACCAATAAAGCCATGTATTAATCAAAATAATTCGATTAAGTAAGGTAATCTTCGGATTAGTAAAGATATGCATGTTTCTGCAACTCTGAATAACTCCTCGAGCCCAGCGAGTTCTTTGCTTAATAACACTCTTAATATCAACTGGTGTGATTCCACTTGAAACGGGTTCACGAGTAGCAATACTAATGTAACCTTCACTGTTAATCTTTGTTCCTAACTCAAAATCTTCTGTAATCGTATCCGTTGGAAATCCTCCAACTTTATCAACAATTTCTCGCAAAAAAACTGCGTTTGATCCCGTAAACAAGGCATGTCCGTTAGAACCATTTAACACATTGACATCCCGCGAAAAGAAGTCCTGTTCATTTACTACAGCATCTTGCAAAAAGAGATTAAATTGAAAAATATCCGCATTATAAAAACTTTGAGGAGTCTGAACAAATCCGATTGGCTTAGTATGGTCTGGATCCTCTTCCAATTCCGCAAAATTTTCTGTGAAAAATGGGACACTACTAGTTAAAAAATTAGAAAAAGGCATCATATCTGCATCAAAAATAGCAAATAGAGGTGCATCTAACTGTTCCAGCGCATTATTAATATTCCCCGCTTTAGCATGCTTATTTTTTTCCATCGTCACATAGTTAACCTGATATTCTTTAGCTAGTTCCCGTACTTCTGGACGATTTCCGTCATCTGCAATTACGATGTTAACTTTACTTTTATCAGGATAATCCATAAAAGTTGCTGCATTGACTGTTTTTCTTAGCAACGAAACTTCTTCGTTATGCGTAACAATAATTACGTCAATTTTAGGAATCGGCTGTTGCAAATCAAACTTAGGAATTTCTAGTTTTTGGGTCTTATCTGCTCGAATTAATCTAAAAATAATCAATACATAGGCAGTAAAACTAGAGAAGATTTCACTCCCTACCAGCAATAAAGCAAAAATCAAAGTAAATATGTGTGCGTGCCATGGAATGGTAAAAAACACACGCCAAAACAGGTAAATTACTGATAGAACAATTGCTAAAATATAACTAACTTTCTTGATTTTTGGCATAATTCACCTCAGTATCTTTTTTAAAAATAAAGTCTTTTTGAATTTGGTAACTAAGTCCGTTAGATAACCTGAAAGAATCATCTGCACTATAAATAAAGCCCCGTATTTAATGAAAGTTTGCCGCCCACCTCCATTAAAAACAACGCGATGATTCAGCGTATAATTAACTACCGCTGAAAGTGCTCTAGAAATAACTGTTGCTAGGATAATACTATCTAACACATGGTTTCCCATTAGTAGGATAATTCCTTCAAAAAGCGCAATATCAACAATAAAAGAAATAATTCCGCTCCCTGCAAATTTAAAGAAACGGGCATAGATTGCAAGCGAGTCTCGAACCACTCGAAAATGAGATGACTTATTACCATCCAAATAAATGGTTGGAATGGATTGCTCAATCACTTTTACATCGTATTTACGCGCCTGAAGCAACATATCAAATTCGAACTCAAAACGGTCTCCAGGAAATTCAATTAACTGATCTACATATTGGTGAGGAATAATTCTTAGACCTGTTTGTGTATCTGAGATATTCTGGTGAGTTAACAACTTCACTAATTTACTTGTTAAGACATTTCCGAATTGACTTCGTGCGGGAATTTCGTTAGTAAATTTGCGAACTCCAATAATCAAGTCTGTGGGATTTTCTTCGAACTTCTCCATACATGAGCTTAAAGCTCCCACGGTATGTTGTCCGTCTGAATCCATTGTCGCAATCCCTTCGATTTCTGGAAAATAGTTGCGGATATAACGGAAACCATTTTTCAACGCCGCGCCTTTTCCTTCATTATGTTGATGATGTAAAACATGAATTCGCTGATCTCCAATTTCCTCAAGTTCTTTAAAAACAGCTTGGTTCGTGACCGCACTGCCATCATCAACCAATACTAGCGCATCAAAATTAATCACATTATTTAATAATTCATGGACCAATTTAATTAACTTTTGGTCCGGATTTAAAGCTGGAATCAAAATTCCATATTTTTTCATAATTTCACCTATTATTTAAACTTAAAATAAAAATTTTCCACCCTATATCATGATACACTCTATACACCTTAAAGAAGTGCATTAACATTCAAATGTAATAAAAGTGTAAAATAAATCGTTTTACCAGTATAAAACACAATCCGTTTGTACATTATCTTTCACCCTAGTAATAATTCACGCTGTAAATAACCAGCGAAAACCCATTATACTTAACTTGTTTGACTAATGCAATAAACTTTGAGACGTAAAAAAGTTTTTTATTGAAATTAATTTTAAACAAAACATATCTAAACTAGAAAAATACTCTCAATGTCTAAGTTATGGTATCATCGTAAATGTAAGCGTATTAACAAACAAAAACGGCGGTGACTTAAACAGTGGATTTAACAATTGTACGACATAGTATTAGTAGCGATAACGGTCGCGGATTAATTTCGGGGGCTGGTTCTGATGTTGATCTTTCAGAAGCTGGAATCGAGTTAGCCCAAGAGGCTCAACGTGCTTTTGACTGGAATCAATTTGATCAAGTTTTCTCTAGTCCCATGCGTCGGGCTAAACAAACGGCCGAATTACTCTTAGGTGACCAAGCTTCAGCGATTAATTTTGATGAACGTTTAACTGAAATGAATTTTGGAGACTGGGATGGAACTGCCGAAGACGCAATTTTTGAACAATATCCTGAAATTTTCAATCAAATGGGAATGTTTAATGAGAAGTATTCCGATTATGCACCCAATTCAGAAAGTTACGATGAGCTGGTTAACCGCGTAACAGGCTTTTTAGATGAATTGAAGCAAAAATATCCGACTGCATCAATCCTACTCATTTGTCACGGAATGACTACGCGAGCCCTCTTTGCTGCCTTACTCCACGTCAGTCCTGCCCAATTTGGTAAGATTGGCAACGTTACTCTAAATCAAATTCATCTAGATGAAACTAATCATTTTGAACCCCGCATTGATCTTTACAATCAAAAATTAAATTAAAAAACGGATTGAAGCCTCCAACATCATGAAGGTTTCAATCCATTTTTTATTTACACACTAGCTTTCGAATTTAGATATTTCTTTTCTGCTTCCTTTCGGGCCTGAACAGCGTCTTCAAAGTCAGCAAAACTTGAATTTAAAACTAAACTACCCTTAACCATCATCCTAGCTAACCATCTTTGAGCGTGGTTATCGAATGACACACCGATTACCCCGCTGGTATTTCTAGCCCCAATTTTAATGGACTGAATGGGATTTCCATTAACATCTTTTAACGCATCAATATTTCCCATCCTAGCTAAAGTCGCTTGATTAGCTCGGATTTGATAGGCTGCTTTTTCTTTTCGTAAGCATCCACAACTACGTACGCTACCACGACGTAGGCGATAACCATCCGCTTCAATAATGTTTCCACATGTACACTCACAAACCCAAAAGGTGTTACCTGCGGCACTCTTCTTTGATGCAACTCGCAAAACTTTTAATCTACTAAATTGTTGCCCAGTTAGATCATATCTAACCCGTGAGCAACTACCGCAGCTTTTAGTGCTACCTACCTTCAAATGCTGTAACTCCACATCTGTTTCATTACCACAATCACATACGCAATGCCAGATTGTATTACCATTTTTAGCTTTGCCAGAAGGATACTTGGCAACTAACTTACCAAATCTTTTATTAGTTATATCAATCCGAATTTTCATGACCAACCTCCTCATCAGGGTGTGCATTATTTAAGCCAAAATACACATGAAGTTGTATTTTGAAGGTACACCCTAAAAAAACAATTAATTACCTTATATTTTTAAATATATCACTAGAATAGTTCAGCGCCTAAACTAAGTATAGCTCAAAATGCTTATCGTTAAAATAACTTTTTGACCAGCATTTAACATTTCGACGATTTCAAAATACGTTTTTCGGCGTGCTTGATTTTTAACATCTGGTCCAAAAAGAATTGGACGTCCTTTATAAACCCCCCGCTTTTTAGCCAATTCGATTCCCTGACGTTGTCGAATCCGAATTCGCTTTCTTTCCGACTCTGCCTGGAATTTCTTTGTCTCGATAAAAATATTTCTCAAGAAATTACGCATGTTTGCATCATCAATATCATCAAAAGTGGGCAAATCCAAAATAACTAATTTGGCCCCCTTTAAATAAACTTCCATAAAAATGTGAGTAAGATATTCATTGTTTCTTCCTAAACGTTCCATCTCGATAACGTAGAGTTCGTCGCCCGGTTTAAGGCGTTTTAAAACCTTCATCAATTCCGGACGTTCATTGATTGCTCCAGATATTTTTTCCTCGTAAATACGATCCATTCCAACTTCTTTTAAACGTTGTAGTTGACGTGCCAAGTTTTGGTCCTGCGAACTTACCCGAGCATAACCATATTTCATAAATAAAACCTCCTAGATTTTAGACATCTAAATGTCTGTTTTTTAGGGTGTACCCTAAAAAAGCATTGCATTATATATGATATTGCCTAAGCGGTATAATTTTTAGCGTTAATTAGTTTTATTTGTTTCTATTAATGAAAGAAACCTTTATTTTATTATAAAAATCTCTCAGAATGAAGTGATTTAGACTATCTACATCCTGATTCAATAAAAATAGGGTTACGACATATTTAAATACGTCGTAACCCTATTTATTTTGTAAATTTGTTAATTAAAGTTCCGTTAGTGCGTCGTCAATATTTTGGTCACCATCACTCATCCGGATAACTTTTTTGATTGTATTATCATGTTTAAGTAAGGCTGCCAAAACCTGAGCAACGTTTGAAATAGCATTTTGCTTGCCACTACCATTGATGGATACTTTTCCGGTACCTTCTTCTTCGGTAAGACTAGCAGGTTGTAAGATAGTGTAATCTAATTTGGTATTAGAAATTAAATAATTATCGGCAAAGAATTTAGCGATATTATAATCAGTTAAATCTGCTAATCCTTCCCGATGCCATTCCTGGGGTTCTAATGAAAACATTGAGCTGAGCATGATAAATCGTTTAATTCCATTTTTTTCTGCAGCTTGCATAACTTTTACTGCTCCAAAGGCATCTGTCTGCAAAAGATCCTTCCCCCGGGAACCCGCTACGAAATAAACTGCATCCACATCCTTAATGCTTTGGGTCATTTCATCTACATCATCATGTAAATCAAAATGCACTGGAGTAACATGTTCTAACTCAATTACCCGTTCAATCTTTCTGGCCCCAGCTACTACTTCATGACCATCGCTAACTAAATCCTTAATTAGATGCTCTGCAACTCGACCAGTTGAACCAACTACAAAAATTTTCATATTCCGCCTCCATTATTAACTTAATCTACTGCCATTATACAAAAGATACGAATAATGCGTTGGAGAGACGACTTATCTTCTCAAGCTTTATCAACTGGATTGAGCAAAACATCATTTGATTTAATTTCTATTGAGCTTGCAACGTAAAATGCTCACCAGTCGCATTCAATTTGCTTTCAACTAGTTCTTTTAATTTTTCAATGGCTGATTTCGCACGTTGAGCTTGATCGGCATTAATTGCTTCAATCACCATGACAGCATCAGTTGTATCTTCAGTTAACATCGTTCTCTGGGCTTCACGCCAATTAAAACAACGACAAATCGCACCAGTTGCGTCATAATAAATTACTTCCCCAGGTAAAGCTGGTTCATCTTCATCTGAGCCTAAAGGACGAAAACTTTCTCCTCCCTTTGCCACTCCTAGATGCATGGTTCCATCCATTTTTTGTAAGTCTTCTCCGCCACAAGGAACCCCGTATTCCAATGAAATACTATTATAGATGTCTACCAATGGATTAATCGGACTTAATGATTTCCCTTGAGACACGCGTTTCAAAAGGGCTTCAATTGAAGCCCGCGCCCCTTTTTTCTTTTTAAATTTAGTAAAAGCAGTTCGCCACTCACTAACGACTGGGTTATCTCGAAAAACATCATTAGCAATATACTTTTGTGATTTTTCTATTGCACGATCTAATAATTCCTGATAATATTCATCAGCTTTAGATTGGTTATTAATCCCTTTAACCACCAAAACTTCAAAACGCGCCTCTGGAAACATTTGCCAAATTTCTTCATCGATTTTCAATGCTTGCATCATTAATTCCTCCTTTATGGGTTATCCTTGCTTATTATATATTAAAATAGGTGCAAATGCAACAAAAATATTAGCAAACAAAAAAGTCCCAATTCAAACCGAATTGAGACTTCTTGAACTTAACTAAAATTAGTTAAGCTTTGTTTTGCTTTGTACTTCAAGCTTTTCGTTGAAGTCATAGACAACTGGTTCACCAGTAGCCATTTCAAGATTAATAATATCTTCATCAGAGATATTTTCGATGTACTTGCTCAATGCACGTAGTGAGTTACCATGTGCAGCAATAATAACGTTCTTGCCATCGATTAACTTAGGAGCAATTTCGTCTTCCCAGAAAGGAATAACACGTTCAAGAGTAACCTTAAGGTTTTCACCACCAGGAATGATACGTGGGTCTAAGTTAGCGTAACGACGATCGTTTGCTGCTGAACCTTCATCATCTGCATCCAATAGTGGAGGGAGAACGTCGTATGAACGACGCCATGTGTGAACTTGGTCATCGCCCCATTTTTCAGCTGCTTCAGCCTTGTTTTGGCCTTGAAGAGCACCATAATGACGTTCGTTTAAGCGCCATGTCTTTGTTTCAGGAATCCATAGTTGGTCTGAACCTTCCAAAGCATAGTGCAAAGTCTTGATGGCACGAGTTAATACTGATGTGTAAGCTTGATCGAATTCGATACCAGCTTCCTTGATTAACTTACCAGCGTTTTGTGCTTGTTTAACACCTTCGTCACTAAGATCTACATCAACCCAACCAGTAAATTGGTTTGATAAGTTCCATTGACTTTGTCCATGACGGATCAAAACTAATTTTGCCATATCGTTTAAATACCTCTTTCTTGAATTAAATTTCTAACATTATAATTTTACAATTTTTGAGCAATTAGTACAAACTGAAAATGAAGAAGTTTCCACAAAAAGCCGATTAACTAGCTAAAAACTATTCTTCAATGGTATCACTTATAGGAATATCTTCATTTTCGGTTGACCTTGATTTTGTCTTAGAGGATTCAGCTTTAGACGAACTACCGGTCTGTTCATTTTTTTTAGTAGAACTGTTCTCCGTTGCACTACTGCTGGATGACTCTTTTGCATTAGACTTAGCTGTTTTTTTAGTAACGCTTTTACTACTATTATTCTTGCTAGGAACCGTTTTATCTGGCACAGCTGTAGATGACGGAATTGGCCCGCCATAACGTGGTAGACCCTGTTGGCTCGATCCCGATTCCATACTATTCTCGTTATTATCCGGCGTCGTATCCGTATTAAATGAATTTTGATCCGCTACAATTCCAGCGTTATTAAAACGCTGAAGCACTAGGGCTTGATCATAAATCGTCTTGTAATACTCTTTTGAAAATTCTTTATCGCTTAAGAGCCCATCAATGATTGCATTAGATCCGTAAAAATCCCAAGCTTCATTTTTTTGCTTAGCTGCCGTTAATTTTTTATTAAATTTTTTAACATTCTGCTTAATTTTATCAATTAATTTAACTTTAGTTTCGCTCCGCTGCTTTAAAGTGGCCGAAGCCTTTTTATAGGTGAGCACAGTTTGATAATCCCCACGCGCACTAGTAAATTCATTACTCTTAAATTCAGAACTTGCTCGCATGTACATTTTCGTTTGTGCCAGTAAATTAGCAGCTTGTTGGTCATCTTTCCTAATGGTTATGGCTCGTGAAAAATAGTTTTTAGCTGCAGTGTAATTGGTCTGATCAATTGCTGTTTTTCCATTCGTGATATTGCGCTCATACTGTACTTGTTCTTCGTGATAATGAGCGACTGCATATCCGCCAACAACACCGGCGACCAGAAAAATTAACACTGCCCAAATCCATTTTTTCATTGCCTAACCTCCTTTACATATCTGATTTATTATACCACGTAAATAGCATTTAACTTACTGCTTAGTCTTGAATATAATGCTTCACATTTGAAAAAAATGTCAACAAAGTTTATAACAGTAATATAACTCTTTTATTTTAGAAAGGATCTGACACAATGCTTGAGAAACAATTTTACAAATCGTTTTTAAAGCGGACATTTAACATTCCAGTACGCGTCAATTACTGGGATGGAAGTTCTGCAGTATATGGAACGGGGGATCCTCAAGTCACCATAACCTTTAATAAGGCCATCCCAGTTAAAGCTATTCTAAAGAATGCTTCGATTGCACTAGGTGAGGCCTACATGGACGGTACCATCACCGTCGAAGGTAGTTTACAACAACTAATCACATCGGCATATGAAAATGCCGATAGTTTCTTCCATAATAAGAAATTTATTCATTTTCTCCCTAAACAAGGACATAATGAAAAAGAAAGTATGGAGGACGTCCAAAATCATTATGATATTGGTAACGACTTCTACCGTCTTTGGCTTGACCCTACCCTGACTTATTCGTGTGCTTATTTTGAAAGTGATCAAGATACCCTTGAACAAGCTCAAATGAACAAGGTTCGTCACATTATTCGTAAACTTCATCCCCAACGTGGTAAAACCTTGCTTGATATTGGTTGTGGCTGGGGAACTTTAATGCTCACAGCTGCTAAAGAGTTTGATCTTAAGGTAGTTGGAGTAACATTAAGCAAAGAACAGTACAATCTAGTTAATCAACGTATCAAGGACGAAGGGCTCGAAGGAGTAGCTGAAGTTCGTCTTCAAGATTATCGTGAACTGGGTGATGCTAAATTTGATTACATCACTAGTGTAGGTATGTTTGAACATGTTGGTAAAGAAAATCTCGGAATTTACTTTGAAAATGTAGCAAAATACCTTAAAAACGATGGAGTAGCTTTAATCCACGGCATTACTCGTCAACAAGGGGGCGCCAACAATGGTTGGTTAAACAAATGGATTTTCCCTGGTGGATATGTCCCCGGACTAGTTGAAAATATCGATCATATCATTAATAGTGGTCTTCAAATTGACGATATGGAACCACTACGTCGTCATTACCAACGGACAACTGAGATATGGGACGTGAACTTCAATAAGCATCGTGCTGAAGTTCAAGAAATGTTTGATGAACGGTTTGTGCGCATGTGGGATTTATATCTCCAAGCATGTTCAGCATCATTTGAATCAGGTAATATTGATGTCATTCAATATCTCCTCACTAAAGGTGCTAGCGGACGCGTTCTCCCAATGACTCGTGACTACATGTATGAAAAATAAAAAAAGATTCATGCCGAAGACAATAGTTAGCCTTCAGTATGAATCTTTTTTGTATTAATCGTTCAACCTATAAGCTATATAAAAAACACGCTCATTTCAACGAATGAGCGTGTTTAAAATTGCATTTTACAATATTTATTATTAAATTATTAACGTTAAAATCATTACTGTTACGAGCCCTACAATAACTGACATCGCCATTGAGCGCGTCCAATAGGCAATTAGAATAACAACTAGCCCACCAATAATCAAGGCAAGATTTCCACTAGTAACTAACGTATATTTGCTTGAAATAAAGATTCCTTTGACAACCAATGCCGTAAATAACGAAATTGGTACGTACTTCATCCAATCGTTAAACCACTCTGGGATTTGGCGCTTTGAAAAGAATAGTAGTGGTAAATAACGTGGAGCAAACGCCACAAAGAAACCGAGAATAATAATCAATAGATGATCTAATGAACTGTACTCCATGCGTGATTTCTCCTACCAAATTAAAGAATATCTGACTCTTTTTTTTCGATTTCTTCGATGATTGGACCACCTTTACGTGAACCAATATCTTGTAATAATGCACTCGCTGGTCGTTTTTTTACTAGTAACTCTTCGATTAAAAATCCAGTAAATGACGCGATCAAAGTTGATGCCACGAGACCTAAGGTACTCTTAGTTATAATCATACATACTGCAGCAAGGGCACCTGAAAAGATACAAATCAGCAATGAAAGTCGAGATTTAATTTGCATCACAATCATATAGATAAATAAGGCGGTCAAAGCAAAATCAACTACAGTTAGATTAATACTAAGCACACTACCAATCAATGAACCCACAATATTAGAAACGGTCCAAAAAAGGAGTGACCAGTGCTCAACTTGGCGAGCATCATTAGGGGTCCAGTGTTTATCTGTTGCAAATTTTAAATAGTTTACAGCGTAGTTTTCGTCATTCAAGGAAAGAGCAAATGTAAAAATCGAACTACGACTCTCACCTTGTAGATATTTCGATAAACTTGAACCTAGCAATGCGTATCTTAACTCTAGGAAGAAGAGCATCAAAACAATCGTCAGGATAGGAGCGTTAACTGTTAACATTTGCGCAATCAAAAATTGGGCCCCACCTGAAAAAATAACTAAGGAAACTAATCCAGTGAGTAACGTATTGAAACCAGCAGCATGTAATAGAATTCCACATGCTAGCCCAATCGGCGTGTAACTTAAACAAAGTGGCCACGCTACTTTAAATGTTTCTTTCCAGCGCGCCTCCGTTTTAATTTGTTTCAAAGTTTGTCCTCCAAAAAAACTAGATATAAAAAGAATACATTAATTTTTTGCAAAGCATACGAATTAATTCTAACACGCTAAATAAAATTTTAATAGTAAAGCCACTAAATATCCCTCTTTAATCGCGTCCTTTAACTAAACCAATCAGCTATAGAACGCCCCAAACGAACAAAAATATTAGCTTTTTTCACGTCTTGAGTTGGTTTCAATTTCACATGTACACCCTTACCATTTTCAAGGAATTGGTCCTGATTGCCTTTAACATTCGCCGTCGCAATTACCTTAGAATGTTTAATGGGTGCTTTTTGTTTTGGATCATTTAATTTAATTGCATTAACATGCAGTTTTTCGCTCTGACCTTTTGGAACCCAGTAATCTAGCGGTTGGGTAAGTTCTAATTTAACATCCGCAACTTTAGCTGAGTTAATTTTAACAGAGGCTTGATTCTTCAAATTGGAACTTAAAACGGCCAACTTAGTCATCAACGCATTCCAAATCGTTTTGGTATCTGTGAAACGTTGATTTTCACCGGAACCCAATACAACACTGATTACTCGGTGACCTTTAATTTTACCGGTGGCAGAAAAATCCTCTCCGGCTTTATCTGATGTACCTGTTTTTAGACCATCAATTTGGTATTTTGCTTCATACTGTTCAGCGCCTTTTAGTAATTCATTATGATTAGTAATTTCAAGTTCTTCTTTTCCAGTATTAAAAGTTGTTTTTTGGATTTTAGTGATATTTAGAATCTCAGGGAATTCTTTTAAGACATGGGAAATTACGATTGCCATATCTTTAGCAGACATTTCATTTTCTATATTTCCAGATGTACCAGGGTACTTTTCACTACCAACTTGGCTTTCTAATAAGCCCGCTGCGTTGTACAATTTTGCATCTTTAATGCCCCATTTTTTCACAGTTGACCGCATTTCATTGACAAATTTTTCCGAAGTTCCTGCTTGGGCTTTTCCTAAAGATAAAATTGCCGCGTTAGCTGAATAAATTAATGATGCATCTAACAAGTTACGCACTGTATAAGTTTGATTAGAAGAAAGCGGAACGTTGGTTAATTCACTGTTGTTACTAACTTCTTCCAAGCTCTTATTGATAGACACTTTTTGATTCCAATGCATTTGGCCCTCTTTAACGCTCTTCATGATGAGGTAAGCTGCCACAATCTTCGACATTGAGGCAATCGGACGAACTGTGTTTTCATCCTTGCTATATAGAATCTGGCCTGTGTTTTCATCAACTGCAATCGCTGATTTAGCAGTGATATTACTAGTGGTTGCTTCAATAACTGATTCGTTATTTTCAGCAGCTAGCGCTGGCGCAAAACTCGTCATCATCATTAAAAACGCAATCAGCATCGTGTATAATTTTTTCATAATCTAACTCCTGATCCGAATAAAAAAGACTGTTCCAAAAGGAAGTCTATTTTTCAATGTGGTAACTAACAAGTTAATCTCTTAAAATTTAGTCGCCACAATTGAAGCGTAGCTCTTTGACGAATAGCTCTAAACCATCCTTCAAATCTTTCATCACAGTCTTTACATCTTTTAAATTTTCTATGGTAAGTCCTTACTTACCGGTTGATGCAATGGCAACTGAATCACAAAGCTCGTTCGCTTATCGTTCGAATGAGCTTCGATAGTACCATTATGCATTTCAACGATGCTTTGAGCAATAGCTAATCCAAGTCCTGTTCCTCCAGTGGCTTTGGAACGGGAACCTTCCACTCGATAAAAGCGGTCAAAAAGCTTGCCAAGGGCCTCAGCAGGTACTTTTTCACCATCGTTAGCAACTTCAAAAATTACCGTATCATTAATTTGTTTGGCACTCAAAAAAATATTTTTACCACCATTACCATATTTCAAGGCATTGGTTATCAAATTGTTAAACACCCGACCAATTTTTTCGGCATCCCCGGTAATTTCTAAATCTTTCGGCGTACATTGAGAAGTAATCACAAAATGCTTCTGCTTAGCTTCCAGTTCAAAACTAGCTGCTAACTGTTGGAGCATAGAATCCACATTAATCGTATTAATTGTCAAATGGGGATTAGATTGACTAACCTTGGTATATTCAAAAAGGTCCTCTACCAGTGATTTCATCTGAATTGATTTTAAATATGCTGTATGCGTATATTTTAAAATGTCATCTTCATTTTTAAATTGACGATCTTCAATTAACCTTAGATAACCAATAATTGAGGTTAATGGCGTACGTAAATCATGCGATACATTGGTAATTAAATCATCTTTAGATTGCTTAAGCGCTCGCTCTTCTTCCATGGAGCTAATGACACTGTCAACTAGTGAGTTCACACTATCCACCACTCGTTGATGGTCTCCACTTAATTCAAATGGAATACGATGATCAAAATGACCATTAGCAATGTAATGTAATTCGGCAATAATATGACGTAACTGCATTTGCTTGTAACGTCGTTCTAAGCGCCAATAAAGTACCCCTGCATCAGCCAAAAACATGATTAAAATAAAAATCTTTTGGTAGCTCCAAATCTGTACGCCGCCAATTGTAATTGAATTTTTAACCATAAAGACCGCGTTTGACAAAGCTGGATTCGACTTTAAGGCACTATCAATTAAGATAAAAACTGATAAATTGAGTAATAGTAAGAGAATTACCGTAATAACTCCTTCACCAAACAATTCATATTTTTCACGCCCCGTTAACTTCATTTGAATCTCTCCTAGTGCGCGACTACTTTATATCCAACGCCCCAGACGGTTTCAATAACCTTTTCACCACCCGTAGCTTCTTCAATCTTGTCGCGTAAATGACTAACGTGTACCATTACTGTTTTAGCTGAAATCACACTCTCCTGTTGCCAAACACGTTCAAAAATCTCATCTGCTGAGAACACTCGGTTAGGATGGCTAGCTAAAAGATATAAAATACCGAATTCAAGTGCTGTTAATTGCACATCTTTTCCAGCTAAAGTCCGAACTTCATGTGAATCACTGTTGATGATTAATGAACCAATGTCCAAAATTTCTGGTTCATCAGCTGTCATATCTTTTTCACTACGACGTAGAAGTGATTTTACACGAGCCATGACTTCTAGTGGATTGAAAGGTTTAGCTACGTAATCATCCGCTCCAGTCAAGAGCCCCTTAATCTTGTCCATATCATCTGTTTTAGCAGACAACATTAAGATTGGTAAGGATGAATCCTTACGCACTTCCCGAACCACTTGCATCCCGTCCATTTCCGGCATCATAATGTCTAAAATCATTAAGCTAATATCCGGATCGGTACGTAATTTAGACAAAGCTTCTTTTCCATTGTAAGCAGATACTGGTTCGTAACCTTCATTTTTAATATAAATGTCTAATAATTCAACAATTTCTTTATCATCGTCAACAACTAAAATTTTCATTGGTGAATCTCCCCTTTTTACTGTCTTTTTTACCAGTCTAGCAAATTTCGTTCAAAACACCCGTTACTAGGGCTGGATTTTATTAATCTTTAAGAAAACCTTCCATTTTCAGCAGTTTTTCTTTTAATTCTACCCCTGCACGATAATTTCCAATTTTCCCATCTTTACGAATCACGCGGTGACAAGGAATGACTAGCAAAATCGGATTACGCGCCACTGCACTAGCAACGGCTCGAATGGCTTTAGGTGTTTCTGCTAGTTCTGCTAGTTCCGTATAATTAACCCCTCGACCGTACGTAATTTTCGTTAATGTTTTCCATATCTTTTGTTGAAACTGGGTTCCATTACTTAGATCAATTGCTAAATTAAATTCTTGGCGACGGTTTTCAAGATATTCTTTGATTTGACGTACAGCTTCGATATTTGATTTTTCATCTCCAATTAATTCAATTGCTTGATAAAACTGATTTACTTCATTTAACGTTTGGTTCGGTGAGCCGACAAAACCTAAGCCCTTTTTAGTCGATGCCACATAGTACGTTGCATCTTTCACTTGAAATTTAGAATAATATAGTTTCATAGCATCACCCTCCTTCTGATTTTAACCTGTAATCATCGTAAAATAAAAAAAGTTAATAGCCAAGGACGAATCCTTGACCATTAACTCTTAAAGTTTTTAATTATTCAATACCAAATTGAATATTTATTTACTATTTATGGTAGTTAGGAGCAATTTTAGTCATTTGAACATCATGTGGATGGGATTCCACTAAACCAGCGTTCGTAATTTGCACGAACTGTGCTTTTTCAGCCAATTCAGCAATGGTAGCTGCGCCCACGTAACCCATTCCAGAACGGAGTCCACCAAGCATTTGGAAGATGATTGTGGCAACTGAACCCTTATATTGTACCCGCGCTTCAATTCCTTCTGGAACCAGCTTATTGGCTTCATTTACGCCACCTTGGAAGTAACGATCAGCTGAACCTTTTTCCATGGCCCCAACCGAACCCATTCCTCGATAGGCTTTGTATTTCTTACCATTATCTTCAATGATTGAACCAGGAGTTTCGTCTGTACCAGAAAGCATGCTACCAAGCATTACTGCATCTCCACCCGCAACTAGGGCTTTAACGATATCACCAGAGAACTTAATTCCCCCATCAGCAATAATCTTCTTGCCATATTCACGAGCTACATTAGCTGCATCATAGATAGCGGTAATTTGTGGTACCCCAACTCCGGCAACTACCCGAGTTGTACAAATTGAACCAGGTCCAATCCCAACTTTCACAACATCAACACCAGCGTCAAACAATGCTCTTGTTCCATCCGCAGTTGCGACGTTTCCAGCAATCAACGTTTGCTTTGGAAAATGTTCGCGAATTTCTGCTACCTTACGAAGTACTCCTGCTGAGTGTCCGTGAGCTGTATCAATTACGATAGCGTCAGCACCAGCATCGATTAAACCTTGAGCACGTTCAAAAGTATCACTAGTTACACCTACGGCAGCCGCTACTAATAGACGACCTTGGTCATCTACAGCTGCATGCGGATTGTCTTCCAGATTTACATCCGCATTTTTTACGATTGAAACTTCGGAAGCTTGTTGTTCAGCACTCATATTTTTATGAATGACACCCAAGCCACCTTGACGAGCCATTGAGATACCCATTGCAGATTCAGTAACTGTATCCATTCCTGCACTAATAATCGGAATATTAAGCTTAATGTTATCAGCTAATTGAGTTGAAACATCAGCCTCATTCGGTAATACATGGCTTTCGCCTGGAATTAATAAAACATCATCAAAAGTTAAACCTTGTTTTGTAAACTTGTTATCCCAATTGCTCATCATTCTCTCCCTTTTCTTTAACTAAAATATGCCACCAACGATATGAAACTTTCGTCTAAGATACCACCGTCCGCCGAATGCTGCAACCGCTAATATTGCATATCCGTAGAATGGAAGGGTCGGATTGATAACAGGTGGTAGCATTCCAAAGCTAGTATAGAAGATAATCCAAAGGACTACGGCAATTACGACGATTCCCGCTTGTTTCCATACGGAAGGGCGCTTTTTACTAGATCCTAAGACTTTGTAGATATAACCCATACCAATCCCACCGACTGCTGACGTTAAAATAATTGCTAGCAATCCTGAAGGACCTGGTGTGCTAGTAATCGTCTTGGGTTCAATTAACATCATGATTGCGTACATTGCAGCAAACAGAGCGGCAAAAATTAAACCATTATCTAAAGCTCTAATCCACATATTGTTATTTTGGGCTTCAATTTTAACTTTCTTAGGCCCTTCTACAATTTCATTTAATCGTTGGGTTGGGGTACCAAATAATTGTTTAGCTGTTTTACCAGTTTTTTGGGCTTCTAATAACCGAGTTTCAGTATCAATCAAAGCTTCGCTACGTTGTTCATCGTTAAGCTTGCTTTCTTTAAGCTCTTTTCGTAAACGATACATAAAATCTGCATTACGTTTAGTTAATTCTTGTTTTTTAGGTTCATTTTCATGGTGGGCAACTGAACTACTTTGCTTGCCCTCATTACGTGGTTCTTCAGTCATAATCTATTTACTCCTCGTTTGATTTATATTAGACATTAAAGCGGAATTCGATAATATCGCCATCTTGCACAAGGTATTCCTTACCTTCAAGACGTAAACGTCCCGCTTCACGAACACCTTGCATACTGCCATACTTGTCTAAATCATCAAATGAAACTGTTTCAGCACGAATAAATCCACGTTCAAAATCAGAATGAATTACACCAGCTGTTTGAGGAGCCGTCATTCCCTTCTTAAACGTCCATGCCCGTGTTTCTTTTCCACCCGCCGTGAAGAAGGTTTGAAGACCTAAAAGGTTGTATGAGGCTTGAATTAGACGGTTTAAGCCTGGTTCAGTAATTCCTTCTGCTTCAAGAAATTCCGCTTTTTCGTCATCTTCTAATTCAGCGATTTCTTGTTCAGTTTCAGCTGAAATACCCAAAACTTGCGCATCAGGGTCTTCTTGAGCAACATAATCTTTAATTTCTTTGAAGTACTTGGAAGCTTCAGGATCGGCCATATCGTCCTCTGCAATATTAGCCACATAAAGTACGGGCTTAGTAGTTAGCAAGAAAAGTCCTTTAACAATAGGCATTTCTGATTCATCAAAATCGATTGTACGGGCTGCTTTACCAGCTTCCAAAACTGGATGTAATTTTTCCAGTACCGCTAATTCTGCTACTGCATCTTTATCGCGTCCCTTAGCCGCACGCTGTACCTTAGTCAAACGTTTTTCGACACTTTCCAAGTCAGCTAGACTCAATTCCAAGTTGATGGTTTCGATATCTTCGATGGGGTCAACTTTACCTGAAACAGTTGTGATATTGTCGTCGTCAAAGGCTCGAACAACGTGAACAATTGCATCCACTTGGCGAATATTTTCAAGAAATTTATTTCCAAGTCCTTCACCCTTACTTGCACCCTTAACAATCCCTGCAATATCGGTAAATTCAAAGGTTGTGTGCACAATCTTTTTAGCAGGGATAATTTCTTGAATCCGATCTAAACGTTGATCTGGTACTTCTACCATCCCGACGTTTGGATCGATTGTAGCAAACGGATAGTTAGCCATTTCGGCTCCCGCCTTTGTAATTGCGTTAAATAACGTTGACTTACCGACGTTCGGAAGTCCAACAATACCAGCTGTTAATGCCATTTTAATTCCACTTTCCTTTCAAAACTGCGTGTTCTTCTCTATATATTATCAAAAATTAGGGGTCGTTAACAGACCGTTCAGAGCCAAAGTTGCGCTTTCATCACCATCAATAAAGAAATCTCGTATATTACAGTTCTATTTTTTGATTTTAGTTAGTAAAAAAGAGGCACTACGATTTGCAACTTAAAATTGGCTTATCATAATCCCTCTTACAACTTATTCAGCGTGTTCAACGACCTTCTTCAATTTTCGTTCAAATTCACGACGAGGCAACATCACGATGTGGCCACATCCCTCGCATTTAATCTTAATGTCCATCCCTACCCGGATGATTTCCCAAGTATTAGAGCCACACGGATGACTTTTCTTCATCTGAACAATATCATGTAATTCATATTCCATTACTAAATCCTCCTTAGTCTAAAGAAATATTCAAGACATCCAAAATCCGATCAAGTTCTTGAATTGAATCATAATTGATTTCAATTTTACCTTTTTGTTTTGATTTTGCTACAACCAGTGCGCGCGTCCCAAAGCGTTCTCCCAATTGATTTTCAAGTTCTCGGATAAAAGGTGATTTGTTCTTTCGTTTTTGTTTTTGAGCTGCTTCTCGATCTTTATCTAAATTAAATTTAGTTACGATTTCTTCTAATTGACGAACCGTTAATCCCTCTTCAACCGTCCGTTGGGCAAGTTTCTCCAAAGCCTGAGGTTGCTTAATCGCCAACAACGTTCGTGCTTGTCCCATTGAAATTCGTCCTTCTTGGAGCATCAATTTAACGCCCGTTGGCAGTCCTAATAAACGTAAATAATTAGCAATATAAGGCCGACTCTTACCTAATCGTTCCGAAACCTGCGCTTGAGTTAAATTTAACTCTTTAATCATTGCTTGGTAAGCTTCTGCTTCTTCTAGCGGACTAAGATCCTCCCGTTGTAAATTTTCAATAATTGCTGCTTCCATAGTGGCTTCATCAGAAAAGTTCCGAATAATTGCTGGAATCTGTTCTAAACCGGCTAACATACTCGCCCGGTAGCGTCGCTCGCCAGCAATAATTTCATAACGTTCTAATGCAGCAATTGGTTGACGTAGAATCAAAGGTTGATAGATACCAGATTTTTTTATCGATTTAGCCAATTCTTCAAGTCGATCTTTATCAAAGATATGCCGCGGTTGAAATGGATTAGGATAAATCTTAGTAATATCGATCATCTGATATGTTGCGTCATTTTGTGTGTTCAATTGTTCATTTAATACTTTCTTACCCATCATGATAACCTTCTATTTCTTGCCAATTGGATCTTTACCTGGTGTTCCAGGTTTACGTGGATACTTATTTGGTGTTTGCTTTTTCTTTTCTACCACTACTAAATGGCGTTCGTCACCAGTCGCAGGTAGCGCAAAATCCTTGTCCACGATTAGCTTACCGCCTAAAATGGCAATGGCCATTTTCCCATCTGAAAGTTCTTGTTCAGTATTGGCCGCTTTTAAGGCAATAAAAAATCCGTTTTGTTTAACCAACGGGATACACAACTCACTCAAGACACTCAAACGTGCTACGGCCCGAGCCGTTACAATTTCAAATTTTTCACGATAAACGGACTTTTTAGCACCAAAAGTTTCTGCTCGGTCATGTACCAAAGTCACATCGGTTAATTCTAATTGGTCCACCAACGTTTTCAAAAAAGTGATTCGTTTATTCAATGAATCAACAATCGTGACTTTTAGTGATGGGAAAAGAATCTTCATCGGTAAAGAAGGAAATCCCGCCCCTGCTCCTACATCACATAGTTCAGCTCCTGATTTAAAATATTCAGGCGCCTCTAATAGGGGGGTGACTGAATCATAAAAATGCTTGAGGTACACTTCATTTTCTTCAGTAATTGCCGTTAAATTAACATGTTCATTGGTTTCAACTAACATTTTGTAGTAGGTAGCAAACTGGGCCATTTGATGGTCACTAATTTGATATCCCTTATCTTCTAAAGCCTTTTTAAATTCTTCTGGGGTCATGTCTGTTCTCCTTGTGAAACATTAATTGTTTCATATCTTATTTCCACTTTAACTAATTAGTAAAGATTTAGCAATATTGTGAACACATTTGTAGTCTAAAGTTGGTCGTATTAACTAGCAGGAGGATTTAGTTTTGACTTTAGTTATCCAAAAAATCAATGCTTATAGACCCGAACACTACAAATTACTATTAGATGCCGACCCCTCCCTTAGAAGCATTGCCACCTATTTATCTCGAAGTACCGCGTTCGAATTGACCGACCAGCACCAGCCCGTGGGAATAATTGTTGTCATGCCTACCGAACCGCTAACCGCTGAAATTATGAACGTGGCCGTCAAACCTGAATTCCAAGACCAATACCTTGGGAGTCGCTTAATTCAATTTGTGGTAGATTATTTTAACGAAGACCCTGATTTTACAGCTTTAACGATTAAAACTGGAACAACTAGTTTTAAGCAACTTTATCTATACCAAAAATTAGGCTTCCGCTGTTCTGAAATTTTAACCGATTATTTTAAAAATCCAGAAATTTATCCAAATGATATTTACGAAAATAAAATGCTATTACGCGACGCAATCTTGTTAAAACGAGCCTTAAAGGTTTAAAAAAATCCCATGATGATTGGCTTAGGAAAAACTAAGCTTTAATCATCATGGGACTTTTATTCATTTAAATTAAGCATTCATCTTTTTAACTTCTTCAATAAACCAGGCATTGAAGGCGTCGGCATCAATATCAACACACACTTCAGCGTTGGTCTTTCCATCGTGATAAGCACCTCGGATATCTGCAACGGTTTCACCATTCGCCGGTCCTTCAGTAACTACGTCAATCCAATATGGGATGGTCTTATACATTTCGGGTTTTAGTAAGTATGCCAACGTATTAACATCATGCATTGGGATACCACCTTCATTTCCCTCGTAATAGTGGTTAAAAATGGCTCCCAGCATTTCTCCAGCTTTACCTAAGGATTTTACTGTGTCTAACGTAGATTGTGTTAGAAGAGCTTTCATCGTTACATCTAGGCCAACCATTACTACTGGAATGCCACTCTTATATAAAATTTCAGCAGCGTGGGGATCAGTAAAGACGTTGAATTCTGCAGCGCTTGTCATATTTCCCATGCCAATTGCGCCACCCATGGCCACAATTTTTTCGATCTTGGTTTTTACATCGGGATGTTCAGTAAGTAGTACTGCAATGTTAGTATACGATCCCGTGGGTACCAAAACGATCGGTTCATCGTTAGCCATAATAGTGTGATATAAAACATCCACTGCATTGTTAACTGGAATGTTAGTGGGTTCTGCACCAAAATCGTAACCAGGCATCCCGGATTCGCCGTGAACTCGAGCAGCATCTTCAAATGGTTTAATCAAAGGTTGTTCTGCCCCACCAGCAACCGGAATATCAGCGTTGAAGAATTTTACTAACTTCATCGCGTTCTTAGTAGTTTTATCAACCGTAACATTCCCAGCCACCGTCGTAATTAATTCTAATTCGATTTCAGGATTATTGATGGCCACGGAAATCGCAGCTGCATCATCAATTCCTGGATCTGTATCCATAATAATTTTTGTTGTCATTTTCTTACCTCCAGCTTTTATGAAAGCGTCCTCATTACCATTCTAAAAAAGAATGCACGTTACGTCCATTCTTTTTCACTATCTATTTAAATTAATTAATAATTAACTGTTAAAAAAGTTACCAGACGAACACGCCTACAAATCCAGCTGATAGTAATGAAACTAAAATACCGGAAAGAAGCATGTAACCAACATTCTTAGAAATTGCATCATTTCTTTCACGATCGACAAGACCCTTGAAAGCACCGATGATCATCCCTGTGGTTGAGAAGTTAGCAAATGAAGTTAAGAAGACGGTCAATGTTGCAGCAAAATGAGGTGCGAAATCTTTCATCTTACCAGTTACATCACCCATAACTACAAATTCATTGGTAACTAACTTGGTACCCATATATTGAGCCATTTGGAAAGCATGACTAGGGTCGAAACCTAATAACCATGCAAATGGGAACATTACACAACCAAGAATGTTTTCTAGAGAAAGAACTGGGTTAATCTTACCTAGTAAAGCATCAATCAAAGCAGCCAAAGCAACAAAGGCAATTACGTTAGCTGTGATAATTAAGATCAAACGACCAGCGCCCAAAATTGAGTCGCCCAAGAATGAGAAAAATGGTTCGCGTTCAGGCTTCTTGCTAACTGTTTCTTCAGCAACCCCTTCAGAACCAGATTCGATGGTATCTGTACTTTCGCCAGAGGCACTTCCGCCAATCTTAGCAATTGTATCTTCTTCTGGTGTTACAGTAACTGGATTCAAAACTGTTGTAACAATAATTGAATTAACAATGTTAATTGGAACAGCAGCGATGATATATTGACCCGGCATCATAAGTAAGTATGAACCTAAAATTGATGCAGTAACACAACTCATTGACATCATGGCAATTGTAACCAAACGTTGTGGCTTCATGTTACGAAGTTGTAAACCTGAAACAGCAAGAGCTTCAGTGTTACCTAAAAACATCATTTCTACAGCGAAGAATGATTCAAACTTAGGTTGACGGGTAATGAATGATAGACCCTTACCAACCCACTTGATAATCCATGGAAGGATACCAATGTAAGTTAAAATATCAAACAATGGAACAATCATCAAAATTGGGAGCAATGCACTTGTAACAAAGTTCATTGATTTAACGTGTACCCAATCAGGCAACGCAAATTCAATACCTTTATAAGAAACATCAACCAAAGCTTTAAAGCCATCAGCAGCGGCTTTAACCCCGTTAATACCAACAGACGAGTTAACTAAGAACCAAGCTAACAGAATGTTGATCACTACCATAATACCAACCGACGCCCAGTTGATATGTTTACGGTCTTTTGAAAATAGAACAGCGACGCCTAGAAATACAATAATACCAATAATATTTATTGCTAAAAACATGCCGAAATCTCCCTCTATGATCCAAATTATGTAACAGACGTTGTAATAATAATAACTACTAAATATTAGTCTGTAAATACAAAATATAAAGATTTTTAAAAGGTTTTCGTAAATCATCCACTACATCTTGTGGTGCGGTCCAAAATATGTTAAAACGATTTACCTACAGTTTCCAGAACGCTTTGACTGCTTTTTGTAAATCGCTTACAGAAGTTACTTTTTGGTAGTTTTTCCAATGTCCGGGAAATAAATTTAAATAGCGAGATGTGACAAATCTTTGATCCATTAACAAAATATTACCTCGATCTCGTCGAGTTCGAATTAATCTCCCCGCTGATTGAAGAACGTGGTTCATTCCAGGTAATTGATATGCGTACTCAAATCCATGGCCATTTTTTTCGTCAAAATATTCTTTCAGCAAATTTCTTTCTGTACTCAAGCCCGGTAATCCTACACTTACAATCCCTACACCAATTAGTTGCTCGTTAATTAAATCAATTCCTTCTGAAAAGAGTCCGCCTAACACCGCAAAACCAACTAATGTTCCCGATTTTTCGGTCCGAAAAGCATCTAAAAATGCTGTCCGCTCTTCCATACTCATCTGGCTAGTTTGCAGTTGAACTTCAATTTCAGGATGCATTTCCTGAAATGCATCCGCAATTTGATTTAAATAGGCATAGGATGGTCCAAAAATTAAGTAGTTCCCCGTCTTGGCTTCCACCAGAGTTGCGATTGAAGCGATGATGTTAGGTAAATTTCTTTGGCGCGCCGCATATCTAGTATCAATATAACTAGTAATTAAAAGATTTTGCTGTTTTTCTTCGAATGGTGAAGCCATCTGTAAGATCAAGCCTTCCGTACTTCCCAAAGTTTCTTGATAGTATTCAACGGGCGATAACGTAGCAGAAAAGAAAATCGCCCCGCGTCCCTTTTTTAATGAAGCATCTAAATAGGGACTGGGATCTAGAATCTGTTCTTCGATTTTTATATTATCTTCGGGATTTTGAATTAAAATCCGATAACTTTCATCAAAATATTCACTGATCTTAATGTATTTATTGTTGGCAAAAAACAAATCCAAAATGGTACTGGTTAAATCGTTATCAGGCTGTTTAGGCAGCCATTCTCGGACTACTTCATTGAAGTTCAACATGGCTTTTTCCAGCCCGTCTAGTGGATTATATTCCACCATGTAATCTTTTGTTTGATTTTTAAATGCTTGATGAATCAATTCAAATTCATTATCTAATTGGGTCAATCTACGTTTAACTTGTTTTGAGTCCACATCCGTAGTTGAGGCTTCAAAAAGTTCTTGTGCTTGAATTACCAAAGCCTGCTCTACCACCGCTGAATACATTGCTCTAGAACGCGACACCAAATTATGAGCCTCATCAATTAAAAAGAAATTACTTTGGTCTTCGATTGTAAAAAAGCGCTGGAGATACACCATGGGATCAAACAAATAGTTGTAATCTCCAATAATTAAGTCACAAAATAAAGATAAATCTAATGAAAATTCGAAAGGATCTAACATATACTTCTTCGCATACGTTTGAATAACAGCTTTGTCGAACTTGTCTTCATTTTCTAAGGCGTCCTCTATCCCATCCTTTACTCGATCATAATACCCAATCATGTATGGATTTTCTTCTGGTTTCATATCCACTTCTTCAGGAAATATAATTCGATCTTTAGCTGTAATTGTAATGGATTTAATTCTCAATCCTTGATTAGCCATCAATTCGATAGCTTCTTCGGCGACGTGCTGAGTACTTTGCTTAGCCGTCAAATAGAAAATCCGTTCAATAACTTCCTCACCCAGGGCTTTAATGGTCGGAAACATCGTTGAAACTGTTTTTCCCGTTCCGGTCGGAGCTTCTACGAAGAGGCGTTGTTTAGTTAAAATAGTTTTGTAAACTGCAACTGCTAGGTCTCGTTGTCCATTTCGATACTCTGGAAATGGAAATTCTAATTTGCGCGCTGCTTGGTTACGTTCAGTACGCCAATCATTGCGTAGCTTAATCCACTTTTCGTATTGTCTAACCAAATCATCAAAAAATTCGGTCAGTTCTGTTCGGGTAAATGTTTGTCTTTTTTCAATCACTTCGTCGGTTGGACGTTGATAATAAGTCAGTTGAATGGTCACTTTTTCGAAGTCTAGGTCTTGCGTCAAAATCGCTCCGTAAACTTTTGCTTGGCTCCAATACAATGTCTTAGTGTTCTCACTTAACTCTTCAAAAGTAGGATCCGAAGTTTTAATCTCTTCGATAAACAAGTCATCGTCAATAACTACTCCATCCGCACGACCTTCAATTGTAAAAGTTTCCCCATCCATTTCAACGGCTCGTTTAACGTAGTATTCTTTTTCGTAATTTTCATCACGTTGCTTTTGCAATTTACGATGGATGCGGGCACCCTCTAATGCAGTATTTTGACTATTCATCGTCGCGTTCAAGTCACCCGTACGCAAAATAAATTCAACTAGTTGTCGAATTCCTATCTTAGTTACGCTCATTCAACTCACCTCTATTTCTTAACTTTTTCATTATCCCATAAAACCTTTTCTAGAATTTCTATTTTAAAAACGTATTTATGGTATGTAATCAAAATCTAGGAGGATTTTTATGCATACCAAATTACTTCTATCCAGTATGACCGTTTTAATGGGATTAACTTTCAGCATTCATAGTGTTTCAGCCCATGGTTTTTCACCACAAGTAGCTCCACTTTCAGATTCACCTTCAGCTGAAGTTCACCACCCATCGTCCCAGCCCTCTTCTGCTTCATCTAATTCTTTTACTGCAATTCAGACGGTATTATCACAACATATGGGTCAGCCTTACCTTTGGGGAGCTACTGGACCCACAGCCTTCGATTGTTCGGGCTTAACTCAATACACCTTTAAAAAAGCTCTAAATCTTAATTTAAATCGTACCGCCGAACAACAATTTAACCAATTTCGCCATGTTAGCCATGATCAAGTCCGTCCTGGAGATTTAATTTTCTTTTCTTATAATCATGGGCAATCCATTGATCACGTTGGCATCATTGTTGAAGGTCAAAACATGATGGTAGATGCTCAAAATCGGGGCGTTATTCGTGAATGTTATCTAGTTCCTTGGTGGCGAGGGTAATTGAATAAATAAAAAAAAGAATTCCAGCTGGAATTCTTTTTTATTAACCAAAATGACGCTTCCACCAACCTTGTTTAGGTTGATCAAGAATTTTTTGGTTCTTTTCGGCTAATTCGTCAATTTTTTGTTCCAATTTGACGTTTTCTTCATGGTAACTTTGATTCTGTTCTAAGACTTTCGTCAAAAGTTCCTTAAGATCAGCCATATCCTTGCTTTGCGAAGCAATAAAGCGTTTCATGGATTCATCGATAACAGCTGGTGTGTTTTCTGATCCTGTAACTTCATCGGTATCTTCGCCATCTTTACTACTGTTGTCATTCATCCCTAGCGTTGCCTGTACAGCTTGCTTTAGCGTATGACGATCACCAAGTAGTTCGTTCATCTTAGCAAGAATTTCCATATCCTCTTCAGAATAAATACGACGTCCACGGCCATCATGTTGAAACTTATGTCCGCTACGTTCCATTTCCTTAGCCCAATTACCTAAGGTGGCAAGACTACCAATTCGTTCTATTTTTTCAACAACATCTGAACCTGTAACATATTCATCTGCTATAATATCTTTTGCCATTTTTTCACCCACTTTGAACTTAATTTTACTACATAATTTGTAACAATTGAAGTACGATTTCAGTTAAATAGAAACCTACCTATCAACATAATTGCTACTTTTCGCCTCAAAACGGGTCAATTGAAATAAAATCAATCCTAAAAATTCAAAACCAAAGATTAACCAAGCTAAAGGAGCGTAACTCTGGGTTCCCATTATTCCGGCTAATGGAGAAGCTAAAGCGCCAATAATATTCATTAATAAACCTAAGACGGCTGAAGCCGCTCCAGCATTTGTTCTTCCACCTAGACTCATAGCCATGGATGTTGCCACCGTATTAACAACTCCCACGCAAAAGACCACAATAAACAGGGGAATAATTACTAAGATCGCCATTGGACGTAATAGTAAGCTCCCAACTAATAATACTCCCGCAAACATGCCACCAATTAACCCGCCATTTAAGATATCGCTATCCTTGATTTGCTCTGGTAGGTAGCCTGGAAGATTGTTACCAAGAATAATTCCCAGTCCGTTAATTGCATATAATAGACTAAATTGCCCTACTGTCATGTGGAAATAAGTTTGAAATACAAATGAAGAAGCAGAAATATAGCTAAATAATGCACCAAAAATCAGCCCTTGCGTTAAAGCGATTAAAATAAATTGTCGTTTACCAAACATTGCTCCCAACCCTTTGAAAGTTTGACCAAGCGTCAAGACTTCATTGTTGGTTACCTTCAACGTTTCGGGTAAGGTACATAATACCCCCACCATCACTAAAATTCCGATCACAAATAATAGTACAAAAATCCCTTGCCATTGGACAATAGAAAGTAATGCTCCTCCAATAATTGGCGCAATAATTGGAAAAGCACCATTTACCGCCATTAACATTGCATAAAATTTAGTTAATTCATGTCCATTAAACAAATCACGTGCCACCGCTCTTGAGAGCACTTGCCCGGTTGAGCCCGCTAGCCCTTGAATTAAGCGAATTCCAATAAACAGATAGATATTGGTAGTAAAAATTAGCATCAATGAGGTCACCGCATATAATCCAAATCCGACTACTAATGGAACTCGTCGTCCAATCCGATCACTAATAGGGCCTACAATTAACTGTCCAACCGCTAACCCGATCAAACAAAATGTGATGCTCAATTGTAAGGTAGAAGCTGATGAGTGAAAAGCTCGTTGCATTTCAGGTAGACCCGGCAAATACATATCCATTGATAAAGGACCTGTCGCACTAACAACTCCCATAAAAAATACAAGCCACCATTTTCTTACAGTTGATATCTTTTCATTCATAACCTCAGATCTCCTTTTTTAAAACTTCAAATTCAAGTGTAACGAAAATTAGTTCAAAATCACACATCAAATTTTGGTATCCTTAATATGTTAGAATTGTTAGTTGACACATAAAATCGAGGTAATCATGAATAACAAAGAAAAAACAAACTATCAAGGCAAAAAAAAATTCGGTAAAAAACCTAGTGACCGTCAAAAACAAGACCGTCGGAAGAATTTTTACAATAATCCCCGTAAATCTTCTGACATCAAGATTGGTGACGAAATTCCACTTAAAATTAAACGTTTGGGTATAAACGGTGAAGGAATTGGTTACTACCAGCGTACTATCTGTTTCATCAAAGGTGCGCTTCCTGGTGAAAAGGTCGTAGCATCCATTACCGATGTTCATCCCCGTTTTATCAATGGTGAAGTAAGTAAAATCAAAAAAATCAGTCCCGATCGGGTAAAACCCATTGACGCATATGCTGGAGAAGTCGGTGGATTCGAACTTGAACATTTAGCCTATCCTGCTCAACTTGAATTTAAGCGTGATGTTATTCGACAATCACTAACTAAATTCAGACCCGAAGGCTACAAACGTTTCGAACTTCTACCAACCATCGGAATGGAAAAACCCCTTGAATATCGTAATAAGGCTCAATTCCAAGTCCGTCGTTTAGATGGTAAGGTAGCGGCTGGACTCTATAAGGAAGGTACTCATGATCTAGTAGATTTACCAACTTGTAGCGTTCAACACCCTTTAACGATGGAAATCATTCGAATTGCGGTTGAATTATTCGAAAAATACAACGTAAGCATCTATGATGAACAAACTCATACGGGAAGCCTAAAAACGATCGTAGTACGTGTTGCTGACGCAACTAAAGAAACGCAAGTAGTCTTTATTACTAATACGCCAGAATTAGAACATGTAGACGAAATTATTGATGAATTAGCAGCTCAATTCCCTGAAATTGTTTCCTTCATGCAAAATCTTAACCCTAGTCGCGAATCATTAATCTGGGGTGATAAGACTTTAAACCTGCGTGGTAAGGATACCATTCGAGAAGAATTGGATGGTCTATCATTCAACCTATCCGCACGCGCCTTCTTCCAACTTAATCCTAAGCAAACTTCTGTACTTTATGCTGAAACTCGTAAAGCCCTCGAGTTGTCTCCTGATGACAATCTTGTTGATGCTTACTCTGGAGTTGGAACCATTGGACTTTCACTTGCTGCTCAAGCTAAGGAAGTCCGTGGAATGGATAACATTGAATCAGCGATTGAAGATGCTAATGAAAATGCAAAAATTAATGGCATCGAAAACGCTCACTATGAATTTGGTACAGCTGAGAAAGTTCTTCCAAAATGGCTACATGCCGGTTTTAAACCGAACTCAATTGTGGTCGATCCACCTCGCGTTGGTTTAGATAATAAATTAATCACCGCAATTTTGGAATCTGCACCTGAACATTTCACATATGTTTCATGTAATCCCTCCACTTTAGCTCGTGATTTAGTTCGTATCGTTGAAAAATACGATGTCGAATACATTCAATCTATCGATATGTTCCCTCAAACAGCTCGTGTGGAAGCAGTAGTTAAGTTAAAACGTAAATAAAAAGTTGTGACAAAAGGCTGAGTTTAAGCGTATAGCTATGAGAACTCAAACTACCTTTTGTCGCAACTTTTTTAATTTATCCATTTATTTTTCTTAGCAACTTCAATGGCTTCAAGTCGGTTATGAACCCCTAACTTACTAAAAATTGCTGATAAATAATTACGGACCGTTCCCTCAGATAAAAACAGTTTTTGAGCCATTACTTTAGTTGCATCCCCACTAACTGCAGCCTTTAAAACTGACATTTCACGCTCGGATAAAGGATTTTTATTTGATGATAAGGCTGTGACTACTAATTCTGGGTCATACACTGTGCGTCCCATCATCACTTTATTGATAGTTTCAATCAAATCATCACTTGGACTATCTTTTAATAAATATCCAGCTACTTCTACTTCAACTGCTTTTTCAAAATAAGTCTTTTGAGCAAATGTAGTTAAAATAATTACTTTAGTAGCAAGTTGCTTGTCATGTAAAACTTCTGCAACTTCTAGTCCCGACATCATGGGCATTTCAATATCTAAAATTGCCACATTTGGTTGGAGTCGTTGGATTTCTGCTAATGCGTGTTTTCCATTGGTTGCCGATCCTAAAACTTCTAAATTATCTTCTAAATTTAATAGCTGACTTAATGCAGTATTTAACATGCTTTGGTCTTCTGCGAGATATAAAGTTATCATCGTTACTCCTCTGGTAAGTTAAAGGAAACTTGCGTTCCTATTTTATTTTGTTGAATATCAAATTCACCATGTTTAGCGCGCATCCTTGCTTGCATACCGGAAATCCCATTAGAACCCTGTCGAATAAAAGTTTGCGCATGTCCATCATCTTGCACTTCAATTCGATAGCGACCCTCAGCATGCATAAATCGGATCTGAACTGTACGGGCTTGGGCATGACGAATAATGTTTGTGATTGCTTCAATAATTACAGCTGCAAATTCATTTTGAACTTCAGTTGGCCAATTTATAGCTTCGTTTTCACCTTCAGTCATCATAAAAATATTAGCATCCGTCAGATTCTTACTCTGGATAAATAAAGCTTCACTTAATGATTGTTGATGTAAATCGTTAACGATTTGACGGACAAGCTGCAAATTTGCTCGACTTGTAGTCGCAATATCTTCTAGTTCACGTCCCACTTGATCCGAACCTTTTTCTAACAATTTCTTAGCTAATTCTGTTTTAACCGTAATCATCGAAAAGCTTTGTCCTAAAGTATCATGTAAGTCCCGAGCAATTCGTTCCCGTTCACCCCGACGAACAATGGTTTCTAAGCGTCGGTTATCTTGACGCATTTTTCGACGGTAGCGAATCGAAACTGCAAAAGCATATGACATGATTGGTGAAATAATTGGAAACGCCAGACCCATAATATTTCCAAATATTCCCCCACTAGTATTAGTAGTAATTTGCGTAGGAAATAATTCGATAACTTCTACTAGCCCGATAATTAAAATAGTGTAATACGCCCCCAAAAAAGCCATAACATATTTTTTAGGTCTCCCCACAATCAAAAATGCTACTTGCCAAGCTGTAAAAACCATCATATAGAAATTAAAATTAAAAATGGTAAAAATTCCCGTGATTAAGATTTCTAATGGAATGGAAACTTTTTGCCATTCTGGTTTTTCGGCTGCCCAAATATAATCTGCTAAAAACCCTAGACACATAACTATCCAAAAAGCATCCGTTGCCGATTTAATTGGTAAATAAAACGAAATATTATATGGCATATATAATAACCAGATATAATATTCCCATTTCACATTTCTAAAATTCCATTTATTTTTAACCACGAGCCAATCTACCCTTTCGTCGTGTGATAATTGTTCCTACTGTCATTGCGGCGACCAATCCAACTATCCAAACTCCTAGACCCTGAACGTCATTCCAGTTAATTTTAGCATTATTCACTGTGCTACTAATCATATCGTTCAAAAAATAGGTTGGTAATTTATTACCAATATTTTGAACCCACTGCGGTAAAATTTGAATTGGCCACCAAAGCCCGCTTAAAATAGCCACTGGAAATGTAATTAAGTTTCCTAAAATTGTTAGAGTTTCTTGTCGTTTAACATGTGATATGGCAATTCCAAGTAGTAACAGAGGTATTTGACCTAACCAAACTAGTCCTAATATAGTTATCCATTGCATAGTACTTAAATCAACATGATTGATCAGAATCGCCGTCGTTCCTAAAATAACAATCGTAAAGATGTTCATCATCAAACTCCAAAAACAAATCGAAATATAATAATGATTTAAATTACGATTAGTAATCTTTAAAAGCGTAATTAATCCTTGGTTACGGTCTCGCTCCATAAAATTGCCAACGCCCATAATGGCAGTAATTAAAATACTGTAAACCATCATGCTCCCCATATATTCTGCACTAAACGTTTTAATTTGGACTCTATTAATTTGCGTAAATAGGATGTAAAAGGCCGTGGGCATCAGCAATGAAAAGAACACGAAGCCATAATTTCGAAAAATTAATCTTTTTCCATCAAATTTCAGTTGTTCAATCATCTTCTGCATTGTTTTTTTCTCCTCGAGTAATAGTTTGAAAAATATTTTCTAGTGAAGCATCGATGATGTTCAAATGTTGAATTTCCTCTAAATATGGTACTAAGTCTCTTAACGTTGCATCTCCATTAGTGCTACTAATTTTTATTTTATTTCCAGTTTGCTTAATCGCTTGAACTTGAGTTAGTTTTCTAAAAATAGATCCTTCACGTTTAGTTTCAAAACTAATCTGGGTGGTTAAATATTGTTTCTGAAGTTCATTCAAAGTACCATCAAACTCAATTTTTCCATCTTTTAAGATTAAAATCTGATCAGCCGTCTGTTGGATTTCTTCTAAATAATGACTCGTAATTAATATCGTTTTTCCTTCATTTTTCATTCGATCAACGTTAATCCAAAAATCTTGGCGAGCGTTAACATCCATTCCTACGGTAGGTTCGTCGAGAAAAATCAAACTTGCATTACTAACTAAAGTCATTGCAAAGGTAACTCGTCGCAACTGTCCGCCCGATAAATCGTTCAAATAATGATGCGCTAAATCACTTAAATTTAATTCTTTTAATACCGTTTGGGGAGCTTTAGGATTAGGATATTGAGCTGCTACCTCCGCCAAAATTTCCCCAACTTTCACGCCAGGTAACTTTAAGTCACCTTGAAACATTGATGCGACTGATTGACTCATCCCTGGACGATGTCCTAAAATTGATACTTTCATATTTGTTTTTAATAAGCCTAATAAGATTCTTAAAAGCGTGGTTTTTCCGGCTCCATTTTCACCAATTAAACCAACAACTTTCCCCGGCTGGACTTCAAAGCTAACGTCTTGTAAAACTTGTTGATTGCCGTAGTTGAATTTTAAGTTATTTACGATGATTGCATTTGTCATAATTATTCCCCCATGCTTATATCATAGAAAATACCTCTTCGTTTCCCTAGTACTGCTTGTCACCAAAAAATATGACAAATGTCATACTTTCTAAGAACTTCTTAAGTTCACTTAACTCCAATGGATTTTCATAGACTTTAAGCTCCAACATCTGAATAATAATAGGAAAATAGTGACAAAATATTCTTTGGAGGACCCCAATGGAACAATACATTATTAATTTCGTAAACGACTTTGGTTATTTAGGAATTATTTTGCTAATTACACTGGAGAACGTCTTTCCCCCCATCCCTTCAGAAGTGATTTTGACTTTTGCCGGCTTCATTACCCTTTCTTCCAAACTTACCGTCTGGGGTAGTGTCCTTGCAGCAACAATTGGAGCGGTGATTGGGGCAGTGATTCTATATATTATTGGAAGTTATCTAACCGTCGAACGCTTAGGACGTCTAATCAGTAGCCGCCTTGGTAAAATCCTACGTTTAAAACATAGCGACGTTACCAAAACTCATAATTTCTTTGTCAAACATGGTTCCAAAACGATTTTCTTTGGCCGTTTTGTTCCCGTCGTTCGGAGCCTAATTTCTTTACCAGCGGGTATGACTAGAATGCCTTGGAAAATCTTTGTTTTATTAACTACACTGGGAACGTTGATTTGGAATGTTGTACTCATTCTGCTTGGTCGACTGGCAGGTGAGGCTTGGTCCGAAGTATCAGCTACAATCGACTCCTACTCAAGCTTAGTTTTAATCGTTCTGATCGTGCTGTTTGCTGGATCAGCTATCGTCTACTATTTCAAACGAATTCGAGTAAAATCCTAACCTAGTAATCGCTTTCATGTTAGAATTAACCTAACTTATTCAGCTAGGAGGAATCATTATGCACAAGCATCTACCTACTAAGCGTCAAAAACAACGTCTTGCTCCAGTGGTGGCTTTCGAAATTACCGGTCTTTTTATTGCTTTAAAAGATATTATTACTGCCAAAAAATTCCGTCATGGGTCGCGTGGTCTGTGGTTAGCTTTAGTATTTATTCAACCTATCGGACCTTGGCTTTACTTCTGGTTAGGACAAGCTAAAACGGATTAATCGGTCCTAGGAAGAAGATGAATTTTTTTGAAAACTGCTGACGTCAAAAGACGTTTCTTTTGGCTTGTCATATCTATTATTTTAAATTCGGCGGCCAACGCTTTATCCATTGCTACGGGTTTAGGTAGCGCCGTCTGGACGGGTTCTGCAGTGAATCTCTCACATTGGGTAGCTCATACCACCAGCCCTGCAATTGCTAATCACGTGATGGGAACGGTTTTAGTTTTATACGGAGTTTCAGTAGCTTTTTTGACCATGCTTTTATCGCGCCATTTGGATTGGGCTCGTTTTGCCCGCAACATTTTATTTGTTGTACCGTTTAGTTATCTCGTCCAATGGTTCACCCCTTTTTGGAGTGATACTTTAAAAATCAGCCAGTTGCAAGCTAATTTTCAACATCCTTGGCAGCTTTTAACTTCTGTTATTCTGGATATTATTGGTTTATTGGGCGTGGCTGTAGCTGTTTCACTCTATCAACGGGCGAATTTGATTATGCATCCCAACGATGATCTTTCCTACATTCTACGTTTTAGATATCTTCACGGTTTAGCCTCAGTTTCACAATGGGCTAGTTATGTCCCACCACTTATCATCACCGCTCTTAGCTGCTTTGCTAACGGCGGCCGATTATGGTCATTTGGTTTCGGAACTGTTTGGGCCTTTATTACCCAAGGTTACGTTCAAGGTTGGTCCGATCAACACGTAGTTCCAACCTTTAGACATCATTTTTCATTTCAAAGTCCAAAAAAGCTTTGATAAAAGGGCGCATTCCATCGTGAATGCTAACAACCTTTTACCAAAGCTTTTTTATTTATTCAATGTTTTAATGATTTTTTTAGCAACAATTGTTGCATATTGCTTGGAACCATCAGGATTAGGATGGACATAATCTCCATAGAACCAACCAGGTTGATTTTTAGAAGGTGTAAACCAGTCAATTACTGTCAAATTCTTGTATTGCTTAGTCGCTTTATCTAACGTCTTATTTACCGATCCTTCCCATGTCTTCGTTGGAACATGGACATTAACCCAGAAAATATGACGTTTAGAACCTACCGCATCTTCGACTGCTTTAACGTCCTTATCAGAAATCGGACCATTGGCCCCTAAATTAATTAGGACATTATCACTTAAAGTTTTTTGACGTTTTAATTCGGCAATAATACCAGGCGCTTCATCAACCTGCCGTCCAACTTTTGATGACATATAAGCTGTTGGAAAAATTTCCTGCAAGTCTGCTCCCGTATCTTCGAGAACGGAATCCCCCACTCCGGTTAATGGAGTTACGGCAGCAAATTTCATTTCTTGATCAGTCAACTGATACTTTTTAGCGATTTCTTTTTCTTGTTTCGTTAGTTTAGCCTTTTTTTGCTTCGTTTTGGCTGCACTAGTTTCCTTTTGTTTTTCCAAAGCTTCTTTGTTTTTCTTGTCGGCCTCTTTACTATTTTTAGCTAATTTAGTTTGTAATCCATCTGTTTTTTGAACCACTTTTTCTGGTGAAGTAACTGCACCAAATAGAGCAATTAAAACTACTAAAACAGCTGGAATTGCCAAGTATCGACGCCATTGTAAGTTAGATTTCAAATCAAAAATCTTTTTCAATAGTGCAAAAGTTTGCCGATAGTCAAATTTAGCTAGTGGAATTTCAATATAACGATAAGAAAGTTCACTAATTACTAAGATGATTACTAGTGGTGCTAAAGTGTTTAAAACTGGATGAGCCGCAATATTAGTAACTTTTTGTTCGTAAAAAATCATTACTGGTAGTTGATACATATAAATCCCATAAGACCGACTTCCCAACCATTTGAATACAGGATTAGTCAACAGGCGATTCCACATAAACGACGGATGAGCGATGATTGCAATCATTAAAACGGCCAGAATAGAGAATATGAAAATTCCACCATAATACGGCGTTGCGGTGGTTCCCGGCATAGTAAAGAATGTAATTCCCATGACTAGGATTAATATACCACCCAGTATATTAGCAATTAAATTAGTTCTCGCATTTAACGCTTTTTTCAAGCGAGTCGACGGCCAAATAAAAGCTAACGCTGCTCCAATCAAAAATGGTGCAACTCGTGTGTCTGAACCATAATAAACTCGATTAACTGTATCTGGATGATAGAGAATGGTCATCAGCATCGATGAAATGATACTAAGAGAAAATAGAATTCCACTCGCTTGAACACGACGTTCTCCAAAAATTTTCAATAATACTATCAGTATCAATGGCCAAATAAAGTAGTACTGGGCCAACACCGATAAATACCATAAATGCGTGAATGGTGATTCTCCATTGTAGCGATCAAAATAGGACTGCCCATTATTTACAAGCCACCAGTTATACACAAATACTAAATTAGTCCAAATAATATTTCTAATATGGGATAGTAGGTTTTGCGCAAAAAGTGTCATATAGGCTGTACTTGTTACCAAAACCATAACTAGGGTCGGATATAGTCGACGTAATCGCCGTATGTAAAAAGAACCCAATTTTATTTTTCCGGTTCGATCCCATTCTTGTATAAAAATATCTGTAATCAGATAACCCGAAACGGCAAAAAAGATGGGAACCCCCAAATATCCTCCAGGAACGGTAAAAGGCATCAGATGGTAAAAAATAACTCCTAGCAATGCCATCACTCGTAGTCCATCGAAGCCTGTGATATAGCGTCGTTCTCCTACATTCTTTCGCTCAATCTCAATAGAAGTCCCATGTAAGTCAGATCTTCTCATCTTTTCGCACCTCTAACATTTAAATAAACCAAATTTTATTCCCCACAATCTATTCCTCGGAATACCCAAATGCTGCGTATTCTTAAACTTGTTAAAGTACCGGCTTTAGACCCTTACCTATGCGTTATTTATAATGTTCTCACTTTTTTTATTAAAAGTTCAAAAAGCACTTAATTATTATGACACAACTTTAACATTATTGCTGTTATAAATAACGAAGTTACTAAATGAATTTAAATTAACGATTACCTAATTCACTTTTCGCGCTTAAATTTTGATGATAAGATTAATTTAACTTTGTCTTAAGGAGTGATTATTTTGAGAAAAATTGCAGTATATTGTGGGGCAGCCGCCGGCAACAATCCAACCTACGCTAACAGCGCCCGTAAGTTAGGTAAATGGATGGCTAGTAATAATATTGGCTTAGTTTACGGAGGTGGGCAATTTGGTTTGATGGGAATCATCGCCAAAACTGTCATTGAAAATGGTGGTCATGTCGATGGTATTATTCCTGAAAATTTAGCAGCACGGGGCGCAAGCTATCAAGCTATCTCAAATCTCCAAGTAGTCAAAGATATGTCAATTCGTAAGCAATTAATGATGGATATGGCAGATGGTTTCATTGCCTTACCTGGAGGTCCCGGCACGTTGGAGGAAATTTCTGAAGTATTTTCTTGGTCTTTAATTGGTGACAATAATAAGC
This sequence comes from Pediococcus sp. EKM201D, assembly GCF_011800215.1. Lineage (NCBI taxonomy): Bacteria > Bacillati > Bacillota > Bacilli > Lactobacillales > Lactobacillaceae > Pediococcus > Pediococcus sp. EKM201D. Next base: position 209,918 of record NZ_JAALFK010000002.1, read on the forward strand.
CATGTGTCCTTTTCAATACTAATCACTACTATGATAATCTTCAAAACATGTATGATCATATGGTGGTCGAAGGTTTTCTTACCAGTCAAGCTCGGCAAAAGCTCCTTTTCAGTGATTCCGTTGAACAAATTGCAGAATTTATGGACACCTATGTTCCACCAAAAATTCGTGAATATTAACCCGATGATGCGCATCTAGCGCATTTTTTTGTACAAAATTCCTATTTCAGCATCATTACAATTAAACCAATGGTAATAATTATTCGAATTATAAAATGATTCCAATTGATATTGAAAAAAATTAGTTGTCCATTAATTAATGCCACTGGTAACGCCAATATCAATCCGATAATTCCCAGCCACGGTTGAACCAACGTCAAAATCATCAAGGCACCTACAATAACATTTAAGGCTGTAATCCATGTTTCAACTTGTACCCCAATCCTGTAGGCACTAAAAATCAAAAAACCGCCGTATAACATCGTTAATATAATTCCAATCATATGTAGCATAGGGGTCCACTCCTTATTATTTCTAATAGAAAACGCTTTCTGAAACTATTGTAACAATTTATCTAGCATATTGGCGAAAAACTTTGTAGTTGACATTCTACTCCCTTATCTATATAGTTAGTTACACAAGTAATTAAGTGATTCAGGAGGAGGATTTTTATGATTAATCAACCAATCGTTAGCGTTTCGGGTTTACGTAAAACTTACGGGGGGAAAAACGAAAAACAATACGAGGCATTAAAAGGAATTGATTTTAATGTTGAACAAGGCGAATTTGTCGGAATCATGGGGGCTTCCGGCTCTGGTAAAACAACTTTGCTCAATATGCTTGCTACCTTAGACCAACCTACTAGTGGTAAGGTCATGATTAATAGTCAAGATGTTACTACCCTTAAAGGCGACAAAATTGCGGATTTCCGGGCAAATGAAATTGGATTTATTTTCCAAGATTTTAATTTGCTAGAAACACTAACAGCTGAAGAAAATATTGCGCTTCCTCTATCACTTCAAGGGGTTAAAAAAAGTGCCATTAACCAAGCGGTTACTGCTGTGGCTGAAACACTATCCATTCAAGACCTTTTAAAGAAGTATCCTACAGAACTTTCTGGTGGACAAAAGCAACGAGTGGCAGCTGCCCGTGGAATTGTCCACAAACCAGCACTGTTATTAGGAGATGAACCAACTGGAGCACTTGATTCTAATAGTGCTCGTGAGTTGCTTGAACTTCTAACTGACATTAATCAAAAACAAAACGTTTCTGTTTTACTCGTTACTCATGATCCCTTTTCAGCTAGTTTCTGTAATCGGATTTTGTTCATTAAAGATGGCGTTATTGGTCAAGAAATACGTCGTAACGGAGTTTCACGGACTGAGTTTTACCAAGATATTCTTGAAAAACTCGGAACTTTTGAACAATAGGAGGCAAACAAATGTTATCTAGACTCGCACTCTCAAATATCAAAAATCGATTACGAGACTACATCGTCCTCTTGACCGGCCTTGTAATGTCTTCCGCTATCTTTTATATGTTTGCCAACTTGGCAACCAACGAAAGCTTTATTAAAAGTAATACTACTTTTAGATTCGCTGTTCCTGTTTTTTATTTTGGTGAGGTACTACTCGTAATTATCACTTTAGTTTACGTCATGTACGCTAATTCATTCTTATTAAACATGAGACTTCACGATTATGGTTTATTTATGATGTTAGGAGCCAAAAAACGTCGTGTAGGAACATTGATGGTTTTCGAAACTTTAGTCGTTGGTGCCATTGCTACCGCAATCGGTTTACTGCTGGGAATTGGTTTAACAGGGGGACTTTCTAAGTTACTATTCTCACACCTTGGAATTGCGCTTCATCATTTTAACCCATTCTATTTTAAAGCAGTACTGACAACCATTGTTTTATACTTAGTACTTTTTATCATTGCCGCAATTTTTAATCTTCAATCATTAATTCGTACTCCGGTACTCAAATTGCTTAAACAAAATGATACAGTTAACAAAATTAAGGCTCATGGAATTGGGCTTTACTTTGCGGGAATATTTGGAGTAATTTTAATTGGAATTGGTTACTATGCTCTAGCTCAAATTGCTACCTTCAAATTAACTTCTATTCCAATTGCCCTAGTTACTATCGTGCTAGGGAGTTATTTAATTTTCCACTCAAGCATGATTCTTATTATTGAACGTCTTAAGAAATCTAATTGGGCACGTCGTAAATTAAACAATTTTACTTTATCTCAAATTATGTTCCGCGTTCAGGATTACACTAAGATTTTAACAATTACGTCCCTCTTGTTCGCCTTAGCATTAGGGGCCATTACCGTGGGCTCTGCGTTCAACCGTCAAATCGATTCAATGGCTAAAAGTAATAGTTCCTATACTATTGCTATTAACAATCCAACAGCTAAAGAGCAAGGTTTGATCGAACAATTATCTGATCGTACAGTCGTTAAATATGACCAAAAGTTTAGTGGTAACCACGTTATTTATAATGAAGATCAATTTGCTCAACATCCATATAAGATTGTTGAAACAACTCAAAGTAAGTCTGGTACTATGAATACGTATAAAAACGTTCCAGTTTCTGTCAGCAAGCTTAAAAAAGAAGTTAGCAGCCAATTTGATTTTGTAAGTTTAGGTGGTTCTGTTTTAGACACGGCTCCTAAATTCTATGCCACAAACGATTTTAATAAAATTAACGCCAAAAAAGGTTCTGTTAGTTTAATTACGGTTAAAAGTATTGCTGAGAACCGTACTGTTTTAGAGAAGTTAAACCATCTCCAACTTAAAGCTTATCCAACAATGGATGAAACTGGCATTGGTGCTGGTACCTTCCCTGCCTTCTTAATGATTAGTGGGATCTATGGTGGACTAGAATTTATCGGCTACTTCTTAGGAATTGCATTCCTAGCAATGCTAGCAAGTTGCTTGATGTTCAAGATTCTTTCTGGAACTCAACAAGACCGGATTCGTTATAACTTGCTAACTAAGGTTGGTACTCGTCGCTCTCTACTAAACCAAAGTATCAATCGTGAAATCTTTGTGCTATTTGCACTTCCAGGTATCCTAGGAATTATTGATGTACTCTTTGGACTCCAAATGTTTAAGAGCTTCTTCAATAATAATCCTTATCAAAACATCCAATATCCAATCATAATTTTTGTTGTACTATATCTGTTGTATTACTTCCTAACAACTTGGTTATATAAATTAATCGTATTGCCTAAAAAGAAATAAATAAAAAGGTGAACCCATAGAGGTTCACCTTTTTTTATATCCTAGTATTCAATTATTTAACTTGATGTCCTTCAGCCACATACTGGTCCATATCATTCTTAGGCACCATGCTACCACCCGTCGCCCAAACAATATGGCTAGCATTTTCCATTGGATAATCCTGTTCCAATTGAGCTTGAACGTCATCTAAAATCGTAAAACCAGAAGCAGCTGATGGTTCAACATCCACATTTTCTGAGTCATGCAATTCTGCAACATTCTTCATCATCTTTTGATCATCAAAAGTTTGAATTCCATATAATAATGTATCCATCATCTTACCAGCAATTCTAGATGGACGCCCAACAGCAAGACCGTCAGCCTTAGTTACTCCATCAATTCCAGCATCATAAACTGAAATTTGATCATTTAAGCCGGTCATCATTCCTAGTGAAACAGATGGAATATGAGTTGGTTCCGCAAAAATTGGATGAACGTTTTCGCCAATAATCTTCTTTAGACCAAAGGCTACACCACTGGGACTGCCACCTACTCCAGCAGGTAGATATACAAATAATGGATGTTCTGCATCAACTTTGATATTTTGAGCCTTCAATTGAGCTTGAAGACGAACTGCAGCAACCGAATATCCCAAGAATAAATCGTACGACCCTTCATCATCGATGAAGTAAGCCATAGGATCTGCTTCAGCAGATTTACGTGCTTCTGTAATAGCATGAGTGAAATTGTCGTTATATTCAACAACATTAACGCCCTTTTCACGTAACATATCCTTCTTCCATTGAGCGGCATCGCTCGACATATGTACGCTAGTTCTAAAACCTAGTTTACAAGCTACAATACCAATCGATAGTCCAAGATTTCCCGTTGAGCCCACGACAATTCCATATTGTCCAAATAAATCCTTGAAGCGTGGTTCATTTAATTTAGCATAATTATCACCATATACAATTTCACCGTGTTTCATTGCTACTTTTTCGGCAAATTTCAACACTTCGTAGATTCCACCACGTGACTTAATTGAGCCCGAAATTGGTAGATAATTATCAGCCTTAAGATACAAATCACCCTTAACTTGGTTTTGAGCTTCGGCATTTAAAACAGCCTTCATCTTATCCATTTTGAGCAAAGGGGATTCTAAAATTCCATGTGTTGGTAAAGTTTCTGGGAATGCTACCTCAAAATAAGGTGCAAACCGTTGAAAACGAGCTTCAGCATCGAAGATATGTTCAACTCCAACCGGTAATTCAGCTTCCTTTTTATAATTCAGGTTCTTCCAAAAAATTGGTTCGTAAGCTTGCATCTGCTTAATCGCTGGATATTTTTTGCTTAGAGCATCAACATCAATCATAATTTTTTATCTCCTCGTTATTGTATTCACATTTAGTATACAACGCCTAGAATGCTTTGCTAACCCCTATTTCAAGAATTAATGTATTCATTCACAAATTCTTCTTTAGTTTTAATTTCTTTACCAGAATTAACAATCATCGCGTGAAAATTTTTCCATTCTTCATCGGTTAAATTAATTGCTGCTTCAACTTCTTTTTTGGCCTGTTCATACTTAGATGGTAATGGATGCCCCATCCACTCAAAAATTCGTTGGCTATATTTATCAGCTATAAAACCTGCATGGTCAAATGCGTACATCATCAAATAGTCCGCCGTTTCTGGACCAATCCCCACCAAAGCCAATAATTCTTTACGTAGGCGCAACGTTGGCAATGCTCCAATTTTTTCGATTGAAAACTGATATTTTTGTGCCCAAGTTAGGACATTTTGGATGGTTTGCGATTTTCGCGTATAAAAACCGCTGGGACGGATTTGAATTTGTAACGCTTCATTACTAAGCCGCAAAATCCGATGTGGATCAAAATTAAAGTTGTTCTTTAAATTCATTAAACTTGGTGCGACATTGACCCAACTTGTATTTTGGACTAGGATGCCACCATAGACTACTTCCCATGGCGATTCTTGCCACTCTTCCAACCACGGCTGTTTACCCATTTTCTGATACATCATCTTGTAAATCGTTGGAATTTCCATGTCAGTCTCCTCCCTCTATGTATTATAATTCTTTTCCAAAAAAACACTATAAATCTAAAATTAGCGTTAGAATATACTTGGAAACAACTATAAGTTTTTAAGGAGAATTTAAATATATGATTGAAAAAGCTTGTACAACTGTTCTAGTCGGAAAAAATGCTTCAATTGACGGCTCAACTATGGTTGCCCGCAATGACGATACATTTTTACCACTAGCTCCACATCGTTTTTATATGCATCCCGCTGAAACAGGTGTAGACGAAACCATCGTTTCATCTCAAAATGGTTTCACAGCCAAATTACCAGCTAACGGATATCGCCATAGTGCCGTTCCTAATATTGATCCCGATAAAGATGGTATTTACGACGAAAGTGGTTTTAACGAAAAAAACGTAGCCATGAGTGCTACGGAAAGTGTTTACGGTAACCCAAATACTTTGGCTTACGATCCTTTGGTTCCTAATGGTTTAGCTGAAGATACAATGCCTACGATGGTCCTACCATACATCGATTCTGCTCGAGAAGGCGTTGAATATTTAGGAAAATTAATCGCTAAATATGGTTCGCCTGAAGGTAACGGTGTGATTTTTAGTGACAAAAATGATGTTTGGTACATGGAAATTGTTACTGGTCATCATTGGGTAGCTCAACGAATTCCTGATGATTCTTATGCGGTAGCTGCCAACCAAGTTGCCATTCAACAAGTCGATTTCGATGATCCTGATAATTTCATGTGGTCAGATGGCATACAAGAATTTGTTGAAGAACATCATTTAAACCTTGATCACGAAGGCTGGAATTTCCGTCGTATTTTCGGTACAGATACAGAAAAAGACCGTCATTACAACACTCCTCGTGTTTGGTATGGCCAACGTTATTTGAATCCAGAGATTGAACAAGACCCACAATCTTCAGACTTACCATTTATTCGTCAAGCTAGCCGTAAAATCACCGTGGAAGATGTCGGTGCCATTTTAAGTTCACACTATAACGAAACTAAGTACGATCCATTTGGTCATGGTGCTGACGCTGATCGATTGAAGTTCCGTCCAATTTCAATGAACCGTACTCAAAATTCTCACGTACTTCAAATTCGTAATGATGTCCCCGAAGATCGTTCAGCTATCTTCTGGCTAAACTTCGGGGTTCCAGCATTCAGCCCTTACGTACCTTTCTTCAATAATGCGACCGATACAGATCCTAGCTATCGTGCTACTAAAGCTACTATGAACCTTGATGACGCTTACTGGATGTATCGTGCCGTTGGCTCAGTAGTTGAAGGACACTACAGTAACTTCATCCAAACCAACGTTGATTACGTCACCGCCTCAAAAGAGTTCCTTCGTGGACGCGTTGCTAAAATTGATGCTCAAGCTGCTAACCTACAAGGCGATGCGCTAACTCAATTCTTAACAGAAGCCAACCATGCTACTGTTAAAGCAATGAAAGAACGTACGATGAACCATTTCAACGATTTGTTAGCTTCTGGTTTGTTATTATCAAAACTAACCTTTAACATGGACAAAAATCTCTAATATTAAAAATGATGAACGCTAAACCTTAAAGTTTAGCGTTCATCATTTTTTGTTTTATAAGATGTATTCACCAGCCATGCGCACCAGCGACGTCATTTCTTTTTTAGCTGTTTTGAGCCCCACATTCCCCTGACCATCTGGATGATTATCACTCAGAATGGATATCAAATAGAGATGTCCATTAACTTCGACAGCCCCAATCGAATTCATAATCCAACTTCCAGATAAGGTCCAGCCGTTTTTATTGGCTAAGAAATTAGGTGTATCGCTAAAGCCCTTGATTCCCCACTGTTGTTTTGAATTAACTTGAAACATCTCTGAAATAATATAATTGCGACCTGTACGACTAATTTTGCTCGACTTTACAAAAAGATGTTTCAATAATTTAATGTAATCTTCGGAACTAACTGTTGAAAGCCACCACTTACTACTAGCTTGACTATGATCCATCCCCAGTCTAGCAAAAGTAGCATTTAATCCGCTAACTCCACCCATTTTTTTAAATATAGCCGTAGCATCAGCATTACTACTCTGACGAATCATTCCCGCAACTAATTTTTTATCACTAGCTGTTAATTTAGCATCTTGATGGAGTAATCCAATTAAAATTGGAACTTTAACGGTACTTGCTGTATACATTTGGCTAATCTTGCCTTGACTCCAACGATACGTTTTTTGCTTGGCGACATCATAAATGGTAAAATCAAAATTTTCATTTTTTAAATCAGTATTCGTTTGGCTTAACTTGCCAACTTTTTTATCCATATATTTACTAAATCCTGAATTTGGTGCTTGTTTGGTTGTAATGTGCGTTGTAGTCTCAGAGCGCGAGTGTAAAAGATGGTGCACTTCTACAATCAATAATGTGATCGAAAATACAATTAGCAAAAATCCCGTCAACCAGATTTTTCCTTTGCGATTTAATCGCCTACCGTGAAATGTCACTCATCTATACCCCTTTAAAATTATATATGCCAGTTCGATTATAACCAGCAATTGACGTCTATACAATGTTTATTTTTTGTAACATTTTCCCAAATTTAAATAATTTAATTACTGGTCTTAAATTTACTTGAAAAAACAAAAAAACTGGAATAAGCATAATTAATACGCTTACTCCAGTTTTTTAAAGGTGAATTTATAGGCCTTAGGATTTTACTTTAACATTTGTTCTGCAGTTTTCTTGAGCTCTGCATCGTTCATATTTTCCCACTTTTTGGCCTCCGCAATGGTCTTCATCGTATCATGACCATTGTCATCCATTACATGATTCCACATTGCGTCTCTTAATGGCGTTTGATCGTTACTCCAGTCAAATACCTCTGTCATCTTTTGATCAAGAAGTTCTGTTTTTAATGTTGTTGCCATATTAAAAGCCTCCAAAATGCGTGGGTGAACATCATCTGATAATAATGATGTCGTTCATTTTTGTTGCACCCCACGACTATGTTATAACACCAGTTTTAAATTTTGTTAAATAAAAAGCCACAGCTTTTTTATAGTTGTCCCCAAATTCTATCTTTTAAGGACACTATATTTCTGCCGTGACTTTTAAATTTTAGTTATTTTCTGTAAAGATAGGTTCGTGAATTGTTTCTACGTATTGCGCTGCTTTTGGTGTTACATACATGTCTTCACCATCTTTTTGAAATAGCTTAGCCGCACTTAATTTGTCCATTGCTTGTCGAACAGTTGCTTCATCCAAACCTTGTTTTACGTAATTAATTTTTAGATGTTGGGCTTTCCCAGCTGCATTAGTAAATTCTAAGTCTAATAGTTTCATAGTTACTCCTCCAAAATTTTTAAGCTTGATATATGAATGCCAATTGGTTTATTTAGTTTTGATTACTTTTCTAGGATAACTTTTTCAGTTGTTGTAATTTGAGCATCAGTTACATTATCAGTAGACACCATTTCAAGTGTTTTAGCTAGTTCCGTTACTTGTTCGGCAGTGACTGTTTGCGCCACGTTTGAAAAAGCTCTTCGAACCCCTTTTTCATGATCTGGGCCTTCCATTGTGATACTGATTCCTGTTTTCAACCAAGTTTTAACCATGTTTTCATCCTCATTTCTTATCATTTAATATAAGTGTCGCGACGACTTACACTTACTAATAACGAATCAAAATTAAAAATGTAAACTAAATCTATTAAATTTTTTATATCTTATTTGGATAGACTACTATGTTAAGCTTTGATGACTTTTAATAGCTAACATAGATTTTAAGTTAATCTCCTTTTATAATTAGTTTATTAGAACAATAAGTATCAATGTCTACCAAATCAAAGGAGAAAATATTTATTATGAGTAGCGTAATTGGAACTTTACTTATTATCGCTATTGCAGGGCTACAGTACCTCTGCAGTCGTATTAAATATAAATATTCAGGTGCAGTAATTCCAATTTTATTTGCGGGCAGTATGCTGTACTATTATTTAATTGCTCAAAAAGCTAGTTTCTGGGCCTTTTTAATTATTCTCGTTGTGGGAGAAATTCTCCTCCTCAGCATTTGGGACAATCAATATCAAAAAAATGAACAAAAGACCGAACAGACCCACCTTCGTAAAAAATAGCCCTCCTCTGTATCACACCTATAGTTCTTACTTTATGTCTCTAACTTCCTGGATCATCTTGCATATAAAACAACATTTATTGTAGGAAAACGTGCTTAAATTTGAGTTTAAGTGGTTGGCAACCTTTTTATTGAAACTTAACTTAATTTGGTTGATAATATAGAAAGAAATTTAACAACATCACCATGTTTGTTTAAACACGGCGCTGGTTATGGAGGAAAATAATGGACATTAATCTTGATTTTCCGTTAGGATCATCAATTATAAATTTGGTATTGAGTCATCGAAACCTCGCCACCAAAGAAATACGCAAACTTGGACTTTATCCGGGGCAAGATTTAATCCTGGTAGAGCTATTGCGCAAAGATAACCGCTCACAAAATGAGCTGGTTAAAGCGCTCTGTGTGGATCATTCAACGATTGCTAAATCTGTAAAAAGATTACTAAAAGCTGAAATAATTAATGCTCATAAATCTACTGAAGATAAGCGGGTAACCATAATTAGTTTGACCGTTAAAGGTAAGGCGTTAGCTATTCAGGCCGCTAAGGTATGGAACGATGTGGAAAAAACCGCTTTTAAAGATTTTTCGCCAGCAGATATTAAAGAGTTTATGCAATATTCACAACATATAGCAAAAAATTTTACGGATAGAAGTTTAGAACTAAATGATAGATAATTTTAATTGCATCTCTTTCTAGCTGATACCCAGAGTTCATCTTAAAAATAAAAGCAATCATTACCTCCGCATTTTTAAAATGTTGGAAACGATATGATTTCACGTGAAACCTATCTAATTTCTCACATATGGGGGATCATTTGGTTGACAGCGTTTTCAGTTAGAGGTATATTGTAGGTGTACTAGAACATAGGTTTCCCAGCCCATAATTGCTCTAGTATGGGTATTGAATGAGCCTTTCAAGTACCCTATTAGTGCTCATATACCCTTCTTACCCAAAGAGTGGATCTGCTTCCCCAGATCTACTTTTTTTGTTGCTTTAGAATTTATATTTGTGCGTAATTTAATCAAACTGAATTATTTAAAAAAATCATCATTATACCCTATTAACCATTGACAGCGTTTCCAACTTGAAGTATATTATAGATAATCTAATGGATGTAGGTAACTCCCTAAGCCGATTATCATCCATTAGATATTCTTACCCTAGTTGCGTAGTACTTCCCGAAGCACAGCTTTCCCAAACTACGTGACGTAATATTCTTACCCAAAGAAACACCCATCTACTTCCCTAGAGGGGTGTTTCACTGTCTCTACTGCTTTATTCCTCACTTCTTTCCGAGTTCCTAACCTTAATCTAGGACGTTTAAGGTTATTACTTCATTTATTAAAAAACTTCCTACACCCCTAAACAATCAAAAAGACGTAGAAGAGGTTTGGGTTATCCTCTACTACGTCTTTGTAATAATTATTATCCAACCACTTTTTCGCCATTTAGGTATGTCTTATCTAGCTTCATTTCTCGGTCTAACACAATAAAATCAGCATCGCGGCCTGGTAAAATGTGTCCACATTTGCTCCCAATTCCTGCGCTATCGGCCGCATTTGCGGTGGCCATCTGTATAGCTTGTTCAGGAGTAACTACATTCCAATCAACCACGTTCTTTATGGCGTCTTTTAATAGTAAGATACTGCCTGCTAAACTATGACTGCTATCTTTCAAACGAGCCGTACCGTTTTGCACAATAACTGGAAATTCTCCTAAAATATAGTCGCCATCTGGCATTAAACCAGCTTTCATACAGTCCGTAACTAAAGCTACCTTACTAGGAGTTTTGGCATCCAGTAGAATCTTGACTACATATGGATTCACATGGTGCCCATCACAAATTAATTCATCTGTTACACCTTGTAAGCTTAGAGCTGCACCTGCCATACCAGGTTCGCGATGATCTAATCCACTCATCCCATTAAATGTGTGAGTGAACATGGTTGCCCCAGCCTCAACACAAGCCTTGGCCTGTTCAAAGGTTGCATCACTGTGTCCTAAAGCTACCGTAACCCCTTCAGAGCTAATTTGAGCCGTAAATTCTACTGCACCATCACGCTCTGGTGCAATCGAAATTTTACGAATCATGCCATTAGCTGCTGCTTGCCATTCGTGAAATTCTTCAATACTAGGGTTTTCGAAGTATTTCGGATTTTGAGCCCCTTTATGTTTTTCAGTATAATATGGTCCTTCAAAGTGAATACCTTGAACTTTAGCCCCTTCAAAGTGATCAAGGTTCTTGCTAATTACTTGAACCACTTCTTTCAACTGTTCTGAACTAGCCGTTAAAGTCGTTGGCAGCCACGAAGTTACCCCACATTTTAGTAGCCCATTAGCCATGGCCTCAATTCCTTCAGCACTTGCATCCATCACATCGTGATTCAACAAGCCATGAATATGGGTATCCACTAGCCCAGGAGCTATCCATTTATCACTATATTCTACGATATCTCCATCTGGTTGATTTTTTTGATATCTACCAAATTTACCATCAACAACTTGGAGATAACCTCCCATTTCTACATTACTACCTAAAAAGAATTTTTCTGCATGAATATAATATTCCAAACTTCTCGCTCCTATCCTTCAAAATCGTGAATTGTTACACCTTTTACTACTCGGTTAACTGTCCCCGTTGCTGAAGGAGTGTCCGGTGTATTCTTAACCTTGATTGATGATAGTAAGGAGATCGTTTGAGCAAACATTACATCAGGGAAGGCCATATAACCATCTGGGATAGAATCATCTCCATTAGCAAAATTAAAGTTGCTACCTGTAAAGTTGTGGGCTGATTGAACACCGATGCCCATAACGACTGGTGCAATCTCGTCTCCTGCCACTTCTTCGAGAATATCCACATCATACTGACGAGTGTAAGCATTGTTGCTAACGAAATCAAAAAGGAGTGTCTTACTATTAACAAATGACTTAGGACCGTGTCGGAAGCCCATCGAAGTATCAAAAACGGTCACTTTTTGTCCAGCTGTTAGTTCCAAAACCTTCAATTGTGCTTCACGAGTTAGTCCACCCAATGCACCAGATCCCAGATAAACGATCCGTTCAAAATCGGTATCAACCAATTTCTGAATATCATCAACCCGGTCAATCACTTCATGACCCATTTTACTGATGGCGTTAACATAAGTTTCTTTCTGTTCATCAGAATGTTGAGCATCGAAAACTAATAACGTTGTAAGTAACATGCAGCTAAAACTACCAGTCATTGCAAAACCTTTATCATTGGAACGTGCTGGTTGCATTAGAACTAAGTTTTTATCATCTTCTTGGGCATGGAGCGCAAGTTTACCTTCTGGAGCACATGTAATGGTTATTTGATATAGATGTTTAACGTACTTTTCAGCTATATCTACCGTTGCTACACTTTCGGGGCTGTTACCACTTCTTGCAAACGAAACTAAAATCGTTGGTGTATCTTTTTCAAGATATTGTTTAGGGGTAGAAACAATTTTAGTTGTATCGATTGCTTCAAAACGGAAATGGTTTCGATCACCATTTTCAGTTAAGTATGGCATCGCTGTATCTCCAACATAAGCTGAAGAACCAGCACCGGTAAAAACAACTCGTACCGGTTCATTGAATTCGCTTTCAATCTTCCCTAAGAAAGCATCAATTGCTTGCTTCTTTTCTTGGTAGATTTTAAAAGTTTCTAACCATAGTTCTGGTTCTTGTTGTATTTCACGAGTTGTTATAACAGCACCCATTTGGGTTAATTCATTATCAGTCATTTTGTACATAGTGGGAATTCTCCTCTCATCCATCAATGCTTATACTTAATGTTATAAACAAATTGGTCACCACGAGCGCTACTAATGGTATATTCAATGATTTCATTTTTATGATTGTATGTTGTTCGACGGAGCATGAATCCTGGTGAATTAGGTGCAATCTTTAATAAATCGGCATCTTTATCACTAATAATCCCTACTGAAAGCATCTCATCTGCTAGACGAACTTTTTCACCATAGTCTTCTAGAAAAACATTATAGAGCGAACGTTGTTTCGTTTCTAACTCATAAATTGACAGATTTTCAAATTTTTCAGCAGGAAGGTAAGTTCGATCAATCATCATTGGCATTCCATCCGCCAAACGGAGCCGTTTGAGTTTAACAATGGGATCTCCAACATTAATTCTTAGCTTGCCACTAAAATATTCATCGGCTTTACGCTCTGACATTTCTATGATCTTTGTTTCCGGTTTGCGACCAAGCGATTTCATTTGTTCCGTAAAACTATATTCATCACCAATTTTAGTCGTATCATCCATCCAACTTGCTACAAAAGTCCCCTTACCATGCTGGCGGTAAATATACCCAATGTTTTCTAGTTCACTTAAGGCTTCGCGAACCGTATTACGGCTCACTTCATACTTTCTCATAATTTCACGTTCGGATAATAATTTGTCATTTGGTTTATAGTTATTTTTAATTTGTTTTCTTAATTCATCAACAAGCTGTCCATATACAGGTTGCTTTTCATTATAGTTAAATCCCATGGTTTGATTACCACACTTTCTAAATCTGATTCATAATTTATATGATATACCAAATTTAGGTTTTGAGTGGCAATTAATGTTAAGCTTTACCGATTATGCCAAGTGCTGATAGCACAACTGCCACGATAATCACGATAAAGATAGCTTTTGTTGAAGTCATTCTCTTTCGACCAAGCATCCAATAGATTGCTCCAACAATTAAAGCAGGGACCAATTTTGGCATGATCATATCAATCTTATCTTGTAAGTTAACGGTCATCTTCCCTAAATGTGCTACGAAAATCACATGAGTATTAACCATAGTAGCTGCTAAAGCACCTACGACATAAACTCCAAGTAACGTTGCTGCATCCGTCAAAGCATTTAGCTGTCCTTGCATTTCATTAACTAAACTTACCCCTTGTTTGTAGGCAAATTTCAGTTGAATCCAGCGGAACCACATAATAACGAAGTTAACTAACATCCATAAAATAGCACCTACAACGTTACCTTGAACCGCCATATTAGCAGCAACTGCTCCCATAATAGCAGGCACCAAAGCGGCAAAAATCGAATCACCAATTGCGGCAAAAGGTCCCATTAAACCTGCCTTAATTCCCGCAACGGTTTCAAGTGAATTAACACCTTCTTTTTCTTCAATCGCCATATCAATTCCTGAAATAATAGTATTAAAGAAGTTACTTGTATTAAAGAATTGATTTTGCATTTTCATCATTTTTTTCAGCTCGGGAGTATGGTCACCATACATTTTACGGAGCTGGGGAAGAATCAAGTAAAGATAACCGGATCCTTGCATACGTTCGTAATTCCATCCAACTTGGTTGAATAAGAGGCTACGGATATTCATTTGCTTAAAGTCTTTATCAGTTAATTTATAATTAGTCTTATTAGAGTTCGTCGCCATGAATCTCACCATCCTGTTCATCTAAATCTGTTGCACCAGCATTTTGTTTAGGTTGTGCAGCTACTAAATTGCTTTCTTTAACGGAACGATTGTACTGCATTGCAGCTAGCGCAAAACCAATCAAAGCAATTCCTAACATTGGAAGGTTTGCGAAAACGGTCGTGAACTTTGCATTCATTCCGGCAATAGTTGTGCCAAGTAGGGTTACATTGCCATAAATTGTTGAAAGCATTGCTGTGATAACAAAACCTAAAATTAAGTATGGCCAATGCTTTTTAACTGGTAGATAACGAAGCAAGATAGCAAAACCAACGGCAGGAAGAAGTGCGCCCGCAGTTGCAAGACCGTTACTCAACCAAGCTAAGTTGGTATTCATATAATCTACGGCTGTACGTACAAATGGACCACCAAACGCAAGTGCTAGAAATACAGGAATACCACGTGATAATGTCCATGGAAGATATCCATAAAGGTAATTTCTTTCAATACCACTGTAATTTTCTTCGTCAATTAATTTATCAATTCTGTGTTGGAAGAAAGTATTAGCGAAACGTGCAACAATATCAGTCTGAATCATCAAACTAGCAACCGGAACCCCTAAAGCTGCAACCGCAACTTCGGGTTTCATACCTGTCCCAATCGCAAAAGCCGTAGCCATAACTGTACCTGAGTTTGCATCAATTTTAGAAGCTCCTCCAAAAGTTCCTACCCCAAGCACGGTTAATTGCAAACTACCACCAATGATCAAACCCGTTTTAAGATCACCCATTACTAAACCGGCAATAATCCCGGCCCAGATTGGTTGACTTAAACTAGTTTGGAGCGTTAACTCATCCATAATCTGGTACATTGAATAAATTGTTAAAATAATTACTTGCCATATTGCAATACCTGAACCCATAAGAACGCCTCCTTCTTATTTTTTAGTATCAAATTTTTTCAAAATTGCCATAAAGTCATTGGCTTGATCACCAGGAACCATTTGCTGAGTGATTTTAATTCCTTTTTCATGTAGTGCCTTAAATGCATCTACATCGTCTTGCACTACATTAATAGAATTAGTGATTTGAGTCGTCTCATCCGTCTGTGACATATTTCCGACATTAATCGTTTCTAACTTCACTCCGTCGTTAACCAAGTCCAATAATACTTGTGGTCGTTTAACCACAATAAATACTTTTTGCGAATCATAGCCGCCACGCTTAATATGATCAGCAGCTACCTTTTCAGAGAGCACACTCAAATCAATACCAGCTGGTCGAGCTAATTTCAAACCCGATTTTTCAATATCGCTTGCAGCCACTTTGTCATCAATCACCATAATTCTTGTTACACCGAGCTTCGTTGTCCACAAATTGGCTACTTGTCCATGGATTAGCCGTCCATCAATTCGTACCGCTGAAATTGTCATACTACTCACTCCTTTGTTTTCTCAAAACTATGCTAATAAAATTACTGTTTCTAAGCCTTTTAGTTGATATGGGATGGTTAATACATCATGCTCAATCCATTCCGGTTTAACCGCTAACTCTTGAAGTTTTGCTCCTTCATGGAAGTAAAGTTTCCAATCTTGTTGTTGCTTAGTTTTAGATAAATGAATTTGAATTTGTTTTTGATCATCAATCGTGAAATTTGAAAGTACAATTTGATTTGAAGACGCCGTAATCTTAGTTCCAGCCATATCAACTACGTAATCTATATCCGTAGTTTTATTTAAAATAAGTTTTAAAAGCTTAGCTTTAATTGAATAATATTGCGATTCCCAACCATATTTAGGGTCGGTATTCATTGGTAAAATTACCGTCCGCCCATTGATAATGGTCATCACTGGTCCTAATTTTTCAGCCTTCGCACTATATGCACTTGATAAAATTTCAACTTTATTTGCATTCTCATAAGCGATTTTGTAATAATCCCCCGTATGTTGAAGCATGGTGACCCGCGGATTCTCAATTTGATCAATGACCATTCCATCAATTTGTTCGTAAGATTGATAATTGGTTCGAGCCCGCTTAATTTCCAATTTTTCTGCGTCAATTAATGTTCTCAACATTGGTCTTTCAAACAGAATTTGAACACTTTCACCATCTAAAAACATGACATTCTTTTTAAGCAATGCTGTGATTTGTTCATCATTTAGATTGTTAAAAAATTGACCACTAACCGCTAACACTTCGTTTTCAAAATTGCTTGTATCCGTCCATTTTTCCGGTTTACATGCCACTCCTAAACTACCCAAAAGTGATAACCAACTGTACTCTTTAGGTAAGAGTTCCTCTGGGTTTTCGCCTCTAGTAGTCTGGAGGTTAAACGAGGCATCCTGAGATACTAAAACTTTTACTCCATCGAGTTGTTCCACATTCAATCGATGTTGAGTTCCCAAATTCATTAAGTCTTTGGATTCTGCCAATAATTCAGCATAGTCATACGTTTCATCGATTCCATTCCCCATCATATCGAATAAATTCAGCAAAATTCCCGTAGCGCCCAGCATTTGTGTACTTTCCAATTGTAATTTAGTAAACATTCTTGATTTAACAAATGGCGAATACATATAACTTTCCAGCTCAGGATATACGTCTGAATTTTTGCCAACTAATTCCGTAGTCACTCTGGAGTAACGTTCAAAATCTCGTGAATACTGTAAAGGAGAAACTTCGTTATATGCTGGTAAATGTGGTCGACTAACTCGTAAATGCGTACCAGATAAACTATCAAATAGACCGTCCCAATCGCGTCCTTCAACTGCATGCCATTCGGGAAAAGAACTCATCAAACCCAACCTTGTGGTGGGAGAAATTCTAGCGACCGTCTTTTGGATTAAACGGGCAACTTTTTTCATTTCTACTCGCGCAACACTGAGATATATTTTGCGTTCAAGCGTGGGTTTCCCTGGTTGTAAGAGCTTTTTGACAAATTCAGTACGGGTTACCTTACGTCCTAATTTTTCCGAATAAATCTTCATATGCCGCTCACAAAAACATGCAAGTTTGATTGGTGTGTGATTGTAATGTCTAAAATCATCTTCCAGCCATAATTCCTTAGGTTGGAGTTTGGCATATTCACCGTAGATATCAGCAATATATTCAACCCACCTAGGATCTGCAGGACAAGCAATGGATTCAGCGTGTTGACCTCGATAATCAACCATCGTTCCAAAACCCAGTTCTGGACTAACTTTTTGTCCACGATCGCTATGCATCAGCGTTGTCCATGGATTTAAACTTGTTGTTATGTCCATCTCTGCTAGCTGTTTAGAAACCTTTGCTACCGTAGGCAACCAATGCGTTCTAACTTGATCGATGGTAAGATGCCCTTGGTTTAACTCTTCTGGGTTAATAAAAAAGACTACATTGTCAATTCGAGCTTCCTGACAAAATTTAATTAACTTCTTCGCTCGTTCTTCATTCCAGTTAAAAGGATCAATTGCGAATCTTAATGAATATTGATAGGTTTCTGCCATATTTTTTACCCGTTTAGTTTTGCATTTACGTCAATAATTCCATTTTGTGCTTCATCAATTACAGATTGTTTACTTACTTCCATTCCCATCATTACTTGATTGGCAAAACCAATCACCATGGGAAGATTCAAACCACTAACTACTTCAAGTTCTGGATGTTCAGCCATCAAACGAACCACAACATTGGAGGGGGTTCCACCTAGTAAATCAACCGCCACCATTGTCTTTTCGTTATTGGGGTTGTCATTGATAAACTGCTCTGCTTCGGCCTGTAAATCTTCTGGACCTTGATTAGGTTGAAGCCCAATAGCCTTCATGTTATCAATATGCCCAAGAATCATTTCCGCACTAGCTAAAGTTTCAACCGCCATATTTCCGTGACTCATTAACAATAATCTCATGTAACATTCCTCCATCCCAGGGTTTGTAATTATGTTGTATACGCTTACAAACACCTGTAAATAAACAGCTGATATTACTACCAGCTCAATTCATATCATAACTGGTTGGTACCAGTTTGTCAACCAAGTTATAGGCGCTAAAAATGCCTTTTTCATGGGATTTTTATACTAAATTTTTCGCGTTTATATTTTGGTATAGATGGTATAAATTTACAATTTTCACCAGTATCATCACTATTTATTAAAAATTCTTCATAGACATTTTCAAATCGGTTTGTTCAATAAATTAGTAATAAAAAAACTTTGATTTTTTACAAACCAAAGTTTCGATTATATTAAATTATCTTCATCTAAATTAATTAAAAAAGGAGCAATCGGATCATTTTGTTCGTTGTATAACGTTAAGATTGGCGCATTACTATATCCATATCGAGCTTGCGTAGTCCCGTTAGGAAACTCAACAACGACTTGATCATCCTTAATCTTTGCTGGAATCGATTGCCAAACACCATTAACTAATCCTTCAATATGGCAATTTTGGGTAGCATGTATGTGTTGGACGCCTTTAAATTTAAGGTGGACTTGATTCTTATCTTTAATAATTCGATTAAAAACCGGCGTACTTGAATACGTTGTCCCTGCCAGAATTTTCCCTAGCCGTGTGCCAGCAATTCTTTTCGTAACCGGATGAGGATTATATAATTCCCCTGTATCCGTTATAGAAACTAGGTGAACTGCCGCTAAAGTTTGACTCACTTTCAGCATTTGTTGCCTAATTTCTGCCCAAGCATTCCGAAGTACGTTAGCATACTTTGGTAACTGAATAATATAGAATGGCAACGAATAGTCTTGGAAAACTCTGCGCCAATCATTGATAATCTCCCTCAATAACACATCATACAAATGACGCGTTTCAATATCTGTCTCACCTTGATACCAAACCACTTGATCGAATGAATAATTTTTAATCTTTAATACCATTGCTTTAAATAAGGTACCTGGTTTTAAATAACTATCTGGCGTTACCGGTGGTGGCCAAGGCGTTTGTCCAACAATATTAAGAGCCATTCCCAATGGGACACTAGGATTATCTTTCATAAATTTATACATTCGTCGATTATGACGCTGAACTTTTTGACGATATAATTTTACCTCTTCTTCAAACTCTCGGTTGGGCTTATTTTGCAGTTGTTTCTCAAATGGACGAACGATTTCATCCATCAACTGTGGTTGGCTAGTAAGCGTCAATTTCGACAACCAAGTTGCAGCTAATGCCCCGTCCCTAGTACAACAAACAACCCCGATCGGTAGCTGAGGATCTTCTTCGGTCATCCGCTTAACTGCGTAAAAAGCCATTGCCGAAATGTGTCCGAGATTAGTAGTCTTTAACTGATGCCAGTGGGTAGTTTTTGATTGATAGACTTCCACTTGTCCATTTTGGAAATAAAATGCAGGCTGCGGAACGTTATAATAGGCGATATTGTTCAATGTGAAATGATTTACCTCAGTCTCAAAATCCTGGTCTTGTACCATCCGAAAGCCTACATTGGATTGTCCAGCCATTAAAATCACTCGACCAAAACGCACCTTTTTTAGTAAGATTTGTTCCCGATCATCTGCAATTTGAACTTCAAATGAACTTCTAGTATCAATCACTGGATCAAAGCGACATGTCCACCGACCATCGCGTTTTACAATTGCACGCTTTATATCTGAAGCAATTTTTACTTTTACGGTTGAACCCGCTCTTCCCGCACCGCTAATCTGAAATGATTTTCCCGCCGGCAAAACCATATTATCCGAAAAAATTTGATCAACATGTAATTCGAAACTTTCCATGCTTAACCTCTCTGAATAAAAAGGCCAGACCCTCCTAACTAACAGATTGGATCTGACATTTTATATTACCTATCTTTTTAGTCTTACTTAAATTCAATCCCGTATTCAAACGTATGACTTTCACCAGCCTCAAGAAGGTTATTGCCTTTCTTATTATTCCAGTCCGTTGGCTGGTCGCTAGCTTGATCTGGAAGCCCTGCAAATGGTTCAATGCAAATGAACGGTTGAGTTTCATGTTCCATCGCCCATAGCGTTAGATATGGGAATTGTTTGATGTTCAATTTAACTTCATGAGCAGTTTGGTTGGAATGAAGGGTCACATTTTCAAGCTTCTTAGCATTCAAAATAATAAGTCCATCATCAAACATTTCGTGATTTAAAGCTAATTCACTAGCTTGGATTGATGGATATGGAGCTTCAGTTCCATCGCGGAAAGGAATGGGGCCCACTCCGAGTCTTTTAATTTGTTTTTGTTTTGGTCCAAATGTTAGGCGATAATCTTCAAAAACACCATCATCATCAATTGG
The DNA here is from genome assembly GCF_011800215.1 of Pediococcus sp. EKM201D. Lineage (NCBI taxonomy): Bacteria > Bacillati > Bacillota > Bacilli > Lactobacillales > Lactobacillaceae > Pediococcus > Pediococcus sp. EKM201D. The sequence continues at coordinate 230,977 of NZ_JAALFK010000002.1, forward strand.
AAGATTAAAAGCTGGGTGAGATCCTAAAGCATATGGCATCATCCGCTGGTCATTATTAATCACCCGGTATCCAATCAAAAGTTGGTTCTGATCTAATTTGTATTCAACTTGAAGGGTAAAATCAAATGGGAACATTTCCTTTGTTTTAGCATTTGACTTTAACTCTAACATCACTCGATTTTCTGCTTGATTAACTTTCTGCCAATCAAAATCTCGTGCAAATCCATGTTGGGGCATTCGATATGTCTTACCATCCACTACATATTCATCGTTATTTGACTTACCAATCGCTGGAAATAGAATGGGTGCATGTTTCTTCCAAGCATCACCATTCCAAATGTAGTCATAACCACTTTCGTTTCCAATAACATGGGTCAATTGGGCTCCCATATTATCAATTTCAACTTCGAGACGATCGTTTTTTAACTTTATCATATGAATTTAGTTCCCCTTCCTTATTTTTGTACAGTCTTAGCATGATTCATTTTCATTAAAATGTAAAGGCTTTCTTTGGCTTTGTTCGACAATTTTAACCTTCATCTGAACTTCAACACCTTTTGCAATTAGTTCGAAACTGTTATGATAGAATTCTGTTAGAAATTTTGTTCCACCTATGACACTTCTCCCATTCTTTGGGTTCCTTTGGTCATAGTAAAATTAGTGACGTTTACGTTATAAAGGAGAATTTAATATGTCTAGTTCTAAAATAAACACCCGTGAGATTGTTTTATCTGCCATGATTGCCGCTCTTTATGTGGCAATTACATTTGTCTTTTCTGCTATTAGCTTTGGACCAATTCAGTTTCGCTTAGCTGAAATGTTAAACTGTTTAGTGATTTATGACAAACGCTATATCTGGGGCATTTCGTTGGGAGTCTTAATTTCCAATATGCAATCATCTTTAGGAATTATCGATATTACATGGGGGACCCTCACAACTATCGTTACGCTTTCAATTGTTTACTTAGTCATTCGTAAATTTAGCGATACGAAGGTAAAGATGGGCCTCTGTGTTGCCATCACTACTGTTCTAATGGGCTTTTTAGTTGCTATTGAGCTCGCCTATGTTTTGAAAGTTCCATTTTTCTATACTTGGGGAACGGTTAGTCTTGGAGAACTAGGCGTGATGCTAATCGGCGCCGTCGTAATTTATCTACTTGGAGAAAATGTTAATCTATCCCTATCTGCTCGCAGATAGTAAAATCTACTACCAAACCAAATAACTACAAGCCTTTAAAATAGGTTCAAATTAAATACTTTAGTATAATTTATGTATAAAGTAAGCCTTTTAGTCGAAACGGAGGGACTCAGCATGCATCAATTATCTAAAGTATTTTTGATTACCTTAGCATCTTTTTCACTGGTTGGATTAGCTGGTTGTGCAGACAAAAAATCAGCCACAGCACCAGCTACTGAAAAAGCTTCTTCACCTGCCCGCGTCCATGAAGTTCAACGTACAAACGCCACTACTATCGCTCTGGCTACTTATCATTTGATGAAATCCAATGGCCAACTTGAAAAGCTTAACGATGACATCGAACCCAGCGCAAGAAATGTTGTAGAAGATACTGATAATAAAAAAATTGCTTTCGATGCGGGAACTGAGCAAAATGATTATTTTGAACAAAAAGCCCATATTACTATCGATAACAACAAGGTGCTTTATACAACCAAACAAGATAATACCAGTGTCGATAACCTCTATAAAAAGTATTCCAAAACAGTTAGTTTCCAGCGTTTTTTAGATGAATTTGAAATTCAAGACCATGACGAAGATTTTGACGACTAAAAAAGCTGAATCAAGAAAAGTTCTTGATTCAGCTTTTTATAGTACCTGATTTATTCAAACAAATTTTTAGAGTTAATCTTCTAAATTCTCAACTACCACTTTACCCATCATATGGTTTCCCTCAACCAGCTTATGCGCCTGTTTTAGGTTCTCCACGTTAATTGGGGATAATTGCTTAGTCAGGGTTGAAATCAGTTCTCCAGCGTCTAATAAACGAGCAATTTCGTCCAAATATACATGCTGAGTCTCCATGTCTGGTGTTTCATAGTAGGACTTCGTGTACATCCATTCCCAAGCAAAAGTAACCCGTTTATGTTTTAGTGCTTTCAAATCTACCGGTTCATGGTTTTGAGTGATTGAAGTCATCCTGCCATTCGGTTTAATCAGCTCGACCATTTCATCCCAATGAGCATCAATATTGTTTAACTCTAAAATATAATCTACGTATTGATGACCTAAGTTACGAACTTCATCAATCAAGTTATTACGATGATTAACGGTTTCGTCGGCGCCATGTTTTAGACACCATTCAATAGTTTCTGGACGAGAAGCCGAGGCGATCACATGTAAACCGGCTTTTTGGGCTAATTGGGTTGCAATGGAACCTACGCCACCAGCCCCATTAATAATTAGAATCGACTTATCGGCGTTTCCTTGCACATCCTCTCGATCAATTTCTAATTGTTCAAATAATGCTTCCCACGCCGTTAATGAAGTCAATGGCATCGCAGCTGCTTCAGCATTGCTAAGCTTTTCGGGGGCATGTCCCACCACCCGTTCATCTACTAGCTGATATTCACTATCGCTTCCGGCCCGTTTGAATGAACCAGCATAAAACACACGGTCACCAATTTCAAAATATCCAGCTGATGCGCCTTTAGCTATCACAGTTCCAACTGCATCCCAACCAATCACTTTAGGTTCGTCTAAAGTTTCAGTCCCATTTTTACGCACCGCCACATCGATTGGATTTACTGATACTGCATCGACTTTAACCAGTAGATCACGTCCTTCAGGCTGAGGAACCGCCGTTTCAAAACGAAACAAACTTGCTTCTTCATTGATGGGTAAATGTTTTTGAAATCCAATTGACCACATTGTTTTATTCATTTTGGTACCATTCCCTTCTTTAAAATAACGCTATTTCTTCTATAATTGTACCTCGAAAATTGTTAAAACTTATTACTAAGTAATTGAAAATAGCCATGTTAACTAAATTTTGGTGCCTAATCTTGTTGTTGTCGTTGCAAAATACCTTCAGTAATATCAGCAATCGTTATTTCATCCATTTTTTGAAAGGCACTTTGCTGTATTTCAGCGTATGCATCATCTAACACGTCTTGAATACTGCCACCGACAACACACTGTGGATTTGTCTTAGGGTCGATATGCAAGAGGTTATGATCCATATTCACCGCCTTATAAACATCTAAAATACTAATCTCACTCGGACGAGCATTTAACGCTGGGCTAGCACTCCCTACTTTTGTCGTAATTAGTCCCGCACTTCGTAAATCCGACATCAAATTTCTTACAGTACTAGCATTGGATTCAATACTATCTGCAATGGTCTTACTTGATAAGTCGCCGTCCTTATAAATAATTAAGTACGTCAAAATATGGATTGCATCGCTTAACTTATAGGAATACTTCATCGTTACCACCTAATTTAAAATTTCGTTAATAGCCTCTGGTAAACTAGTTAATTCCCGACCCAAAACTTTTGCTAAACTATCTGATTGATGACTGAGAGAGCCATCTTCAATTGGTGCCTGAAAAGAAGTAAATAGTGCCGCAGTATCTGCATCTAGGCCTCCCGCTTGAAGTTGAGCTTGATAGGCATCCCTCGAAACCTGCTTAAGTTCAAAACTATTTCCAGTTGCTGTTTGAAGGGCTGCGCCCAAATCAGCATACGAACGAATTTTACCAGCAAATTCATAGATAGCATCTGGATTTTCTAACGTAATTACCTTTGCAGCAGCCTCAGCATACTCACGTTCTAAAGCCCATCCAGCTTGTTGATCTGTCCAGTAGGTTGCTGTTTGATTATTAGCACCACTTTGTAAAAAGCCCATTTCATTTTGAAGGTACCAGTTGTTACGTAGAAATGAGTGTTTGATTCCTTGTTCTTCAATTAGTTTCTCAGTTAATCGATGGTCGTTTGCTAAAGCACTGGTTGATGCTTGAGCATTTGGAAAACTAGTATAAGCTACAAAATCAACACCCGCATTTTTAATTGCTGTTACAACATTTTGGTGCTGAGTTCCTCGAGCTACTTTACCACCTGGTTGCGAAGAAATAAAGAGCACTCGATCAATCCCTTTCAGAGCTTTTTCCATTGTAGTTATATCATCGTAATCACCTTGACGAATTTCTACACCTTTAGGAAGTAGCTTTTGACCCTTTTCTAGATTTCTAACAATGGCGATTACGTTGTCGGTTCCTACTAAATCAATTAATTTTTTTATCGCGATTTGTCCAAAGTTTCCTGTTGCAGCAGTAATTGCATATTTCATATTCATAATTCTCCTTGAGCTGTTTTTTTATTATTAACAGCTTAATCATACCACCTGTTATTTTAAAGTCAACAGGTTTGAACAAAAAAACTCAATTATCTTGAAGTTAATATTCAAAATAAGTGAGTTAATTTTTATTACAAATCATTTTTTTCTTAGTGAAAACCACCAAATCAAATGGATAATCAAAATGATGATAAATATAAAAGCCCAAATTCCGATGGAAACTAATTGATTAAGTAAACTATTCTGAACACCTGCCCCATCCGTCTTTCTGAACCATAAAAATACTGTACCAATCACAAAAATCAAGAAACAGCCCCAACTACTTACTCGCCAACTTTTCAAAAGTAACACTCCCTTTAGCATTATGCAGAATCAACGCACTAATTATACACCTTTAAGATAACAGAAAGACCGATTCCTTAGCTGGCATATCGGGAATCGGTCCGTTTATTTATCTTATGACTGTAATATATTTCAAATTCTTTTTAAACGTGAATTGGTAGTCCTGCAGCTAATTCCGCTGCATCCATAATTTCTTCACCCAACGTTGGATGTGGATGAATGGTTAATTCAATATCTTTAATTGTTAATCCATTTTCAATCGCTAAAGTTAGCTCAGAAATCAAATTAGAAGCTTCCGGACCCACAATTTGCGCTCCAATAATACCGCCAGTAGGATTATCCGTAATTAGACGGATAAAGCCTTCTGTTTGATCCATAGTCATGGCACGTCCACTAGCAGCAAATGGGAACTTGCTTGATTTAGCATCCAACTTCTTTTCAGCAATAGATTGCGGAGTTTCACCTACAGTTGCTAATTCAATGTTTGTGTAAGCAACGGCTGGCAAAACATAATGTGTATCATGAGCATCTTCGCCACCCATAGCAGCTGCTGCCACCTTAGCCTCAAAACTAGCCTTATGCGCTAAAGCTGGTCCAGCGACCACATCACCGATAGCATAAATATGTTTAACTGATGTTTGCATGGAATCATTAACTTCAATTAAACCACGCTTACTTAACTTGATATTGGTATTATTCAAACCAAGCTGATCTGTGTTAGGACGGCGGCCTACTGAAACTAAACAGTAGTCTCCGGTAACCGTCTTGGTTGTTCCATCAGCTTCATAGGTTACTGTAACATCTTTGTCAGTTTGGTTTGCCTCAACCGCTGTAGCTTCAGTAACAATTTCGACTCCATTTTTCTTAAAGTTATTCAAAACTGGCTGAATCAATTCACCATCAAATCCATTTAAAATGTGATCCAAACCTTCAATGATGGTAATCTTTGAACCAAGGTTCATGTAAGCTCCAGCAAGTTCCGCTCCAATCACCCCACCACCAATAATGATGAGATGTTCTGGAACATCTTTTAAGTTCAAGGCTCCAGTGGAATCAATTACTCGACCACTAAATTTAAAGTGTGGGATTTCAACTGGACGAGAACCAGTGGCAATCAAAGCTCTCTTAAAGCGATATACATGGGAATCATCTCCGTTGATTACGTTAACCGTTTCGTTATCATTGAAGTAAGCTTCTCCTCGCACAATTGCAACTTTGTGTTTCTTAAGTAAGAGTTCCACTCCACCAGTTAGTTTGTTAACAACCTGATTTTGTTTCCATTCTTGAGTTTTAGTGAAATCAATTTTAGATTCTGATACCGAAACTCCAAATGGATTACCATGTTGTAAAGTTGAGTAGAGGTGTCCAGCTTGAATCAAAGCTTTAGATGGAATACATCCAACATTCAAACAAACTCCTCCGATATAATCACGTTCAACAATCACAACTTTTTGTCCTAATTCAGCTGCTCGAATAGCAGCAACGTATCCACCAGGACCAGATCCAATAATTAAAGTGTCAACGTTAATTGCTTGTGTACCAACTACCATGACTACACCTCCATTAGCATGTAGGCAGGGTTACTCAAAAGTGCCTTCAGCTCATTCATAATTTTTTGTGCTAGAGCACCGTCAATTAAACGATGATCAAAGCTAAGTGATAGTTTTAATGTATTTCCAACTGCTAACTCACCATCTTCGTTAACCACTGGAGTCTTACGAATTCGTCCAATTCCAAGAATTGCACTTTCACCTGGATTAATAATTGGTGTAAAGAATCCACTTCCACTTTCTGAACCAATATTGGTGATAGTAACTGTGCCACCCTTAAGTTCATTAGGCTTCAAATCACCGGCACGACCACGGATGGCCATGTCATCAATTTCTTGCGCAACTTCCATAATTGATTTTGATTTAACATTCTTAACGTTTGGTACGAAAAGTCCATTATCAGTATCAACTGCGAAACTGACATTTGTATCTTCGTAATAAACGATTTCTTGTTTTTCAATATCAACCATTGCACTAAGTTCAGGGTACTTATGGGCTGCCCCAGCAAGGGCTTTCGCAATAAATGGCATATATGTTAGTTTGTAGCCTTTTTGTTTAGCTTGTTCCTTAAATTGGTTACGAAGATCCATTAACTTAGAAACTTCTACTTCATCCATGATTGTTACATGTGGAATCGTTTGAACTTGGTTAGTTAAAGTCTTAGCAATTACTTTACGAACTGGTGACAATGGTACCCGTCCAGCTTTAACTTCAGCTGGCGCAGCCGGAGTAACTGGGGCGCTTGGCGCCTTTTCTGATTCTGTTTCTGGAACTGAAGCAGCTGGGGCTGGGCTTGCTGTAGGTGCTGATGCAGGACTTGCTTTAAAGTTCTCCACATCAGCCATGGTGATATGTCCATGCCGTCCAGTTGCTGGCACCTGAGTTAAATCAATATCATTTTTTCTAGCATATTCTCGTACAGATGGCATTGCTAACAATTGTCCATTTGAAGTATATTCTGCACCTACCTTGGTTACTTCAGGTGCAGTTTGGTCAACTGGTGCGCTTGATTCTGGTTCCGGTTCTGTAGATGCTGGTGTTTCTTTAGGTACTTCACTTTCAGCACCAGCGCCACTTCCGTCACCGTCGAATTCAATCAATGGTTCGCCAACCTTAACTACCGTTCCCGCTTCTACGAAAAGTTTTGTAATCTTTCCACCATAAGGAGAAAGGATTTCTTGTAATAGCTTATCATTTTGAACTTCAGCTACTGCATCTTCTTCTTTAATCGTATCGCCGACTTTTACTAACCAGTTTGCAATTTCGCCTTCAGCCATTCCTTCGCCAATATCTGGCATCTTAAAAATTTCAGTCAAAGTTCACGACCTCCTTAACTTTTTCGATGATATCGTCTGCTTTTGGTAACCATTCATTTTCAGCAAGGGCAAATGGATATACTGAATCTGGAGCAGCTACCCGTCCGATTGGTGCTTTCAAACTCATAATGAAGCGTTCACTAATTTCACTCATTACCATTGCACCAATACCAGCTTGCCGTTGTGCTTCTTGAGCTACAACAACTCGACCAGTCTTTTCAACGCTTTCTCCAATTGTGTCGAGATCAAGTGGACTAACCGTTCTCAAATCTACAACTTCAGCGTCAATGCCGTCTTTAGCAAGTTCTTCTGCGGCCGCTAAGCTTGTATGTACCATTCCACCATAGGTGATAATTGATACGTCCTTACCTTCACGAATCACATTGGCCTTATCCAATGGTGTGGTGTAGTAACCTTCTGGAACATCGCCACGAATTGAACGATATAAACGAAGATTTTCAAGGAAGATTACCGGATCATTACTTTCAACAGCTGATAGTAACAATCCTTTAGCATCTGCTGGAGTAGCTGGCATAACTACTCGTAGACCAGGTGTTTGAGCTACTAAACCTTCCAAGGAGTCCGCATGCATTTCAGGGGTCTTAGTTCCACCGCCATAAGGAGAGCGAACCACAATTGGAAATGTACGTGTTCCATGGAAACGGAAACGTCCACGTGCCATCTGTCCTGCAAGTGAATCCATAACTTCATATACAAAGCCGAAGAATTGGATTTCCATAATTGGACGGTAGTTTTGGGTTGTCATCCCAATTGCCATTCCACCAATTCCACTTTCAGCTAGTGGAGTGTTGAAAACCCGATCTTCACCATATTTCGCCTGAAGACCATCCGTAGCTCTAAATACACCACCATTTTTACCAACGTCTTCACCAAAGATAACTACATTTTCATCGTTAGCAAGAGCTAAATCTTGAGCTTCAGTAATCGCTTGGATATATGTTTTTTGTGCCATGATTACTTGCCCTCCCCTCTAAATTTGTTAATTTGTTCTTGTGCAGCTTGTCCTGGAACTTCTAGAGTTTGTTCAATAAAGTCTGAAATCTTTTGTTTATCGATTCCATCTGCTTGTTTTACGCCGTTATCAATTTGTTCATTAACCACTTCGGTCCAGTCATTTTCAATTTCTTCAGACCAGAAACCCAATCCTTCAAGATATTTTCTGAAACGGATAAGTGGTTCTTTCTTAGTCCATTCATCAATTTCTTCTTGAGTACGGTAACGAAGTGGATCATCACCAGACATCGAGTGTGCACCCAAACGATTAGTAATTGTTTCAATAAATACAGGTCCATTACCATCAACTGCCCATTGACGTGCCTTCTTAGATGCTAGGTACATTGCAATTGGATCCATTCCATCCACAACCAAACTTGGAAGACCAGCTGCCCAACCTTTAGCTGCTAGATGAGGAGCCTTAGTTTGTAATTTACGTGGTGTTGAGATAGCGTATTCATTATTTTGTGAGAAGAATACGGCGGGTGCGTTATATGCGCCAGCAAAGTTCATTCCTTCGTAAAAATCACCTTGCGAAGTACCACCATCACCAGTGTAGGCATAAGCCACATTAGGTTGTTTACGCATCTTCAAACCTAGGGCTGCACCAGCAGCTTCAACATATTGAGCACCGATAATAATTTGTGGCATCCAGCCATTAACATCGTCAAATTCATTTCCTTCATAATGGCCACGTGACCACAAGAAAGCCTTATAAATCGGCCAACCTTTCATTACTAATTGCGGAATATCACGATAACCTGGGAAAAGCCAATCTCCTTTTTCAAACGCATAATTCGAAGCAATTTGAGAGGCTTCTTCCCCAATGGTTGGAGCATAGAAACCTAGGCGTCCTTGTTTTGCTAGTTTAGTGGAACGTTCATGTAGCACACGACTAAATACCATCTGTTTCATAAGTTCAACGAGCTGATCGTCACTCAAACCAGCCTCTTTAAGAGCATCCTCGTCTACAATCTCACCATCATTATTTAGAACTTGTAGCATTGGAAAACTGTCTGTTTGTTTTTCCATTTGAAGATTGAAATCTAACACTTGTTTATTGTCATCTTTTACAGCCATAACTAAACCTCCTAAGCTTCAAATAATTTAATTAATTCATCATCCGTAATGTTTCCGAAGTACCGGCCTTCATGGTTACGTTCAAAGACGGGCTTAATCTCTACAGTTTCAAATGGTAACCCAATAAATTGGTCTTTGATTTCGCGCCAATCGCGTAAACCAAGGAAATCGCCTGTGAAATTGATATCACGTATGGTTCCACCCTCAGCTTGGACTTGAACATCGATAATTCCACCGTCATATTTAGCATGGTTCTTAAAGTTAAATTCTGGTGAACGACCATAATTCCAGTCCCAAGTTGAAAACTTATCAGCCGTTAGTTGGATAATCTCCTGTTTTTGTTGCGGAGTTAACACAATCTCTTGGTCTTTCCCGTGATCGGTTAATTCGTACTGAACCGCATCCCAGAAATCTTGAAGGGTTAACCCTTTTGGAGCTGCATCTTTGATCATTCCCACTCGACTTCGGACCGATTTAGCAGCTTTTGAAATGAATTTTTCATCCGCTACATTTAAGGAACGAACCATGGTATCTACATTACTATCAAATAGCAATGTTCCATGATGCATTAAGTATCCTTTGGCATAGCGCTGGGCTACACCAGAGATTTTTTTACCATTTACTAACAGATCATTTCGACCGGAAGCCTCGGCATCAATCCCTAAAGTATGTAAAGCTCTTAATACGGGCTCAGAAAACTTTTTAAAATCAACATTTGCTGCTGATTCAATTGGTACAAATAAGGTGAAGTTCAGATTACCTAAGTCATGGTAAACTGCGCCACCGCCCGTCACTCGCCGGACAACCTCAATTTGGTGTTCATCAACAAAATCTTGGTTAACTTCCCCAAAAGTATTCTGATTCTGACCAACAATAATAGCATTATTATTCTGCCAAAGTGCAAAAACTGGTTCCTTGGCATTTAAATTATTTAGTAGCCATGTGTCCGTTGCAATATTAGTGTACGCATCTGTTCCCATGTATGTGACGTATCGCACAATCTAAACCCCCTTATCACGCTAATGGAAGCGCTTTCTAAGTACATCTTTATGATAGCACATTTGAACCGTTTTAGGGCTATTTTTTGGGTTTAAAATGTTTTAAATTGAATTTTGGTTTTGTGCAATTTTGTTCAAACCTCAACATTAAATTTACATATTTGAGCAAAGTTGTTAATTTTTATAAGATAAAAAGACTAGCTTCGAAAGACTAAAAAACCTCAAACTAATTCTGATAATTAGTTTGAGGTTTTGATTTTTTGACCAATTATAGATTTTCTTCAGCTTGAATTTCAGAAACACGTTCACTAATCTTCAAGAATGGTAAGTATAAGAATACTCCGACCACAATAATTAAGATTTGTAAAATAACTGCGCGCCAGTCTCCGGCTGTTGAAAGATATGGTCCGATCAAAGGAGGAGTTGTCCATGGTACTAATACTACTGTTCGACTGACCCAGCCCCAAAGTGTAGCAAAGTAACCCATCAAACTCCCAACAACTGGGAATAAAACAAATGGAATAATCAAAGGTAAATTAAAGACAATTGGAAAACCAAAAATCATCGGTTCATTAATATTAAAGATTCCTGGTGCCAACGATAATCCAGCAATTTGACGAGAAGATTTAGCTTTACTAAAAATTAAAATAGCAATAATCAACGCAATCGTACTACCTGAACCACCGATTAAGGTGTAATTACTTACAAATGAAGTTGTAATAATATTTGGAATGGCTTGGTGATGTGCATAAGCAGTCATGTTTTCGTTCATATTAACTAATACAAGGGGATCAAGCAATGCACCTGATAATACGGTTTGATGAATACCTAAACCAAAAAGGAAATTAGCTAAAGTATAAATTACACAGTAACCCACAATACTTGTATTAAAGCCTCGTAAAGGTTCTTGGATCCAAGTTTTAATTAAGTTGATTAAATCGGTGTTGAAAAATCCTGCCAGCAACGCTGCAATAATAGCAAAAAACGACATTAATAAAATGGCTGGAATTAAAACACTAAATGAAGCAGAAACTGCTGGTGGTACATTTTCCCCTAAGTGAATTTGTAATTTTTTAATCGAGGCAAGTTTGATAAAGAGGCCGGTTGCAATCAGCCCAACAAAAATCCCACCAAACATTCCTTGCGTTCCCGTATTCAAATAACTAAGTCCACCTGTGACCGTCGCCATTTTTGCCCCTGCTGAAGCAACCGTTCCTAACTGAATGCTTCCTGGCATTAGGATGAAAATACTTGCTAAAGACATCGCAGCAGCCGCAATTGGATTATTAAAGCCTTTATTACGAGCAAGACTATAACCGATCATTGGCGCAACTAAAATTCCGGCTACATTTAACGTCCCATTAACAATGGCGTTTCCAATCACTTGGAATTTTGTCAGCATATCCCCACTCAAAAACCAGGTAAAGACAACGTTATTTAACAATACCCCAATTCCGGCTACAATAAACATTGGTAAAATGACGGCAAAAGCATCACGGAGTGAACGGAGATATACCCAGTTTCCGACTTTAACTGAGATTTCAGTGAACTTAGCAATGAATTTAGAATTTTGCATCTTATCATTGACTGATTCTTTGTTCGAACTACCCATTTTAAATCCTCCCATTAAAGATCATTTTCTAAATCGTTCCCATTAGTTTCAATAACTTTTTTAAACCATTTATAACTCTTCTTAGGGACCCGTTTCATATCACGTAACTCGTGGTTGCCACGATTTACGTACACCATCCCATAGCGTTTTTCCATATTTCCAGAAGAACTAGGAATGTCGATTAATCCCCAACCAAGATAACCTAAGACTGGGACACCATCTTCCACAACCGCATCAATCATCGCTTGGATATGGTCACGATGATATTCAATTCGGTAATCATCTTGAATCTCTGTCCCATCGAATTTTTCACGATAACCGATACCATTTTCAATTGGAAACATGGGAATACCGTATTCGTTGTAAGTCTTAGTGATAACATCACGGAATCCTAATGGATCAATGTTCCATCCCCAATCTGTAGCCTTTAAATATGGATTTTCGACCCCTCCATAATCTAGATAACGATTAGGCATCGTTCCCTGTGGAATTTTGGTTGAATCAACAACGTTACTTGCATAATAACTAAACGAAATAAAATCACTCTTCAATTTTTCAAATGCTATTTGATCTTGTTCTGTAAAATCGATATCAAAATGATGATTCTTGATATACTGGGTAACCTCAGTCGAGTAGTGGCCGTGTACCCAAGCCTCCAATAAATTACGATTCAAAAATTCATCAATTTGGCGGGCCACATAAACATCACGCGGACGACAATTTTTAGGATAAGATTCCACATATGCTAACATCCCTCCAATTTGAGCATCACTAGTTTCGTGCACATAATTAGCGACTTGGGCATGGGCGGTCATTACGTGATGAGCAATTAACTGGAGTTCTTCGTCAGTTTGGTCACCTTTCAAATAGCCTGCAATGTGGAAAGCTTCTGTCTGTGAATATAAGTTTTGTTCATTAAAAGTTACCCATAGTTTCACACGATCGCTAAAGCAATCCACCATTTTCTTACCAAAACGCACAAATGCGTCAACCACGTGGCGACTCATGAAGCCGTTGTATTTTTCCGCTAAATGTAATGGCATATCGAAATGATACAGGCAAATCATCGGCTTGATTCCACGTTTCAGTAAATCATTAATTAATCTGTCATAATATTGGATACCTTCTTCATTAAAATCCCCATCTCCGGTAGGGTTTACACGACTCCATGAAATTTGGAAACGATAACAATTCATTCCTTGATTAGCCATCAAATCTAGGTCTTCCTCATAATGATGGTAATTATCAATAGCAACATCCCAGTTTGAGGTAGTTTCGGTTGCTTCATATGTATCATAAACTGATGGTCCCTTACCGCCTTCATGAACACCTCCTTCTGTCTGCATGCTTGATGTTGAGTTTCCCCATAAAAAATTATCTGGTAGTTTTCCTTTCAAAATAACGCTCCTCTCTAATTGAATTCGCTTTCATTATAGCTTTATTTTTTATTTAAGTAAATACTTTTATTTTAAAAGACTATACTTTTATAAAAATTGTGATTGTATTTAAGATACGCTAAAATGAGGGTAACGTCTTAGAACGGAGTTTTAAACAATATGTATAAATACGAAAAAATCTCGCAAGCGATTCGCAAACAAATTATTGAACAAAAAATTAAACCTGGAGCTTTACTGCCGGATCAAAATCAATTAGCTAAAGAATTTAATACTACTCGTATAACGATTGGCAAAGCACTCCAATCCCTAATTATTGAAGGGCTTATCTATAGCAAACGTGGTGCTGGGACGTTTGTTAGAAAAGATGCTCATTTGAATGACGAATTTACTAACGATGTTGATAAACCTTTGGGGACTACCTCGACTCATCCGCATAGTAAAGTCACCAGTAAATATATTCATTTGACTGCTCGGATTGCTAACGAAGTCGAAAAGAAAAATCTTCTACTAGAAGATGGTGAGACGGTCTACGTCATCAAACGGACGCGTTTTATCGAGGGAAAAGCTTATAGTTATGAACAAACAATTATGCCAACTAAAATTGCAACAATAACCGAAGAAGTTTTAAAAAAATCTATTTACCAATATCTAGAACATGAGTACCATTTAGAATTAGCTGGTTCCCATCGACAAATCACTGCCCGTAAAGTTTCTGAAGAGGACGCTAAATTTCTGGGTGAAAAGTTGGGCGATCCAATCCTAGTGATTAGCCAAACTAGTTACTTAGTAGATGGAACCCCTTTTGAATTTTCTGAATCTCGTTTTCCATACCGATCTAGCGCAGTATCTGCGGATGTCAATTTACTTGAATAAAAAAAGCGTTCAGAAAAAATTTTCTGAACGCTTTTTTTATTTTTTAATTTTTAAAATAGATTCTGTATCCATTCGTTTAGAAGTTATGCGGTTTACTTGTGCCTGTTCATCTTCAAATCCTAAGCCAATCCCAACGATAATTTCCTCATCACTTGGAATATTTAACTCCTCTCTTAAAATCTGCGGATACTTCACAAAGTTATATGCGACGATCGAGTCAATACCTTGTTCAGTCGTGGCCAACAAAATATTTTGACTAAATGCACCTAAATCAAACAAAGACCATGGTGTATATCCTTTTGGTAAGGTCAAATAAACTACAGCTTGAGCATTATAAAGCTGACTGGCTTCTTTACCCAAAGTTTCTTGCCAATTATCTCCCAAAACTGCTGGTATGCCATGGCTCCATTCAGCCATGTTCTTTTGAGCTTGTTCGGACCAGCGCTTCCGCGACATTGGAGGAATATCCGAATTAGTTTTTGCTCCTGTAATTGCCAATTCCTGTTGTTGCTTTCTAATAGCTTCCAAAGTCTCACCTTGGGCTACATAAACTTTTTGCGGTTGCGAATTGACCCATGAAGGTGCTTTTTGAGCAATTCCAATCATTTCTTTTAATTGTTTTGAATCTATTTTTTGATCCGTAAAATGACGTACGGAATGACGCTTTTGAATTGCCTGTTTGACTTCCATCCTGTCTAAACCTCCGAATCGTTTATTGCAAATTTAGAACCATACTGCAGGTTTTAGTATACGACTTAAAGTTTACTTTAAGTCAAGAGTTGAAAAAGTTTATTGCTCAATAATCTACCAAATTAACTTTATCAGAAATTGACATGACTTTATTTTCACCTTTAAATTCCATTTTAGCCCATAAACCATAACGACCCCCAAAAGCTAGAGTCTTAGTCTAACTTTTGAGGGCCACTATAAAATTATGTTGTAGTTTTTTATTTATCAGTGTTTTCCGCAGCAACCTTTTGGAATTCGGCTACTAAATCGGCATTTTCCGTAACCTTGAAGTTCATTCCATTGCTAGCTGATTGAGAAGTTACTAATACTTCTGGTTGGCCATTATGGAACGTAAATAAGTACATGTATTGGTCACCAGTATATACAGCTACTACCTTGTATTCACTGTCTGCCTTTTCACTTCTTGTCCATTGCATGGAAACCTCTTGCTGGTTGACATATATTTGTCCCTTAGAGAGATAGTCAGGGAAACTTACTCCACCGAAACTAACGGATGCGTTAGCATTCGTACCTGTGTAAGTTTGGCCCATGGTTTGTTGCCAACTTGAAATGAAAGCTGCCAATTCTGAATCTTGTTTGTCAGTCCAAATTTTCTTTTCAGTCTTTTTAGTCTTCTTTGAAGAAGATTGTGCTTTAGATGAACTTGATTTACCTTCTTCAACTTTGATCACTTTTGTACTACTTGATCTATCAGAAGATGAAGTTGTGTTCGTGACGTGATTAGGATAAAAGAACTTATACCCTGCAATCACGACGATTAACGCGAGAATAACCCAAACCACCGAATTGATTGAGCCAAACGAGCGCTTTTCTGGTTTTTTCATATGTCGCATAATAATCACCTCGTTTAGTCTATTATACAGTAATTTGATAAATTGGAAATTAACTGTAATTACTCTTTTATAGAGGACTACTTAATTTATAAAAAATCACATTACATCAAACCTGACGTAATGTGATTTTTAATTACCTTCTATCTTTCAACTTCTTGTAACTTTTGATTGTCATCTAGTTGAGATTTACCTTCTAAATGTTTCTTTTGAAGTTGAACCATGCTGAACCATAGCAATGCAAGAGCTATAATTGCGAACAATAATAGAGCTCCCATTGATTGAACAACCGTGATATTTCCTAAACCAGACGTAATGGATTGACGGAATGACAAGATTGAGTACGTCAATGGCAAGAATGGATGAATTGCATTATAGAAACTGTTTGTAACTTCCATTGGGAAGGTACCACCCGAACCACCAAGTTGAAGCATCAATAGAATCATTGCAACGAATCGACCAGGATTATCGAAGGCCATCGATAAGAACATAACGATGTACATCGACGTCAAAGCAATCATAATTGCGGTTAAGTAGTATTGACCTACATGATCAACATGGATACCAGCAACCATCATAATCGTTGCTTCAATCAAGGCCATTCCAAGAGCAACCGCTGTACCAACTGATACTTTACTCAAGAACCAGTCTGTAGCTGTACCACCACGCTTAGAAATCTTACGGATTG
This sequence comes from Pediococcus sp. EKM201D, assembly GCF_011800215.1. Classification (NCBI taxonomy): domain Bacteria; kingdom Bacillati; phylum Bacillota; class Bacilli; order Lactobacillales; family Lactobacillaceae; genus Pediococcus; species Pediococcus sp. EKM201D. The sequence continues at coordinate 247,738 of NZ_JAALFK010000002.1, forward strand.
GGTAAGCGAAGTTAAAGACGATGGCACCAACATAAAGGGCTAATGAAAGCACATATGGTGCCAAAGCATGCCCATAATTTGGCACATAACTGTAATCAGTTTGTTTCAAATGGGTTGGAGCAGCGAACATTTGAGCAGTTTTGCTTGTAAGAGGAACACTGTTAACTTGTTTTGAACCCTTTTCTAAACTATCTGCTAGCGTACCATTACCATCACTAATTTGTTTGCTACCGTCAAGCAGCTGATCAGAGTTAGCATCTAATTCACTTGCACCGGCATTTAGTTTATTAACACCGTCAATTAGTTCACCTGTACTTCCATTTAAGGTTTGAAGTCCATCATTTAAGGTATGACTTCCTGAATCTAACTGTTGAACGCCACTAATCAAGGTTCCTGTGCTTCCGTTTAGAGTTTGAAGTCCGCTATTCAATGTGTGACTTCCTGAATCTAATTGTTGAACGCCACCTACAAGAGCTGGAATTTGACCATTTAATTGGTTAAGTCCACCAGTAACTTGTGATGATCCACCAACTAATTGGTTGCTACCAGCAGCTAACATTCCTACACCACTAACCAAGGTTGGCATTTGTGAACTAGCAGTACTGATACCACCATTAAGTTGGCTTACACCATTTACTAAAGCAGCTCCGTTTCCACTAAGTTGAGAACTACCTTGAGTTAATTGGCTAATTCCAGATTGTAATGCCGGCATTTGGCCATTGATAGTAGTTAAGGCTGTATCAAGTGTTTGAGCACCGCTAGTTAACTTCTTAACATTATCTGAACTCTTATTAGTTTGGCTAGCTAAATCACTTGCACCGTTGTTCAATTGCGACACACCATCAGATAACTTAGATGCTGAGCCTGAGAATTTATCCACGGCACCTGAAAGCTTGCTTGAGCTGTCTGAGAGGACCTTCAAGTTATCAGTAACACTTTGTGATCCTTGAGCCAAGGCTTTAATCTTAGCAGCTAATGTGGCCATTTCGTCACCGTTTGCAGAAAGTGAATTTATTCCTGAAGCAACCTTTTGGAATGAAGCACTTAAAGTTGCAATCTTAGCATCTAAATCAGCTTGTTTTGAAGATAATGAATTCAATTTTGAAACTTGACCTTCAACACTACTAATTTCACCTTGAATTGCTGAAATTTTACTTGTATCAATAGTTTGTGAGGTTGTAGTTGATTGGGCTGTGCTTGCACCAGAACCAGCAACACCTGCTAAAGCGGCCTTAGCTTTAGCTGCATCTTCTGCGGATAGACCAGCTCCATCAATTTTAGCGTTGATTGTAGCTTGTGATACTCCTGAGGATGCTGGTGCTGCTTTAGTAGTAGTCGTTGTTTTAGCTGAACTAGCTAAAGCACCGACATCACTCTTAATTTTATTTAGTTGGCTACTAATTGAACTAGCTGCACTAGAATTGTTTCCGCCAGAAACATCTGTTTTAGATAGCGCTGCTAGTTGTGAATTGATTGAATTTAATTCACTCTTCAAAGCACTAGCTTGCTTACTCATATCAGATGGAGTAATTTGGCTTGAAAGTTGGTTCAATCCGTTAGAAACTTGGCTATTAGCACCATAGAGTTGTTTTGAACCACCCGCAATACTATCAACAGCTGACTTCATTTGGCCAACGCTTGATGGTAAGTCCTTAGTATTATTAGCTAAGCTAGCAATACCACTTTGTAAAGTGGAAGTACCATCAGAAACTTTAGTAGTGTATTCGTTGATTCCGCTATTTAAATCACTTGCTCCAGATGAAATTTGTTTGATGCCACCTACTAATTCACCAGTATTAGCATCTAATTTTTGGATACCACTATTAAGTTGATAAACACCACCAACATATTGAGGAACTGCAACATTTAGTTGAGCAGAACCATCTTTTAGTTGTGATACGCCAGTAACTAAAGCACCACTCTTAGATTGTAATTCAGAAATACCTTTATTTAGAGCAACTGCTCCGTTAGTAACTTGTCCTGAACCATTAGCCAACTGTGATACACCAGAAGATAGGGCACCAGTTTTGCTGTTCAACTGATCTAAGCCAGCTGATAATTGACTTGAACCACCAGCTAATTGAGCTACACCGGATGCCAAAGTTCCAGTCTTACTGTTTAATTCATCCAAGCCACCAGTTAATTGGCTTGAACCATCTGCTAACTGTTTTACACCAGATTGCAGAGGAGCCACAGAAACCGCCATTGTAGCAATTCCATCGTGTAATTGTGATACACCGGCCGTATAAGTCTTAGTACCATCGTTTAGTTGAACCGCGCCGTCTTTAAGTTTATTAGCACCATCGGCCGCGTCTTTGAAACCTTTACCAGCTTTTTTAACTTGATCAAACATAGCTGTAGCATAAGATTTAGTAACTTGCTCCCGTACTTGAGAGTTTAACTTTTCTGTACCTACGTCACTAATTACTTTACCAATGTAGTTTAGCGAAGCATTAGTAGAATACTTCAACTGCATCTTTTTAGGATTTTTATCTGTTACAGTTGCAGCATTTGCTGAGAAGTTCTTAGGGATTGTGACTACTGTATAGTACTTTTTATCCTTCATTCCTTCTTTAGCTTTATTAGCTGAAACGAATTTCCAGCCTAACTGGTCATTTTTCTTCAGATTGGAAACCATCTCGTCCCCAACTGCGAGTTTTTTACCTTGATACTCAACGGGTTTATCTAAGTTAACCACTGCGACTGGCAAATTTTTTGTATCTCCATACGGATCCCATACTGATTTCAAGAAGAAAACACTATATAGGAAAGGAATGAAAATAATTGCCAGAACTGAAATTAAGATTAACTTATTTTTCCCTATAAACTTCCATTCTTTGCGAATCATCCAACTAGTCCCCTTTAACCTTTAATTTATATATCCGGATATATGAATCATGATGTACTTCTAAAAGATCTATCGCAATAACTTCTTATCTTTTCTCAAGATGTCAATCAGTTCTTGGACCTGAGCCAATGCGTCTTTGATCGTCAATTGGTAAATATTACTTGTCCCAACCTTGCGGACGGAAACCAAATTGAGGTCTTTTAACTGCTTGATATGGTGTGATACGGCTGGTTGTGAAAGACCAATTAGCTTAGTTAGTTCACTCACCGTCAGCCCCGCATCACTTTCGCCAAGTGTAATCATAATTTGTTGACGGCGTTCGTCAGAAAGGGCATCCAACAGTGGGATGTTCTTCTTGAACGCAGCAAGAGCAGCATTGTTTTTGACCATCTTTCTCCTCCATTCGAATATTCGAATATTTAAATACAAATTAAATCTTAACGCTAAATTTAATTCAATTCAACCTTAAGATTAACTTTAATTATTTTTCTTCTAGATCAGACAATAAGTCCTTAGCCATCTTCTTGGTAAGCATAGAAATAATGGCACTATGCTGGAGGGAAACCACCGCCGTTTCGGCTAATAGTTCGTTCCACAAATTACGCGGTCCATGTTGAGAAATTCGTTGGACTTCTTCGTTAAAAGCATTCACAAAATTATTGTAAGCCCTCCTTGAACTGGTCAACTTAAGTTCAGCTTCGAACCCTCGTTTAATTTCATCTAAACTCAAAATGCTTTTTAAACATCCAATGATGATGACAGCAGCCAGTTGCATCCGTCCGTACAGTTTACCTTGTGGGCGAATAATGACTGCTTGCTTCAGATAATTATGCATCATCGTTGGTGTTAACAAATCGACTTCTAATGGACGCAAATAATTATTAGCCAAATCAATTACTTGGTCCAAATGAAGTTCAATATTTGGTAATTCATCCCATTTGGGCAAGCTCATTTTGGCAAAATTTTCTAATTGTTTTGAATCCATTTGATCTCCTTCAATTACCTTATTTAATAATTTGTACACCAATGCCAATTAATCCTGGACCGGTATGTACTCCCAATGCAGGTGAAATATCTCCATTATAAAATTTTCCCATATTAGGGTATTTATTTTTAAACTCAGTACTAATTTGATTCATTAACCCCTCATTGAGACCGTGTACCACAGCTAAATTAAACTTTTGAGCATTTTCAAGGGTATCATCAACTAATTGTAGCATTTTTTTAAGGGCTTTTTTCTCCCCATGTGCCTTCGCCACTGGATAATAAATTCCCTCATCATCACATGAAATAATCGGCTTCAAATTAATAATGGAACCCACCAAGCCGGCGACACGTCCAATTCGCCCACCCGCAATTAAGTATTTTAAAGTTGGAACATAGAAAAATACCTTCGTTTGATTAGCTACCCGCTGAACTTCCTCAACGATCTGATCGAACTCCCAGCCTTCTTCAATCACTTCACTTGCTCTTACTGCAGCAAACCCACTAGCAACTCCAATATTTTTAGTATCAATTACCTCAATTTGAAGTTGGGGGTAATTTTTAGCATATATTTTAACTTGCTGTGCTGTTCCAGATAATCCCGAGGAAATGCAGACAGCAATAATTTGCGTAAAGCCTCGTTTTGACAAATTGTCTAGTGCTTTTGTGATTAATTCACCCTTAGGACTGGCCGTAGTTGGCAAAGGATTGGCCTTAGCCAACTTTTGATAAAATTCATCTGGCTCAATATTTACACGATCTTGGTACTCTTCTTCCCCAAAGAAGACTCCCATCGGAATCATTTCAAAATATTCCCGATTGGCAATTTCAGCTGGTACATCGGAACACGAATCGACCAGCACCGCTATTTTTTGTTTAAGCATGCTAACTTCCCCTTTGTTTTAAAAACTATCTATCTAGTTCATAAAACTAGTATAACAATTCCGATGACTAACTTAGCTATTTAATAAATTTTTCCTAGTACTACTAGCTTCTTTTCGTTACATTAAACTAACGATTGAAACAATCCGGTGGTATTAAATGGTAGAATAGTTTTAATATCTTTCAGAATATCGAGGTTTCATCTTGAATAAAATCGAATTAGCAACCCAATTTATCCAACGACACTTACACCAATTTCAGTGTCCCATCTGTAAATCGAATTTCAATGAAGTTCAATCCGGGACTTTAATTTGTAATAATCAGCATTCATTTAATATTGCCAAAAAAGGAAGTCTCTTCTTTTTAAATAATCCTGTTAACACTGAATATACTAATGAGATGTTAACTTATCGAAATCAGTTTTTGACGGCTGGTTTTTTCAACCCGATGTTAGAAGAAGTTATCAATAATATTTCGGGAGATTTAATTTTAGATGCAGGTTGTGGAGAAGGAACTACTACTAAATGGATGGCATCTCATTTCGACGGAGACTTCGTGGGTTTGGATATCTCTAAACCAGCGATTAATATTGCCGGCTCTGGAATTGCTCCTCAACCCTATCCTTTATTTATGGTGGGCGATTTAGCTCAATTACCTTTCGCAGATCAAGGTTTAACTTCAATCGTCAACATTTTATCTCCAGCCAATTATCAAGAATTTGATCGAACGCTGGCAACCCATGGTGAATTAATTAAAGTGATTCCTGGAAATCATTATCTAAGTGAACTTCGACAACTCGTCTACCCTGATGGTGAACATGCGACCTATGATAATGCTCCGGTTAAAAACCATTTTATCGAACACTATGAACACGTCGAATTTTCTAAAATCAGCTATAAATTTCCGCTTAATGATAAATTATTCACGGCTCTTTTCAATATGACACCTTTAACTTGGCAAGCTCAGGATCGTAAAGAGGCTATTTTACAAGATGGGTTAAAAGAAATCACGGCGGAATTTGAAATTGGTGTAGTTCATAAATAATAAAAAGGCTTCAATCAATGTTAACGAATTGATTGAAGCCTTTTTTTATATTATTAATATTTTAAATTTATTGTAGTTTTTGAATGTACTTGGATTAAGTACTTACTTATTCTTGTCTATTTATTTTCAAATAACATGGTCAAACGTACCTAAAAAATGTCCTAATATCATGAACAATGTCTCGCAAAGCCTGAAAAACAAGTTTTAGAATCCATCAAACAGCACTGTTATCCTGAAGTTTGCATATAACTTAAGTTTTAATTGAAAAATAATTGGGTTAAAACAAAATGAATATCTTAGCTAGAATGCAGATATTCACAAAAACATAATTAATAATACCCTTTGCTCCTGTACCCGAAGCAACATCTTCAACCTTACGCTATTACTTCAGCAGTGTCAAATTTAACGAATTAAAGTTTAAAAAGCTCCACCACCGGAACCTCCTCCAAAACCACCAGAACTACCTCCACTAAATCCGCCGGACGAACCACTGGAACTAGCTGATACTGAGTGTGAAATAGAAGTACTAATACTGTTAGCAATACCTACATGCATTCCATTGATTCCATAATAGTAGGCATAAAATGGAACATTTTCATTTAATTGAGTTCCAAAATCCGTCTTTAGTTTTTTAGCAACCTTTTCTGCCAACCCAAAAGCGGTGGCATATGGCAAAATTTGTTCCCAAAGAATTAGGTCACCAATCTCAGCCGTATTAAAATGAGCAATATCTTTCATCATCTGTTTAAATCCTCGGATTTGATTATATTGCTGCAATCCAGCCTCGTTATACATTGAAACCTTATCCCAAGTAGCTAAAACCCAAGCTTCAATTATCAACGTTAAGACTATTCCGCCTATCCAGTACAAGTTAGTTGCTTCCCCAAATCTTCCGATAATTCCTACTATGAAAGCAAGGATTGGAGTAGCAATTGCTAGCCCAAGCAGTCCATGACGATAACTAATATTATACGTATCTTTAAAGCGGGCTAAATTGGTATCAACCTCGGACTGCCACTCCTTGTACCATGTAGCTACATTATTCTTCTTGTCTTTTTTAGCATAATCATTAATTTGCTTGATAGTAACTTGTTGACCATCACCAATGCGGTCCAAGCAGCGATCAACAAAGGACATGTTGAATTTACCTTGACGCTCAATTTCAGTGGTTTCCTTACCTCGCTTGCCATAGGGAATCTGTTTGAACTTCAATTTACCTTCAGCCGCCAAAACTAACATTTCAGCAGAAACACCCTTAGTATCAGCTTTACTCTTGTTAAATAGCGCTTCTGCCTCTGCTGGTGAGATGCTTGGGACGTCAAAACTATGTTCCATGGGCGTCGGGATATCATATTGATGATATCCATGTTTTTTTAACCAACCCATCATACCGATTAAAATCAGTACACTTATGATGGCACTGGTAATTTTAGCATAAGCCGCAATGCGTTGAGCTCTTGCTTGGGCTTCATTTTCACGCTTTACCAGTTGATATTCCTGTTTTTTTACTGCTGCTAGATGATTTTGATTAACAATTTTTTTATTATCGGGAGTTAAAGCCGTGGGGAATACCATATGTGCTTCCACAAAAGTGTTCTCTGGATTGTCTCCTATATCTAAAGTTACTTTACCTTTAGCTTTATCCACCGTAGTGTAGCCTGCAGCCTCCCCATGAGACCAAGCATGAAGTCCTTTAACATTCTTTCCAGGTAATTTAATGGTGACTTGCGCATCCTCTAAGGGTACGTCCCAACCCGATCCAATTACTTTCCAATTAATTTCAGCTGTATCTTTGTAGTTGGTCACCACCCCGTTAATCCGATAATGGTACGTAATTTTGGTTTGGTCATCACTTGATACAGCATTATAAACCCTAATTTTCATTTGCTTTTTACTTGATTCAACTTTAGCAGTTAAATTTTCACCGCTGTTATTAATAGGAACTTGGTTTTGGGTTCCCTTGTTATTAGAAACGGTAATCCCCTCTAATTCTGCTCCCGCAGTTCCTCTTAAATCTTGAGTCAAATAAACTCCATGATAATCATCATCAAAGTCGTACAAAACACTTTGATTGATGTTGGCGCTCCCATCCTTATTTACATTAATCTGCATTCTAAATTGTGAAATTTCGTAATCCGCCTTAACTGTCTTAACATTCCAAAAAATACCGAAGGTTAGCATCGTGACTAACAATAGGAACGTTCTTTTCGTAAAAAATTTCATATTACTCCCCCAAAAATTGTTCAATAATCCCCGTTAAATGTTAGTCAAAGTATAGCATACGTGAGCAGGTGCGGACGATGGTAGAATCTGTTTCAGAGTTGATAAAAATGCTTTTCTAAGTCCTTCGATATTTATATCTCGGCTACCTTTCATACCGCCGTACCAACGATAACGTTATGACTACCGCATTAATTAACGTTGTTAAAGCTGTCACACCAGCGATTATCGAAAACGTTGCAAAGCACATTGATGTAAAATACCCCATCAATGTAACGACAATGAAAGCAACGACTACATAATTTTCTAACTTTAGCGTAGTTTTGTTGTAATAACTTGCAATAACAATTCCGATATAAAATAGCGCTATCCCCACATACAGACACGTAATCGAAAATATAGCATTAGCTTCAGATTCATGGGTAAAATCCAAGGCCACCGTGACTAAACTCAAGCCAAACAAAATAAAGTAATGTAAATATATTAGTAAATTTCCAGTTTCATGGGTACGCTGTTCTTCAATTAAATGATCAAACTCCACAATATACGTAAAAAATAGACTAACTACAATTATAAAAATCATTATGGATTGAATTGAAAATGTATTTTGCGTGAAATATTTTGAAATACCTACGATGGTTTCACCGAACATAATAATAATCAAGGCCGTTAGTCGTTCTAATAAATGAGAGAAAATAATGGGGTGCTTTTGAGTATGTTTCCCGGTAAAAGCGGGTATAATCCAACTAGTGATAATTCCAAACAAGGCAATCGTCGTCCCCCATCTGCCAGCCAACACTCCCCCCGCTAACAAACAAGCCGTTCTAAAAAACAAAATTCTCATAAAAACCATCGCAATGTTTCGGTCATACTCATTTTTAGTTTGTACAAAAACTAGTAAGTATTGAATTGCCAAAGTTAGTGATAAAAGCCCTGCTGCTATAAAGAAGCCAATTAAGTGTCGGTCAAACGTGTCGGAAAAAGCATTCGACATATAAAGTACAATCGCCATATCGACAAAAGATAAAATTACATTAGACCATTGGGACTTCCCATAGCGATTATTAAAAACCGTCTGAACCATCCACGAATTGATCGAAACGATTACAACTAAAGTAAAGATACTTAGTGCACTTGGGCTAATTACACCATTTTGTAGATGATGGATTAACCCTGTTACTTGTGAAATCATATATACAAAAACTAAATCGTAGAAAAGTTCGATCATCGAAACTTTTTTTAACAGCTCATTTTTCACAAAAATCACCTTCATTATCTAGAGTCTTTATGGATATCATAGCAAATTTACCCCCGTAAATTTAGTTAATTTATTTTTTTAAATGTAAGCATTTTATTTGAGCTATATCAATAAAACCTTTAATATCTGAACCACAAAAGGAGGGATTGTATAATGTTTAAACATCAAAAGGAACTACAGTTTGAAGCAAAACCAGATCGCCCAGATCCAATCGTTGCTAAGTACCTTCAAGAATTAATTGGGGGACAATATGGTGAAATGAGTGTGGCCATGCAATATCTTTTCCAAGGCTGGAGTTGCCGAGGAGAAGAAAAGTATAAAGATATGATAATGGATATCGCCACTGAAGAAATTGGCCACGTCGAAATGTTGGCTACCATGGTGGCACGACTTTTAGAAGATGCTCCCATCGCCGACCAACAAGCTGCTATGCAAGCGAATCCCACAGTTGGAGCCATCATCTCTGGAATGAACCCCCAACATGCTATTGTTGCCGGTTTAGGCCCTCGCCCTGCTGACAGCGTTGGTAACCCTTGGAGTGGTGCCTACATTATTGCTAGTGGTAACCTACTTGCCGATTTTCGTGCTAACCTCAATGCTGAATCCCAAGGTCGACTCCAAGTTGCTCGAATCTATGAGATGATTGACGACCAAGGTGTTAAAGACTTACTTTCTGTCCTACTAGCTCGTGACAGTTATCACCAAAATCTCTGGGCTAGTGCGGTTAAAGAACTCGAAGAAAAAGAGGGTTCAATGTTAGTACCGACGACTTTCCCTCGGGATAAAGAACGTAAAGACATTGCTTACGATTTCTACAACTTCTCTCAAGGAGATGAGAGTAGTACCGGGCCATGGGCCAGTGGAGAGGCTTTGGATGGCGAAGGTGAATACCACTGGTATGACGAACCAAAAGTAGAAGGTTCGGCTCCTAATCTAAAACCCGTTTCTCCTAAAATGTATGGAACCTCTGAAAATAAATCAGAAATTTAAATAAGCGAAAAGCGAAAAAATCATAACTGATTTTTTCGCTTTTTTAAGCTTTTATTTTAATTTTCTTGGGGTTGCGAAATAGTAACCTTGCTGTTTTTCTAAACCATTTTCTAAGAGCCATTTACTAACTTCAAGACTATCAATCCCTTCAATTACAAGATCAATTCCAGTACTTGCAGCTAGTGCTTTCCATAAAGAAATTGTAACTGTAATCATCCCTTCTTCTACATTACGTAGTTGAATTAGTGATAGCTTGAGACGATCAATATCCTGCGTGTATTCACGAACGGCATTAAAACTATTCATTCCACTAGAAACATCATCAACTGCAACACTGAAGCCCATTTCATGGATTCTCTTAATTTGATCTCGTACAGAATAATTGAAATATTGGTCAATATCACGGTTACTAGGGATACTTTCCGTAACTTCAATCATCACCCGATCACAATAAGGAATTAAACCTTTCATTGCTTCAAACGTAGAATCATATAATAGTTGCTGCGGGTCGAGGTTAAAGCTATATTGGATACCAGGATTATCGTTAATAATCTCAATGATGTTTTTAACTAACCATGTACAAAAAACTAAATTTGATGCATCATCACGCATGTATTCCTTATATAGCATTGCGGGGAAACGATTCTCTCCACCAGTTTTTCTAAGTAGTAATTCGCTCCCGATGACCTTTTTTTCTTCCTTTTCGGCCGCATCTATCAAAAAAATCGGTTGTTCATAGAAGCAAATTCCTTCTAATTTTTGTTCAAGTTCGCTCAATTTAGCGAGGCCACCTTTCCCTCAACCGTAATACTATTACGTTTGTTTCTCTTAGATTGATACAAATAATCATCCACACGTTTGTAGAATGTTTGGAAATCAAAATCATCATCTCTTAATTGAGAAATACCGATTGAAACTTTAATTCCAACTCGATCATGATTATTAACCCTAATTGTTTCTTTTACCAAATCATCGCGGATGGCTCTTACAATTTTTTCACAATCATCCGCAGTACGGCCTCGAAAAATAATGGCGAATTCTTCCCCGCCAACCCGGAATAGTTGACCATGAGCTTTACGATCTACAAGTTCATATGAAAAACGATCCGCAACCAACCTTAAAACTTTATCTCCAACTTGATGACCGTATTGGTCATTAAATTGTTTAAAATGATCAATATCAAACATTACCATGGTTAATGGTGCATCATTATTAGAATAAAATTCGAATACGCCTTTCACAACCTTATTGAAGCTATTACGGTTATAAACCCCTGTTAACGCATCAGTATCTACTTCCTGCATCAAGTTTAAATACTGCTTCATGATCATTCTGACTTTTTTGTTACCAAAATGGACGATTGACATTGCGATTAAAAATTCCAGGGTCAAGCATATAATATCGACGATAGTTAGATGATGAATATCCTTAAGTACAAACCACCAAGCTAATCCAAACATAATTAACGTACTGTAATATTTAACATTCTCATCAATCAAAGTGTCATTTTGCTGGTAGATTGTGTATGAAATTAAGATAATTACCAAGATTGCTAAAATAGGAGCAATATCAAATCCAATTTGTCCACGTACTATCCCTAACCCGTATACATACATGGGTAAAATAATATTAAACCACAGTACGACTTTTCTATGAACAATATATAGGCAGTAGAATAGCACCACAAACTGAGCAGTTGAGTATTCCCAACCTAACTCACTACTAGCAATTGTTGAGTACAAATGAGTAAACACGTTTTGTAAGAAAACCATCGCGATTGTTAGACCAACACCCCATAGTAGTTCTTCAATGAGTGTTGAACTTGTTTTTGTTTTATCCATATTCATCTCAACTACGTAGGTACCTGCAGCTAACATGAATAATACTCCGACCGTAATTGCCGCAATAACTACCGTATTAAAACTAAAAAAACCTTTTGCCCAATATATGATTGTATTCATTACAGTATTTTCCATAAGTTTTTCCTTTACTACTCCATATCCCCTATTCTCTGAACAATTTACTATTCCTCAAAAATAGGTATACTTTTAACACTGAAGTCCTTTTCTTGTTAAGTAATGCTCAAAATTGCTTAAATCAACTTTCAATTTTGTATTTTCCACCCCGTTTTTTGTATGGACTTGGATATTTAAACGACTGCAATGCAATTTCATCCAAGTATTTCAGATGAAAACAAGAACGACATAACACCATCTAGTGCATTCGTCCTTGCTTCATTACATTTCATAAAATCATTACCCTTTGGACTAAATAATAGACTTGAATACGCTATCTATATCTCCAAAGTAAACGGAATTTCATTTTTCGTAGCTTATAAAAGAATAGCATATCCATTTTTAGAAAACAATCCAACAAGGGTGTTTAAAATTTGTACATACATCTTTTTATATAGTATACAACTTTTTAAGTGTATAAAAAATATCTATTATCATTAATAATTAATTTTAAATATTATGATTTCCAATCAGAACGATGTTTCTTATATTTATCCCCAAAAAATCCTTTCTTCATCTCTGCCCTAAGTTGTAATCTGACTAGGCGATATATATACTAAAATATTACTAGCGTTTAATTACTTAAATTAAACTTTTAGCTTAATTTTAAGTGATTACCTCAAAGGAGAACAAATTAATTATGGAATCAACATCTTTTGTTAATAATCCAGAAATCCAAAAACATCGGTGGTGGATTTTAATTGCCGTATGTAGTTTTACTTTCATGTCGACTTTAGATGGTAGCATTGTTAATATTGCGTTGCCGGTCATGAGTAGTACTATGCATGTTCCTATGAATGTTCCTATGAATAAGGCTGAATGGGTCGTTTCCATTTACCTCATTGTTATCTGTACTCTCTTACTCTTATTTGGAAAATTGGGGGACGCTCATGGAAAAATACGGGTCTTTAAAATTGGTACCATGTTATTTACCATAGGATCACTTCTATGCGGATTTAATACTGGTTTAACATTCCTATTGATTGCTCGCATTATTCAAGCTGTAGGGGCCGCTATGACGATGAGCACTAATAATGGCATCATTACTGAAGTTTTCCCCGCCCAAGAGCGTGGCCGGGCTTTAGGAATGATTGGTTCATTTGTCGCCCTTGGTAGTATTGCTGGGCCTGGAATTGGGGGATTAATTCTAGCCCATTTTAACTGGGGATATATTTTCTGGATCAACGTTCCCATTGGATTATTAGCCATTTTAGTTGGTCATAAAATTCTTCCCAAAGATGTAATTATGACTCATCAAAAAATCGACAAACCTGGTACGATCTTATTTGCCATCACGATGATTACCCTATTCGTTGGTATTTCTATGGGACAGGAAGTCGGTTTTACCCAGCCACTGATTCTAACAATGTTGTTCGTTGCCTTAATCGCCTTGGGCACTTTTTTATATGTGGAATTACACGTTGAAACACCCATTTTAGCTTTATATATTTTCAAAAATATGCGTTTTACCCTCAGTATTATCTGTGCCTTCTTAATTTTCATTACTGGATTTTTCTTTAACGTTATTTCTCCATTTTACTTAGAGAATACACTTGGTTTGCCTGCTAATTATGCTGGATATACCTTGATGATTTATCCACTGATCAATGTTGTGACAGCGCCAGTAGCCGGTGCTATTTCAGATAAAATCGGATCTGAAAAATTAACTTTTGTTGGATTACTCATTATTTTAGCCGCTCAATTAGGCTACATCGTCACTAATTTGGCAACTCCTTTATGGCTTTTCATGATTTTTATCGGTTTAAACGGGTTGGGAAATGGTATTTTCCAAGCTCCCAACAATGCACTTGTAATGGGCTCCGTTGAACCTAAAGACTTGGGCATTGCTGGTGGAATTAATTCATTAGCTCGAAATCTCGGAATGGTTGTTGGAATTTCGTTTGCAACCACTGTATTATTTTCCGCAATGAGCCATATCGCTGGACATAGTGTCACTTCAGTTGTACCGGGGCATCCTGAAATTTTTATTGCTGGAATGCATGTAGCTTTTACCGTTTCCTTTGGTGTTTGTTTAATTGCTACCCTAATCACCGGATATCGTTTGTTGCGCCGTCAAAAATAAAAAGCTGGAAGCATTTTAGGTTGGTTAATTTCACCTAGATGCTCCAGCTTTTTTATTTTGTAGTAGTAGATGATGTTGTTGTACTTGTCTTAGTCAATGTCACTACTGTTGTTTTATACTTGCCATCACGATAATAGCCCACCGTGATTTTATCATTAATCTTGTGCTTGTATAGTGCCTCACGAAGTCCGGCTGTATCAGTAATTGCCTTATCATCAATCTTAGTAATAACATCGTATTTCTTCAAACCTGCTGTTTTGGCTGGACCATTATTAACTTGCATCAATACGGTCCCGTCCGTTACATTAGAAGGTAGTTTAAGGATTGATTTTTGCTGTGTAGATGAAACTTGGGTCAAATCGACTAAAGCGACACCCAGCGCAGGACGTGTGATTTTACCATTCTTAACCAGTTGATCAATAATGGTTACTACTTCATTTGAAGGAATTGCAAATCCCATTCCCTCTACTGTAGTAGAATCACTCCCACTAGCAGAGAGTTTCATCGAATTAATTCCGATTACTTGGCCAGCTAAGTTAATTAGTGGGCCGCCAGAATTTCCGGCATTGATGGCTGCATCCGTCTGAATAACAGTTGCTTCTCCATTATTCTGTCCATTTTCAGTGGTAGTTTCCACCGTTCGTTTCTTAGCCGAAATAATTCCTTGGGTTAGTGAGGTAGCATATTCTGATCCTAATGGTGATCCAATTGCCAAGGCTGTTTCACCAACTTTAATGTTATCGGAATTACCAAAGCTAGCAACGGTGGTAACTGCTGATGAATTAATCTTCAACACGGCCAAATCCGTTACACTATCTGTTCCCACAATCTTAGCAGGAAGTTTTTTACCATTGCTCATAATAATCTCAAGTGAACTTGAGCCACTTACTACATGGTTATTCGTTACAATATAGGCTGTGTCACCACTCTTTTTATAGATAACTCCAGATCCTTCTGAGGCGGTCTCTAATTCTGAAGAGCTACTTGATGATTTGCTAGAAGAACTCGATTCGTTTCCAAAAATTGAGCTAATGATACTGTCAGAATCATTAGTATTAGCCTTTTGTAGGTTAATCACTGAAACCACTGAATCCTTAATTGTAGAGAATGCTTTGGATGATTGACTACTTACGTTAACTTTAACATTACTAGTCTTGGTTGTTCCTGTGGTATTTGAGCCCGTTGGTACTGCTGTACTAGATGATTCCATCTGGTTATGAATGAAGCTCGCCCCACCATAAGCAACACCCCCACCCAGTAGGCCCGCAATGGCTGCAACAATGACTAATTTGTTTGTTTTCATAAGAATGCGCGGATTTCCCGCTCCCCCCTCATACAAAATTTATTTTAAATTTATTGTACATGGTAAATACGATGGTTATGTGAATTTAGTCCTCAAAAATTTGAAATTTTTATTAAATTAAAGTTAAAGGATCCGCAATTTTGTGGTCAGTATCTAAAATTTCGAAATCGTGTCCAACCGCTAAATCGTGATTTTGCATCATGGAAGTTACTGTTAGATGCGCTAATTCTTTCATATTATTATGGAGGCTTAAATGACCTAAGTAGATTTTTTTAGTTCGATTACCAATCACGTCCATTAGAGCGTTGGCACCATCTTCATTAGACAAATGCCCGTGGTCCCCCATAATTCTTTGTTTCAAAGGCCATGGATAACCACCCATTCGTAGCATCTCAGTATCATGATTAACTTCAAAAAGATAACCATCTGCGTTCCTAATAGTTCCAGCAATTCGATCAGAAACATAACCCGTATCTGTTAAAATTACAAATGATTTACCCGCATGGTGGAATTCATAAAACTGAGGTTCAGCTGCATCATGTGAAACTGAAAAACTTTCAATATCGAGGTCATCTAGAGACTTAGTAGTATTAGGATCAAAAATGAATTTTTGCTCAGTTGGAACTTTGCCAATTTTACCACCGATGGCATCCCAAGTTCCTTGGTTAGCATAGATATCAATTCCATATTTTCGAGCTAATACTCCCACACTTTGGATATGATCCGAATGTTCATGGGTAACAAAAAGTGAATCAACCTCGCTAATATCGCGTCCGACGCTGTCCATTAAACCTGCGATTTTTTTACCACTTAGTCCAGCATCCACCAAGACTTTTCGTTCTGGCGTTTCAATATATGTTACATTTCCCGTACTGCCACTTGCGAGTACGCTAACTTTCAAACCATCTTCGCTCATTTCTAGACCTTCCTACTTAATTTAACTTAAATTGATGCAAAAATTGAACTTCAAATGAAGTTCGTAACCAACTTAATATGTGGTGCTCGTACTAGTTGTAGCTTCTACCCCAGCTTCTGTCTTTGCTGGACTGGTTGAGTTGGTTGTACTAGACACATCACTACTAGCACTCGTTGCCTCCGACTCAGAAGTTTCCGTGCTTGAAACATTACTGCTATCATCACTCGCTGCAGTACTACCACTTGCTTGCGTCGAGGACTCTGTGGTTACTTCATGGTCCTTTTTGATCAAGACCCCTGAAAAAGCATTAATTCTTTTCACTTGAATACCAGTGCTACTCTTACTCTTAATTCCGATTACCCATGTCGGAACATATACTACTCCGTTATCGGTGGTAAGTAAATTTGTATAACCTAAATCGGCCCATTCCACCTTGGAATCATTTTGAATTTCATTATATTGATATAGCCACGTTACTGCTCGAGTTTGACTAATCAGTTCGCTCTTTTCTCGCAGTTGTTTCTCATTTACCAAATGTCCTTGCGTATAACCAGTAACTTCATTGCTAGCATTAACATAAAAAGTTAGCTTTCCAGCCTTGGAATAGACGGGGTGTCCATCAATCATCTGCGTATAAACTACTTGGACACTGGTACTTAAATTAGGGTTGTACTGGTATTCAGAGCCATAAACGATGTTGTAGCGATTCTTGACGAATGTATTAAGTACTTTTTGCGGTTTTTTAGGATCGACCGTAAGTTCCTCATTCAAAGTACTTTCAACGTAATTATCAACTACTCGTGCGCTTTGGTCAGTGAGACGTTTAATATTATCCTTTAAAGATGTGTCGACTGTCGCACTTGCATAGTAACCGTTCATTTTTTTATTTGAAAGAGGCATATAAGTAATCTGGTCGTTTCTCATTTCCTTCAGTATCGTCGAATTTTCGCTTGAATTCGACGATGAAGTCGTCCCAGCTTCTAATTGATATTGCCAGTAGGAACCAAATAAATAGGCATTCAAAATAGCGAATACAACAATAAAGATGACTTCGATTCTTCTGAAATCCATTTTGTTCCTCCTTAGCTAACTAAATCGCGATATGACGTCCAGTCGCCATGGTACTTGATAAACCAGGTTGGTTCAAGTTCAACCGTTGAATTAGCTTTAGTTGTACTTGGACGTTCATATCCAATATCAATGTCTTCAATTTTATCAGTATTAATTCCGCTATATTTTAATTCATCCAACATATCTTGCGTACTTGGTAGCTCCTTGTCACTCTTTGATGTGGGAACTGGAACGTCAAGATTATAGATTGAAAATGAGGTCGTGGTTTGTTTTGCTTGGTGAGCGACTTTAATCGTATCCAGACCGTCTGCATTGAAGATCGGGAAGCCTTCTACAAAATCTCTAAATTCGATTTCATGATTATTTTCATGGAAATTGAAATAGCGCATGTTGTCCACTTGTACCCCTAGTTGTTTCATCTGATAAAAGCTCAATTCTAGATTTCGCTTTAAGCTTTCTTCAGTATCATTAGCTTTGCTGGCATTATTAAATGTCACAAAACCATTGTTTTTAATCAGTAAACGTTTGGTTGTATCATTTGAGACATATTCTGTACCATCTTTAGTTTTCTTCGTATCAATTGAATCTGCATCAGTATTTGTTAACAAGTTGGCAGTGAAGACGCTACTGCTCTCTTTATTAACTGAAAAACTATAATAAGGTACCTTAATTGCAGTTTGATAATCATTAATCAGATTATGATTCATGATGGTTTCTTTCACTTTATACTGACTATCACTCTGCTTAATCAATTTGCGTAACTGCTTTAAATCTTGTTTAGAAGCTTTAGCTTGGTAAACGTCATAAGTCGCATCATTTAACAGGAAAAACTCGTTTGGTTTATTCACGTTAACTACAATTTGGCTAATTTCAGCGTTTGTATTTAACTTTTGATCATAAATACTATTGAAAATTTTCCCAGTGATATTACTTGGATATTTCAGCATCAAACTGTGACTTAACGTAGCATAATCCAAAAAACGTTCTTTATTACCTCTTGAAACCCGAGTTATGTTTGATAGTTTCCAACTCGAAATTTCTTTAACAGCTGCCTTGGGAAGGCTACTTTTAGAATTATTAATCAATTCTTGTTGTTCTCCCTTGGTATAGATAACCTGCGTTGGTAAGATAACATCGCCTTTATCCCGGTTAACCTGGTTTGATTGTACTTTTTCACTGGAAACCTGCTTAGCGCGTTCATACCGAGCCGGGTTAGTCCAAATTACCCATGAAAGCACGATGCTAGTTAGCGCTAATATTAATAAAATGACATGTCGGACAATTTTACGCGTTTTAGTATCTTTCATTATTCCCAAGTATCTCCTTCCTCAAAGGGTTCATATGGAAGTGAAATGTAGAAGGTAGATCCTTCACCTTCGCGACTTTCGACCCAAATTCGACCACCATGAAGTTGGATAACTTCTTTTGAAATCGCCAATCCCAAACCAGTACCACCTTGAGCCCGTGAACGAGCCTTATCCACGCGGTAAAAACGATCGAAAATGTGGCTAATTGAATCCTTTGGAATTCCCAAACCTTGATCTGTAATACTCATAATCACGTGATTGTGGGTCTCTAATAGCCGACAGGTAATAATCCCCCCATCTGGAGAATATTTAATCGCATTATTCATGATATTATCCAATACTTGTTGAATTTTATCTGTATCAACTTCAACCCAAATATCACGACGCGTAAAGTCGCGTTTAATAGAGTAATTTTTATCTGGTTTATCACTATTTTTCAGAATCATATCGAAACGGTCCAAAATATGGTTGAATAATTCATTTAGGTTAACATATTCACGTTCCAATCTAGCCGTTCCTAAATCCATACGTGATAAATTTAGTAAATCATTAATCATCCGCATCATTCGATCCGTTTCTTCTTGCGTAACCTTCAAGAAATTAGGGGCCACTTCTGGATCTTTCCAGGCTCCTTCAACCAATGCTTCAATATAACTCTTCATACTAGTCAAAGGTGTCCGC
Organism: Pediococcus sp. EKM201D; assembly: GCF_011800215.1. NCBI lineage: Bacteria > Bacillati > Bacillota > Bacilli > Lactobacillales > Lactobacillaceae > Pediococcus > Pediococcus sp. EKM201D. The sequence continues at coordinate 267,340 of NZ_JAALFK010000002.1, forward strand.
AATTCATGCGAAACGTTAGAAACAAATCGTTTTCGGTCTTGATCAATTTTTTGCTGTTCAGTAACATCATGTAAAACACAAACCAGACCACTAATAAAGCCTGATTCACGCTGAATTAAGGCAAATGAAGCATGTAAAATTAAATCTTGGTCATCATCGGAAAGATCTAAAACAACCTGCTCTTGATTTTCAAGTAAGTCCCGTAAAGTAAACGTTCCTCGTAAATCGAGAATGTCTAAAATTGATTTCCCAACGATTTGGTCATTCTCAAGATTCAAGAAATCCGTTGCCATTTCATTAACGATGGTTATTCGTCCGCGTCGATCTGTCGCCAGCACCCCATCAGTCATATAGCCCAAGACGGAATCAAGACGCCGCCGTTCAGATTCAGTCGATTCCTGAGATTCTTCTACCCGTACAGAAAGTTCATTAACAGCTTCTGCTAGTTGGCCAAGTTCATCATCACCATAAATCTGAACCTGACCAGAATAATCTCCACGGGCGATTTGAATCGTTCGTTGCCGCATTTCTTCGATGGGACGGGTAATCGCTCGGGAAATTAAAACGGCTAAAATTAGTCCAATTGTAATCGCAATTAAAGCAGCTACTACGAAAATTAACGTAATATTATTAACATTCTGATATACCGATTCTAGATTAGCGCGTATATAAACAACACCCGTCAAGTTGTTGGTTGCTCCTGCAGTGTTAATTAAAGGAACAATTGAAACAAAATAACGCGTGTTAGTGGTTTTATTGTACGAAACTTGTTGATAGGTTCGCGTATTGTAGATTACATCCTTAACATTGCGATCCGTTGTCTTTTGACCAACAATATTCTGGTTAGTACTATTACTCGTTCCCCGAATAACACCCTTGGCATCAATCACTCGAATTTCCGTGATATTTTGATTATTGATGTTTCCAATGATATCGGATATTTGTGAGTTAGCGCTCTTCGTATTAGCACGTTCTAATTGCGTACTAATCTCATTTTCAACATAAGGTTGTAGTTGAACTTGAGTTTTAAATTGATTCAAGTTTTGTGTTTCAAGTTGTCGCACAAAAATAACTCCAACGACTTCCAACGTTACGACTAGCAACATTGCAAACACTAGAGCTATTTTAAAGTTAATTGATTTGAAAAAATTCGTTCGTTTATTCATTTAGTCTCCAAAAATCCTGAATTAATTAATCATTTTCTGGATTACGTAAATAGTATCCCACTCCACGACGTGTAACCAAAATTTGAGGGTTTCCTGGGGTTTCTTCAATTTTTTCGCGCAAACGACGTACGGTAACATCCACTGTACGAACGTCCCCAAAATAATCATATCCCCAAACCGTTTGAAGAAGATGTTCACGAGTCATCACTTGGCCCGTATGTTGAGCCAAATAATGTAAAAGTTCAAATTCACGATGGGTCAAATCTAATTGCATCCCATCACGAGTCACTGAGTATGAATCTGAATTAATCACTAAAGGTCCAATTTTAATATTATTTTTAACAGTCTCATCATCTTGTTGCAATTGATCCTGACGACGAAGGTTGGCTTTTACCCGCGCCACTAGTTCACGGTTAGAAAATGGCTTAGTAACGTAATCATCCGCACCAAGCTCAAGTCCAACAACCTTGTCTAATTCTGAATCCTTAGCTGTTACCATGATGATTGGAATATTATGTTTTGCTCTTACTTGGCGCGCAACCTCTAATCCATCAATTTTTGGTAACATCAAATCAAGCAGAATCAAGTCGGGCTTTTCTTCTTCGACTTGGGCAAGAGCTTCCTCACCATCATATGCAGTAACTACATCGTATCCTTCTTTATCTAAATTAAACTTAACTATGTCAGAAATCGGTTTTTCATCATCTACTACTAAAATCTTTGGCATGTTAGCCCTCCTTGGAAGATTTATCTGCCATCAGGTATGCATTCCTGATAAAAATGGTCCAATCCATTAATCTTGGTTAATTATAACATATACACTAAAATCAATCGGAAACGCTATCTGTAGCACGATTTAAATCGTTTTTGCATTTTTTTAATTTTTTTCGAAATTTTTTTAAAAAAAGTATTGCCAGCCCCTATTTTTCATGATACTATATTTAAGTCGAGTTGATACATATTAATTATATGGGTGGTTAGCTCAGCTGGCAGAGCAACGGACTCTTAATCCGTGGGTCCAGGGTTCGATCCCCTGACCACCCATCAAACACACGACACACTAATCAGTAGTCACGCAGCGTAAAGCCGTGGTTACTGATTTTTTTGTGCACTAAAAAACAGTGGATAATCTTTTCCACTGTTTTTTTCATACCTATTTTTCTACTTTTAATACGTACTAGCTACCTGCTTACTAATTACCCATCGCCCATTGTTCTTCTCAAAATACATTTTCATTTGAAGAGGCCAAACGTCCTTCGATCCGCCCCAGATTTTGGCGGTTACTAAATTTTGGCCCGTTAATTGTCCCAAATTTCCTTCAACTCGAATATCTTTGATAGCTTCTTCTTTGGACTCCAAGTACTGCATTTCTTCATTTTGTATCTGATCGATCCATTCCAGTTTAGGTTGCACGTATCCCGTCATATGCGTTAAAGTCATTCGATCGCCTAAAATCATATCTAGTCGACTTATATCTTTTTTCACCATTGCTTCATTTTCAGCTCGGTATAGTTGAACAATTTGTTCTTCATCTTTTGTCATAGATTTACTCCTTTGATATCTTTCTATCCTATATGGTATCTATAATTAAGGAGCCGAGCTATTCTAATCTTAACTCTATTAAATAAGTAAAACTTATTTAAAATGATGCTCAAACATTTCGGCAAAAGTTTCAATATAAAACCCTGAATTATCGACTTTCCAGTACATATAATACTTCTGAGTCAATTCATGCCCACCATTGTGCAAAGGTACGGTTTGAATGATTCCACTATCGAGTAGGTTTTGGGTTCGCTGATTAACAATTAAATATCCTTGATTAGCTGCAATCAGCATCTGGGCTTCATCGTAGTTAGCAACTAATCGAAAACCACCTTTAACACCTAAAATTTCTTGATAATATGTTTCCTCTGCCAGTTGTTGCTTTGAATCGGTAATTAAAATACATGGCAAGTCAGCTAAATCAGCCACATCAATTTGCTCTGCGTGGCTAAATTCCCCCGTTTGACTTACTGCAACCATCAATCCACTTTCTGTCAAAAAATCATTTACATATTCATTGGAAGGGGCTCGCCGTTGATCAGAAAAAGCCAGATCAATTTTTTCTTCACGCAACCAATCATACAATTGTTCATGCGTTCCATTATTGATTTTAATTTTTACTTCTGGGTAAGATTTAGAAAATTCAGCAACGGTTTGTAAGAACTCCGTTGTTCCAAAACTTTTCAAATATCCAACTCTTAATTCAGGTTCGTTATCATTGGCAATTCTAACGGTATCTTTAACAATTTTTTTAACCTGTCCTAAAACATCCCTACTATGCTGATAAAAGTACTGTCCAGCTGGGGTAATTTCGAAGCTCCGACCCTGACGTTTCAACAATAAAACTCCTAGATTATTTTCAAGTTCTTTAATTTGTTGGGAAATAGCCGATTGAGAAATATTATCGTCAGCAGCTGCTTGGGTAAAACTGTGTGCATCGACCACATCAATAAAATACTGCATTTGTTGAAACATTAGTTTACCTCACTTCATGGATTTACCTCATTATAAAACAAAAAGAGCTGAAATAAATTTCAACTCTTCCTTAAATATAATCATTGAGGGGTGTTAATTCCGACACTATCCCGTGAATACAAGGTAGCATCAAAAGTGAGTCGTTTTACAAGATCAGCAATTGAACTAACCGAAACATCATGTCCTCCGAACGGTTCTCCTTTTAATGTAACTTCGTAATCTACTGGACCACTAGTAAACCAACCTGGACGAATTACGGTGTAATTCAAATCTGAAGCTTCAACAACATCAGCTGCTTGTCGATATGAACTTAGGACCGAATTATATTCTAAATTCCCATTGCTTCCAATTGTTGCCGGAATCTCATTATAGATTCCCATCGAGGTAATAAATAGCAAGCGGTCAATTTGATTACGTTTCATTGCTGATACAATATTTTCAGCATATGTTCCTAAATTACCACTAAGTGCTACAAATACGACGTCTTGCTTTTTCATCGCCTGGTCTAAATCATGGGCTTGGTTTACATCACCAGCCACCACTTTTTCACGACTACCGGGTTTTAATCGGTTGGCACTTCGAGCAAAAAGGGTTAAATTTGCATCTGTTTCACTTAATAAAGTTTGTCTTACTGCATTTCCAATCGTTCCTGTTGCGCCAATAATTAATACGTTCATGATAATCCCTCTCTTTATAAAATCACTTATTTTTTAAGACCGATATTTAAAGTAGCTCCGACTGAAATCAACATAAATACGGCCATAATGATGATAGCGTGGTCATATGATAATACTGGGCTAATTAAATTAGCTGTCAGCGCGGTGATAATTGAAAGTCCCACTGAACTACCAATTTGATGAACCATATTTACTACACCTGAAGCCGATCCGGCAATTTCCTTATCCGTATTTGCTACTCCGGCTACGGTTAGAGGGCTCAATGTAAATCCTTGACCTATACCAATAATCACCATTGGAATAGCTACTGACCACCAATATCCTGCTTGTATCCCTATCACAGCGGCGAAAACCAATCCAGCTAAGGTAATTACCGTTCCAGCAATTAAAATCTGAGTATTAGTAAACTTTTCGTTTAACCGTGATACCAATGTAGCAAAAACAAATTGAGGTAGTGTTTCTGGTAAGAATCCTACCGCTGCCATTAATGGCGTAAAGTGATAAACCTGTTGCATCGCTTGTGGCGTTAAGAAGAAGTATGAAATCATTGCACCTAAGAAAAAGAACCTTGCAATATAAGCACTACTTCTTTCTCGATCTTTAAATAGTTTTAATGGTGTAACCGGGTGCTTAGAAACTTTTTCTTGCCATACAAATAAAACCAAAAGTAAAATCCCGGTCATAACCATGGGTACCGGATGACTAGCTCCATTAATTCCATAAACAAGGGCAGTAATTCCTAAGACTGACAAAATCGAACCTAACCAATCTAATTTTCCTTCTACCTTTTTACTTGCTGGAATATATTTGAGTGTTAACACAATCATCAGTATCCCTACGGGCACGTTAAGTAAGAAGCCCCAGCGCCAACTAGCGTAACTAGCAATCAATCCACCAACAACTAATCCAATGCTGGCACCTAATCCACCAGTAGCACCATAATATACAATCGCTCTGGTTCTCATCTGATCTCGATAACTATCCATTAACAAAGCTAAAGTGGTTGGAGCAAGAATTGCCGATCCAATTCCTTGTAAGGCTCGCATGGCGATAATCATTAAACCATTAGTTGATAAACCAACCAATAAGGATCCTATACTAAAGATTACCAACCCGATTAAAAAGACATTTCTTCGACCAAAAATATCTCCTGACCGTCCACCAATCATTAATAATCCACCAAAGGTTAATGCATATGCATTAGTTACCCACGATAATTCCGAAGCCGACAAACTCAAGTCTGCTGCAATCTTTACCGTACTTGTAAAAACAATTGAATTATCCAAAAGAATCATAAAATAACTAATTAAAATAATTGGTAAAATCATACCAAATTTCTGTTTGTTCATTCCTATCACCCGCATCCAAATTTTTATTATGTAATTATTCTACAAGCTCCCCCATTCTTAACCAATTTCGATTCTTACCAATTTTCATAAGTTTTTCTTATGGATAATCAGGGTTATCCCACGTAAACCTGAAACCCATTTCCATACAAAAAACCACTACTATATGGAAAATTGCATTCCATCCTAGTAGCGGTCCATAAACCAAGAACAATCTATCAATTATTCAATTTCACCGCGGAGCACCCGATCAATCATGTCCATCACTCCACTATCGTTGTTATCCAATGGTGTAACCAATTCGGTGGCGTCCAGTGCTTCTTGTTCTGCGTTTTTCATTGCATAGCCTAGTCGCGCATGATGCAACATGGCTTCGTCATTTTGGGTATCACCAAAAGCCATCGTTTCATCCATCGAAACTTTCCAACGATTTTGTAATTGCTGAAGTCCATACGCTTTAGTAACATGGGGCATCGTAATGTCAATTCCATTGAAGCCACTCATCACACTTCCCAAGCTATCCCCTAAAGCGGTTTTTAACAGTGCGGCTTGTTCACGCACATTATCAATATCAACCCAATGGGCATCAATCTTATAAATTGGATCTTTAATGTCTTTAAAGTGATCCACTGGGGTTAATTGGCTGTAAAAATACGAGCTAACGGGCCATTCCGGATTATCCATTTTCATATTAGTAAATGCACGATGTTGGCTCGACAGAATCAGCTCAACGCCTTTAAACATCGGAGTCGTCAATAAGTACTCAATTGTGTCGTGTAATAAAGCCGGTTTTAGCGGATTATCGTCTAAAATTTTCCCTTGTTCAATCGTAAGGGCACCATCTTCGGCAACAAAGGTTAAGTCACCCTTAATGCCAGCAAATACTTCCTGACAATGAGCCATCTGATTTCCACTCGCTACTACAAATTTAATTTTTCGTTCATTAAGTTTGTCTAACTGAGCTTGAAAACGTTGATGGTCAAAATCCTGTTGATCATTTAGAAAAGTTCCGTCGATATCACTTGCAATTAATTGAATACCCATGGTGGCCTCCTACATATTAGCTTTTTACAAATTATTTTTTACTAGGGTTAATTGGTTTTTCAACCTTTTTACCAACTTCCATTTTGTCATTGTAGCCCCAAACGTATGCTGCAATAAAGGCAATAATGGTAGATACAACTGAGGAAATCAAGAAAATCCAGAAGCTGCTTAAATCAGACGGATTGCTTGGATTAAAGAAGGATGCAAAACCAATCCATGAACCGGCAAATCCGTACATATTACCATGGAACAACCCGGTTATAAATCCACCAAATGCTGAACCAATCAATCCAGAAATGAAGACCCTTCTATAGCGGAGGTTAACCCCGTAAATAGCGGGTTCAGTAACTCCACAAAAGGCTGAAATGGCAGCCGCAAATGATAAACTCTTTAAGTTAGTTTTCTTAGTCTTAATCGCCACGGCTAAAACAGCTGCACCTTGTGAAATCATGGTTTGGCAAATCAAAGCATTTAAGTAACTGTGTCCCGTGGTAGCTATGTCATTAACTACCAATGGAGTAATTCCCCAATGCAAACCAAAGATTACCAATACTTGATGGAAACCACCTACTAGAATTCCTGATGCCCATCCACTATGAACCAGTACCCATGAAATCATTACCGCAATCCATTTAGAAATGCCGACAATGACTGGGCCAGTAATATAAATCGTAATTCCACTAACAATCAGAATTGTAATAAATGGAACAAAAATCATGGTTAGATAACTTGGTAAATGTTTCTTCAAATAATTTTCAATTTTAAATGCCAACCAAGCAGCTAAAATCATCGGGAAAATCGAGTATGAATATTGGACCATTGGGAAGTTAAATCCACCCAACATCCCTAACGATTTTCCAGCCAACGGAGTTAGCGTAGGATGTACCAATACCCCACCAATTACGGCTGCGATGATTGGATCTCCACCAATGCGTTTTGCCGCAGAAAATCCTACTAAAATTGGGAGGAAGAAGAAAACTGAATCGCCAATGGCATTTAATATGATGTATAAATTACTTTTAGGACTTAGTAGTTCCCCAATCTGTGGCATCGTTAAGACTGATAATAATCCCTTGAGAATACCAGCTGCCGCCAATGACCAAATCACTGGGCTCATCGAACCAGTAATTACACCAATAAAATTATTAAATCCATCTTTTGTTTTTTCTAGGAAATTCCGGTTATCAGGGCCTTGTGGTTGCGTAGCTTTAACGGCTTGTTCGGTTCCTTCTTCATCCCCAAATTCTGTCCCTAATTGGTCAATAACTGCGTCATAAACATCGACTACATCTGGACCAATCACTACTTGGTATTGACCTTGAGCACGCATAATATCAATAACATGGTCGTCATTTCGAATAATATCATCATCGGGTTTATTAATATCCTTCAAATAAAAGCGTAAACGAGAAATACAGTGAATCACACTATTGATATTGTCGGGTCCGCCCACTGCATCAATTACTTTTTGAGCTGTTTTTTCAAAGCGATTACCTTCATTACTTTTAGAACGCTCCACTTTTTCTGAAACCGTTTTTAATTTTAGATTTGCAACATTTTTTCCTACTTCAACTGTATCAGCTTCAATTTCCAACTGCTCTAACACTTCACTGCTATTAGTGATTGCAAAGATTATAGTAGTTTGCTTGCCATTATTACGCACTAAATCTAAGTCCCAAGTTCCTAGGCTACTTCCTGCTTCTACATGATCGCCAACTTGAACTTTAAGATCATATGGGGTGCCCTTTAGTTCTACGGTATCAATTCCGAGATGTAGCAATATTTCGACACCACTATCAGTTTTAATACCAATTGCGTGCTTACTATCAGCTACCATCATTACTGTCCCAGCCACAGGAGCAACTAGATTACCGTTAGTAGGTTCTAACCCAAAACCTCCCCCCATCATTTTTTGGGCAAAAACTTGGTCTTCTACTTGTTCAAGTGGAATCACCTTACCACTTGCTGGTGCTACAACTATGAGATTATCATTTGTTTTTTTCATAAGATTATTCCTCACATGCTCTAATATAATTTCAATATATTTGTAAGCGCTTGCTATTTAACATGCTTTTATCATAAACTTGTATATACAAGATGTCAACAATAAAGATAGCGCCTTTAATTACAGGTTATTGATAAATAATAAATTATATTACCTTGTATATACTAGTTACATCATGTTAAAATGTAAGCGTTTCTAAGAAAGGGGTAGCTCTTGTATGGAAAGTAAATACGATTTAATAAAACAAGATATTGCCAATAAAATTATTCATGGTATCTATCCTGCCGGTTCTTATTTACCTAGTGAAAACGAACTTTGCGACCTATATGGAACTTCACGTGAAACTGTTCGAAAAGCTTTGGTGCTCTTGCTAGAACTGGGCTACATTCAAAAAATTAAAGGCAAAGGATCAATCGTCCTCGATGTTTCTAGATTTGTTTTCCCAGTTTCCGGTATCAAATCGTTCAAAGAGCTCAATCAATCACAAAATATGCATTCAACTACAAAAGTACTTACATTAGAGCCTCGTTTGGTGCCTACCAAGGATTTTGGTCTCGATCAAAATAGTGAGTTAGAAGCTACTTATATTGAACGTTTAAGAACCATTAATGATGAACCCATCATTATTGATATAGATTACGTACTCTCAAAGGTAGTTAATGATATTCCAAAAATGGCTGCTGAAAATTCTCTGTATGAATATTTCGAAGACCAACTTGGACTGGATATTAGCTATGCTACTAAAACCATCACGGTCGAAGAGCCTACTGAACGCCAACGTCAATTATTAAAAATTCCACCACACAAAGACGTCGTAGTAATTCGAAGTATGACTTATCTCAATGACACCACGTTGTTCCAATTTACCGAATCTATTCATCGAGCTGATAAATTTAGTTTTGTTGATTTTGCTAGAAGACAAAAATTGAAAGGACACTAACTATGAATTTTAAAAATAAGGTTATTTACCAAATTTATCCCAAATCATTCTATGATTCTAACAACGATGGCATTGGAGATTTACAAGGAATTATCAAAAAAATTCCTTATATTGATAAGTTGAATATCGATATGATTTGGTTCAATCCTTTTTTCGTTTCTCCTCAATACGATAATGGTTATGACATTGCCAATTTCTATGAAATTGACCCTGTCTTTGGTACGATGTCAGCTTTTGAAGAATTAGTCCGTAAATTAAAGGAAATCCATGTCGGAGTTATGCTAGATATGGTGTTAAATCATATTTCTACTGAGCATGAATGGTTTCAAAAAGCCTTAGCTGGCGACGAACACTATCAAAAATACTTCTACATTCGAGATCCTAAACCAAATGGTGATTTACCCAACAATTGGACTTCTAAATTTGGTGGACCAGCTTGGGCTAAATTTGGTGATACCGGTAAATATTTCTTACACTTATACGACGAGCATCAAGCCGATCTTGACTGGCATAACCCTGAAGTTCGCCAAGAACTTTTCAAGGTCATTAATTTTTGGCATGCCAAGGGGGTTAAGGGATTCCGCTTTGATGTAATTAATGTGACTGGAAAGGACGTAGAGTTAACCGACGCTCCTGAAGGCGTAGAATCAAAATTTATGTATACCGATACACCTATCGTTCAAAGTTATCTTAAGGAAATGCATCAAGCTGCACTTCAAGACCCTGAAGTAATTACCGTAGGAGAGTTTTCTTCAGCTTCAGTTGAAAATGGTGTGAAATATACTCGTCCGGAAGAACATGAATTAACCATGGCTTTCACCTTCCACCATTTAAAAGTAGATTACGACCACGGACAAAAATGGACGAAAGTTCCTTTTGACTTTGCTGCACTTAAAAAGACGATAAATACTTGGCAAGTGGGCATGGATGAAGGTGATGGATGGAACGCCCTCTTCTGGAATAATCACGATCAGCCTTGGGCCTTAAATCGCTTTGGAGATTCTGGTAAATACCGAGCTAAGTCTGCCGAAATGCTTGCCACCACGATGCATTTGCTTCGTGGAACGCCCTATATTTATCAGGGAGAAGAAATCGGCATGGTCGATCCAGATTACCAAAACATTGACGAATATGTTGATGTAGAAGCCTTAAACGCTTATCAACGACTCTTGAAAGAAAATAAATCTCCTCAAGATGCACTTGAAATCGTGAAGTCTAAAGCTCGCGATAATAGTCGAGTTCCTATGCATTGGGATGATTCCAAATATGCTGGCTTTTCTGAAGTTCAACCTTGGTTAAAACCAACTAAGCAAACTGAAATTAACGTTGCAAATGAACTAGAACACGGTGAAATTTTTGCTTATTACCAAAAATTAATTCAACTTCGCCGAGAATTCTCCATTATTTCTGAAGGAGATTATCAATCCTTTGAACTTAATCACCCTTCTGTATTCGCTTATATTCGTACCTATCAAGACCAAAGCTTGTTGGTTCTCAATAACTTCTATGGAAATGATGCTACCATCTCAATTCCTAGTAAATACACCACTGAAACTGCTAAAATCTTGATTAACAACTACGAGACTAATCCTGAATTAACAACAACGCTGAAATTGAAACCTTATCAATCCATAGCAATTCTGATTTAGTGCAATAAAATAAGTCCTTCAAGTTAACTAAGTAGCTTGAAGGACTTTTATTATCTAGCATTAATTTTAATTTCATGTTTATACTTGCACCAATAAATATTTAAAGTAGTTTCTCAAATAATCCGAAGTGGCCAGACCATCTTCGTATAGTGTGATTCGATAACCATCGGCATTTAACGTGAAAGTGTTACCTCCGATAAATTGCCCCTCAGCAACGTATCCTACATCGTCTAAATTGAATTTCATTCTTGTTATTCCTAAACCATTTGAAAAAGTTAAGATCATTTTTTCATCGTTAAACTTAACTTGAGCATATCCAATCTCTCTGGTACCTTCTGAAGTCACTTCTACATACGTATACATATCAATCATCCTCCTTTAAACAGAGCATAATCTATGAAACGCGTACCATAGCAAGCCTTAAGATTGCTAAGTTAAAATATTGGTTGTGGAACGCGTTTCATACTTTAAAATGAGGGTATGGACCTTAATCGAATTTAAAATAGGACTTGATAATAATGACTAATATTAGAACCATTGCTAAAAAATCTGGATACTCAGCATCTACCGTTTCCCGTTTTATCAATCAGAGTGGTTATGTCTCTGACAAAGCTAGTAAGGAGATCAAACGGATTATTGACGAAATGGACTACGTACCCAATGCCATTGCTCGTGACCTGAGTAAGGGCCAGACGTTTACGATTGGTGTGGTAGTACCTCATATGCGTCATCCCTTTTTTTTCTGAGTTAACCCATGGAATTATGGACTTAGCTTTTGCTGCTGAATATAATGTTCTTTTTTTGGAATCTCAGTATGACGAAAAGTTAGAACAAAAACATTTAGAAAAACTTCACCGAAAAGCCTTTGATGCGCTAATTTTTATATCTCGCAAATTGCCACTAACTGAATTAATCAAATATCAAAAATATGGCCCCATCGTATGCTGTGAAAATCCACAGGGCAATCCCATTGCGGCTGCCTATACGCTCCGTGAAAGTACCTATCAACAGGCGTTCGAATGGGTTAAACAAGGTGGCTATAGCAAAATTGCTATTATTTTAAGTCGTCCGTACGGAAACAGTGCCACGAGTAAAATTATTTTTCACTCTTACAAAAAAGTTTTTGGAACTTTCCCAGACTCCAATTTAGTCTATACGGATTGCTACAATTACAATGATGGCTACCAATCCGCTCATTTAATTGCAAGAGATACGCCAGATTTCATTTTTGGTAATAGCGACGATATTATTGCTGGCATTTATCAATACTACCTAGATAATAATTTAGAGTTGCCGGCCTTAATGGGACAGGAAAATCAAATATCTGGAAGTCTATTAAAAATCCTCACGATTGATCACCATCTAAAAATGATTGGTCAAGCCGCTTGCGAACTTGCTATTACGGGCGCTATCAAATCGGTTTCCATCGAGTCAGAATTTATCATCAGATAACGTCATCCTAATATCACATGCTGTAGTAAAATGAGACGATGAAGTCATCATCTCATTTTTTGTTATAATGACTTCTATAAATTTTATTCATAGGAGATTAGGTAGTAACCTTGCAAACATTTTACACAATTGCACTACTTTTAACAGGTGTAATCTTATCTAATATTATTAAACAACTTGTGCCTCGAATTCCCGAAGCATTTATTTTAATTATCGTTGGAGTAATCCTATCATTTACCCCAGCATTTCATAATTTTGAATTAAGACCAGAATTTTTTATGTTAGTGGTTATTGCACCTATCATGTTTATAGATGGTCAAAAACAATCCTTCAATCGAATTCGCCAACGTTTTCGCGTGGTATTTTTTCTGTCGGTAGTTTTAGCTGGCGCCAGCGCTTTAGTTGTTGGAATCTTAACTAATAATTTTGAAACCAAATGGACGCTACCAGTGGCCATTGCCCTAGCAGCCATCGTTACTCCCACCGATGCGGTTGCTGTTAAATCGATGACCAGCGGAACTGCCATGCCCGAAAATGTTAATGAAGCTTTAGAACTAGAATCCTTATTTAACGATGCCACTGGACTGGTAATCCTTGATTTAGCTTTATCTGTTTTACAAAATGGAACTTTTTCAGCAATTACCGGAGTCGAACATTTTATTTTTGTCGCGCTTGGTGGCGTAATCATTGGAATTATTGCCGGCTTTTTAATTGTTTCTCTTCGCGTTAATTTAAACATGCGCGCTAATAATCCGGAAACTATCATCATTCCGATTAGTCTGTTGACCCCTTTTCTCGTCTATCTTTTAGCTGAACATTTGGGAACTTCTGGCATTCTAGCCGTCGTTGCTACTGGAATGGTTCATAATTGGGAATCTGAACGCCTCCGTTTAACTTCAACTCGAGTTCAGCTTACCTCAGCAACCGTCTGGAATACTATCTCAAGTTTCCTAAATAGCGTCGTTTTCTTATTCCTTGGAGTGACTTTACCGATGGTTTGGAAAGATTTTATCCAGATGGGAACGATGACGATTGCTCAATTAATTGGTATTAGTTTACTGATTTATCTATCAATGCTAGCTATCCGTTACTGGTGGTCTGTTCATGAAAATCCAGACAATCCTGACCATTTCTTAGGCCCACATGACAAATCCGTGCATCAGCTATGGTCAAGGATATTTGCAATTAGTGGTGCGCATGGGACCGTGACTTTGGCGATGGCCTTTTCACTTCCTACTAGAATCGGTGGTCATCCCTTCCCTTATCGTGAAGAATTAATTGTGATTGCCACGCTAGTAATTTTAATTAGTATGTTAGTCAGTGCTATCAGTCTTCCGCTGATGCTTCCTGTCAAAACGACGGAATATTCACTCGCTGATATCGATCATGTTCGTAATAAGATGGTGGATTATGCTACTTTACAACTACGTGATACCATCGATGATCACGCGGTTCGTGAGGCTTTAACGGAACAGTTGCAGTCCCAAAAAGGGGCATTGAATGGCCAAATTATTGATTTTGATGAATATCAGGAGTTAATGTTTGAAACCAAAGACTTCATTGTCACTTACATTCATGGACCTTCAATTTCAGCTAAATATAGTTTAGAAGTTGTTAATATCTATGAAAAAATTCTAAATAATTTTGTAGCTCCTAACTTTAATCCTCGGGAGCACTTTGCTAACCGAGTACATTATATATTTAAAAAGAACTTTAAAAAGGTATCAGGTCTTTGCAAACACGCCCTCTGGCACGTCAAAAATGGGCAAATTACCAAACATCAACGTACCGTTGCTCGTCAAAAATGGTTGGCTGCTCAACCTTCGGATACATTCCAACAACGTCTGGACGTTCGGGATGCTCTTTTGGAACTCAACAATGAAGTGATCGACTCTACTGATAAATACTTAGACGATGTTTTGCGTGGTCGCTTATTACGTAAACAAAGTAATAACCAATATATTAACCTCGTTCGTAGATCTATCAATCGATACTGCTCAATGGTTCGTCATGATTATAATAAACAGGCAGTCTTTGTAAGTAGCGATTTATACATTCAAGCCTTTCAGCAAGAATATAACTTTATTCAACGTGGAGTAAGCCGTGGGGTTATTACCCCAGAAATGGCAACTGTGCTCTATGATGAGATTAATCAAGCTCAATCACTACAATTACAACGTACTCAACAGCTTCAAATTATTACATCTTAAGCATTTTAAAAACACCTCTTGCGCGTTACTTATTTATAAGTAGCACATAGGAGGTGTTTTAGTTCGAATTAAATTAATTTAAACAAATTTTGAACTTCATTTTAAGTTTGAATGTTAGCAGGTGCTATTCAAAACCATGATTAATACCCGTATGTTTCATATGGCTATAAAATGTAACTCGGAAATGATAATTTATCATAAAATAATCCC
Organism: Pediococcus sp. EKM201D; assembly: GCF_011800215.1. Lineage (NCBI taxonomy): Bacteria > Bacillati > Bacillota > Bacilli > Lactobacillales > Lactobacillaceae > Pediococcus > Pediococcus sp. EKM201D. The sequence continues at coordinate 282,556 of NZ_JAALFK010000002.1, forward strand.
CTATTAACTTTTTTCTAGGTACATTTTTATAAAAATTTAATTTCAAATTCAACGGGATAATCTTATTTTTATCTGCATTCAGATTTAATTTATTTTTAATGCTAACCATAAGTAATTAATATATAATTATGGTTGTACAAAATCGGGTTTAGCTACTTTTCAGTGGGAAGTTGATGTTACTAATTAAGTTATCGGATGTTATAAAAGAGAGGTGTAAGTAATGAATAAATTTTGCCAAAGCTGTGGAAGACCACTTACTACTACAAATGCTGGCACTAAAGCCAACGGTGACTCATCAAATTACTATTGCATTTCATGTTATCAAGATGGAGCTTTCACTGACCCTACCCTTACTATTGATGACATCAAGGCGAAAGGGATTAAAGAAATCAAACAATCAAAAATGAATATATTCAAAAAAATATTTTTATTAATTTGTTATCCATCTCGACTTCAGCGACTAGATCGTTGGCGGGAATCCTAAATTAATTCAGTCATTTTAAAGGTTGACCAAAATTTGTAAGAGCATTTTGCCTACTTTAAATGTGAATAAAAATGATATCATAAATAAAGTTAAGGTCTTATTTCAAATTACAGTTCCCTCACTTAGGTAAGTTTTGATAACAGTTCGATTCTGTTAGAGGGATTCAGAGAATTAATCTCTAAAAAAAACTAGGAGTTGGTTGATTTGCTTAAAGAATTTAAAGAATTTGTTTCACGTGGAAACGTCCTTGATTTAGCTGTCGGTGTTATTATTGGTGGAGCTTTTACTTCCATCGTTAAATCATTAGTTAATTATTTAATTAATCCTTTAATTGGTTTATTTATCGGCGGAATTGATTTTTCAGATTGGGTACTTAAGGTAGCCGGAGCTACTTTCAAGTTTGGTAGTTTTATCAATGCTGTCATTAACTTCTTAATCATTGCATTTGTTGTCTTTATTTTGGTTAAATTAGTCAACAAGTTTCTTCCTAAGAAAGAAGAACAAGAAGACGATGAAGCTGAAGCAATTGAAAATAGTGAAATTTACCTTAAAGAAATTCGCGATGCATTAGTAAATAATCCTGAATTACTTTCCAACTTAAAAAACAAAGAAGATTCAACTAAATAACCTAAAAAACGTTTCTTGAGAGTTTTCTCAAGAAACGTTTTTTTACTAAAGTTATTCAGTTCTTAAAGCAATTGCTGCATCTTTTTTAGCAGCCATTCTAGCTGGAATATGTCCACCTAAAATAGTTAACACAGCACTAACTATGACTAAGAGAATGGCATGAACTGGATTTAATTGAGAGACTCCACTTAAACCAGTCATCTTTTCCAGTACGACATTAATTGGGAAAGTACATAACCAAGCTACCACAATTCCGAAAAGTCCTGACCCAATCCCTAAGATGGCCGTCTCTGCATCAAAGACACGGGTAATATCTTTCTTACGTGCTCCTAGAGCTTTCAATACACCGATTTCTTTAGTTCTTTCAATTACAGACGTGTATGTGATAATTGCAATCATAATCATTGATGTAACTAACGAAATTCCTGTAAAAGCCACCAAGACGTACGTAATGGCATCCATCATTCCACCAGTCAGTTTTGAAATACTACCGGCCATATCCGTATATACAATTTGATCCGCTTTTTTCTTGCCATCATTATATTTATCGAGGTAGTCTAAGACCCGGTCCTTCTTCTTAAAGTTACTTGGATAAATTTGGATAGTACTTGGTGTTTCACTACCACCCAACATCGTTAGCATCTGGTTTTTGGTAGAAGCATCCATTGTTTCACCAGTCATGATATTCTTTTTGCTAGCTGCTTGAGCTTTTACAATATCAGAATCTTTATTATCTTCGTAAACGGATTTGGTTAATTGATCACTGTAGGCGATTCCGTTGGATAATAAGCCATCGCTATTCTTAGATTTCACCCGTAAGATACCGACAACTTTTAGCGTTTTAGTATCTTTAGCATTCGCCATTGATGCATACCTATCACTAGGAACATAGTTACCAGTTGGCAATTTTTTATAGTAAGTATTATTAGTTACCAATTTGGCCGTTTTACCGATCAATTGATTGTAATCAAATTTTTGGTTAGTTTTAGCTGTAATTCCAAAGTTCTTTAAAGCTGAGATGCTAATCTTATTATCGCGATCCGCAATTAAAACAACATCAGTAGCCTTCTTTGGATAACTTCCAGATAAAACGTGATAATTCTTCTTTAAGAAGCTTTGATTTCCATCACGATCAATGGGATAAACTGAGCCACCCACACCTGTAACAGAAGCCATCATTGAACTTGTATCTACTGTCTTAGCATCGGGATCAGCATTACTAAACTTAACCGTTTGCCATTTACCATCTTTTTGGCTAATTAAATTCATTCCGGTACTGTAAGTAACCGCAATATTTTTAGTGTATTTTTTAGGCATTTTCTTGACGTAATCTAGGTACTTCGAATCTATTTTATTTACGTGTTGGGCTTTATCCGATTTACTCAAATCAGCTTCCACATACTTATGTTTGGAGAAGCTACTGTTTTGACTGTCCGTCATTGCTGCACTTGAATCTGAAGCAACGGCCCCAATTGAAACCGGCATAGAAGCCATCGTATCACTTTGGGTTTGGTCAATTTGTTTCTGGAAACCATTTGATAAGGCCAAAACAATCGCAATACTGATAATTCCAATCGAGGAAGCAAAAACCGTCAAGAATGTCCGACCTTTTTTAGTCATAATATTCTTAAAAGAAAGTTTCAAAGCTGTCCAATAACTCATCTTAGTATGTTTAAGCTTAAAGTTGGTCACTTCATCATGCCCATTATAAGGGTTGGAATCTGTTTGGATTTTACCATCAGCAAATTCAATAATTCGGTCAGCATATTGGCGAGCCAATTCTGGATTATGAGTAACCATTACTACCAGACGTTCTTTAGATAGTTCTTTAATTAATTGCATGATTTCATCTGAAGTCTCTGAATCAAGAGCTCCAGTTGGTTCATCAGCAAGCAGAATTTCTGGATCATTGGCAATGGCTCGGGCGATAGCTACTCGTTGCATCTGACCACCCGATAGTTGGTTAGGTCGCTTGTTCATATGCTTCTCTAAACCAACTCGAATTAAAGCATCTTTAGCACGGCGCTTCTTTTCTTCTCCACTCACGCCTGATAAAGTCATCCCCATCTCAACGTTATCAATAATCGAAAGATGACCAATAATATTGTACGATTGGAAAATAAATCCTACAGAATTATTGCGGTAGGCATCCCAATCTGAATCTTTAAAGTCGTCGGTTGATTTTCCTTCAATAACCAAATTACCAGAATCATAGCGATCTAAACCGCCTATCATATTCAGCATAGTGGTCTTACCAGAACCAGAAGGTCCTAAGATTGCTACAAATTCTTGATTACGGAAAGAAACAGAAACGTCATCAAGGGCTTTGGTGGTTGTTTCACCGACCTTATAGTATTTCTTTAGATGTTTTAACTCTAACATATACGCTACTTCCTTTTTCACTTGGTTATGTTAATTATAGACAATAGTTAACAATTGTCAACCATTAATCAAAGTTAAATTAATGTGCTATAATAACGTTATATAAATATTTATAGGAGGTGAACTACCCAATGGATAATAAACCTTACCAATCAGAATGGGATCAGTTACCAGAAAACGTCAAAGTAACCGCGCAATTATTCGGCACACTTGCTCAAACTATTTTTAGCTATTTTAACGATGAAACTATTAAAATATCGCCTTTGAATTTTATGATTTTAATGGATATTTTAGGTAATCCTGGTACCTCCATGTCTGAATTGGCTAAAAGAGTCGGTATTTCTAAACCACAATTAAGTCGGAGCGTTAGCAAATTAGAAGATCTACACATGATCAAAAGGGTCCACAACACGGAAAATCGGCGTAACGTTAATGTTTACCCCGACAAAGAAGGTAGTGATTTAATGGCGCAGCAATTTCTTCGGGTTGCCAATAGATTGGATAAAACCCTTAGTGCCCTTTCTTCAGAAGACCGTGCTCGCCTAGTTCCTTTAATGACGGAATCACTTGAGATTCTATCCAAGGCTGGTATTGTTCAACAATAATTTGTTTACGATTTATGAAAAAAGAGCCTTACAAGTAACTACTTGTAAGGCTCTCTTTAACTTCAATTTAACTTAATTTTTTGCTCAATTTTTGTTACAAGGTCGCTAACCTCACCATTACTATAAGTGACTAAGTTCGTAATTGTCGTTTGATCAATTTTAGGCGAGCTAGTTTGCAACACTTGTTTATTAATTGCAATTAATATTTTAGGATCTGACGCAAACTTTGAAAGTTCTTCAACTTCGCCAGTAACAACATCCACGTCTACAATTCCCACCTTTACGAGCGCCTTTTTTAGTTTATTCACCAACCTCGAATCGAGCATCGCTTCCACTACGGGTCCTGCCCCATTTGACGTCTGTAAAATACCAACCATTCCCGTATTGATAACTACAACTTTTTCAACCATGCTATCCTACCCTACCTCCAATTTTATTAGAAAACAAAATCCCCCAAATCAATTGTAGTTGATTTAGAGGATTTTGCTTCACTTATTTTACTTAGTAGTTGTTTTAAGAACTAAGGATTCTGGTGTAACTAATGCATTACCTTTGAACTTCATCACCCGAACTGCATCCATGTTCGTAACGATGACGATCATTGGTGTCTGCTTACCCGCATTTTTAATTGCGTCTAAGTCAACTTTAGCTACAACGTCACCATGTTTAACCGTTTGTCCATCTTCTACCTTAACATCGAATGGAGCACCATTTAATTCAACAGTGTCGATTCCCATATGAAGAAGGATTTCTAAACCAGCATCTGTCTTGAAACCAATTGCATGTTTAGTAGGGAATACTGATGTAATTGTTCCATCAACTGGAGCAGTAATCGTTCCATCAGTAGGATTAATAGCATATCCGTCACCCAACATCTTTTGAGCAAACGTGTCATCAGGAACTTCCTCAATATCCATGTATTGTCCATTAGCAACACTATAGAACTCTTCCGTAACATCCCGTTTAATACCATCAGCAACCGTTTCTTCTGTTGAAGCTGTTTCATCAGCAGTCTTCACTGAAGAAATTGGGGCCTTAGCATTCTCTAATTTTGCAAGTGCATCTGAAACGAATTGAACTTCAGTACCAATAATAATTTGTAGATTATTCTTATCAATCTTATTCAATCCTGCAGCACCACTGCGTTTGATTGCATTTTCATTAATATTATCTGTATCATTCAATTTAAGACGAAGACGTGTTGTACAGTTGTCCACGACTTGTAAGTTGTCTGAACCGCCTAGAGCAGCGTAGATCTTTTTAGCTTGAACAGTATACTTATCATCTGAATCATTAGTTGCAACTTCTTCAACACCATCGTCCTCAGCTAATTCTTCGCGACCTGGGGTCATCAAATGGAATTTCTTAATCGCAAAATCGAAACCAAAATAGTAAATTACAGCCATTACGAGGCCTTGAACAATTAACCATAATGGTTGGTTAGCGATCGGGTTCTTCAAACTAAGCACATAATCAACTAAACCGGCACTGAATGCAAAACCAGCTGTCCAATGCATAAATGCCGCAAATGCGAGTGAAAGACCAGTAAAGATTGCGTGCAATACGTATAGAGGCCATGCAACAAACATAAATGAGAATTCAAGTGGTTCTGTAACACCGGTGAAGAATGAAGCAAATGCAGCAGCTAACATCAATGATGCTGTAGTTGCTTTGTTTTCAGGACGAGCATTTTTGTAAATAGCGTAAGCTCCGGCTGGAAGTCCAAACATCATGATTGGGAAGAATCCAGCTTGGTACATACCTGTAACACCCTTTGTACCTTGAGAAGCCAAGAATTTACCAATATCATTAATCCCAGCCACGTCAAACCAGAATACGGAATTCAAAGCTTGATGTAAACCAGTTGGGATAAGGAGACGGTTGAAGAAACCGTACAATCCAGCACCAACCCAGCCTAAGTTCAAGATAAACTTAGCAAACGCAACGAGAGCGCCGTAAACTGGTGGCCAAACAAATAGTAACACTACACTGACAAGTAGCATAACAAGGGCAGCCATAATTGGTACTAAACGCTTACCACTAAAGAAGGAAAGAGCCATCGGTAATTTTGTTTCGTGGAATCGATTGTATAATGCTGCAGCAATCAAACCAGCGATAATACCGATAAATACATTTCCAATTTGAGCAAACGAAGCATCAACGGCTGTAGGTTTGATGTTCATTAATGTAGCAACCGATTCAGGCTTTAATACATTGACCGGTAGCTCAAAGGCAACTAACCCAGCGAGGGCAGCAGCCCCAGATTGATCGACAGACATCCCGAGGGCTAAACCAACGGCAAATAATAGCGGTAGTTGACCTAAAACAGCGTTACCACCGGCTTGTAAGAAATGAGCAACTACGTCATTACTGTAAGAAGCCCACCAGTTACCAATACCAACCAACAAAGCGGCGGCAGGCAAAACGGCTACGGGAAGTTGTAAAGAACGACCCATGCGTTGCAAATATGCTTTCATGAATAATACCTCCAAATAGAATATTGAATAAATGCGATAATCCAATTCTATGTTAGTGGAAACGCTATTTCAAGCGTAAATTATTGGTATAATCCGCTTTATAGGGCTTATTTTATAAAAATTAAAATTGGTATATACCTATTATCGGTTTTTGAAAGCGCTATTTTAAGAAAAAACTACATATTTAAATTTACCGTGGTCTAAAGGACTAAAGTTTTTCAAAAAAATATTGGTTTCAACCTCCGTAGACCGCTTTTTTGAACAACCATTAAATCCTTGTATCACTATTCCCTATCTATTGTTTGCTCAATATCAATCATTTCCAGTAGCCCCGTTGCACATTCACTACCCTTATTTCCGGCTTTACCACCCGCTCGATTAAGAGCCTGTTCCATATTTTCTGTCATGAGCACTCCAAACATCACCGGTACTTTTCCTTCTAACGCTATTTGAGCGATTCCACTTGTTACTCCTGAACAAACCGATTCATAATGCGATGTTTCACCTCGAACGACTGCTCCTAAAGTAATTATTCCATCTACATTACCTTTCTGGCTTATTTTTTGAGCTACGCGTGGAATTTCAAACGCTCCAGGTACCCAATAAATATCGATATCTTCCTTGGAAACTCCATTTTGAGCTAAAGTTTGAAAAGCCCCATCCAGTAAACGCTTTGTCACTAAATCATTAAAACGCGCTACTATGATCGCGATTTTAAGTTTACTTCCATTAAAAGTACCTAAATATTCTGTCATTTAATCCATTCCTTTCAATAAATGATGCATTTTTTCTTTTTTAACTTTTAAATAGCTTCGATTTTCGGGGCGTGCTGGGATTTGGATTGTCACTCGCTCCTCTACCTTGATACCCAACGTTTCTAATTGTTTAATCTTGTCAGGATTATTGGTTAGTAAATTAACTTTCGTGATTCCTTTTTTTCTTAGAATTGCAGCAGCTACTCCATAATGCCGTTCGTCAGCTTGAAATCCTAACTTCAGATTAGCTTCAACTGTATCCATCCCTTGCTCTTGAAGTTCATAAGCCTTTAATTTATTAGCAAGACCAATTCCTCTACCCTCTTGACGTAAATACAACAAAGCTCCTCTTCCACGGCTTTGGATTTCCTTTAAGGAACGTTCTAATTGCTCACCACAATCACATCGCTTGGAACCAAAAATATCACCAGTTAAACATTCGGAGTGGATTCGAAGTAACAAGGGTTGAACTTCAGATAGACTTCCTTTAGTTAAAAGTAAAGTTGGTTCCTGCCCAGCCCCCGTATCAAAAGCTTCCATCTCAAATTCCCCATATTTAGTAGGTAAATGGACTTTCGCAACCGATTTAACTATTCCAGCATCTTTCATATAACGATATATTTTAATTTCTTCAATGGTTAATAGTGGCATTTGCATTCCTTCGGCCAAGGATTTAAGGGTGTTTCGACGGGCCATTGTGCCGTCTTTTTTCAAAACTTCCGTAATGTAGGCTACTGGCCGAACTCCAGCTAACTTAGCCAGATCAACTGCCGCTTCAGTATGCCCACCTCTTGCTAGCACCCCACCTTCTTCAGCAATTAGGGGAAAGACATGCCCTGGATGATAAAATTCACTAAATTTAGCTTGGGGATCCGCTAACTTTTGAATGGTTTTAGCGCGGTCAAAAGCTGAAATCCCTGTTTTAGTGGTTTTAGCATCGGTACTGATGGTAAACGCCGTTCCAAAAGCATCTTCCGCATTAGTAACCATTGGTGATAATCCCAATTTTTGAGCTATCTCCGCACTCATCGGTACGCACAACAGTCCTCGAGCATTGGTAACCATCGTATTGACTGCTTTTGGGGTAACATATTCGGCCAACCCCACCATGTCTCCTTCACTTTCACGATTTTCATCGTCCGTTATGATAATGAGGCCGCCATTTTTCAAAGTTTGTAGAGCATTTTCAATTTTTTCGATTATTCTATTTTTCATTATTTACACCACGATTTTCGTTTAAAATGTATTTTCCTAAAATATCAGTTTCAACATTCACAACATCATTAGCCTTTAAATTACCTAGCGTGGTTACTTGTAAGGTATGTGGAATCAAACTAACTTCAAACAGTTGCTTCTCCACCGCTGAAACCGTTAAACTCACTCCATCGATGGTGATCGAGCCCTTTTCGACCACGTAATCTATATAGTCAGGATTAATTTCAAAGGTTAGGACGATTGAATTTTCATTTAACATCCTGTTAACTAATTTGGCCGTTGTATCTACATGTCCCAAAACAAAATGACCATCTAAGCGGTCTGTGGCTAGCAAAGCCGGTTCTAGATTAACCTCCATTCCATCTTTCATATTCGCAAGGCTCGTTCGATGGGTTGTTTCGGGCATTACTTCGACGGTAAATCCTTCGTTTAAAATGCTAGTAATCGTTAAACAAATCCCATTGATGGCAATGCTATCTCCAATTTTGCTATGAATTTGGTGGGTCATCGGTGTGGCAATCATAATTTGCGCGGTTGCTTGATTGCGTTTAATCTGGCTGATAATGCCTTTTGCTTTAATTATTCCAGTAAACATCTATACTCTCCTCAGTCTAAATTTCATATCTGGCCCCAATTCCATTTTTTCAACTAACTGATATGCATTCGATTGATATGGTAATTGAGTAGGGTTAAATATCGCTGGTAACCCCGTCGCTCCGTAAATACGTGGTGCAAGATAGACATTAATTTCATCCACCAGACCGCTTGCTAAAAACTCGGCGTGAATTTGACTCCCACCTTCAACTAAAACACTTTGAATCCCTCGTTTAGCCAGTAGCGTTAGGATTTTATTGGGGGTCCACCGATCAGAAATCACTTCTACGTTATTCGGCCACTGTCGTCGAGTTACGGATGAAGTAAGTAATAAGATTGGATCTGCTGTTTTAAAAAACGCATAATCTTCGACTTTAAGTTGATCTACATCTCTTATCAAAACCATTCGCCAAGGTTGCTGATAAACAGCGATTTGGCGGACTGTTAATTGGGGATGATCAACTTTTAATGTGTTTTCACCAACCAAAATTGCTTGATATTCTGCCCGTAATTGCTGGCTGTCTTGATAGGCTTCTTTACCAGTAATAATGCTGCGTTGGTTGGCCTGCTGGTTAATTTTTCCATCCAAAGTCATGGCATACTTTACATTTACATACGGACGCTGATGCTGATAGAAAAAATTGTATTTAACATTTAATCCTCCAGTTTGGTTTAAAACTTTTATTTCAATTCCAGCATCCCTTAAAATTTGAAGTCCTCGACCCGCGACTAATGGATTCGGATCTTTTTGACCAACTACAACTGCTTTAATACCTACTTCAGCTAACTTTTTAGCACAAGGAGGCGTCTTACCAAAGTGACTGCACGGCTCTAGGCTGACGTACATCGTAGCACCTCTAGCTTGTTTTAGATCATCTAAGTGCTGCAAAGCATCAATTTCAGCATGAGCGGCTCCAAACTGGTGGTGATACCCTTTAGCTAAAACCACGTTGTTCTTAACGATTACCGCTCCCACTAAAGGATTCGTCCACGTTTGATACTTCCCTTTCTCTGCCATTTCGAAAGCTAAATTCATATAATCTTGTTCACTAATCAAAATCACCCCACGAAAAAAGCCCCACACAAAATTTGTGCGGGGCATGATTTTTGATAGCTAAATAAGACTCCATACGAGCATGTACGCCAAAAAGCGTACAAAAGAGTACGAAATTTAAATAACGTTTCTTCTCCCATCCAGACTATACTGTCGGTCCTAGACTCTCACTAGGTCCACCGCTACTCGCGGGTCACGGACTTCAACCCTTGGTTGTTACCGTCGGTCGGGAATTACACCCTGCCCCGAAGAAATCTATTCAGTTTTCGCTCTGTAGTCTACGCTAAGATAATTTATTTTGCAAATCTGAACCTTCACTTTATTCTAACCACTCTATAAAATGTGCTGTATTTCTCAAATATTGAATTTTACCAATTTAAGCTTTATCACTTGAATGAAAGCGTATTCTTTTGCACAATAGAACCATATCTAGAAAAGGAGACTTTTATATGGCATATCATTCAGTAAATCCGTACGACGGACAATTAATTCGCACATTTCCCAATACAACCGACCAAGAAGTCGAAGTTGCTTTGAAGAATGCTGATATTTTTTATCAATTTGCAAAAACTCAACCCATTGAAAAAAGAGCCGAAAAACTTCAAGAGCTAGCCGATGAGTTTAAAAATAACATTGACCATTACGCTCGCCTTATTACAACTAACATGGGAAAGTTGTTTAAGGAATCTCAAGCTGAAGTTCAAAAGACCTCTGATTTTGCAGAATACTATGCTAAAAATGGAGCAGCAGCTTTGGCAGACGTTGAGTATCACGATGCTCCAGGGGTTAAAGCCCACGTCGAGTACCAATCGATTGGAGCAGTCTTTATGATTGAACCTTGGAACTTCCCGTATGCTCAAATTATGCGGGTCTTTGCTCCTAATTTTATTGCGGGAAACCCTGTCTTACTAAAAGACCCTAGTATCATTCCCGAATGTGCTCAAGCCTTCGAGGACGCGACCTTGAAGGTTGGTATTCCAACGGGAGCATTTAAAAATTTATTTATCAATTACGACCAAGTTAGTCAAATCATCAGTGATCATCGGGTTCAAGGTGTTGCTTTAACTGGCTCTGAAGGGGTTGGTAAAAAGATTGCGTCCGAAGCAGGAGCAAATTTAAAAAAATCAACCATGGAATTAGGCGGAACTGATGCCTTTGTTGTCTTGAAAGACGCTGATTTGAAAAAAGCAATTGAAGTTGCTGCTAAAGCTCGTCTTAGCAATGCTGGACAAGTCTGCACGGCTGCTAAACGTTTTATCGTCCAAGAAGATGTTTATGACGCCTTTCTTGAAGGTCTTAGCCAGCAATTTGCAAAACGTCGGTTGGGAGACCCACTAGATCCCGAAACAACTTTGGCGCCACTTTCATCCAAGTCTGCTCAAGAAAAACTAAGAAAACAAGTGGACATGGCCTTAGCCGGTGGTGCTAAACTACTTTGGGGTAACAACACGCCTATTAAAGGCCCTGGTGCCGGCTTTTATCCTCTCATCATTAGTGGTATGAAATCAGATAACCCGATGTATGATCAGGAACTATTTGGTCCAGTTGCTCAAGTTTACAAGGTTAAGGATGAAGAAGAAGCGATTGAAGTTGCTAACGCTTCTCAACACGGACTAGGTGGGACCGTATTTTCCGAAGACTTAGAACAAGCTGAACGAGTAGCTTCGAAGATTGAAACAGGCCAAGTTGCCATTAATCAATTACTAACTTCATATCCTCAGTTCCCATTTGGTGGAGTTAAATTCTCTGGTTACGGACGTGAACTTAGCGATTTAGGTATTCGTGAATTCATTAACGCAAAAACTATTATCGATAGTTAAGTATTTTTGTTGGAAATCCGGTATAATTGTAAGCGGATACAAAAACTAATTTCCAATAAATCTACACATGTTAGCGAGGAATATCTCATGAAAAAAGACTTAGTTATTAGTGCGGGCAGTTCAACTCTGAAATGGAAGTTGTTTTCGATTCCTGATGAAACAGTAATCGCAACTGGATTGATTGACCGAATCAATCTTCCCAACTCCGTTTTTATGGTTAAACGCCCCCATCATGATCCTTATAAAGTAGTAAAACCTTCAATCACCTATGATTTAGCGGTTACCATGCTGCTTTCTTTCCTTAAGGATCATGGACTAGTCAAGCATTTACGTGAGATTACTGGAATTGGACATCGAGTTGTCGCAGGGGGCGAACACTTTAAAGACTCGGTTTTAATCGATGATGAAGTTTTAGCCGAAATCCACAATTTAGCTGAATATGCCCCACTTCATAACCCGGTTCAGGCCCGCTACATTGAAATTTTTAAACAGCTCCTGCCAGATGTTCGTCAAGTGGCGGTTTTCGACACTTCGTTATACGCTGATATGCCGAAAGTTAACTGCCTCTATCCCATCCCTTACGAATACTACACAGACTTAGGGATTCGTAAATATGGTGCGCACGGGACCAGTCATCGGTATGTCGCCAATCGGGCAGCAGATCTTCTAAAAAAAGATTTAAGCGATTTGAAAATGATTACGTGTCATCTCGGTTCCGGTTCATCAATTACGGCCTTTAATCAAGGACATGTAATCGATACCTCTATGGGATTCATTCCCTTAGGCGGGGTAATGATGGCGACTCGATCGGGAGATTTAGATCCATCACTGGTCGGTTTTCTAGCTGAAAAATTAGGGATTAGTGTTAACGAAGTGATTGATATTCTAAATCAAAAATCAGGATTATTAGGAATTTCCCAATTATCTCCTGATCAACGGGACTTGGAAGATGCCGAAAATTCTAATCCTCAAGCTAAGTTAGCATTGGAAATGTTCATTAACCGCGTAGTCCGTTTTATTGGTAGCTATGTGGCTGAACTTGGTGGATTAGATGCTCTGATTTTCACTGCTGGCTGTGGTGAAAATGGAATTGCAATGCGAGAACGCATTATGGAACAACTTACCTACTTCGGCATTAATGCTGATGTTGAGCGTAATAATGTACGTGGTAAAGAACAACAGATTAATCAAGTAACTGATGCGGTTCAAGTTCTCGTTGTGCCAACTAATGAGGAATTAATGATTGCTCGCGATATCCAACGAATTTTACGTTAAATTGAACTTCAACCCCCAAGCTTGTAAATAAGCTTGGGGGTTTTCTTTACTATTTTAATCATTTATAATACTATATGAGATATAGTATTATGGAGGTGAGCATATGGCAATCCAAATTCCAACCGAATTGCTAGACGGTAGCGTTTTGGGAATATTAAATCATGGAGATTACTATGGTTATGCTCTGACACAGAAAGTTCAAGCAGACTTTCCGATTTCCGAATCAACCATGTATCCTGTCTTACGCCGTTTAAAAAAGAATAATTATTTAACAACCTATGATGAACCCTATCAAGGACGTAATCGAAGGTATTACAAGATAACTCAAGCAGGTAAAGTTCGTTTGGCTGAAATTCAAGCAGAATGGATTACCTTCAAAAATAGGATTGATAAACTAGTTTCAAGGGGTGATTTGAATGAATGATTACATTGAAGAATTAGAGTCCCATTTATCTCCGCTCACGCGCGCAGAACGGTCTGACGTGATTGAGTTTTATAGCGAATATTTACAAGATAGTGGCTTGGTAAGCTATCAACAAGCAGTTTCTTCATTAGGAACACCTAAACAATTAGCGCGGAAAATCTTAGCAGACTATTCTATTAAAGCTGGTGAACAATCTGAACCCGAATCGTCGGATTTTAAACGTCCACGGCAGGATGTTAAAACCATTTGGTTGATTATCCTGGCTATTTTCTCTACCCCTATTACAATTCCTCTAGCGCTAGGCTTATTTATGGCCATATTTGGTGTTATTTTTGGGATGGTTGTTGCAATTCTTGGAGTTGGATTGGCTTTCACTATCTTTGGCATTATCGCTATTATTATTTTTATTATTGGTCTAACTCTTTTGGCAACATCTTTTTGGACTGGTATTTATTACATCGGTTTTGGTTTGTTAGTGATTGGGATATATTTAATTTTAATTCCATTTATCCGATGGATATTAATGTTAATTCTTCACGGGACTTCCCTTTTCTTCAGATGGTTATACACCAAGATTGTCACAAGAAGAACAGAAAAAAGAGGTGATCGGTAATGAAAAAAACACTTATTTCGGGGATTATCATCACCATTTTAGGAGCCGTCCTTTTAGGATTAGGCATCTTACATCATGGCGATCATAATTTAATTTGGCATGATGGTGGATTCAAAATCGAAGATACTTCAATCAAACATGCTACCTTCAAAGAAGTTCATAATTTAAAAATTAACGCCGATGATGATGTTCAAATTAAGCCTTACGCTGGATCCCAAATTAAAGTCACTTATCGAGGAACCAATACCCTTGATTACCAAGCAACCAACCATCAACTTTCTATTAACGATAATTCAAGAAATGGTTTTACCTTTAATCTAGGACTTGGAAACTTTGCACCGTCTACGATTACTATTTATGTACCAAGTACTAGTAAACTTAACAAGTTAATTTGTAACACTAGTGGTACAGTTTCTATTACTGATTTGAACTTCAACCAAATCCATCTATCTTCAAATGAAGATGTTGATTTGCACAAAGTTAACGTTAAAGACGAACTCCAAGTTAGTGGTTACTCTGATTTAGAATTACGACAAGTTTCAGCAGCAAGTCTTGCTTATGATAGCAGTGATGGCGATGTTACTATTAATGACTCAAAATTCATTAAGGGCTCATCAAAAATTTTAACTTCAGATGGCGATCTTGAACTTAATGATTCTGACTTCAAACAGCTTAAGTTAGTTAGTGATGACGGCGATCTGAACTTAAATCGGCTTAGTATTTCAGAATCTTTAACCGGTCGTACTAGTGATGGTGATATTCATACTACTCTGAAGGATTCCCGTAATTTAGCAATTAATGCAGATAGCGACGACGGACACGTTAAAATTTTTGGTAAAAATACAAATTACTATCATCAAGGATTTCAGAAAACTCATTATTCTTTCACTAGTTCCGATGGCAATATCATCGTCAGATAATTAAAAATCCGCCTTTTAAAGGCGGATTTTTTTAGTTGAACAAGGATTCTTGGACTGTTAAAGTTCTTTCATCAAAATCGACGGTAGCTTCTAAATTGTAGGGTATTACTGTTCGGGGATAAGCATGCCCAAAATTTAAGTTAAACATAATTGGAGTTTGATAAATCGCTGTTACCTCAAGTAATATTTTTTGATATTCGTTAAAATAGATTTCATCTTGTGGCTTTCCAACAATTATAGCTGAAACTTTAGATATAATTCCAAACTGATCTAGGGTTTCTAATAATTTTCGATACTCTTTTGGCGTAGGCTTCTCTTCACTTGTTTCAATAAACAGAATTTTTCCTAACCATTTTTCGGGTTCAGGTAATAGGCCATATTTTTGAATAATAGCTGGTTGATCAGAGTGACCTTCACCTAAGACACATTTACCCAAACTATTCAAACAACCGCCGAATAATTTTCCTGTAACTTTCCCTTTTCCACGAAGTACAAGGTAACCATGTTTTTCATCATGTTTAACGCGTGGTGTGTTCAGTGCTTTTATCGAGAAATCGACCCGTTCATCATACCAAATTGGGCTAGATTTAATTTCGACTGGGTTTTCGTTTTTCAAATAGCTAGCAAAAGTTGCTCGTGTATAAGGCAACATCTGCCTATCTAGCTCGCCTAAATCATTCAATAGGTTTGGACCATAATACGTTATTAGCCCCAGTTTATTTAGCATTAAATGATTGATCGTCGTATCTGAAAAGCCCGTAAAAATTTTAGGATGCGCCTGAACTGCCCTAATAAATTCTTCATCTTCCATCAAATATGGCACTAAACGATAAGTATCATCTCCACCAATTGCACAAATAATTCCTTTAATATCGGCTGTCATAAAAGCTTGTTTGAGATCAGCAGCTCTGGCCTCTGGATGACATTTTAAGTATTCAATCCCTCGACAAGCATTTTTCATAATGATTGGTTGTAAACCAAATTCTTTTAGTCTTTGTATTCCTTGCTTCAATTCGTGTTCAGCAAAGCTCTCACCCAATACTCCACTGGATAGACTCACGATCGCTACTTTATCACCGCGTACTAGTGCCTTCGGTTTTTTCATCACCTCTCACCCCACTTTAACTTCATCTGAAGTTAAAATTATCAATCTTATTTTTCTGCCCGTATCATTCAAATATTTAGCGCCCATTATAAGCCAAATTGTCTAAAAATTCATTTAATATTCTTAAGTAACTTTAAAAGCTCATCCATTTTGCTCGTTTAGTTTACTAAAACATGCTAACTTATATCCTTAAGGAGATGACTAAATGACTTTCATAATCACACGATTTTTTTGGCTAACCTCTGCCTTCTTCAATACTGTCCTAGGAATAATCGGCTTAGCGCTACCAGTTATACCAGCTTCTCCATTCTTCATTCTCGCTTTAATCTCTGTAAAAAAAGCTTCACCTGAAACTCACCAACGTATCATTAAGACCCGACCATTTGTCTGGTTGCAAGGCAAATTTCCAATTGTGGGAAAATGGTTAGGATAAATAAAAAACGCCTAAAAAGGCGTTTTTTATTTGTTCATATAATTTGAAATATTTTTCTCATACTTTTGTACCAAACTAGCTTCAAATTTTTTATCGTTTTTAGAATTTTTAACTTTTTCCCATAGAATGGCCGCCACTTTTAATTTCTGATGATAATTCTGACTTTCTGAACTCTTACAGAAATCCCTCACAAAATTATTCCATTGATACGTTGCTTCTTCTGCTGTCTCCCTTAGTACATTACCTTGCCCAACCATCTCTTGATATCTTTCCAATAAATCACGCACAGTCATTTTGGTCTCACCGTTATGTTCAGCTTGTCGTTTAATAACGGCCATTTCTTTCTTAAATGAAAACTTTTCTTTACCAAAATATTCTGCGAAGAGTTTTCTTGCCTCTTGATTAAAACTAAATCCTTCTCCCAGAATCTTTGTTTCTAATGTGATTTTTGTCTTATTTCTACTAGTGGTATGTTTTCTATTTACTTTAATATCGCAGGCCGGAGTTCCAGATAAATATAACGTTAAGTATTTGTTTAACTCCGCTTTAGTCCCATAGGTCGGTAATCCGTAAACTTTACATAACTGTATTAATTCCGTCTTATAAAAATAAGTTTGCTCAAAATCTTTCAATGTAAGTACCATCATTAAACAACCTCCGATAAATAAATTATATCATTCATACCCTTTTTAAAATATTTTATTGACTTAAAATGTAAAACATGTTTTACTTTAAATGTAAAAAACATTTTACACTTAGGAGGACGTTATTTTGGAAAATAGCATTGCGGTCCGGCGTAAAAAACTTAAATTATCTCAAGCCGAAGTCGCGCAACTTACTCACGTTACACGCCAAACTATCAACGCCATTGAGAACGATAAATACGATCCCTCCTTAGCGCTAACTTTCAATCTAGCGCATATCCTACAAACAACTGTAGATGAATTATTTGTATTTGAACAATAAGAGGAGGATTAACCATGACAAAATCTGCTCGTTTTATTCGTTTTAATTTTTGGGAACTCAATATACTTTTATTACTTCTTGCTCTTTTTTATGCAAATTTTCTTGGCATACTAGATATGTCGCAAATAACATTCGATATAGTCTACTTTA
Source organism: Pediococcus sp. EKM201D (assembly GCF_011800215.1). Classification (NCBI taxonomy): domain Bacteria; kingdom Bacillati; phylum Bacillota; class Bacilli; order Lactobacillales; family Lactobacillaceae; genus Pediococcus; species Pediococcus sp. EKM201D. The sequence continues at coordinate 300,455 of NZ_JAALFK010000002.1, forward strand.
TTTCTTTATTTGTGATTCAGATAACTTCAGCAACTTATCGTAAAAGGCTTCACATCAAGTCCAATAGCGCACTTGTTTTTGTTGAAGATGAACGTGAACGATCCATTATTTATAAAATTCACTCAATACTTTTATGTTTCTACACGGCCGCTGCATTCTTGTTATTGCTAGCAATTCCTCTAATTAATCTTTTTACTTTAGATATATATACTGCTCTGACTATCATTTCTGGGTGGCTTATCCTTATGGGTTTCTTGGGAAATATCATTTATTACAGTACCTGGCTTAGGTATTACCATAAATAATATTTAGCAAACAAAATAGTATTTTAAATTTCAGAGAATTTCTAACCTTACTGATGAAAAAAACATCATAATACATTAAATCCGTTCATAATTATGTTTAAACAAAAAACACTTACCAAGACAAACTTGGTAAGTGTTTTTGATTATTTATGATACGGACTTCCCGCCTGAATCATAAACGAACGATAAATTTGCTCAGTTAACACTAGTCGCATCAATTGGTGCGGTAGAGTAAAGCGCCCAAATGAAATGGCGGAATTAGAACGTTTCATTACTGCATCACTAAGACCTAACGAACCCCCGATCACAAATGTGATATCAGAGTTTCCATAAGTAGCTAATTTAGCCATCTCTGCTGATAATTCTTCAGAAGAGCGTTCTTTTCCTTTGATTTCTAGGGTAAAAACATAGTCTCGATCTTTAATTTTACCTAAAATACGTTCTCCTTCCTTAACTTTAACTTCATTCATTTGAGCATCGCTTAAACTTTCGGGTGCTTTTTCATCTGGAACTTCAATAATTTGGAACTTACAAAATTTTGACAATCTTTTCGAGTATTCTGCTATCCCCTGTTTCAAATATTTTTCTTTTAACTTTCCCACAACAATAATTTTAATATTCACTTCTTTTGCACATCCTTTTTTAAGTTATTAACAAAGTTATCCACAGGCTAATTTTTGCACTCACAACATATTGGGTCGAATTTATGTTCGGCACTACATTTGTGGATAAGATTTTGTCAACAGTTTTTTTAGTTATCCACAATTATTCAACTTAATTTTTGTTTCATTCCACACGCTTACATCGCCTACAAATAAGCGTTTTTATCAATATAAAATTATTATAAACTTTTTTATCCACAGTTATCAACACTGCCTGTGGATAACTTTTCGACAGGCCTTAAGGTTTATTTAATAACTTTTGTGTATAAATAGTTTCGTACTTTTTTAGTTATTAACAAAGTTATCCACAGTTATCCACATTTTTTTGCTCCGAAGTTCATCTGTAGTTAAAACGCGCTTCAGGATTATTCCCCATCTCTTAATCTAGTGGTCTCTTAAAACACTTTTTCGCAAAAAAACTGCAACTAATTTTGCCATATTAGATTAGTTGCAGCTTTTTTTATTGAATTTCTACTAGTCGTCCAATCGATAACAAATAAAGATATTTTTCATTAACTGGTCGTTTCAAAATGCTCCCTAAGGCTTGCGCGTATAAATTGACCTGCCCTTGGTATCGATTAATTACTTTTTCTATACCTTGTTCGACGCTCCCCGGAAGAACAAAATCGGTCTTGTAGTCTAATAAGATAACTCGATCTTCCATTTCGAAATATGCATCGATAATACCATGAATTAACACATCGTCATCACCTTTAACTTTAGGGAAAAGTCCCTTAGCCGGTAGTAATAGCGAAAAAGCTTCTTCCCGATGTACATTTTCTGGATGGTTGATCATTAGCTGTCCTAAATCACTATCAAAAAAGTCTAATATTGTTGAAATACGAATCCGGTTAGCAACTTGTTCATCCAACACTCGGTTCATTACTAACTCACCAATTTTATCTTTAATAATTGTTTCATTAATCGGTTGATTCAAATCTAATTGTTGCAAAATTAAATGCGTTGCGGTCCCTATTTCAGCTGCCTTAGGCTTTGTCGCTTCATTCATAAAACGCGGAGCCATTAAACTTTCCGTTACAAACCGATTTTGTGGTTTAATGTGTTGATCTGCATCGACCTCACTAAAATTCAATTCGAATTTATCAGGATCGTCAAAAACTCGCTTAATTTCAGATACTGACTGATAGGCGGTTGTCGTCGTTGCGGCTTCATCATGGTATTTGAAGTTCATAATTTGTTTAAACTTATCAACATCAGCTATATCATCAAAAGCGTTTAACTGCTGTAACTCAGGTATCTGCGCTGACTTTAAAGCTGTTAATCCTTGCTGATCCATTAACTCACTGCTATTAATAATCTTCAATTCTACATCCGGAATTAGTGTACCTTGCAATTTTCGGGTATTGTAATCTGCGTATTTTTCAACCACAGAAGGTACTCGCATAATTGCCATTCCAATCCAATCTAAAAAGTTACTTACTTTAGATCTAGCTTCCGCAGGAATCAACGTCTCGTCCGTGTCTACCGCTTCGGCCCACTTGTTCAAGGTGTCATCCGCAGAATTAACTGCTCCAGTGATAATTAGCTTTTGTTCTGCGCGCGTCAAGGCCACGTAGAGTACCCTCAATTTTTCGGCCAACGCCTTTTGCTTCTTAATTGAAATAATCCAATTCTTTTGGACTGTATCAATCTCTAACCGATGAATAAAGTCCTTCAATGTGATTCCCATTCCTGCGTCTCGATCAAGAACGTAACGTCCTTTCTCATCCATGGTATTGAATCCATGTTCGGCATCAATTAGGAATACAATTGGAAATTCTAGCCCTTTACTTCCGTGAATCGTCATTAATTTCACAGCTTTGACATCAGTAACTACTGGATTTTCAGCTAAATCCTTATTCTTATCTCGCATTTTTTCAACAAATCGAACAAATTGGAAGAGTCCCTTAAAACTAGACTCCTCATACCCTTTCGCCCGATCGTACAAAGCATGTAGATTATTTTGGCGCTGTGGCCCATCGGGCATTCCACCAACATAATCTAGATAACCTGTCTCATCATAAATTGCCCATAAGAGGTCCACCAAAGTTGATTGACGGGCTAATTTACTAAAATGATCTAACTGCTCTAAAAAGTGAGTTATTTTTGTTTTTAACTGCATTTGGAACTCATTATTAGAATCTAGCTTGGCCTCATTCAAGAAATAAAGTAGTGCCTCAAAGTAATGCCCATTTTTCTTTCCAATTCGTAAAAAGGCTAGTTCATTTTCCTTCAGCCCCACCATTGGCGACCTTAAAACTGCTGCCAATGGGATATCTTGATAGGGATTATCAATTATTTTCAATAACGCCATCATGATTGAAACTTCTGTGGTTTGGAAATAATCCTGGGCATTATTAACTTGAATGGGAATTCCATATTTCTTAAATGTATCAACAATCTCAAGGTTATTACTACCCGTTGAGTGTAGCAGAGCAATATCGCTATATTCTAAGTCCCGCATTTTTTGTTCTTTTTTATCATAAATCTGAGTATGATCCGCAAATAGTTTTTGAATACGTTGAGCAATCATCTGTAACTGACCGTCATTTTTGTTTGAGATAATTGGAGTAGCTTCTTTATCATTTATATCTGTTTGGCTGTCGTCATAAATCATTACCTCGGTGTTATTCTGAACTTCATCTGGGTAGTATTTTGCACCAAATTGCAATTGTGCATCATCATCGTACTCAATTTCTCCTACTTCAGTATCCATTACTTGGTTAAAAATTAAGTTAGTAAAATCATCGACATTTCGCATCGAACGGAAGTTTTCTGCTAAAATAATCCGTTCATCTGCTTGTTCTTCATCTTTAAACTGATTATTTTTACTAATAAACAAACTAGGATCGGCCATTCGGAATGCGTAAATAGACTGTTTTACATCCCCCACCATGAACATATTTCCTGGGTCTGGACTGGCAACTGACGTCAGAATCGTTTCCTGAAGCGGATTAATATCTTGGTATTCATCAACAATGACTTCATTAAATTTTTGTTGGAAGTCGCGTCTGATTGCTTGACCTTCTTCAGAATCATCTAAAACAATTTGTAACGCAAAATGTTCTAAGTCACTAAAATCTAAAGAACGGCGGGTTAGTTTTTCCTGTAAAAAGCGTTCCGCAAATTGGTTTTGTACTTCAATTAACTTCATCATTAAATCGTGAGCATCCTTGAAGACCGCAATCATTTGCTCACTAGATAATTTAAAGTATTTATCCGCAATTGTATTAAACTCATCTTTAAAGTCATTTCGAATTGATTTAGCGTATGCATTAAATTCTTGGACTTCTTCTTTTTTACCTCGTGGTAGTTGCGCGAACTTCATCTTGCTAACGGCTTGTTGTACATCATCCCAGCTACCATTTAAGCTGTCGATAATAGTTTTTAAATCATCAACTTCATTTTGAAATTTTTCAGCTGCATTTTTTAAAGGTTCTCCACCATTGATTGCTTGTTCTGTAAGATCTAGGTCTTTGCGATAAATTCTCATCAACTTTGTTTTTACTTCTGTTAAAAGCTGTTGGATAAACTCCATATCCATAACATTATCAGATGGAACTTCGTAATTTTTAGCAATCTGCTGTAACCAAGCTTGAGGGTCTGGATTAGCATTCGAAAACTCAAATAATTCTAAAATTAAATCTTGCAGCCCCTCATCCGAACGATCGCTTGAAAAATTACGCGTGAGGAGCGCAAATTTACCATCCTCATCCCTCTCGTATAATTCTTCCCGGAGATCCGCCCAGACACTTTCTTTCAATAACTCGCTTTCTGTTGGATCCATAATTCTAAACGTGGGATCTAGATCAATGATGTAATAATAGTTTCTAATTATCGACATACAAAATGCATGAAGTGTACTGATATTCGCGTTATTCAACTTATTGAGCTGCATTGAAAAATGATTTTGAAGTTCAATATCACTCACTTCATTAATCTTCTTCACAATCGCTGCTCGAATACGTTCCTTCATTTCACTGGCAGCAGCTTCCGTAAACGTTACTACTAATAGACGATCAACATCTTCACCATTAATAATTTTTTGGATTACACGTTCCACCAAAACGGAGGTTTTACCCGATCCTGCCGAAGCAGAGACTAAAATGTTGTGGCCGGAACTATTAATTGCTTGCTTCTGACTTAAGGTATACTCTCTATCTGCCATTCTTTTCCTGTTCCTCCCGAATCTGTTCCAGTACTTTATCTTTATCTAACTTTTCAATTATTCGATAATTATTCTCAGGTAACATCGCATCGAATTGCATGACATCTTTATAAGGAGAATATTCCATCACTGTTCTTCGATTAGGCCACTGTACCGGATTCATATCTAGCTCACCCTTGAAAATCTTTTCTCCAGCTTCACGTACCTTCAATTCTGCATGTTTAATCAAATTTTGAAGTTCATCTTCGCTTAAGATACTATTTTCACTAACCTTCGTTAAAGTTCCCTTAGTAGTAAATGCAATTGGAAATACATCGGACTTTCTGGTGTCTTCAATCGTCTTATCAATTTCCTTTATTAATTCCTCATCTTTCAATAAAAATCCATTTAGTGAGAATTTTTTGAATATGCTTTGGTTAAGTTGGTTAGCATCGCTGCCCTTCCACTCTTTTGATTTTAGAAGCGGGTACTGGAAAATCATATATAATGCGCTCGAAATTTCTGCTTTTGTAGCTGGGTCAATCTTTTCTTTATTACGCTGAACTACATCCAAGTACATTAACATTTGCATCGCTAACCCATAGTAAGCATCTGTGAAATCAAATTTACGGTTACTAGATTTGTAATCGACAATTCCTAAATAGTCCTTATCGCCAATTTCAATCTTATCAATACGGTCAATTTTACCGCGTACGTTAATTTCCTTGCCTTCTCCAACCTTAAAGTTCAATGCTGGCAATCCAGATTGCGAACCAATCTGACCAAATAATTGTTCCGATGCAATCGGACGCATTCGTGTGCGAGCCAGTTGTTTAAAGATTGCTTCGACCATCGCTTGCACCGTTCGATCTAGCTGTTTTCGCAAAAATCCCATCCGATAAGTTCCATTAAACTGGTCAAATTGTTGATCTTGCTCCATTTGTTGAACTAATCTTTTCGCAATTTGTTCAATCTGTTCTTGATTAACTTCATTGAAGTTCAGATTCTCAGTAGTAATCATTTTAATTAGTTTATCCATTGCTGCATGGAAATATTGCCCTGTATCAGCGGGGCTCAAATCCGATGTTTCCCGTTCTTGTAACTTCAACCCATATTTTAAAAAGTATGAATATTCATTTCGATAAAACTCTTCTAGCTTCGATACTGAAGCATAAATTGTATCGCCGTAAAGACCTTCCACAATTTCTGGTTTCAATTTTTCGGGGATATTTTTATATTCCAGACTGCTTAGTAACTGATCTGTTAAAGAACCCAATGTACTCTGTCTCAAAATTGTATAAATTAGATTCCAGCGTGGGTCTGCTTCACTTTTAGCTTCATGCATGGCTCTCGCATACTGAATTAAATGACTCAATGTACTTCGATTGGAACCAATAAATAGCTCGATAAATGGTGGATCCAGTCGAACCGGCTCAGTTGTAGGTCGACTTGGTAATGATTGGGCGATAATCCCAAAATGTTTACCAATCCGTTCTACGTAAGGCGAGATTTTTAATTCTACGCCATCATTTCCACTTTTTGGATAAGAGAAAATTAACTCATCTGAACCAATCATAAACGTTAGATAATTAAGGTATGGTTCTTGGCGCATCTGTCGATCATTACTAATTCTCAAAAATTGATCATCATCTAAGAACGGATCTATTTGATTTTTACCATCTTGATTCAAAAAATCATTATCTTGAATTTGTTCCGGCATTACTCGATCAGTAGCTCCGATGATAAATACAATTTTACGGTCAACCATCTGGACCATTCCACTTTCTGAAACTAGAATTTGATCTAGTGTAGATGGGATTTGCGAATAGGTTGCCCCTTCAAATCCCGCATTTAAAAGACCCATAAAATTATCTGGGTCAAATGGCTGATCTCCTAGAATATCGACAAATTCATCGAGCATCTGGATAAAAGTTTCCCAAGTTTGTTCGGGCTCAGCAGCTTTCGCCAAACGCCCTTCCTCAATCCATTGGTCTCGCCAAGCAAGTAAGCATTGATCAATTCCATTTTTAATTAAAAAGTCATACAAGGCCTTGGCTGCTTCCACACCAGTGGTTGCAGTAGAAAGTTGATTAAAAAATGGCACAACTGTTTCCGCTACATAATTTTTTACCGTATTAATTCGCTGATTAATTTCGATTTCTTCATCCGTTTGCTTCTCTTCGTCAATATCGTTAAAACGACTATATTTCCAATCTTTTTTCTGAAGCCATCGGTCTCCATAGATTCCTTGTTTTAAAACGTAATTTTCAGTAATATGCACACTCTTGAAGAAGTCCATCCCGTGCGGGTCATCCTCAGTTTCTGGAAATAACAGACCCGTTTTTAATAGACGCATTACATCTTCATAACGAAAATGATGTGCTCTAATATCAAACAAAGCGTTAATCAATTCTAGTAATGGATGATCTTTCATTGCAATTTGAAGATCATAAAAGATCGGAAGCTCCATTTGATCAAATATTGGCTTAATAATCGTTGAATAGTCACTCAAATGTCGGGTTAAAACTGAAAAATCTGAAAATTTTAAACTTGGATCTTTAGCCATTTTTTGGCGTATTAAAGTCGCCACATGTTCTACTTCTGCATAACGACTATTCGCTTGGAAAATCGTAACACATGCGTTATTTTCTTGTTTAGAACCTCCTACTTGACCTTCACTTGATTCGATCCAATATTTTTCTAATTTTAAAAGATCAGAATTAACTCTAACTCGGTGTAAACGAACTGGTTCTAGCGATTTCACCTTGTTTTCATGAGCCCACGCATTAAACTTGAAAATTATTTTTTCGTTTTCAAAAAACAAACTGTTTTCTGAAACTTTTTCATAAAGCGGAAATTTATCCATTATTAAATCAATAACGACATTTCCATTGGCCTTCATTAAGGCTTGAATTAGGCTCATTTCTTCAGCAGTAAAATTTGAAAAGCCACTAATTATAAAACTCTGACCACTCAGATCCATTTTAGATAATTCATCTGTTAAAGTATGCGTAATATCACTAGCATCAATGAAACGGCTTTGAATTTCTTCTTCATAAGCACTATAAATTATGCCTAGATCATGTAATTTAGCCTTAATATCCATCCCTGCATCGCTGTTTTCGGCAATATTTTCCGCAACTCGACCTAATTCGTCGGGCCCTACATTCCCTTGCTTGAATTCAGCTAACTGCGTTGCAATCTTCTGTACCAGCCCCAACTGAGCATCTATATTATGAAACAAGGTTAATTCATCTTGATGTTCTAAAATCACTCTATATAACAGCATATTAGAACTCGAGCTCGTTACGCGAGGATATTGGTAAATACTGCTATTTCGTAAGAAAAACCAGGCTAATCGGCTAATTGAAAGAATTTGAACATCCTTTTCTGCAAAAATATGACTCTTAACATCTCTTCTCTGTCGCAACTTTTGAAGTAATTGTATTTCGGATTGAAACTTGATGTGATTAGGAACCAAATAATATACTGGCTGACCGACGTTCTGTTGCTGAAGTTCAATTACCCTGTCGGCAATACCTTCTAAATGGTCAATACTTGCTGGTCCATACATAAATTGAAGTGGCATATTTTCTCCTATCCTTTATTAGAAATTCCAATCGACTGATTAATATAATTATTGGTCGTAATTGCATCAATAATCACCGTTCTTAAGTTAGCTTCACTAACTCTATCTACGCTAATCTTTTCTCCTTCAGGAATTATATTTAAAGCTACATTCTGAACTTCATCACTAACTTCAACTGGTCGTAAAATTGTATATGGAAGCTCAGTCTCATCCACTAATTTAGCCACATATTTGACTTCTAATAGTAGTTCTTTCAAATCTTGAACTTCAATCCAGTTTGGATTGATTTCTTTATCCATGCCAGCCGTTGCTAGAAAAATAATTTTGTTCGCTTTAATTTCACCAGCCTCAATTTGATCAATAATTCCTTCAAATTCTTCATCCATTCCGAGGTGAAGCATATCAACATACATTACATCATAATTAACCGCCGCAATGTTTTTAACTTGCTTTGGCGTACATATAATTACTGAAAAATCTGATTTTTGTTTTAATTCTTCTAAAACTTTTTTGGAAATAACTCGTTCTGTTCCAATTGCTAATATGTTCATTGATTTCTCCTAAAAATAGTCTTTTTTACATTATAAATCTGTTTGTTTCTTTCTCCAATTTTTTCGACAATAACTATTCTAGTTTGAGAATGGTTGTTTCATTAATTTTTATATGTTAAAATTTCAGTCACAATCAAATAAAACTTAGCCTATATAATGTCTTAATCTGGTTGACAGTTTCTACCCAACGCCGTAAATGTTGGACTATAGGAAAACTAACTCTTATGTATTATGATGGCTTGAGACTTTTTGTCTTGAGCTTTTTTAGTTTTATAGGCTCGATTTCATATTGATTTGAAAATTATGAAAACGAGGATGAGAATTCATGAAAACAACTGAATCAAGTTACACCGAAGTTCCTGTAACTGAAATTAAACCACAATTAACTGAAGGAAAAGCTGCTATTTTAGGCTTTCAACACCTTTTAGCCATGTACTCTGGCGATGTTATTGTTCCTCTTTTAATCGGTGGTTTTTTACATTTTACAGCCGCTCAAATGACTTATTTAGTCTCTGTTGATATTTTCATGTGTGGTATCGCTACGCTCTTACAAATTAAACGCACTCCTCTAACTGGGATTGGTCTCCCAGTCGTTTTAGGTTGCGCCGTGCAAGCCGTCCAACCCCTCCAGCAAATCGGAGGGACTCTAGGGGTCACCGCCATGTACGGAGCAATTATCGCTTCTGGTGTCTTTGTATTTCTAGTTGGTGGACTTTTCTCTAAAATTAAAGGACTTTTCCCACCAATCGTAACCGGCTCAATTATTACCGTAATTGGCTTTACTTTAATTCCTGTGGCCTTTCAAGATATTGGCGGTGGAAATGTTGCTGCTAAAAGTTTTGGAGATCCCCGTAATCTATTAGTAGGCTTAATCACCGTTTTGATTATTGTAGGTATTAATGTGTGGGCTCGCGGTTTTTTCCGTTCTATCGCCATCTTAATTGGTATTTTAATCGGCACCATCCTTGCTAGTTTTATGGGCATGGTTTCGTTATCGCCCATTGCTGAAGCTAGTTGGTTTCGAATTCCTCAACCTTTCTATTTTGGAGTTCCTACCTTTAATCTTTCCGCTATTCTAACCATGATTATGGTTACTTTAACTACAATGATTGAATCGACAGGGGTCTTTTTCGCATTAGGTGATCTGGTAGGTAAAGAAATTACCCAAGACGATTTAAAACGTGGATACCGTTCAGAAGGAATTGCAGCCATCCTTGGAGGGATCTTTAATACATTTCCCTACTCAACTTTTTCGGAAAATGTAGGTGTTCTCCAGCTTTCAGGCGTTAAAAGCCGTAAACCTTTATATTATGCAGCTGGTTTCCTTATTGTTTTAGGGTTACTTCCTAAGGCTGGTGCCACTGCCACCATTGTGCCGACCAGCGTCCTCGGGGGAGCTATGTTGGTAATGTTCGGAATTGTCGGGGTTCAAGGGGTCCGTATCTTACAACAAGTCAACTTCAACCAGACTAAAAACATTCTAATCGTTTCGCTATCAGTTGGTATGGGACTTGGCTCAACCATTTATCCTCAACTTTACCAAGCCCTTCCCGCTACTATTAAAATGCTACTTACCAACGGCATCGTGATTGCTAGTATCACTGCTGTCGTTCTTAATTTGTTATTTAATGGCTACGATCGGGATATGTAAGATGTGCTAAAATTGAATTAATTAAACTAATGTTTTTAATTACCCTTTCAAAGGGAGTTAAAAGCATTTTTATTTAGAATTGGAGAATGCAAAATGAACAATAATTTTATCTGTACATGGGCTCAAAATGCTTCTGAACTCATGCAAGAATACCATGCTAAAGAATGGGGGCAAATCTCCCATGACGATCGTTACATGTTTGAGATGCTCTGTTTAGAGGGTTATCAGGCTGGTTTAAGCTGGAATACAATTATTAATAAGCGTGCGGCCTTTAAAAAAGGCTTTCATAACTTTGAAGTTCACGTAGTAGCAGCCATGACTGAAGCCGATATTGATCGATTAATGGAAACTCCCGAAATTTTACATCATCGAGGTAAATTAGCGGCTACTATTTCTAATGCTAAGGCCTTTATTGAAGTTCAGCTTGAATTCGGTAGTTTTGATGAATATATTTGGAAATTTGTAAATAACCGTCAGATTAACGACCATATTCGAATTCCTGAGGAAATTCACGCCAAAACCCCGCTCTCTGAAATAATTTCGGCTGACTTAAAAAAACGTGGATTTAAGTTTGTGGGTCCCGTAACAGCGTACTCATTTATGCAAGCCATTGGATTAATTAATGATCATGAAATAGAATGTATGTATAATCCTGGTTAACTTAAATCGGAGGCTTACTATGAATCAAATCATCCCTACCTCGGCTAATGGGTGCATTCCTAACGTCTATTTTATGGGGCGTTGGACAACTCAGACCGTTGAAAGCAAGCCAGCAATGTATACCACTAATCTAGGCGCTCAAATTTTGTTTGAAGTTCAAAATGCTGATTATTTCACTTTAGAAGCGGTAATTAATCCTCTTTCTGCTCCTCAAACTCTAAGCATTTATATCGATGATGAATTACATTTAACCCCACTCACTCGGTCTAAAAATGACTTTAAATTAAGTTCAAATCAGTCTCATATTGTTCGGATTTATTTTACAGGCAATACTGACCAAGATGAGATTTGGTTAGGTAATGACGGACTTACCATTAAAGATATCACGATTGCTTCAGGCACCCTAGCGGCTATTAAACCAGCTGGACCACTCGTTGCTTTTATTGGTGATTCTATCACCGCTGGCTGTTGGGTTCGTAGTAAAGCACCTTCTATCGGTTATGGAGCCGACCTTAACTATGCTGCTCAATTATCCCGCGCTTTAGATTGGGAAGATTATCGTATTGCCTATAGTGCTGCCGGTATAATCCGTTACGGAACGGGAGGAGTTCCCCCAGCTGGTAAGTTTGTAAAATATGTCAATTTTAGCGTTAAAGCTCCTCGGATTAATCCTGATTTGGTTTTAATTAATCTTGGGACTAATGATGCTCGCTATGAGGATGACGTTTTTGAAATGTACTTTGTTTGGTTTATAAATGAAGTTAAAAAGCAATTCCCTCATGCCAGAATTATTATAATTACACCTTTTAATCAGGCACATTCCCACGTCATCAAGAACGTCGCTAAAGCCTTAAAAATCGAACTTATTCCAACTTTAGATTGGGTAATTGAAACAAATGATGAAGTTCATCCTAACGTAGAAGGATCAAAAGCAATTAGTGACCATTTAGTCGCTTGGTTTACTGAACCTCAAAACAGGTTACAATCGGAGTAATATTCTCCTCTTGTAACCTGTTTTTTAATTTCGATGTTTGATTCCGATTCCTGTAAAACCACTTAAAATTGAGAATACTGGAGACAACAAGCTAAAGAATACGAATGGTAGGTAACTTAAAGTTGCTACATGAAAAGTATTGGCCGCGAAAGTACCTGCTACCCCCCATGGCACAATGTAATTAATTACTGTTCCACCATCTTCAAGTGCACGACTTAGTGTGACGTTTGCTAGCCCTGAGCGTTCAAAAGTTGGTTTAAATGCTTTCCCAGGTAAGATGACAGATAGGAATTGTTCACCGATGAATAAATTCACTCCAATTGCACTAGCAATTACCGCTAAGATTAGTTTCCCATCGCTATTTAAACGTTGCGCGATTGGTGCCATGATTTGTTCAATTAAGCCTAAGTGTACTAAAATACCACCCAAAGATAATGTGACAACAATCAAAGCTACGGTCCCCATCATGCTAGCAATCCCACCTCGAGTTAATAGCTGATCAACGTCTATATTACCAGTCTTTGAAATAAATCCATTTTCAATAATTGAGGCAATTTTTGTTACTGTAATCTGAGGATTGCCGATAAAAACAAATATTACAGAAACCCCGATATTAATAAATAGAGTTGGAACGGCAGGTACTCTCATCCAAGCGCAGATAAACATTAAAGCAATTGGAATAATAACCCAGAAGTTGACGTTGAAGTGCTGTTCTAAAATAGCCACGGTTTGGTTAATCTTACTCATGTCTGCACTTTTAGCTTCGCCCATCCCCATTATCGTAAATAAAATCAAAGCTCCCACAAATGCTGGAACTGTTGACCACATTAGATTTTTAATATGATCAAATAGGTCTGCGTCTACTACTGCGGCCGACAAATTAGTTGATTCAGAAAGGGGCGAACACTTATCACCAAAAATTGCCCCAGAAATAATTGCTCCAGCTACGAGGGCCGGATTGACTCCCATGGTGACTCCCATACCAAAAAATGCTATTCCCACCGTTGACATTACCGTAAATGCTGAACCCACAGCGGTACCGACTAGTGAACAGACGATAAATACCGAAGGAACAAACCATGCTACATTTATCAACTTAAAACCAATTACCATTAACGTCGGAATAATACCGGCTGCAATCCAGACACTAATTAGTGCCCCAACTAAAATAAAAATAAAGATGGGGATAATCCCCGTTTCAATTCCATTTTTAATTCCTTGATTGATATCTTCCCATTCAAAACCTCGTAGCTTAGCCCACATCGTTATTAAACCTAAAACTAACAATACTGGCGTTTGAGGAGATAATTTAAATTTAATTACTCCTAGCCCCATTATCACTAACATTAAAACCAATACCGTGCTAGTTTCTAAAATACTAACCTTTTTCATTCCAAGTCCCCCTTATTTTGACCAAAAAAATGTCCCTGCTGCATCATAAATGCAACAGGGACGATATGGAGACCGTGGTACCACCCAGCTTAAGAGAACCCAAAAAGACCTCTTCACTCACTAGATTGATAACGGTTCTAGTTATTTTCCGTTAAATTAAACTATTCCACGGTATTTCGACAACATAACCCTGATCGGTTCGCAGCAACCACCGACTTTCTGACACCCAGATTATGCACTACTTAATGTGAAAGTTAAAATGCTTTAATTGATTTTTTACAAGATTATCACGGGTTAAAAATAACGTCAACTCTTTTTACTTACAAAATTGGTGAAAGCAAACGTGAAAAGGTTTGTTTGAACTTCAGCCATGTGGATTGTTTATTAAACATGGCTACGGTTTGGAGACTAGAATGTTTGATATCTTCTTCATAAATTTCCTGCAGTTGTTTTGCAATATTTTCATCATACATAAAGGCGTTAACTTCAAAATTAAGTTTGAAACTACGGAAATCCATATTCGCAGAACCCACTGTAGATATTTTTCCATCCACTACCATCGTTTTAGCATGGATGAAACCATTGTTGTAGTAATAAACTTTAATTCCCCACTTAGCACATTGCCAAGCATAATATTGGGTTGCACGATAGACAAACGCGTGATCAGGCATACATGGAATCATTACTCGAACATCTACTCCCGATGTTGCTGCTAAGCGCAATGCGTCCAAGACACTATCATCTGGAATTAAATATGGTGATTGAATCCAAACCGATTCTCTGGCTTTATGAATCATTTTCAAATAACCCATTTTAATTTTTTCAATATCTGAATCTGGCCCATTACTAACGATTTGAAGACTGGTATTGCCTTTAACTTCAGCGACTGGGAAATAAACTGATCCAGCTTTAAACTCTTCGACAATTTGTTTTTTACGGTCTGTAGCATTCCAATCCAGGATAAATCTTGATTGAAGTCCGTAAACTCCAGAACCGATGATTTTCAAATGGGTATCTCGCCAATAACCAAATTTCTTCTTACGGCCTAAATATTGATCTCCCACATTAAAACCACCAACATAACCAATCTTACCATCAATCACGACAATTTTACGGTGATCCCTGAAGTTCAATCGAAAGTCAGTTAAAGCTGAACGTGTACCTAGAAATGGATACGCTTCTCCGCCTAGTTCATTCAATTTCTTGAAGAAACTTCTTTTGGTACCTAGCGATCCCCATGAATCCCATAGCACCTTAACTTCAACACCTTCACGTGCTTTTTCTTCCAATAGCTCGCGTAACTGATTGCCAATTTGATCATCATAAATTGTATAAAATTCAACGTGAATATGCTTTTTCGCTTTTTTAATTTCAGCAAAAATATCATCAAAAAGTTCATTTCCATCTGTGATGATTTGAACTTCATTTCTTCGATTTAAAAAAGAATAATCCGTTTTAGTAAAGAATTGGACCATTCGTTCTGAATCTTTAACAACTTGATCGGCAGCAGTAAACTCATTCTTTTTTAGCTCTCGACGCTGATGCTCCATAACTTGATCCAATTGAAGGCGAGTCTTACTTTTCAGCGGAAATAATTTGTTTTCTGGTAGCTTTCGTCCCACAAAGGCGTATATCACAAAGCCTACACCAGGCAAGAAAAATAAGACCAATAACCAGGCCCAAGTAGCAGCTATATCTCGACGTTGTCTAAAAACTGTATAAACGGCACCAATAATATTTAGAATAAGAATAATATATATAATATCTTTTATAATTTGAAACATCTAAATCCCCCATTATACTCGTATGGATTCATGATACTATGTAGATTTAAAAATGAAAGAACTTTTTTATTTTAGCCTTTTTTTAGGACTAAATTTTACCCGTTTTGAAATATTACATTAAACCCGATAAACTGTAATTTCTCAGCAATCAAAAATTCACACTTTCTTCACAATTTCTTTTTATAGTGACACTATAGATAACTTTTTCATTTACTCCCCCCATAAGGTGAATGAAAGGTCTAACGACCAGTTACCTATTACCTGTATATGCGTCTCTCCCCCCTGGTGAGACGTTTTTTTATTTCTTAAAATAATAAAGCATTCGATACTTTATAAAGTACCGAATGCTTTCTAATTTATTTTCTAATCCATCCCCTTGAATTGAGGACGCTCCGGAGGTACTAAGAATTGGCCCGGAACTGGTTTACGCTTTGGATCTTCATTCCAGTAGCGTGGTATGAGATGGATATGACAGTGAAAAACACTCTGGCCTGCCGCCGCACCTGAATTTACTACCACATTATATCCATCCGGTTGGTATTTTTGGTCTAAGATCGCCTTATTTTTTTCGACCAATGTAAAAATTGCGTGTCTTTCCTCTTCATTTAATTCCCACAATTGACGGACATGCCGTTTAGGTACGATTAAAGTATGTCCCTTACTAACTGGATAAAAATCTAAAAATGACGCTGCTAATTTATTTTCAACAATATAATCTTCCTTTGTTTTCTGGCAAAAAACACAATTCGGATCACGCTTCATTTTTCATTCCTCCACGATTAAGTTCCAAGTTACCAATCTCTTTTACTAGCTGGTACGTTAATTTAATTTTAGCGCTTACCTTCATAAAAACAAACAAAAAAAGCTGCGACTATCTCACAGCTTTCTTAGCTTAATCGGTTGCTAACTTATTGATATTTTTCTTAGCTTGATCATTTTTACTCCAAAATGGAACCTTCACAACACCCATTACTTTAGACTTCTTAACAAATCCCCAGTATCGACTATCGTTAGAAACACTTCGATGATCTCCTAACACAAAGTACGAATCCTTGGGTACCTTTTTAGGACTCTTAGCCCAGCCATATTTGTTGGCAATTGAAGCTAAGGTCCAGTTTCCAGTCCCCGTTGTGCGTTGTTCTTCATCAATAAATTTTTGAGGAACTAACTTATCATTAACATACAACTTTCCATCTTTATAACTAATTGTGTCCCCAGGAACACCGATGACCCGCTTAACATAATCTACGGGTTCAGTAGCTGCCGGATCTTCTCCATGAGCATCAAAAACAATTACACTCATCCGCTTAACTTCCATTGGTTTCCAAACTAATACTCGTTCACTATCTTGTAGGTTAGGTTGCATTGAAGAGCCATCTACCTTAACAAATTGAAACAGGAATGTTTTAACTAGCAGTGCAACTAATAATCCAATTACGATTGGTAAAATCCAATCTCTCAAAAAACGCATCGATCTTCCTCCAAACACTTTAGTCTCTTAATGAATCTTATTGTAGCCCAAACTTAGTTACTTGTCTTAGAAATTTTACTTTTGAAATGAAAACTTGATATTTTTATATACTTTTGCAATATAACTGTTATATTTGCCAATCTATGGGTATTCACCCACCTTCAATTTAAGTTCAAAATTTGTTTAAGTCATTATTTGTGAAGTTCATTTTTGATAAACACCATTTTATCAGCACTTGATAAATCGGCTCGGTAAGCATAGTTTAAACGATCAAAGCTCTTCAGTTCTTTGGTATTTTTAACTTGGTTAAGCGCCATAAAATTAACCATTTCTCCTCGAGCTTCTTTGGCCGGAGTTGCTTTTTGCTTTACCTTTCCATCGATAATTTCTCCAAAAATACAAGTAGTCATTTTATCGTCTTCTTGAAGAAACGGACGTACGGCTTTTTCATATTCTTTAGACGCTAAATTAACGACGGCTCGATTATCTTTATATAAATTTTGATAAAGCTTAGCTCCCCAAAATTGGCATAAGTTATTATAGTTGTCTATTTTTAACTTCGCTTGCATTTCTAGTCGATATGGGACAATCCCATCAAATGGACGTAGCACTCCGTAAAACCCAGATAGAATTCTTAAATGTTCCTGTATATAAGCCAACTGCTTTTCCGTCATTAAGTCTGGAGCCATATATTGATATTGAATTCCGACGTAAGCCATAATTGCTGGCGTTAGCTGATATTTTAAATCTAAACCTTGCAGACGCTCATAATTCAATTGAGCAAGTTTATCGCTACACTTCCATAACATTTTAAGATCTGAGTACGTAAGTTGTTTCATCATCGTCAGAATCTTCTGGGTTTGCTTCAAATATACTGGCATCGTCGTCGCGTCAAAGGAATCTGTATCTACTTGCATCTTCTTAGCTGGTGCAATAATTATCTTCATGCCATTCTCCTTTTTTACTGCCTATTTTAGCAGAACTAACATTAATTTTTTTCAGTTTCACGTGAAACATTCTTTTTTGTGAAACAAAAAAAGCTCCTTGAATTTTTCAAGGGGCTAATTTTTGTTATTCTGCGATTTTTGCGATTTTTCCTTGTTGGATATAAACACTCAAAATTGCAATGTCAGCTGGTGTTACCCCGCTAATCCGTGAAGCCTGTGCAATGGTAGTTGGACGGATTTTTTCGAGTTTTTGGCGACCTTCAGTGGCCAATCCATTAATAGCTTCATAATCAATCCGATCTGGGATAGCCTTTTCTTCCATCCGCTTCAAACGATCCACCCGATCTTGAGCCTTTTTAATATATCCAGCATATTTAGTTTCGATTTCGACCTGTTCAATTACTCGACGATCTAAATCTTTTTCTGGAGCATCAATGAACTTCAATAAGTCACTATAGTTAACTTCCGGACGCCGTAGAAATTCTGATGCTAAAACCCCATCTTTTAAGCCGTTAGAACCCTTTGACTCTAGGAATTTTTGAACTTGACTAGGTTTAATTCGAATTTCTGACAGACGTTGTAGTTCATCCTTAATATCTTGTTTCTTTTCAAGGAATGCATTATATTCTTCGTCACTAACCAAACCTAAGTTATGTCCCACTTCTGTTAAGCGTAAATCAGCATTATCATGACGTAAAATTAAACGATATTCTGCACGACTGGTCAACAAACGATAAGGCTCTTTAGTACCCTTAGTTACCAAATCATCGATCATTACACCGATGTAAGCATCACTACGTTTCAGCGTTAAAGGCTCCTTACCTAGGGCCCGACGGCCAGCATTAATCCCTGCAATTAGACCTTGACCAGCAGCTTCTTCATATCCTGATGTTCCGTTAGTTTGACCAGCAGTATATAAATTCTTTACTAGTTTAGTTTCCAAAGTGTTCTTCAATTGATAAGGTGCTACCACATCGTATTCGATCGCATATCCGGGACGCATCATTTCAGCTTCTTCTAGCCCCTTAATGGAATGCAAAATTTGTTGCTGCACTTCTTCAGGCATTGAAGTTGAAAGTCCTTGGACATACCATTCGTCAGTTTTACGGCCTTCTGGTTCAAGGAACAACTGGTGACGACTCTTGTCCGCAAAACGAACAATCTTATCTTCGATTGAAGGGCAGTAACGAGGTCCGACACCTTCAATCATTCCTGAAAACATGGGAGCTCGATCTAAATTCTCGCGAATGATTTCATGAGTTTTTTCATTTGTGTAAGTCAACCAGCAAGATAATTGGTTTTTAAGTTCAATGTACTTACTATCTGGTGTTTGGAAACTAAAATGATTAGGAACTTCATCACCGGGTTGTTCTTCGGTTTCATCGTAGTTGATAGTTCCGCCATCAACTCGAGGAGGTGTCCCCGTCTTGAAGCGCTCTAAGTCAAAGTGATATTTTTCGGTCAAGTTTTTGGTTAACTCTAGCGCAGCTTGAGAATTGTTAGGACCGGATGAATATTGAAGTTCACCAATGATAATTTTACCGCGAGCAGCTGTCCCTAATGTTAGAACAACACTTTTAGCTTGATAACGGGCGCCGGTGTTAGTAATAACTCCCTTGCAGACCCCATCTTCAACAATTAAGTCATCTACAATTCCTTGACGCAAAGTCAAATTAGGTTCAGCTTCGATGGTCTTTTTCATCTCAGCATGATAAGCATGCTTATCAGCCTGCGCGCGCAGCGCGCGCACCGCTGGGCCTTTTCCGGTATTTAACATCCGCATTTGAACATAAGTTTTATCAATATTGCGACCCATTTCGCCGCCTAATGCATCAATTTCTCGGACAACAATTCCTTTGGCTGGACCACCAATGGAAGGGTTACATGGCATAAATGCCACCATGTCGAGATTAATGGTCATTAAGAGGGTTTTATTACCCATTCGAGCGGCAGCGAGCGCCGCTTCCGAGCCAGCATGTCCAGCTCCTACTACAATTACGTCATACTCGCGACCTTCATATTGTTTTACTTCAGACATATTTTTCAACTCCAAATTTATTTTCCTAAACAAAATTGACTAAATAACTGATCTAATAATTCGTCTTGGTAACTATCACCAGTAATTTCACCCAATAAATCCCAAGTACGTGTCATATCGATTTGAACTAAATCAACTGGCATTCCTGTTTCAATCCCTTCAAGAACGGCATCTAAAGCTGTATCAGCTTGCTTCAACAATCCAATATGACGAGCGTTAGTTACCATAATATTATTAGAGGTATTTTCAATGCTTCCAGCAAAGAACATTGCTGCAATACGATCCTCAAGGTCTTTGGTTCCTAAAGGTGAAACGGCTGATGATTTGATAATTTCTTTATCATCTACATATTCTTGAAGTTCATTTAAGTTAATTTTTACTTCTAAATCTGATTTATTAAGCACGACGATCCGCTGCATATGATTGGTTTCTCTTAGCAGCTCCCGATCCTCATCGCGCAGTGGGACACTACTATCTAAAACCAAGATAACTAAATCGGCTTGTGAAAGAGCTTTGCGGCTTCGATCCACTCCAATTTTTTCAACTTTATCTTCTGTTTCATGAATACCAGCTGTGTCAACCAACTTAAGTGGGACCCCTTGAACATTAACATATTCTTCAATTACATCACGAGTTGTACCAGCAACATCCGTGACGATGGCCTTATCTTCATGTAAAAGATGATTTAGAATACTAGATTTACCGACATTGGGATGCCCAATAATGGCGGTAGCCAGCCCATCACGGAGCACTTTACCTTGTTTAGCGGTTGAAAGTAATTGTTGAATCTTCGCTTTAACTTCAATTGCTTTTTCTTTAAGTAACCGAGCTGTCATTGTTTCGACATCGTCATATTCTGGATAATCAATGTTAACTTCAACTTGTGCTAAAACATCTAAGATATTTTGACGTAAATTAGTAATTAAATGGGATAAATTTCCATCTAACTGATCAAGCGCCACTTTCATCGATTGATCAGTTTTAGCACGAATTAAATCCATTACGGCTTCTGCTTGAGACAAATCGATTCGTCCGTTCAAAAAAGCTCGTTCAGTAAATTCACCCGGTTTAGCCAATCTCGCATCTAACCCTAAAATAATCTGTAAAATTCGGTTAGTTGCGACAATCCCACCATGACAATTAATTTCGACGATATCTTCCTTGGTGTATGTATGTGGCGCACGCATTACAGACACCATTACTTCATCTACTTCATTTCCATTTTCTGGATCAATAATATGACCATAATTAATGGTATGGCTATTCACCTTATTCAAATCTTTGCCACGATAAATCTGGCTGGCAGTTTTAAGTGCATCCACTCCGCTAATTCGAATAATTGAAATTCCGCCTTCCCCAGGTGGAGTTGAAATTGCTGCAATTGTGTCAAATTCAGTTGAAACAGTTTGCATAATGTTATCCTTTCTTTTTCCAATAAAAAAAGCGCAGTTCCACCCATAATCCAGTTAGCCACTTGGATATAGGGTGGACAAAGCACTTTCACTACTTCATCATATTCACTTTATACGAACTACATCATAAAATTTAAAGACGGATTTGTCAATTTTTTATTCTCATTAATCTAATCCAGCTCTATGGGCATCATATCACTCCATCATCACGTTACTTAAATCAACCTGCATTTAGTCCATCAAAAAAGCAATCACCCCTGCGAAACAGTTGCGATTGCTTTCATAAATTATTTTCGTTTACTCTTCATTGCTCGGCGTTTAGCTTTTTCAATTGCTTTACGCTTTGCCTTTTCAGTTTGAATTTTTTCTTCACGTTCTTTTTGGATCTTGAACGGATTCTGAATTATAAGTGTTTGACCAACTTGGAATAGGTTAGTTACTACCCAGTACAATGTGATCGCTGCTGGGAAGTTTAAAGCAGTAATCAAAATTACTAGTGGCATACCAAACGTCATGGCCGATGTCATTCCATTTTGTGATCCAGCGGGTTGTGACTTCATCGACAACCAAGTACTCATAAATGTGAACAAGGCGGCTAAGATGGGTAAAATAAAGTAAGGATCCTTATCACTCAATTGTAGCCATAAGAAAGTACCCTCTTTTAACACTTGGGTCCGGCTAACCGCCGCATACAAAGCATACATAACTGGTAATTGGATGATCAATGGCAAACATCCAGCCATCGGATTTACCCCAGCTTCAGCATAAAGCTTTTGCTGTTCTTCACGAAGTTTTTGCTGACTTTCAGCATCTCGTGATGAATATTTTTGCTGTAACTGTTTTAACTTGGGTTGAAGTTCAGCTGTTTTCATCGTTGTTCTAGTTTGATAAATCATCAATGGTAAGATGATAATTCGAATTATTATGGTGAAAACAATAATACCCCAACCATAATTGCCACCAAACAACTTGGATAAGTAGATGATGAATCTCGAGAAATTGTAAACAATCACTCCGTCCCAAATCCCAGTACTGTGACTGGTGATGGGCGCTGTGCTACACGCAGTTAATATGAAGGATAGGGCTGCCACACTGAGCAACGCCATATTTCGTTTTAAATGTTTCACTATTCTTCCTCACTTTGTTTTGAAGCAAACAACCCTGCTAGCTTAAAAACATGTTCCAATTGTTGTTTAACTTCATTCATTGGTAGTCCAGAAGCTTGTGGACGTGCTATAACTAAAAAATCGACGTCTTGACGTAAAAGAGGCTTGAATTCCAAAATGCTTTGACGAATTCGACGTTTTGTATAATTACGCATTACCGCATTACCGATTTTTTTCCCAACGGAAATTCCAACCCTAAAGTGAGGTTGTTCTGGTTTGTCCATCACGTAAACGACAAATTTTTTATTTGCAAATGAATTACGAGTTTCAAAGACCTTTTGAAACTCAAGTTCTTTTTTGATTCGATACGACTTTCGCATTATTTCTCTCCACAACCTATATATATATCACTAACAAACATTATATGTAAAAAAGCTTCTATTGTCTCTAAAAATTTAAAAAATAAAAGACCACTGGGATCAGTGGCCTTATTATGCAGATAATACTTTTCTACCTTTTTGACGTCTACGTGCTAAAACTTTACGGCCGTTGCTTGTGCTCATGCGCTTGCGGAAACCGTGAACGCGTTGACGATGGCGTTTCTTAGGTTGATATGTTCGTTTCATTATGGTCCACCTCCTGAACGAAAATACACATACTGAATTTTTATATCTATTTTTTAATTTTCGATAAATCAGTTTATGTCGTTTAAACAATTACCTTAACATAATATCATACCTACAGAATAAATCAAACCACCTATTAGGAAATAATTTAAAATAAAATCCAAAATTTTATCCACAAACAGAGCGTTAGCTTGTCTATACTTTGTGGATAACTTTTTAAACGATTTCGACTTATCAACAGGCTTTTTCGCAGCAATTTTTTTCGCTCACAGGGTGTTTATATAGTTATCCACAGCCTTGTGGAAATCTGTGGATATGTTTAATAAACGTTGATATAAAAATAATAGTTATCCACAAGTTTCTGTTTATAACTTAAATTTCTACGAAAAGAGAATTGCTTGATAACACCCTGTGGATAACTCGGATCACAGACTGTTATTTAACCCCATTTAGTTATCCACATCCATGTGGATAACTTTATTTTTTTATGTTAAACTTAGTGAGCTAAAAATTTTGGAGGAATTGAAAAAGTGCCTAACTATATTGACCTTTGGAACAACATTAAAAATAGTTTCGAAAAAGACGACTCCATGTCAAAGGCCAGTTTCGGTGCTTGGGTAGAAACGGCAGAACCCATTTCATTAGAAAACCACATAATGAAGATTAAGGTTCTTTCGAGTCTACATCGAGATTACTGGACAAAGCATTTGATCGAGAAGTTTGTCGAATATGCCTACCAGTTCACTGATCAAGACATTACGCCTGAATTCGTAACGGAAGATGAATTCAAGACGCAGCAGGCGGAAAGGTCCGCTACCTCTAAAAAAGAAACCAAAGCTTCTACTGAAGATACCCAACTTAATAGTAGATATACTTTTGATACTTTTGTTATTGGTAGTGGTAACCAAATGGCGCATGCAGCTGCGATGGCTGTATCAGATGAACCTGGCGTTCTATATAATCCGCTCTTTTTCTATGGAGGAGTGGGACTTGGAAAAACCCATTTAATGCATGCGATTGGGCATCAGTTATTAGAAAATGATCCCAAAACTCGCGTTAAATATGTAACAAGTGAAGCCTTCACTAACGACTTCATTAATTCGATTCAAAAGAATAAGACGGAAGAGTTTCATGAGAAGTATCGTAACGTTGATCTTTTATTAGTAGATGATGTGCAGTTTTTTGCGGATAAAGAAGCAACTCAAGAGGAATTTTTCCATACATTTGAGGCCTTGTATAATGCCCAAAAACAAATCGTGTTGACATCCGATCGCTTACCAAATGAAATTCCGAAGTTGCAAGAACGTTTGGTATCAAGATTTAAGTGGGGACTTTCAATTGATATCACGCCCCCTAATTTAGAAACTCGAATTGCAATCTTGCGGGAGAAGGCTCAAGCAGATAACGTTGAAATTCCTGACGAAACCTTGGAATACATCGCTAATCGTATTGATTCAAATATTCGTGAGTTAGAGGGGGCGATGGCTCGAATCCAGGCTTACGCTAAATTGCAAAACGCAGCGATTACCACCGATTTAGCTTCAGACGCTCTTCGCAGTTTGAATTTCGGTAGCAACCTTAGCCATATTACGATTCCAATGATTCAAGACAAGGTCGCAAAATATTTCCATGTTACAGTAGCTGACCTTAAAGGAAAGAAACGGATGAAATCCATCGTTATTCCACGCCAGATTGCGATGTATCTATCCCGTGAATTAACTGAAAGTTCATTGCCTAAAATTGGAACAGAATTTGGTGGTAAAGATCATACTACCGTTATTCATTCCTTTGATAAGATCAAAGCTGAACTAGAAAAAGATGAGGAACTTGCTCGCCAAGTTGGAGATTTAAAAAGTGAGCTAAAACCTTAAATTGTGGATAAGTGTTAATAACTTCGAAAGTTATCCACAGGTAGTCCACAGGCTAAAAGTTAAATTATGACGGCTAATTTGAGTTATTAACAGTTCCAACAGCCCTTATTACTACTACTATCTTTTTATTATTAATTAATATATAAAACAGAGAGCAACATAAAGGAGTTTTGTAAAATGAAATTTACCATCGCTCGAAATACATTTATCAAAAAATTAAATGCGGTTCAAAGAGCCATTTCTTCTAAAACCACGATTCCAATTTTGACTGGATTAAAAATTGAAGCAGAAGAAGATCGTTTAATTCTAACTGGAAGCAATACTGACATTTCTATCGAAACCACCATTTCAACTAACGATGAAGAAGCTCATCTTAATATCGAAAGTACCGGAGCGGTAGTTTTAACAGCCCGTTTCTTCGGAGATATTGTTAAAAAATTACCAGACAACACTATGTTACTTGAGGTAAAAGACGGTTTTCAAACGACCATTACGTCAGGTGCTTCTGAATTTAAGATTAATGGTTTAGATGCTAATAACTTCCCTCATTTACCAGAAGTTGATAGTCAAACAACCATTACTTTAAAAGCTGATGTATTTAGCGAAATGATTAATGAAACAGTTATCGCAGTTTCTAATCAAGAAAGTCGTCCAATCTTAACTGGGATTCATTTTACGATTGAAGGAAATAAATTATCAGCCGTAGCAACGGATAGTCATCGTTTGAGCCAACGGGTAATTAATCTCCCAGAACCAATTAAAATGCCTGAAGATATTATCATCCCTGGGAAGAGTCTTTTAGAACTTTCCAGAATGTTAGATGATGAAATTGATACAATTACACTTCAAATTTCAGAAAACCAAGCATTATTTACATTTGATGAAACTTTATTCTATTCACGTCTATTGGAGGGCTTGTATCCAGATACATCCCGTTTAATTCCAAAGGAAAGTTCAACTGAAATGGAATTTGAAGCTCCAGAATTGTTAGCTTCGATTGAACGGGCTTCATTGCTTTCACATGCTGGACGCAATAACGTGGTTAAATTAACGATTAACGCGGCTAACAAGCAAGCAATCATCTCTGGTGATTCTCCTGAAGTCGGTAATGTAGAAGAAGAAGTGGTTACTAAAGATATTGTGGGTGAAGACCTTGAAATTTCCTTTAACCCAGACTATTTGAAAGATGCGCTACGTTCATTTGGACATACATCAATTAAGATGGCCTTTACTTCAGCATTACGTCCATTTACTTTGGTACCAACTGAAGATCAAGAAAACTTTATTCAATTAATCACACCTGTTCGAACATTTTAATAAAGTAACGCTATGGAGTTTGAGAAAATTAATTTCTCAAACTCTTTTTTTGGATAAATCTGGTTAAAAACGCGTATACGTAAATTTGAGAAAAAATAACCCGTTTAAGGCAAAAAACATTCAGAAGGGTTAAATTCGCTGAGAAGCCGTTTTAAGACAGATAAAATTGTTTTTTAGTTAAAATAAAGGTATAATATTATGAGATACGTGGGGTGATAGTATGCAAAAAGATGTTGAAATAAACACAGAGTTTATTACTTTAGGACAACTCTTGAAAGAAGAGGGTATTATTGGCACTGGTGGACAAGCTAAGTGGTTTTTACGTGAAAATACCGTCCTGGTTAACGGAGAACACGATGATCGCCGTGGAAAAAAACTTTACGAAGATGATGTAGTTGAAGTTCCAGATGAAGGTTCTTTCAAGATTACAATGAAATCTGGTAACTAATGTATCTGAAGACACTGGAGTTACATAATTTTCGTAATTATGCTGATCTTGTTGTCGAGTTCGGTTCGGGTATCAATGTTCTATTGGGTGAAAATGCACAAGGCAAGACTAATCTATTAGAATCTATTTATTTCTTAGCTTTGACTAGAAGTCACCGAACCAATAGTGATCGAGATTTGATTAGTTGGAAAACCAAAGCAGCGCGAGTATCAGGGAGTGTCCAAAAAGAACACACCGTTACACCGCTTGAAATCAATTTATCTTCCAAAGGGAAAAATGCCAAAGTAAATCACCTTGAGCAAAGCCGTTTATCGCAATATGTCGGCCAGCTTAATGTGATTTTGTTTGCGCCTGAGGATTTATCAATTGTAAAAGGATCTCCAGCAGTTCGCCGTAAGTTCATTGATATGGAATTTGGACAGATGAGTTCGAAATATCTATATAACTCGGCGCAATATCGATCCGTTCTGAAACAGCGAAACCAGTACATTAAACAGCTACAGTTCAATCCTAAGGGTGACCAAGTTTATTTAGATGTTTTAAGTGATCAGCTAGCAGCCCATGGAGCTGAAATCATTTTCCAACGCATTCAATTCTTGAAGAAGTTGGAAAAATGGTCCCAAGAGGTGCATAAGGAAATCTCGCAGGGAAAAGAAAAATTATCTTTTCAATATGTTTCGCCGATCAGTAGTGATCAAGCCGATACTACTGAAAAAATCTATGCAGCACTACAAGCCCTTTTCCAAAAGCAACGTGAAAAGGAGCTTCAACAAGGTAAAACTTTAGTGGGGCCACATCTTGACGATGTACGATTTATGGTTAATGACAAAAACGTATCGACGTTTGGTTCACAGGGGCAACAACGAACCACGGCCCTGAGTGTTAAATTAGCAGAAATTGATTTGATGAAAGAAGAAACCGGAGAATATCCGGTTCTTTTACTTGATGATGTGTTATCTGAACTTGACGATAGTCGTCAAACACACCTGTTAACTGCCATTCAAAACAAAGTACAAACTTTCATCACGACCACCAGCCTTAGTGGTGTTGCGCAACAATTAATTAATGAACCCCATGTCTTTAATATTGATCACGGAGTTTTAATGCAGAGCAAGGAGGAATAAGCTTTTGGCAGACGAAAAAGAAACGAAAGCAGAATTAGCCAGAGAATATGATGCGAGTCAAATTCAGGTTTTAGAGGGGCTCGAAGCAGTTCGTAAACGCCCAGGGATGTATATTGGGTCGACTAGTTCTCAAGGACTACACCATTTGGTTTGGGAAATTATTGATAACGGTATTGATGAAGCTCTTGCAGGATTTGCAGACAAAATTGATGTGATCGTTGAAAAAGACAATAGCATTACCGTCACTGATAATGGACGTGGGATTCCGGTTGATATCCAAAAGAAAACTGGAAAACCAGCTTTAGAAACAGTCTTTACGGTCCTACATGCCGGAGGTAAATTCGGCGGTGGCGGTTATAAAGTTTCTGGAGGATTGCATGGTGTGGGTGCATCCGTTGTAAATGCGTTATCAACGGAATTAGATGCGCGCGTCATGAAGGACGGTAAAATCTACTACATTGATTTTGCGCTAGGAAAAGTAAAAACACCGATGAAAACGATTGGTGATACTGAACATCCTGACGATCATGGAACTATTGTTCATTTCGTTCCAGATCCAGATATTTTCCAAGAAACTACCACATATGACATTAATATCTTAAAAACACGAATTCGTGAATTAGCCTTTTTGAACAAGGGTCTACGGATTACTTTGAAGGATATGCGTCCTGAAAAGCCAACTGAAGACGACTTCTTGTACGAAGGTGGGATTCGCCACTACGTTGAATACTTAAACGAAGGCAAAGAAGTAATTTTCCCTGAACCTATCTATGTTGAAGGGGTTACAAAAGGTATCACTGTTGAAGTAGCTATGCAATATATCGAAGGTTATCAAAGTAAATTGTTAACTTTTACTAACAATATTCATACCTACGAAGGCGGTACCCACGAAGAAGGTTTCAAACGTGCTTTAACACGAGTTATTAACGATTACGCTAAAAACAACAATATTTTAAAAGAAAATGATGATAAATTGTCTGGTGATGATGTTCGAGAAGGTTTGACGGCAGTAGTCAGCGTTAAGCATCCTGATCCTCAATTCGAAGGACAAACGAAAACAAAATTGGGTAACTCAGATGCTCGGACAGCTGTTAACGAAGTGTTTGCTGAAACTTTCAATAAATTCTTATTGGAAAATCCTAAGGTTGCACGTCAAATTGTTGATAAGGGAATCTTGGCAGCAAAAGCACGAGTTGCCGCTAAACGAGCTCGTGAAGTTACG
Source organism: Pediococcus sp. EKM201D (assembly GCF_011800215.1). NCBI lineage: Bacteria > Bacillati > Bacillota > Bacilli > Lactobacillales > Lactobacillaceae > Pediococcus > Pediococcus sp. EKM201D. The sequence continues at coordinate 329,772 of NZ_JAALFK010000002.1, forward strand.
CGTAAGAAGAGTGGCCTAGAACTCAATAATCTTCCTGGTAAATTAGCTGATAATACTTCTAAGGATCCTTCAATTAGTGAATTATTCATTGTCGAGGGTGATTCTGCCGGTGGTAGTGCTAAGTCCGGACGTTCGCGTCTCACACAAGCTATTTTGCCAATTCGTGGGAAGATTTTGAACGTTGAAAAAGCCACTTTGGATCGGGTTTTGGCCAATGAAGAAATTCGTTCACTCTTTACAGCGCTCGGAACTGGATTTGGTGAGGACTTTGATGTAAGTAAAGCCAACTATCATAAATTGATTATCATGACCGATGCCGATGTCGATGGTGCTCATATTCGGACACTATTATTGACGCTGTTCTATCGTTACATGCGTCCAATGATTGATGCAGGATTTGTTTACATTGCTCAACCACCGCTCTACCAAGTACGTCAAGGTAAGATGATCCAATATATCGATTCTGATGAAGAATTAGAAACAGTACTTGGACAATTATCACCATCACCAAAACCTGTAATTCAACGTTATAAAGGTCTTGGTGAAATGGATGCTGAGCAACTTTGGGAAACAACCATGAATCCAGAAAATCGACGCTTGTTACGAGTTTCAGCCGAAGATGCTGATGCTGCAAGTGGTGATTTTGAAATGTTGATGGGTGACAAGGTTGAACCACGTCGTAAATTCATTGAAGAGAACGCTGTGTTTGTTAAAAACTTGGATATCTAAAAAGATTATTAAAAGTTAGACAGCCCAAAAAATAAGGGGGAAAACGAATTGTCAGAAGAATTGTCAGGACGAATTACAGATGTCAATTTAAGTAGTCAAATGCGTACATCATTCTTGGATTATGCCATGAGTGTTATTGTTGCGCGTGCTTTACCTGACGTTCGGGATGGACTAAAACCCGTCCATCGTCGTATTTTATACGGGATGAATGAGTTAGGAGTTACACCTGAAAAGCCATATAAGAAGTCAGCTAGAATCGTTGGGGATGTTATGGGTAAGTATCATCCTCATGGTGACTCTGCAATTTATGAATCAATGGTCCGGATGGCCCAAGACTTTAGTTACCGTTACATGCTTGTTGATGGACATGGTAACTTTGGATCTGTCGATGGGGATGGCGCTGCTGCTATGCGTTATACCGAAGCTCGAATGAGTAAAATTACATTGGAAATGCTACGTGATATCAATAAAAATACCGTGGATTTCCAAGAAAACTATGATGGAACGGAACGCGAACCATCAATTTTACCAGCACGTTTCCCAAACTTATTAGTTAACGGAGCAACTGGGATTGCCGTGGGGATGACGACGAATATTCCACCACATAATTTGTCAGAAGTCATCAGCGCTATCCATATTTTGATGAATAACGAAGATGCAACAACCGCCGACTTGATGGAAGCTGTCCCTGGGCCAGACTTCCCAACCGGTGGAATTGTGATGGGTAAATCGGGAATCCGTAAGGCATATGAGACTGGACACGGTACGATTATTTTACGGGCGAAAGTTGATATTGAGACTGAAAAAAATGGTCGCGAACGCATTGTGGCTACAGAATTACCATACATGGTCAATAAGGCTAAATTGATCGAACGCATTGCTGAATTAGCTCGTGATAAACGAATTGAAGGAATTACTGATGTAAATGATGAATCCGATCGTGATGGACTTCGAGTTGTCATTGATGTTCGTCGTGATGTCAGTGCATCTGTAGTTTTGAATAATCTTTACAAGATGACATTAATGCAAACGACCTTTGGATTTAATATGTTGGCCATCGTTAATGGTGCTCCTAAAGTATTAGGCCTAAAGGAAATTTTGCAACACTATCTTGTTCATCAAGAAGAAGTTATTCGTCGACGGACTGAATTTGATTTGAAGAAGGCTGAAGCAAGGGCGCACATCTTAGAAGGTTTGCGGATTGCTTTGGACCACATCGATGAAATTATTGCGATTATTCGTAATTCACAAACGGCTGAGGTTGCTAAAGATAAATTGATGAATAACTATTCATTATCAAGTAAGCAAGCTCAAGCAATCTTGGATATGCGTTTGGTGCGTTTGACAGGACTAGAACGTGAAAAGGTTGAAGACGAGTACAACAAGGTCATGGCAGCAATTACGGATTACCGTGATATTTTAGCTCACCGTGAACGAATTAACGAAATCATTTACAAAGAGTTACTTGAAATTCAAGAGCGCTTTGGGGATGAACGTCGGACAGAATTGATGGTCGGTGAAGTTCTTAGCCTTGAAGATGAAGACTTAATCGAAGAAGAAGATGTCATGGTTACTTTAACCCATAATGGTTACATTAAGCGAATGGCTACGTCTGAATTTAAGACGCAAAATCGCGGTGGTCGAGGAATCCAAGGGATGGGTGTTCATGATGACGACTTTATCGAACATCTGGTTTCAACTTCAACCCATGATGTACTCTTATTCTTCACCAATGCCGGTAAGGTTTACCGGATGAAAGGTTACGAAATCCCTGAATATAGCCGAACCGCTAAGGGAATTCCAGTAATTAACTTGCTTGGAATTAGTAGCGGAGAAAATATTCAGGCTGTAATCAATATTGGACGTGATAACGGTGATGAAGATAATGAAAATCGTTACCTCTTCTTTACAACGTTAAACGGTGTGACAAAACGAACACCGGTTGCTGAATTCCTAAATATCCGCAGCAATGGGCTTAAGGCCATTAGCTTGAAGGAAAATGATGAAGTAATTAACGTGGTTATTACCGATGGCGAGCAAAACATTATTATCGGAACGCATAACGGATACGCGGTAAGCTTTAAAGAAGCAGATGTGCGTTCAATGGGACGTTCTGCTACTGGGGTTCGCGGAATTCGTTTACGAGATGAAGATTATGTCGTCGGTTCAGCAATCTTGAAACCTGAAAGCAAGGTCTTGGTTATTACTGAAAAGGGTTATGGAAAACAAACTCCGGCTAGTGAATACCCAATTAAAGGCCGCGGCGGTAAAGGGATTAAGACTGCGAATATCACCGAAAAGAATGGTCCATTAGCTGGATTAGTAACGGTAGAAGGAACGGAAGATGTTATGTTGATTACGGATCGTGGGGTTATGATTCGTTTCGACGTTAATAATGTTTCAACTACAGGTCGGGCGACCTTAGGGGTTCACGTAATCAAGACGGATGAAAATTCTAAAGTTGCTACAATGGCAATTGTTGATGAAGCACCAGTTGATGATGAAAACCAGACTCAAACTCCAGCAACTGAAGCAGCAGAAACTGAAAGTGTAACTGTTGAAGAAAGTTCTGAAGAATAAATTTAATTAAAAAAGCTGATTGAAGTGATTTTTCACTTTTTAATCAGCTTTTTTAATTAATAAAATGAATTAGAAAATTTTGGTGTATTTATCATTTGTATATCGTTAATTAGGATTTTTTGTTATTGCGTCCACTAAAAATGGATGGTATAATACTTATTTGTGAGTTGCCAGCTTTTTTGGCAAACTCTCCTTGCTTTCTACGTTGTGATAGAAGGCCATAAGTCCATGAGGAGGTGTAAATCAATGAAAAACTACGAAATCACATACATCATCGCTCCAAATCTTGACGATGCAGCTAAGACAGCTTTAGTTGACCGTTTTGACAAGATTTTGACAGACAATGGTGCTGAAATTGTTGATTCAAAAGACTGGTCAAAACGCCGTCTAGCATACGAAATCGGTGGTTTTAACGACGGTATTTATCATATCGTTAACGTTAAGGCTAGCGACGACGAAGCTTTGAACGAATTTGATCGTCTATCTAAGATTGCTGACGGAATTCTTCGTCACATGATCGTTGTACGTTAATAATAACAACTAAAAACTAGGAAGGAGCGGATATTATGATTAACCGAACAGTGCTTGTCGGACGCCTAACAAGGGACCCTGAACTACGATATACAGGTAGTGGAGCTGCAGTAGTAACTTTTACAGTTGCTGTTAATCGTCAGTTTACTAATTCACAAGGTGAACGCGAAGCTGACTTTATTAATTGTGTTATGTGGCGTAAAGCTGCAGAAAACTTTGCTAACTTCACTCGGAAGGGTTCATTAGTTGGTATCGACGGACGGATTCAAACCCGTTCTTATGAAAACCAACAAGGCCAACGAGTTTATGTTACCGAGGTTGTAGCCGAAAACTTCTCTCTTCTTGAATCACGTTCATCTTCTGAACGTCGTCAAGGTGGAGAAAATAATTTTGGCAATAATCAATCTGCCCCTTCACAACAACCAACATCATCCGGAAATCCATTTGACGGAGGACAATCGAATAATAGTGGTGCACAACAACCTAACAATTCGAACCCTAATGACCCATTTGCTAATAGCGGTCAGTCAATTGATATTTCTGACGATGATTTACCATTCTAAAATAATAGAGGAGGGCAATCATTATGGCATTTCAAAAACGTGGTGGCCGTCGTCGTCGTAAAGTCGACTACATTGCTGCAAACCATATTGAATACATCGATTACAAAGACACAGAATTGTTAAAACGATTCATTTCAGAACGTGGTAAGATTTTACCTCGTCGTGTCAGTGGTACAAGTGCTAAGAACCAACGTCGTTTGACTATTGCAATCAAGCGTGCACGGATCATGGGCTTGCTTCCATTCGTTGCTGAAGACTAATCTTTAGCTATATAAAGTACCATTCAGGCCGAGGCTTGAATGGTACTTTTTGTTTAAATAAAATTAGGGCGGTGATGGATCATAATTGGTCAATTATGGCTCTATTTTTATTAGAATAACCTTCCAACAAACGATTTTAATTATTGGTTATAAGTATGGTAAAATCAGAGATAGTTAGACACAATTTTTTAGGAGAAGTGCTATGAAATTAGTAGATCATCTACCTGCATTTATCCGTAACCCGCGGGTCGGGATTTTAACAGCAGTTATTATTTTGCTGTCGTTGATTGGGCTGGGATTAGCTTTTTATATTAACTTATTAATCGGCATCATCATGCTAGTATTGGTTATTGTTACTGGCATTTTTAGTGTTCGCACGTTGCGTTTACTGAGTGATGAGACTGATAAATATATTTCTGAATTGTCGTTTCGAATTGATCAGGCTGAAGAAGACGCTACGTTGTCTATGCCAATTGGAATTTTAATTTATAGTGAACAGCATCGAGTGGAATGGGTTAACCCTAATTTCCAAAGTTATTTTGAAGGACAAAAACTTTTGGGACATCCATTGGATGAAATTGATGAAGATTTGGCGAAGATTATTGAAGAACATCAAGATGACGAGAAAGTTAGCCGTGTGAAATGGAACGATCACGTTTTTGATATTTCAATTCAAAAGGATGATCGCGTAGTTTACTTCCTAGATTCGACTAAATACGCGAAAATGGAAGAGCAATTCGATGACCGTCAAGTGGTAATTGGTCAAATCTTTATTGATAACTATGATGAAATTACACAGTCGATGGCTGATTCGGAAGTTTCTAATTTAAACAACTTTGTTACCAACCAGATTTCTAGTTGGGCGCAATCGTTTGGGATGTATTTAAGGCGCGTTGATGATGATCATTTCTTTGTCATCATGTACAACGAAACGTTAGCTAAGGTGGAAGAGGATAGTTTTAAGCTCTTGGATACTATCCGAGAAGCAACTTCTAAACAAAACTCTCCAGTTACATTAAGTATCGGGATTGCTTACGGGGATGATAATCTTAATAAGCTTGCCGATGTTTCGCAAAGTAATCTGGATTTAGCGCTAGGACGAGGTGGTGACCAAGTTGTCGTCAAAGCTGAAGATGAACAAGCTCGTTTCTACGGCGGTAAAACTAATCCGATGGAAAAACGGACTCGCGTTCGAGCGCGGATGATTGGACAAGCCGTTCAAGAATTAATGAACCAAGCAGATCAAGTCTTTGTAATGGGGCACTCCCATGCGGACTTAGATTCAGTGGGTTCAGCGCTCGGGATTCGGCGAATTGCGCAAATGAATAAAAAAGAGTGTTGGATTGTCTTAGACCAAGAAGGCGTGCATTCGGATGTAGCGCGTTTGATTGAAAAAATGGATGAGCATGAAGACCTTAAAGAGTCCATTATTAGTGCAGATCAAGCCGTAGAGCTCGCTAATAGCCAAAGTTTGTTAGTGATGGTTGATCATTCTAAACGTTCCATAACGACATCTGAGGAGCTATTTGATAAGCTTAGTAATCGGGTGATTATCATTGATCATCATCGCCGTGGAACGGAGTTTCCAGAAAATCCCGTGTTGGTTTACATTGAACCATATGCATCATCGACGGGTGAGTTGATTACGGAAATGTTTGAATACCAGTCCCATGATGGTGAACCAATTCAACCGATTGAGGCCACTGCTATTTTGGCAGGGATTGAAGTGGATACTAAATCGTTCACGGAACGTACGGGGACAAGAACTTTTGATGCAGCCAGTTATCTTCGTTCAGTGGGGGCTAACGAGAAGACGATTCGTTACCTCTTAAAAGAGAATGTTGATAGCTATATGCAACGAAACCATTTAATTGATACAATGCAGTTTATTGAAGATAAATATGCAATTTGTACCGGTGAAGATGATCGAATGTATGATCCAGTGATTGCGGCTCAGGCAGCCGATTCACTACTGAATATTTCAGGCGTAGAAGCCTCATTTGTGATCACACGTCGTGGAGACCATGCTGTGGGTATTTCGGCGCGAAGCGCAGGAACGGAAAACGTCCAGGTTATCATGGAAAAACTTGGTGGAGGCGGTCATTTAGCAATGGCAGCAACTCAGATAGAAGATGTGAGTGTTGAAGAAGCCGAGCAACAATTGGTTGAAATTTTACAAGAAAATCAAAAAGATGAGGAGTGATTCTGATGAAAGTAATTTTTTTGGAAGATGTCAAAGGTAAGGGGAAACGTGGCGAAGTTAAGAACGTTTCCGATGGTTACGCCCAAAATTTCTTAATTAAAAATGGTAAAGCTAAAGCTGCTACAAGCGCTGCGGTAAGCGAATTAAAGGGTCAAAAAAAGGCCGAAGCTAAGCATGAAGCTGAAATTTTGGCTGATGCTGAAAAGCTTAAAACGGTTTTAGAAAATGATAAGACCGTGGTTGAAATCAAAGCCAAGGCTGGAAAAGATGGCCGTCTATTTGGTTCAATTCCGAACAAACAAATCGCTACGGCCCTTGAAAAACAATATAAGATTAAAATTGATAAACGCAAAATTGAGTTGAGCAACCCCATCCGTAGCATGGGCTACACAAACGTTCCCGTTAAGTTACACCAAAAGGTAACAGCAACGATTCGGGTGCATGTAGCTGAGCAATAGGATTACTAAGGCTCTCAACTCAGAGTCTAATTCGTACGGGAGAGTAACATGGACAACGGTATTTTAGAAAATCAAACGCCTCCGCAAAACATTGAGGCCGAAAAGGCGGTTTTGGGAGCTGTTTTCTTAAGTTCAGATGCATTGATTGACGCGATGGAATACGTCACGGCGGAAGATTTTTATAAACACGCTCATCAAGTTATTTTTAAAGTGATGGTTGATTTGAACGATGCGGATGAAGCCATTGACGCATTGACAGTCAACAATGCACTTGAAGAACATAATCAAATCGAAGATGCCGGTGGAATTACTTACATTGCTGAATTGGCAGGATCAGTTCCAACCGCAGCCAATGTCGGCTACTACGCTAAGATTGTTCAAGAAAAATCTTTATTACGAAAATTAATTAAGACAGCAACAGCGATTGCTACAAAAGGTTACACCCAAGATGACGATGTGGCTAATATCTTGGACGAAGCTGAACGTGAAATCATGGATGTTGCTGAAAACCGTAATCAAACGGGTTTTAAGCCAATTGCAGATGTTTTAACAACTTCAATGGAAGAAATTGATCGTCTTTATCAAAATGACGATGAGATTACCGGATTACCAACCGGATTTAAAGAGTTAGATAAAATTACTACTGGATTACATGCAGATGAATTAATTATTCTTGCAGCGCGTCCAGCTGTCGGTAAGACTGCGTTTGCGTTAAATATTGCGCAAAATGTGGGTACTAAGACTGACAAATCAGTGGCTATTTTCAGTTTGGAAATGGGAGCTGAACAGCTGGTAAATCGTATGTTATGTGCGGAAGGAAGTATTGATGCAAATCATTTAAGAACCGGTCAGCTAAATGAAGAAGAATGGCAAAATTTAGTGGTGGCGATGGGTTCTTTAGCTAAGGCAAGTATCTATATCGATGATACTCCGGGAATTAAAATGTCGGAGATTCGTGCAAAATGTCGTCGTCTAGCTAAAGAGCAAGGAAACCTTGGCTTAGTTGTGGTAGATTACTTGCAGCTAATTGAAGGTTCTGGAGAAAATCGTCAGCAAGAAGTTTCAGCTATTTCACGACAACTTAAAAAACTCGCCAAGGAACTAGGCGTACCGGTCATTGCGCTTTCACAGCTTTCACGTGGAGTGGAACAACGCCAAGATAAGCGCCCGGTAATGTCTGATATCCGTGAATCTGGTTCAATTGAACAGGATGCGGATATTGTAGCGTTCCTATACCGTGATGATTATTATGAACGGGAAGATGGCAATGAAGACGCAGATCGAGACCAAGATCCACGGGATGAAGAAGATCAAAATGTTGGTCCCGTTGAAGTTATCATTGAAAAAAACCGTAGTGGGGCTCGTGGTACGGTAAATCTGTTGTTTATTAAGTCGTACAATAAATTTTCTTCGTTAGCTTATATGCCTGAAGCGGGAGCGCATTAGGTATTTGAAAAATGAGATTCATTATTTTCAAGACTGGTTTAAGACTTTTTAGTCTAAATCAGTCTTTTATTATAAAAATTAGGGGAGGAATTATGCGCGAATTAAAATTAAAGTGGTTATTATTAGGAGTTTTGATTGATAGTATTGCGATGAGTTCAGTGTGGCCACTAACAACAATTTATATGAACCAAGAACTAGGCCATTCATTAGTAATGGCAGGGATTGTTTTATTTTTAAACTCAGTTGCTAGTATTTTAGGATCTTTTGTTGCCGGGCGCCTTTATGACAAGTATGATAGCTATTATTTAATCTTAGGTGGAATTGCATTTACCTGGATTTCGTTCTTTACGTTGATTTTCTTCAACGGCTGGCCAGTATATCCGATTGTATTGGTACTAATCGGATTTGGAACAGGTTGGATTGTTGCCTTAAATAACTCAATGGGAACATCAATTAAGAGTAAAGATGGCCGATATGTTTTTAACATGCTATATTTCGTCCAAAATTTAGGGGTCATGCTAGGTACTGCTATTGTGGGAGTTTTATTTAAGCACAGTGTCACGCCGCTTTTCACCATAGCAACCATTATGTTTACGGTATTTTTCATTGTAGCGTTCTTTACTTACCGAATTCCACAAGAAGATCGCCCTGCTCAAGTAGTACAAGAAGACGATCATGAGAAAACTAAAATGCCAAAAGTTAACTTGACAATTATCATGGCATTTTTCATTAGTTTGGTAATTATGTGGATTTTCTATCAACAATGGAATAGTACGGTTTCGATCTATATGCTAAAATTGCACATTCCGCTTCGTTTATACAGCTTTTTATGGACGGTCAATGGATTATTCATTTTAATCGTTCAAGGGCTTCTCAGCTCCAAAGGGGGGCGTTTACTGAAGGATCCATATCATCAAGTCTATTTGGGGATTGCATTTTTTACCCTATCTTTTGGAATTCTAGCCGTAGCACACGAATATTACCACTTTGTAATCGCCATGATTGTTTTAACCATTGGAGAAGCAATTGCCTTTCCATCGATTCCAGCAATCGTTAACAGTCTTTCACCTTATGACCAAAAGGGAAAATATCAAGGTCTAGCAAGTGCTTTTCCTTCGGCTGGCCGGGCAATCGGTCCCTTAGTTGGTAGTATGATAATTGAATCAACCTCATTTGTTTTCCTTTATAGTTTAGGACTATTTACAATTTTAATTGTTTTAGTAGTCATTGCGTTCATTATTGAAGGCACTAAACGGAAAGCAATTTTATACGAATCTAATAAAAAAGGATAGCCTCTAAGGCTATCCTTTTTTATTTAGAAAATAAATAATACCAAAATCAAAGTAATCAAGGCAGGTAAACCTTGGACTAAAAGAATCTTTTTGGCGACGGTGAGAGCACCGTATGCTGCTAAGATAAAAATGCTTGCTAGGAAAAAGATGAGCATCATCTTCATAATAGTTCCTGTTGGAATAAAGAGTGCCAAGAAGAGGGCTAAGGCCACGAAGCCGTTATAAAGACCTTGATTGGCTAACGCCGTTCGTAAATGAGGGCGTTGAACTTCCACTAAGGGAATTTCAAAGGTTTTGGCAAGAAATGCACTAGAACCCAATAATTCAATGCCCATGATGCCAATATGCTCAATGGCTACGAGTGCAACTAAGATAACTGTTAATATATGCAAAATATTCAACTCCTTGTGTCCACCATTATAACGCATCCGTATCTTTTTTGATTAAATTGAAGTTCAGCAATGGAGTTTGAAGCAAAAAATGAACTTCAATTTTAAGGTAGAATGGTCAAAGAACACCAATTGAGTAATGGAAATCTTAATTTTATCGACGTCTAAAAATTAGTTTACGCCGTTGTCGATTTTGTTTTTTCCATATACAATTAAGTCTTGTAATGACTGAAATGAGGAATTGAAATGATTATTTTAGGGGTATTGCTAATAGCATGGGTTGGAGCACTAACGCGTACAGTTTTCGGATTTGGGGAAGCTCTAGTTTCGATGCCATTATTGGCATTAATTGGGTTTGATCTACAGACCAGCACCGCATTAATCGGAGCGGTGGGATTACTAGTTGCTTTACCAGCCACGATTCGTGAGTGGCATCATATTGATTTTAAAGCGGTTCGTCGATTAGTGACAGGTTCACTAATTGGAGTACCTCTAGGAATTTTAGTCATCAAGAAAGTCCCTGCCGCAATTGTGTTACATGGCTTAGGAATTTTTTTAATTGCTTACGGGATTTATAGCTTGTGGCATAGTTTTTCAGGTCGAGTCGGGCGCCCCCATCTACAAGCACAAGGCTATGATTATTTGACCGGAATTATTTCAGGCGCGCTGGGTAGTGCATACAACAGCCATGGTGTGCCAGTGGCCGTATATGGAACTTTGAAAAAATGGTCAGCCCAACAGTTACGGGCCATTCTCCAAGCTCACTTTTTATGTGTGGGAATCTTGGTCGTTGCAAGCCATCTAGCAGCGGGTTTTTGGTCGATAGATGCGTTGGAAGTATTAGCTATGGTTATTCCAGGCTTGCTAGTAGTGGTACCTTTTGGTAATTGGCTAGTAGCGCGAATTGCTCCCGAAAGAGCCATTAAACTTGTGTACGGGGCGCTAATCATTTTTGGAATATTATTAATGACTAAATAAATAAGCGTTACACTAATTTTGGTCTTATTTTAATATCAGATTACAAAGAGAGATATTTCTTGAAAAAAAACGCATTCATTGTTAAGCTAAGGCTAGTTTATTAGGAAGGGATGTCGATGGGATTGAAGATTACAGACTAATTTTGGAAATATTGGAATGACGATTTCTTTATTTTCGGGAGTAGTTTGTAGTTTTTGATACATTCGATGTGCCGACCAAAAATAAATTTTTATTGGTATTATGCACTTTGTATTGCATCAGGCCTGCACACCTGGTGCTTTTTTATGCCTTAAAACGAACTACTCCTCGAAAGAGAGGAGACATAAATGGGAATAATACAATTAAAAAACGTAAGCTTTAGCTACGATAACCAAATAAAACCGGTTTTTGACCAAGTAGCGTTGGAAATCGATGCGAGCTGGAAATTAGGTCTGGTTGGCAGAAATGGGCGTGGTAAAACAACGCTGATGAAGATTTTGCAGAATCAGGTTGAATATGAGGGGAAAGTGGAAACCAACCTGAAGTTCAATTATTTTCCAGCTAAAATTACTGAACCACAGGATTCGGTGCGAATGATCCTGATGAAAATTACTGGTCGCGATTACTCTGATTTCTGGGAGGTTGAGCGAGAATTAGACCAAATTGGACTTGCTGAAGAAATTTTAGAGCAGACTTATGCATCACTAAGTCCGGGGCAACAAACTAAAGCCCTTTTAGCAGCCATGTTTGCAGATCAAAATTCATTTCAATTGATTGATGAACCAACGAATCATTTGGATGCTGCTGGCCGCGACCTTTTAGCTAAATATTTAAAACAAAAACAAGGATACATTGTGGTTAGTCATGATCGTTACTTTTTAAATCAAGTTATTGATCATGTTATTTCAATTGATCGTGCTCAAATTAGTAGCTTTAAGGGGAATTATGAAACCTGGGCAGCTGAACGTGCCAATGCGGATGAACGTGAAATCAGTTTGAATGCCACGATGAAAAAAGATATAAAAAAATTAGAACAGGCCACGCGCCAAAAGCAAGAGTGGTCCCGAGCAACGGAACGTAAAAAAGCTGGCGCTCCGGATAAGGGTTTTGTAGGTCATAAAGCAGCTAAAGTGATGAGCAAAGCCTTGAATATTCGGGATCGGGCTGAGAAAAAATTAACAGATAAGAAACAGTTACTAAAGAATATTGAAATTCAGGATGAACTTCAATTGAATTATCAACCGTATCTTGGACCCCAAAACAATGCTTTACTAGAAGCGGATAGTTTAGTTTTACAACGAGCTGGAAAACTATTAAATCAGCCACTTAATTTTGAACTAAAGAAGAATGAGCGGATGGTTATTCAAGGCGAAAATGGTTCTGGAAAATCAACTTTAATTAAGGCAATGTTGGGACAAAATGAACTAATTGCTGAAGGTAATCTAAAAATACGCGAAAATTTACGAATATCATATTTACCACAGGACTTTGACCAACTCCAAGGCACACTAGAACAGTTTGCTGCCGAAAAGGAGGTTGAAGTTCAGGACTTGCTGGCAATGCTGAGAAAACTGGGTTTTGAACGTACGATGTTTGATTATCGAATTGAGCAGATGAGTATGGGACAGAAGAGAAAAGTTGCCTTAGCTCGGTCGCTGTGTGAAGAAGCCAATCTATATATTTGGGATGAACCCCTAAACTACCTAGATGTAATCACACGGGAACAAATTCAAAATTTAGTTTTGAAGTTCAAGCCCACCTTATTAGTGGTGGAACATGATCGAGAGTTTGTCCAGAAAATTGCAACGCAGACCGTTAACTTAAAAAAATAAGCAAATAATTTTGACACGGTGTCACTTTGTGCTATTCTAGCATTGTTGACACGGTGTCATTTTTATTTTAAGGAGGTGGAGGAGTGGCTTCAGATGTTTTACAGAAGTTGAAACCGGATAAAAGAACGGCCATCGAAGAATCGCTATTATTGGAATTCACGCATCATCCGGTTACAGAAGCACAAGTTGCTCGCATCGTGGAAGGTGCCGGAATTTCACGTGGTGCATTTTATAATTATTTTAAAGATGTACCAGATGCTTACCGTTATTTATATCAAATCGCAATTCAGGATATCCACCAGGCAATTCGGCAAAATGAAAGGCGTGGCGAAAATTTGGTCGATGAAGCTCGCCAATTTATTAAGAATACTCAGAATAGTAAGTATTACAAGCTATTTCAAATGCACTATCACTACAACGAAGTTTATGTGACCAGATTAGTTGCACCACTTGAACCGCATGCTGAGATACAGTGGGCGGAAATGACACTAATCCACGATACAATTCGTTGCGCACTGATTGAACCAGGGACTACCGATGCTCGATTACACCAATTAGAAAAAGTCCTAAAAATTCTGGAGGAATAATTATGTTTCTAGCTTTAAAAGAAATCAAAAAAGAAAAATTACGATACAGTCTAATTATCGGAATGATTGTTTTGATTAGTTATTTAATTTTTATTTTAACTAGTTTAGCACTAGGTTTAGCTCATCAAAATACGGATGCCATTAACTCCTGGAAAGTAGAAACAGTAGTTTTAAACCAAGATGCCAACGTTAATTTAAGTCAGTCGTTGGTGACTGATCAACAAGTAAAAGATCAAAAATTAACTAAAAAAGATGCCTTGATTGGACAAGTTGCGGTAGTAGCTAAAGACCAAAAGGGGAAGCAGGCTAAGATTTCTTCTAGTTTTGTTGGAATTGATAATGATCAATTCATTGCTAAAGACTTGAAACTTACTAGTGGGCATAAAGTGAAGCAAGACCACGAAGTAGTGGTAGATGAAAAATTCGAACAAAGTGGTTACCGACTTGGCGATAAAATCGAATTGAATGATGCAGATAAAGCATTTAAAATTGTCGGTTTTACTAAGAATGCGAAGTTAAATATTGCACCAGTAATTTATGGGAAATTATCCGATTGGCAAGCGCTTAAGCATGCTACACCACAGACTAAGGCTAGTGCAATTGTTTCTAAAACTAAGAATTTAAAGGTTAAGGAACCGCTAAAATCTTACAAAGTTAAATCCTTTATTGAGAAGCTTCCAGGTTACTCAGCTCAGAATATGACCTTCTCACTGATGATAGGATTTTTAATGGTCATTTCTTTAATCGTCATTGCCATCTTCCTATACATCCTTACTATCCAAAAACTTCCAAATTATGCCGTTTTACGAGCTCAAGGAATCCCAAGTAGCGTGTTAGTTTGGAGCACGTTAGCTCAATCACTAATTTTGGTGATTAGTGGAACCATTATTGGAACGGCTCTAACAGCTGCTACAGCTGCTATTTTACCTGCTGCAGTTCCAATGGCATTTGATATTCCAATCCTTGCATCAGTAGCCGTAGGATTGGTAATCACAGGGCTGTTAGGGGGCTTGTTACCAATACGAAGTGTACTAAAACTAGACCCAGTAAGTGTAATTGGAGGATAAATGATGACTGCAATTGAAATGAATAATATCAACCAAATTTATGGAAAAGGGATTGCTAAAGTTCACGTATTACATGACGTTAATTTTAAGGCTGAAGCTGGGACATTGAGCTTGATTATTGGTCCCAGTGGTTCTGGGAAAAGTACATTCTTAACCATTGGGGGCGGGTTGCGGACTCCAACTACTGGACAAGTTAAAGTGAATGGACAAGATTATCAAACTAGTTCCCGTAAAGACCTTGAAAAATTAAGACTTAATAACATTGGTTTCGTTCTACAAAATTACCATTTATTACCATTTCTAACGGTTAAAGATCAATTCAAATTGGTCGATAAAGTAAAAAAAGAAGGTAATTTATCTAAAGAAAGTTTAGATAAATTATTGCAACAACTAGGAATCGAAGATTTAGTTGATAAATTTCCAACAGAGTTATCAGGTGGTCAGCAGCAACGAGTGGCGATTGCTCGGGCCTTGTATCCCGATCCTGCCATTATCTTAGCTGATGAGCCAACGGCGGCTTTGGATAGTGAACGGGTTAAAGAAGTTGGTCGTTTATTTGCGGATCTAGCACACGATCGTCATAAAGCGGTAGTAATTGTTACCCATGATATGCGCTTAAAATCGTATGCTGATCAAATGTTCGAAATTAACGATGGTGTTTTAAAAGAATCAACGTTATAAGTAATAAAAATGATGATAGAAATTTTTTCTATCATTATTTTTTTAACCCAAATTTAACTTCAAAAGGAATAAAATGAAGTTAATAAAACTTGATTTTTAAGCCATGTAACAGGTTTGTTGCTTGGTTTTTAAAATGACTGTGGCAGAGTAGAACTAGAAGGGGTGGTTGGATGTCAATCGGAACAACGTTACAAAAAATACGGCAAGCACGAGATCTTACTCAACAAGAAGTGGCGACACAAATGTATGTTACCAGACAAATGATTTCACGTTGGGAACAAGGAAAAACGATGCCAAATATATATGCTTTAAAAGATCTTGCGCAGTTGTATAATGTTTCGCTCGACCAATTGGTTGCAAGGCATCCCTCTAATTCGAAAGAGGAAGCAGGTCATAAAATGAAAAAAATTAATTGGTTAGCATTATTTGGTTTTTTCTGGTTCAACGTTATTGTCACCATGGGAGTTGTCTTGGCAGTTGCCGGAATCTTATGTGGTCTTTGGATTTCCATCATCGGCTTTATAGTGTCTCCAGCCTTATTAGTAGGTGAATGGCTGGTTGTCCATATGATGGGATGGGTAACTCCTGTTAGTTTAAACTTGTATCAAATCCCGCTGACATTGATGCTTTGTGCAATCGGATTAGGCGCTTTTCCATTGCTAAAGCAGCTGACGATGTATTTAGTAAACTTTTTTGAAAAATATATTAGATATAATCTCCGTTCTATCTATACTGAAAAATGATAAAAAGGCAAATCAACTGACGTTGGTTTGCCTTTTTAAAGTTTGATTTAAAAGTAATCCCATAGCATAGGTGGTTCTTTACGTAAGGTAGCATCTAAATTTGTGATAGCCTCATAGCTACCGCGAATCGCTCCAATTCGATTAAGTTCATTTAAGGAACGATAACCTAATAAAACTTTAGTGAGTTCTTGAATAGATATACGAATGTCAGCCATATTATTTTCGTTATCACTAATTTTCTCAAAGCTAGTGCCATTGGCATTGATTAAAAGACGCCAAATTCCGTTATTAGCCGGAAGCATTTTATCAGCAACTGCAACACGAGTGCTTTTGATTTTCTTTAAGAATGGATAGTGATTAATGAAGGTTTCAAGGTTAATAATGCGAGCCATCATGTAAGGCTTAATCTGAACTTCAACATTGGATGGATTCTTTAGAATGTCAGGATGGCCTAAAGGGTCACCACTGGCGTATTCGAAAGTTGAAAACATCGACTCATGTTGGCAGACAAAGCGACTTAGATACTGGAAACTTTCCCAATTAGTAAACATGATTTCTTGAATCGAGAAGGTAGTATCAAGCCCCTCGTAGATAACGTACCCCGCAGATAAATGGTCTTCAGAGAAGTAGACGCCCACCTGCCAATGAGGATGCTTGAGAACGAGATAATCCCACCACCAATCCTCACGAATTAAACCAGCATTGTGGCTGTTGGGATTATTAGCATAAACTTCCTTAATAAATGGAATAGCTTCGGCTAAGGTTAAACGTTCAATACTACCAATCTTTTTGTCAATCTTTACTCTCGGTAAGTCGGTGTTTTTAACCCGATAGATGGTACGATCAAAAACTTCTTCATACCCAAAACGACGATAGAAATCGTATGAAAATGGAGCAAGATATGAGAGAGCAACGTTGTCTTCTAACATATCGTTAAAAGCTTGTTGCATGAGTTGGGTAATTGCTCCGTTACCGCCGTATTCGGGATAACTCATGACATCGCCAATCCCATTCATCTTGTATTTCACACCATGAAAGTTAACGTGAAATGGAATACTTAACATCCCGCTTCCGAGTTTTCCATTATGTTTGATTCCATATTTTAAAGCATGGTTGTAGCGATGGTCAAAGAAAGCTCGTCGTCCTTTTGAATCTAAGTTCGTAAAGGCGTACAGGTATAGTTGATAAAATTCTTCCAAATCTTTTTGGGTTAACTGTTCTAATTTATCCATGTCGTTGGGCCTCATTAATTTTTATTAACTGCTTTTCGTTTTAGAAGTGCTCCTAGTACTACAAATACTATTATACCAGCGATTTCAACTACTCGATTAGTTAGGGTTGAAGTTAAATGAAGTTGGGTCATCGCAATAGCAAGAGCTGCAATCAAGATCGCACCTACTACACTATATTTTAATAGAATTTTGATTTTCATGAAAGATTAAGCCTCACTTGCTTCTTGGGCAACCATTTGTTTTTCAGCCACTTTGAAGAAGGGATAGTAGATTGCTCCGGCAATGACTAGTTCAATTGCTGACCAAACTCCTGCACGCCAATCCCAACCAGTTGCCATTAAAGGTCCGATAATTGGTGGCATGGTCCAAGGAACCATCATTACGGCTGGGCGAACTAAATGGACGCTCATCAAAATGTAGGTTAGGACCGTTAAAATTTGAGGAATCACAATAAAAGGAATCAAGGTGATTGGATTCATAACTATTGGGAAACCAAAAATTACGGGTTCATTAATTTCAAATAAGGCACCGGGGAAGGCAACTTTACCAAGTTCTCGATAAGCCTTACTCTTGGATGAAAGCATCCAAAATACAAGCATAATGGTTGCACCGGTTCCACCAACATTAACAAATAAACTAGAAAAACCAGATGATGTTAAGTATGGTATAGCTTGATGGTGTGCGTAAGCTATACCATTAGCTGTTAGAAATTGAAGGAAGATTGGATCCGAGATCCCTTCGAGTGTCATATCCCCATGGATACCAGCTACCCACAAAACACTAACTAATAACGTGTAGAACATAATTCCTGGTAGACTGTTCATAGCAAATAATAGGGGATGGAAGATGCTTTGAACAAATAGATTAATATCAAAATGAAGGGGAACTCGAAGCCCCCAGAATAATAGCAAAACTAAAAAACCAGGAATTAGTGAAACAAATGATTGGCTAACAGCAGCTGGAACACCATTTGGCAGTTTAATAACCCAATTTTTTTTAACGAATAAGTTCAAAATCAAAACGGAAATAAATGAACAAACAATCGCTGTAAACAAGCCAGATGAAGCGAAGTTTGCAGTATCGAGGGTGTATTTACTGTTGAATGAAGCCACGATAAAAGCCATCGTGGAAAGTCCAGCGCCATTGATAGCGTCTAACTCCAAAGCTTTAGCTAATTCGTAACCAATTCCGATGGCAGCTAACAATGAAATGATTCCGAAAGAACCATTAACTGCAACTCCCATGGCGTCCATATATGGTTTCATAAAATTCGTCCAGGCAGGGATTGGAATATTAGCAATAATTAAGAAAATTGAACCACTAATCACAGCCGGTAGGGTTAATACTAGTCCGTTACGAATGGAAACCAGATATTTATTATTCCCCGCTTTAGCAAGTGGTGGCATTAGGACATTTTGTAACCAGTCCATAAATTTATTCATGAAAAATCTCCTCCTTTATATTTTGGTAACAAAAACAGTATAGTGATAAAAATCATTAATGTAAACCCTTACAAATGATATATAACTAAAAAATGACACAAAAATGCTAAATGTGATGATATTTTAATTATTTTTACTAAAAAATATAATGGAATATACCAATTAACGTTACGAGATAATTTTTTATTTAATAAATTATCAGTGAAATAAAAAAGCGCTAATTATCAGAGCAGTACCGATAATTTAGCGCCCCTTATTAATCGACTTTCACGAGTGCTACGTCTTCACCTTTAGCTTGTAAAGTGCTAACGTGCATTTCGCCCCAACTACACAATGTGTCGAGCAATTTTTCAAGCGATTTTCCATAATCGCTTAGGTAATATTCCACTTTAGGTGGAACGGTGTTGTATGATTTACGAACTACAATGTTATCCTGTTCCAACTCCCGAAGTTGTTGGGTTAACATTTTTTGACTAATTCCTTGGATATTACGCCGTAATTCACTAGGACGTTGTTGTCCATGGCGGAGGTTACATAGGATGATGGGCTTCCATTTACCGCCGATAACATCCATTGTCGCTTCCACACCAATATTATAAATTCGTTTTGTCATAAAGTTTCGCTCCTTTTTTGCCAGTATAACACAAAGCATACTTTTTGGTATGTATAGCACAATAAAGTGGGTACTAGCTGAATAGAAACAGTTTAGTTATAGTTAAAATTATAATTGAACTTCAAAGGAGAAAAAAATGATTAATTCTTTAAACGATCGCATAATGTTAAATAATGGAACTGCAATCCCAGGGCTAGGTCTGGGAGTTTTTCAAATTCCAGATGCAGATACGGCTCAAGTAGTTGCAAATGGAATCAAAAATGGTTACCGTTTAATCGACACAGCACAGATTTACGGAAATGAAGCGGGAACTGGAGCAGGTATTAAAGCCGGGTTGACGGCAACTGGTTTGAAGCGAGCCGATTTATTTGTCACTTCTAAGGTTTGGAATGACCACTTATCGTACGATGAAACGATAGCAGCCTTTGAGAGTAGTCTAAAGAAGTTAGGTTTAGATTATTTGGATCTTTATCTAATTCATTGGCCAGGAGATAATGCATTTCAAGATGCATGGCGAGCACTAGAAACTTTATATAAACAAGGAAAGATTAAAGCGATTGGTGTAAGTAATTTCCAAATTCACCATCTCCAAGCTCTAGCGGAATTTGCTGAAATTACACCGGTGATTAATCAAATCGAAACTCATCCGCAATTAAGTCAGCTCGAGATGCGAGAATATGCAGCTAAACATGATATCAAAGTCCAAGCTTGGTCACCTTTGATGCAAGGAAAAATCTTAGACAACGCTGTGTTAGCTAAGATTGCCCAAAAGTACAATAAGTCTGTCGCTCAGATTGTCCTACGGTGGGATGTTCAACAAAATATTTTGTTAGTAGTTAAATCAGTCCGTGCCGAACGAATGCTAAGTAACGCGCAGATTTTTGATTTCGAATTAGCACCGGAAGATATGGACCAAATTAATGCTTTGAATGAAAACTTGCGCGTCGGACCTAACCCAGATGAATTTGATTTTTAGATTTTAGAAGGAGGTAAACTATGGATTTACATTTAACACATAAATTAGCTTTGATTACCGGCTCAACTAAAGGGATTGGGAAAGCCATTGCTACAGAATTAGCCCGTGAGGGGGCTGACGTAATCATTAACGGACGGAATCAAGATGAGGTTGATCAAGTCGTGGCTGATATTAAAACCCAATTTCCAAATACTAATCCGCAAGGTGCAGCTGCTGATATTGCCAATGAAGCTAGTCGAACACACCTCTTTGAGCAGTATCCCAAGGTTGATATCTTAATCAATAACATGGGAATCTTTCAACCGATGGAATATGCCGATATTGATGATGCTACATGGAATAAATTTTTCCAGATTAACGTATTAGCTGGGAATGCTTTAGCTAAATTTTACTTGCCTAAAATGTTAGATCAGGATTTTGGAAGGATCATTTTTATTGCTAGCGAAGAAGCCGTGATGCCATCGGGAGAAATGCCTCAATACAGCATGACTAAGACCATGAATTTGTCGTTAGCTAAGAGCTTATCGAAACTAACGGTTGCTACACATGTGACGGTTAATACCATAATGCCAGGTTCGACATTAACTGAAGGGGTACAGCAAATGCTAGAAGATATGTACGCTGATAGTGATTTGCCTAAATCAGAATGGGAAGCGGACTTTATGAAAAACCATCGTTCCCGTTCTCAAATTCAACGTTTGATTCGTCCGGAAGAAATTGGCCGTTTTGCAGCCTTTGTTGCTAGTCCAGATGCATCGTCATTTTCTGGTGAAGCATTGCGGATTGATGGTGGATTAGTGCCAACTATTTTTTAAAACGCCAACGCATATCATTATCAATTAACCACTAATTTCTCTATACTGTAGTTAAGGTATTGTTAACGCTTTAAATACGACAAGGAGGAATTTTATGGCAAAAGAAATCGGCATTATCGTTGGTAGTTTGCGTGAAGGTTCATTAAATCGACTTGTGGCAAAAACATTTGAAAGTATCTTACCTAAAGAATACGAGGCAACGTGGATTGAGATTGGCGATTTGCCATTGTATAACGAAGATTTAGATCAAGGTGAAATCCCAGCAGAATGGCAAAGGCTACGTGATACTGTGCAAAATGTAGCAGGGGTAATGTTCTTTACTCCTGAATATAATCGTTCGGTACCAGCGGCTTTAAAGAACGCAATTGATGTTGGTTCTAGACCCATGGGCGAAAACGTTTGGGGTGGCAAACCAGCTTTGGTTGTATCGGCTTCCCCTGGAGCAATTGGTGGGTTTGGGGCAAACCAACACCTTCGCCAGTCTTTGGTATTTGTTGATATGCCAACCCTTCAACAACCGGAAGCTTATATTGGTAATGTTCCGCAACATCTGGATGGTGACCATTTTGATCAATCGACTACGCAATTCTTTAGTACCATTCTTGATTCATATTTAGATTTTTTAGAGCGTTTTACTAACTAACTTAAACTAAATTATGCAAATAAAAATAGCCTAACCAGACGGAAATTCCGTGGGTTAGGCTATTTTTCATTGTGCTTTTTCCCCTTTAGCACGTGATCAGCATGTTCAAGAGTTTCATTAACAATATCTAAGATATGCGGATCATCGAGTTCATAAAAAATCGATTTACCATCACGTTTAGTTGAAACTAACTGGTATTTACGCAAATCTGATAGATGGTGAGAGACCAACGACTGATCGAGATGGAGAAGTTCTACAATTTCAGAAACACTGAGGCTCTGCTGCGACAGAATGTATAAAATTTGAAGTCGCACCGGGTTTTTAAGCAAGCTAAGAATTTTTTGGGTCTCAGCGAGCATCACATCGTCAATTAATTTTATATTTTTTTGCTTCATATTAACTTCCTTTCATATGAATATGTTATCATATGTATGTAAAATAAGGTTGGGGAGGAAAAGCGATGATAAAAGATATTTTAACAGGTGTAACTGCATATATATCAACTAGTATAGACTATTTAATCGTTTTGATGGTCGTATTTGCGATGGTTCCTAAAAATAAGCGTATTTTAGTTTACTTTGGTGATATTGTTGGTACAACTGTTTTAGTTTCAGCAAGTTTAATGATTGCATTGGTTTTAAAGTCCGTCCCCGACGAATGGATACTAGGATTGCTGGGATTAATACCAATTGCTATGGGTATCAAGTTGATAGTTGCGGGCGCTGCTGACGATGAAGATGTGATTCAAAAGCAAATCAACAATCGGCGCGGCGTAATCTTGAATGTTGCTTTTATTACAATTGCGACTTGTGGAGCGGATAATATTGGAATATATGTCCCAATATTTACGCAGTTGAGCGTGGCTAGTTTAATAGTTGTTTTACTAACGTTTGTAGTTATGATGACCTTGTTTGCGCTATTAGGATATCTATTAGTTTGCCTCCCAACAGTGGCAAAGATTTTTGATCGATGGGGAACTTTAGTAACCATTATTGTTTACATTGGATTGGGAATCTATATCCTCTTTGAGAGTGGAACTATTCAACATTTTATTAATCTGATATAAAGTTAATCACAGTCTATGAACTATGCTTTTTTACTCTATGGTATAAAAGTCATTGAGTATTAGGAAGTAAAAGCTTACTATAAAAGGTATATATAGTAATTAAAAAGTCTTTTGGAGGAGTTTTTATGAATAAAAAAAGAATCACTGGTGCAGCTTTAGCTACTGCGCTTTTATTTGCACCTTTAGCTATCCAAACTTCTACAGCAATGGCCGATAGTTTTTATACACAACAAACCAATGCTGAACGTGCCGATATTACTAACTGGGTAGCTAATACGACTGAAGACATTAGTAATAATATTAGTGCTCAACATATTGATACTAACAATTTGCATGGAAATAAATACGTAATTCAATGGGGAGACACACTTTCTGGTATTTCAGATGCTACAGGCATCTCCATGGCTAAATTAGCTTATGATAATAATATACAAAATATCGACTTAATCTACGCTGGTGATACCTTAGTTCTAAATCGTGATGGTGAAGTACCATCGGATTGGCACTATTATGGTGATGGTGTTTATGTTGCTAAGACCAAGGTAACTATCAATAACTTCGTTGATAATAGCCATAACACGGTAAACATTAATGTTTCACCAATAAGTCATGAAGAAGGAAGTTCATCTAGTAAATCAAAAGATGATAGTAACGAATATATATCTGATTTAGATCCAGATGGTAAGAAGGGTGAAGCAGCTAGTGATACTGATAGTTCATCAGATTCTAAATCAAGTTCTAAGAATCATCATTCAGATTCTAAATCAGATAGCGATGAAATGGATGAAAGTGACTTCTCAGATGCAGTTAGCAATGAAGTATCTAGTAAGTTAGGTTTGAATGATGGCAAGCTAACTGTAGACTTCACTGGTAAAGATGATGACTCTGATTCAGATGTTAATACTGATGATACAAGTGACGACTCTGATTCAGATACAGAAGATGTTTATGATAATAATCAAAATATTTCAACCGGTAGTGATAAGCTTACAGATGAAAACGCTGAAAAATTAGCTGACAAGATTGTTGCACAACTTAAGGCTGATGGTAAGACTAAAGATATCGATAAAGCGGATAATGTTGAATTGATGATTGAAGCTAACGATGATGACTTTAGTTTCAACGTAACTTTAACAACTACCGATGATTCCGATTCAGATGAAGACAGCAATAGTGATGATAGTGATGCTGATACAGATAGTGAAGGTGCAGATTCAGAAGATACCGATACAGATTCAGAAGACGTAGACTCAAGTTCTGATGAAAGCTCCGATGAAGATACTGACTTTGATGACGAATCAGAAGACGCTGATACAGATACTGAAGATGAAGATCAAAACTCAAGTTCTGAAGACGAAGATAGTAATAACCAAGTCACAACTAATGATGACGAAAATACAGATACTGAAGAATAATTAACCGAGAGGAACTTTGGCTGATGAAGAAGAAATGGACAATTATTGGGATCATCGTTGCTGTGATCGTAATCGTATGTGGCGGTGTGTACTGGAATATGGGACACTCCGTAGCTAAAAAAATACCGGGTAACACTTATCTTTACCAGAGTGTTTCAAAAGATAAGACTTTATATGTTACCTTTGCTAAGAGTGGTGATCGGGCCGTAGTTAATTCCGATAAGGCTACTGCCCTCAAGGCAGGTAAGAGTCAACAAGATTTTGACAAAGAATATAAGGCTCAATCTAAGTTAACTTCTTGGAATTATAAAGCTGAAGGTGGAACTTTAACTCTGGCTCAAGAAACTAAAGATGGTAAAATTTCACAATGGCAATATAACGGAATTTTAGCGACAAGTAAGAAATTTACTGCCCACAGTTTTACTTATCAAATTGCTAAAGCTGGACAAGGTCAAGTGAAGAGTAAGACGGTATTTGAAAAGATTAATTAACTTAATTTAAGTTAAATGAAACTGCGCTAAAAGGTGATAAAAGCCTCCAAAGAGGATTTCACCTGATGGTACAGTTTTTGGTTACTCTAAGCCTAAAGTAGTAGATTAATTAGGACATAGCTTGCTGGAAAATTAAAAAGTTGCTATGATTAGGTTAAATTAAAACGGAAATCACCACCGGGTGGTCAGGCATTTGTAAAGCTCATTAGGTCAATGAAGAGCTTTACGGATGCCTTTTTTATTTTTTAGGAGGAATTGAAGATGACATGGTTTTATTTAGTTTTGGCAGGTATTTTTGAAGTCGTATGGGCAACTACTATGAAGCTCAGCGAAGGATTTAGTGTTCTAACATATGGAATCGCGACCGCAGTGGGGATGATTATGAGCTTTGTATTTTTATCATTGGCGATTAAACAGATGCCTCTTAGTTTAGCTTATCCGATTTGGACGGGAATTGGTGCAGTGGGTTCAATCATTGTCGGCGTAATCTTATTTCATGATCAAATTCCTAATATTACGTGGGTTTTTATTATAATGTTGATTGTTGGGATTATAGGAATTAAGATGACTGCAGGACATTAAAACGGCGGAGGATGTAGGAGTGCAAAAACCTAAAATAGTTATTGATAATTTACCAGAGGAGTCATTTTTTGAGATTTACAAGGATGAAGACCGGATGCTGATAAATCATCAAATTAGAAATCAAAATGCTGAAAAGCAATTCCTTGAACGGGGCATCATCGAACAATCTTACTTTGAACACGTTAAGTTTAATCAAAGTGATTTTTATCGGCTAGAGTTAACCGACTCGATTTTTGTTGGCTGTGATTTTTCAAACTGTAAAATGGAAGAAGCAGTTTTTTATCGATGTGAATTTAGAAATTGCAAGATGCTAGGGATCAACTTGAATGGCGCAATTTTTAACAACGTTCTGTTAGATGGGACGAATATGCAGTTAGCAGCTCTAAATCAAATGAAAGTTAAAGATACAATGTTCAATGCCTGCAATCTAAAAGATAGTAGTTTTGCTGAAAATAAACTACAAGGAGCAGTTCAATTTGAACATTGTGAAATTGACCAAATGTCCTTTTATGATACATCGCTGAAGCATGTTAATCTCAGTACATGTTTTTTTGAAAAAATTGATGTAGAAGAGCGTTTAATTAGAGGAATGCAGGTCAATGCTACTCAAGCGGCCCAAATTGCGCAATATCTATTAGGTTTACGTGTAGAATATTAAAAAACTACGACTTTAGGTAATTTTCGAAGTGAATTTCGTACTTCGAAGGATTCATTACCTTTTGTCGTAGTTTATTTGTTATTATTATTATGTTCGTAAGTAACCATTTTCTTGTTTAACAGCTAATTGACCAACTAGATTTAAGTAATTGAAAGGTTGATCAAAGTTTGGAGAAAATAGCATATCTATAAAGGATAATTCGTCAATCGTGCCGTGATAATGCATTAAGGCTGAGATTGTATCCGCAGCTTGAGAAACATCATGTTTGCTCCATAGTTGTACTCCCAGAACCTTACGGGAGTTACGATCGTAAACTAATTCGATTTCAACTTTGTGAGCATTAGGCATAAAGTCTGGACGGTAGCTACCTTTATACGCCACTTTAGTAGCGTTAATTCCAGCATCCAAAGCCATGGCTAAGGTCACACCACTACAAGCTAAAGTGCGTCCGAAGATTAGCATTCCAGTTGTTGATTGGGTACCAATTGAACGGAGGCGTTTATCTAACACATTAATACCAGCCAAGGCCCCTTGGCGAACGGCTTGTGATGCTAATGGCATGTAAACATCGGTTTGCAAACCATTATGTTTAACTGAAGCAGCATCTCCAGCAGCAAAGATATCAGGGTTAGATGTTTCCATATAATCATTAACGACGATTGCTCCATTAGTTAGTTGATCTACTTTACCTTGTAATAAATCAGCTTGAGGAAGTAAGCCAGTACAAATTACAGCCATATCTACTTCAAACGCTTCGTCGGCGGTTTTTACGATTAAGGTATCGTTAGCGCCATCTTCGAAGGATTTAACAATCGTACCAGTTTTGACCTGAATGCCTTTATCTTCTAAAAGATTGGTAATTTTGTCAGCAATTTCAGGTTCGATATGACGGTCTAGTGGAGTCTCTTTTTTATGGAAAAGAATAACCTCGTGGTTAGATTTATTGTAACCTTCAGCTAATTCAACACCAATATAGCCACCGCCAATAATAGCGATTCGTTCATCATTTTGGGCTTCGTCACATAAGTCACGAGCTTCTTCATAAGTCTTGCATAGCTTTACTTTGGGATTTTCAACGCCTTGAATAGTAGGAATAGACGTGAGTGAACCAGTAGCCATGATTAACTTATCGAAAGATTCGGTAGTGAATTCTTTAGTCTCTAAGTCTTGAGCAAAGACGGTATGTTCTTCGACATTAATATCAATCACATCGTGGCGTAGACGCATGTCTATCCCCTGAGCCCGGTAGTAGTCGGGATCAGCATACATCGCTTCATCAAGATTAGATATTGTTTTTCCTAATGTTAAGTAAGTGGCGCATGATAAGTATGAAATTGTATCGTGTCGTTCGAAAACAGTAACGTCCGCTTGTGGGTGGTATTTCAAGATTTCATTGACCGCTGCAATACCAGCATGGGTACAACCAACGACGATTATTTTTTCTGTCATCTGTAATGACACCTCTTTTTTATGGTATGAATTATGAATTATAGTATTTATATAGTATACTATAACTTAAACGTTATACGTAGTATAGTATATGATTAATTTTTTTAAATTATCGAAGGAGGTATTCTAAATGCCTAAGTATCGTTTTTTTGCGCAACAACAAATTAATACAGCAACGAATGCCGTTTTAGGATACGAACTATTAATTAAGGAGCTAACTCCAGATGGCTGGCGCCTACCAAGTTCATTTATTGATATTGATACAAAAGTTTTTGCTAACTTATTGATAGAAACAACTAAAATATTAGGCCAAAAGGTTCGCTATTGTTCAGTTAACGTTAACCGTGACCAATTAATGAATACTGATATTGCAGAAGCAATCATCGAAAGTCAACGTCAACTTTATCCAACCAAGTTAATCGTTGAATTAACCGAAGATGTTAGTGAACGCGAATACACACCTACAGAAATAAAAGAGCAACTTGAACGCTTTGTCAGCAAAGGAATCCAAATTTCACTTGATGACGTGGGTACAGGACACAATCAGTTTGAAGATATTGAAGACTTCCTTCCCTTAGCTTCAGAAATTAAATTTGCCGTTCAAAACTTTAAGTCTACAATTCAAGATCCTAAAATCAAACAAAAGGTCCGTTTCTGGAACGCGATTAGTTCTGAATACAATATTCATTTGGTATTGGAAGGCATCGAAGACCAAGCAGACAATCAGCTAAGCCAAAGTTTTGGTATTAGCCGCCGCCAAGGTTATTTCTTCAGTAAACCACAATTACTAAGCCTTCCAGGCGATAAATAAAAGTCAAAAAAACTACTAACCTCAAAAGTTAGTAGTTATTTTTTTACAATTTTTTGCTCTAAGATAAGCTTATATAAAACGGTTCGAATAGCTATTTCTAATTGAGAAAATGACGCGACGGGTTCTTCTAAATGGCTGATTTCATGATTAAAACGCCTAATAAATTGGTTGAAGTAGGTTTCAATATCATCTGTAGCTAGCAATTGTTTGATAGTATCTAGCGCAAAAGCAGTTTTAAAAATGCTAATCATCATAATAGAAGCAATGTGGCTAGCGTTGTACTTCTTTTTAGTAGGGCGCGTTACAATTTCCATTTTGACGTAACTATTGACCATAGTTTTGGTGATTTTAGTACCTAAGATTGGTGTCAAGTAGCGGTTAACTTCTTGAATGACTTGGTCCATGTATAAATCAAGGTCTGGAAAGTCTTTAAATTCAGGCAAACGAAGTTGTTTAAAATCCTGTAGCCACTTTTGATAAGTTTCTTCTGTCATCAATAAATCCTCCAGCTAGTATCATAGCATAAATTTTATTCAAATTGATATGCATTTTGCTTTACGTAGAATACGATTCTATGTATAATGGCACCAACAACTACATAATACGAAATGAGGGATAAAAATGGTGCAAACACGAAGAAATCAGATTATATACGAAGTTTGGAATGCTGTGACCCATGGTGTGGCCTTTTTTGGTAGCTTAGGCTTAGTTATTTTATTGATTGTTAAAGCCGTCACGCAAAATTTATCATCCACCGCTATTACCAGCTTGGTTATTTATGGAGCAACCTTACTAATGTTATATTTGGCTTCAACGTTGTTTCACTGTTTAGCATTTACGAAAGCCAGACGAGTTTTTCAAATTTTCGACCATAGTAATATTTTTTTGCTAATCGCAGGGACTTACACGCCATATTGTATTATTTTTGTCGGCGGAACTAGTGGGATATTGATGTTGAGTATGATTTGGGCAATGGCGTTGGCAGGAATCATCACTCATATTTGGAGCAAAGGTCGTTTTCAAAAGGTGGAAACAACGATTTATGTGATTATGGGATGGATGTGTTTGTTAGCAGGAAAGGCGCTATATGCTAACTTATCACCAACTGGATTTTGGTTGCTAGTCGCAGGAGGCGTGGTATTCACCGTGGGAGCGGTGATTTATAGCTTTCCGCGCATCCCGGGACTACATTTGATTTGGCACTTTTTCGTGATGGCGGGAACGATGCTCATGTTTGGATCAATTTATTTGAATATATAGGAAGTAATCAGATCAAAACACAACAAAAAGAGATTTCAGTATCGACTGAAATCTCTTTTAAAATATACTAATTAATTTAGATATAATTGATAAGCAAAACGGGTTGTATCAACTTCATTTTCGTCATTGAAGTCGATAATGCCACGATATTCGAAACCATTATTAGCAATAACTTTTTGCATACCTTTATTTTTGGGGTGGGTATCAATACGGAGTTCATTGTAGCCTAGTTCGGAACTAATTGTGAAAAGTCCGGACATCATTTTTTCAGAGAGCCGTTGACCGCGGAATTTAGAAGACATCGCAATTCGATGAATAGACATGTAAGTATCTTCCGGATTACCTCTCCAACTTCCTTCCAACATGTCATCGTAATTTACGTCTCGATCAGGCCATAAAGCAGCAGTGGCGGCAATTTCACCGTCGACCATTAAAACATAGCTAATTTTTTGTTCAATATCTTTTTCAATATCTTGGTTAGTAGGGTAGCCAGCTTGCCACTGATTAATTCCTTGTTCCTTAAGGTAAGCTTTGGCTGCATCAATTATTTCTAAAATGGCTGGCAAGTCAGCCTTAGTTGCTTTGCGCAAGTAAGATGTTGTCATAATTATTCTCCATTTATTTTTTTATCAGAAATGCTATTTTAACGTAAATGAAAAGAGTTGTCATTACTTTTTATAGATGAAAACGTATTCGTTATTTCTCAAAAGATTTTTGGAATTAACCTATGATTAATTTTTAATTAAAAATATGATAATATAGTAAATAGCATAAATTTTAGGGGTGTGAATATGAAAAAAGT
This sequence comes from Pediococcus sp. EKM201D, assembly GCF_011800215.1. Lineage (NCBI taxonomy): Bacteria > Bacillati > Bacillota > Bacilli > Lactobacillales > Lactobacillaceae > Pediococcus > Pediococcus sp. EKM201D. The sequence goes on from NZ_JAALFK010000002.1 coordinate 360,345, forward strand.
TCGGAATTGGAGATTGACGCTGGGGTGGCAAATCCTGATAGGTTTGATCTTAGGAGTGGTTTTAGGTGCCGTTTTCTACCATAACCAGGTTGCCATTACGGCGATGCAAAATATTGGAACCATGTTTATCCACTTGATTCAAATGATTGTTCTTCCAATCGTTATATCCTGCTTAACCGTAGGGATTGCGGGAATGGGTGACATTGGAGAATTGGGTCGTGTTGGATTGAAAACTTTGATTTATTTTGAAATTCTAACCACCATTGCTTTAGTAGTCGGAATGATTTTTGCTAACGTTTTTCATCCAGGAACTTATATTGATATCCATAGTTTGCAAAGTACGGATATTAGTTCATACGTGGAAACTGCAAAACACGCTAAAGAAAGCAGTGGCCTATGGTCAACGATTATGAACATTATTCCAACTAATATCTTTAGTTCGTTATCTGAAGGAAACATGATGCCCATCATTCTATTTTCAGTTCTTTTTGGATTAGGAATTACGGCAATTGGTAAACAAGGACAAATCTTGATTGATGGCCTTACTGCTATCCAAGAAGTAATGTTTAAGATTACCAACTGGATTATGCACCTTTCTCCTATTGGGGTTTGCGCTCTAATTGGGGTAACAATCGCTCAAATGGGGATTGATGCTCTAAAACCATTAGGATTGTTCATCTTGATTGCCTACGTGGCGATGGTATTCTTTGTAATTGTGGTACTAGGAATTGTGGCTAAGATTCACCACGTGAAATTCTTCCAGTTACTCAAGGTAATCAAAAATGAATTGATTTTAGCATTTTCAACAGCCAGTTCAGAGGCTGCACTTCCTAAAATTATTGATAAAATGCAAAAATATGGTGTTAGCCAAGGGATCGTATCCTTCGTTATTCCAACTGGATACACGTTTAACCTGGACGGATCAGCTATCTATCAAGCAGTTGGGGCACTCTTCTTAGCCCAGGCTTATCATATTAATTTAAGTATTGGACAACAAATTACATTGCTAGTAGTATTGATGATTACTTCTAAAGGGATGGCTGGTGTTCCTGGTGCTTCATTTGTGGTTCTCTTAGCTACTGTTTCTACCATTGGTGTTCCAATGGCTGGTTTAACGTTTATTGCTGGTGTCGACCGCATTATTGATATGGGTCGAACCGCGGTTAACGTGGTGGGTAACTCACTAGCTGCAATTATCATGGGCAAGTCGGAAGGCGAGTTCGATGAAGAGAAGCATGCAGAATATGTAAAAAATATTTAGAGTATGAAATAAAATACAGCGAAAAAAGGCGACCATGACATTAATGTCATGGTCGCCTTTTTGAATATTTTAACTGCCAAGTTCATAAGTAAAGTTGATTAATCGACTGCCATAACTTGGATGGTGGTTAAGTTGTTTAACCGTTTTTTGTAGAAGTTCAAGTTTATCGGTGATAATGCCATCGACTCCCATAAAGTTCAATCTGGCCATTGCATCGTCACTATTGACGGTCCAAGCATAAACTTTTCGACCAGTTAGTTCGGCAGTTAGTAAAAATGAGTTATTTAAAGTTGAATATTCCATCGTGTAAAAATCGGCGCTAGACTGTGGAACTCCAATAAAATTGAAAGGCAGAATATAGCCCACGGTTAATTTTGGATTAAGTTCTTTAAGTTTTTCAACGGCATCATAATCTAGGCTATGGACTTGATCATGATTTTTTAGAATTCTTTGTCCGTATTTAGCATTAAAACGCTCAACCACTTTTGGATCATCGTATTTAGTAGTTTTAAATTCAATTAGTAGGGGTTGTTTAAGCTTTTCAGCAGCGTCCATGTAATCATCTAAGCTAGCTATCTTAGCTGAACTTCCATTTTCATGCGCAGTTAATTTGGTGAGTTGCTTTAAAGTCAGTTGATGCGGCGCTTTATCAACCCCGGTTAAATTTTTAAGATTTTCATCATGCATTAATACAAATTGATGGTCCTTAGTTTCATGGATATCGATTTCGATGAAATCAGGATGTAATCGACTAGTATTCTTAAGGGATTCAATGGTATTTTGCACTCCATTTTTAGCGTTAACCCCGCGATGAGAAATGGTAATGGGAGTGTCACTAAAAAATCCAGTTAGATACAACGAATTAAATCCAATGCCCCCGATAACAAGTAAACCAGCAATAATTCGAATCCAACGTTGGTTTCCGACGTTGTAGCTAAGTTCTTGAAGCTGGTCGCTTAATCGATGAGTATGGGCAGTAAAGCGCTGATCTCCAGCCAGGTATTCAGTCATGATCATCAAAGAACCAGCACCCGCGGCAATGCTCGAAAGAAACATAAAAAATTCAATCAAAATTAAGTTTACGGAAGCGGCGAGAAAGGCCACTCCGGTTGGTGTCATACGGTCGAAAAGGGTTTGTTCCCCTAGTACTAAAAGCTGCCCAGCAATTATTACAACAATGGTGGTGGCAAAGAGTAATACAAGTCGTAAAACAATTGGCTTAAAGTTAATCTTAGTTATTTGCCAACTCTGTTTTACCGCAGTATGGGCGTTCCGTTTACCCAAAATGATTAATGGTAGAACTAGGAATAAGCGAATTCCGAGATAAAAAGTAACCACGTATAGCAAAATCATCACTAACAAAAGTGGACGATTTTCAGTTAAAAAATAATCAACTAGGAAACTAGGAATCCTAATTTTATTTAATAAAGGTGTCGAAAAACCTAATCCACCAAAAGGTAAGATTAAAATGCAGTAGATTAGTAAGAACCAAACGGAACGAAAAAAGGTCTTACGGACACGTTGAATGGAAAGCCGTAAGAGTGAATCAATCGTTAACTTCTTTCCATAATTAATTTGCATGGTTCCTAAAAATAGAAATGTGACTTGCCAATAGATGGCCACAATTACTGCTAGAATTAAAAGAATTAAACCTAAATCTAAAACAGGATGCTGGCTAATAATTTCAATTAAATTGGTATTAGAGATGTAACGAACTCTTGCCAAACGTAGCATTACGCTTCCAATTAGTGTAAAAATTGGGATTAAAATTCCGTATACAGCAACTGTAGAAGCAATAAAAAGCCAAATATAGCTAAAAATGTGTTTAAAAATATAACGATAAGTTTTCAGAGTGCTCGACATGATTCTCCCCTAAGTAATTTTTTGTGTGAATTTGCCCAAAATAAAAGGAGCTACAACAAAGTCTAATCTAAATCGGATCAAGGTTAAAACTTAGATTAAACGTCTTTGTCGCAACTCCTAACAGTTATTTTTCAGTTGTGGTAAAAGCTTTAGTCTCAGTATTGTAAACATGAACATAGATATGATCACCATATTCTTCAAAGAAGGTGTTTTCGTCGTTGGCACTGGGATAAAAGAAACTTTCATTACCATTAATATCAACTTTAATTCCGGGCATTGGTGCTTCCACAGTCTCTAAACGGGTTGTTGTGGTTGATAGGTAGGCTGCGATATATTTCTTGATTAATTGAAATTCCATAGTTCCTCCTGATTATAGTACGTTTTTAGTTTGTTCGGTATGAATAATGTAGTTATTGATCAGTTCTGATGAAACAGCGGGAGTTTTCGACAAGATGGTCTGAGCTACTACTGATTGGGAGAGCTGCTCTTGATAAAAATCATTGGGAATAAATTGGCTGATGCTGAGAATAACAAAGGAAATTCCATAAGTAATTACTAAACCAACCACCGCGCCAGCTAGGCTATTTACTTGATGGATAACTGGTAGCCAAGTAACCATTTGCGATAAACGCCCTACTAAACGAATAATGATCCAGCCGATGGACATTAGTAGAATAAAGGCGACGGAATGCATGACTGTTAAATTAGTAACTTGGTTACTAGTCCAGCCTCCGAAAGTAGTAGTTAGGAAAGCAGCAAAGTCATTGGTAAAAACTTTAGCAAAAATAAAAACAACGATATAACCCAGTGAATACAATAATTCCAGGATGAGCCCTCGGCGCCAGCCGCGAGCAATCGCCATAATTAAAATTAAAATTATTATTAAAGATAGTAGCATTAAGAGCTCCTTTACTTAATTAGTAGTTGAGTCTGTGAACAGATTCTCCCGTATATCAATGGACGAGAGAATCCTAAGTATCTAAACACTATAGATGAAAAATCACTTGTTTTCAAGATTGTTGTACTTCATTTAACTTCAATTTAACCTAAATATAGCCAGTTTAAACGGGATTTATAAAAGATTTAAAAGAACTTTACAATTCCGGATGAAAAGAAGTAGAATTAGTTGTCAGTTTAAAATGATTCTAAATTAGAACAAGGGGATAGTAAGATGGATAAGAAACAAAAAGCTGGAACACTCGCACAAAAAATCAATATCATCCGAGCTAGCGTAATGGGCGCAAATGACGGTATTTTATCTGTTGCAGGAATTGTTTTAGGTGTAGCAGGAGCCACCACTAATAGTTTTGCCATATTTATATCTGGAATTTCGGGGATGTTAGCTGGAACGGTTTCGATGGCCATGGGCGAATATGTATCGGTTAACTCCCAAAAAGATTCCCAAGAAAATGCGGTCAATGTTCAGCGTCAAGCTTTAAAAGATGACTATCAAAAAGAATTGGATTTTGTTGCTGAAAAATATGCGAATGACGGGATTCCAACAGACCTAGCCCAGAAGGCTGCGTCCGAAATGATGGAAAAAGATGCTCTCTTGACTACGGTCCGTGAGCGATATGGTTTTGATATGAATAACTTTACCAGTCCTTATATGGCGGCCATTTCCTCCATGATTTCATTTTCATTGGGATCCTTGTTGCCCTTGTTCACCATCACTTTCGCTAAACATAGTATTCGTGTGCCTTTAACCGTTGTTTCGGTTGCGATTGCCTTGGCAGTTACTGGTTATGCAGCGGCAGTCATTGGTAAAGCGGTTCGTAGACGAGCGGTTTTACGAAACGTCTTGGCAGGTTTAATTACAATGGCGATGACATACTTAATCGGTTCGCTATTTGCTAGATAAGGGGGAAAATAAGCATGAAGAAGAAAAAAGAAATCAGTTTAGACAATAAATTAAACATGCTACGGGCCGGAGTGCTAGGTGCTAATGATGGAATTCTAACGGTGGTCGGTGTTCTTTTTAGTGTAATTGCAGCAACGACTAATCCATTTATTATTTTCATTGCTGGATTATCGGATCTTTTGTCCTGTGCTTTTTCCATGTCAGCCGGCGAATATGCTTCAGTTAGTTCACAACGTGATACTGAAAAAGCGGTAGTGGGTGAAGAAAAATTACGTTTGCAAACTGATCCCCAAGCTGAACAAGAATTAATCGCACGTTTTTATGTCGATAAGGGCGTTAGTGAACAAACAGCTCATGAAATTTCACAAGCTTTGATGCAAGAAAAACCACTAAAAACCGCGGTTAGTGTACGCTACGATATGGATATTGAAGATTACTTGAATCCTTGGAGTGCAGCTGTTTCATCATTGATTTCAGCAGCTTTAGGGGGCTTCTTCCCGTTAGTAGCGATGTCGATGGCACCAACTTCTTTTAAAATGCAAGCGACGATTATAGCGACCGTCTTTTCCGTAGCACTAACTGGTTTTTTGAGCGCCAAATTGGGAAATGGGATGGCCAAAAAAGCTATTATTCGAAACGTGATTGTGGGAATTATCACAATGTTTATCCATTACTACATTGGAAAATTATTTTAAAATTTTTAAGAAATCGTTTTCGAGCTTCATCTATCAAGCTTTTCTTAATCATTGAAGCCACAAATGCCCGTCTAACGGCAATAAAAAGAGTTTGCGCATCGTGAACAATATGTTACGATAGCCGTGGTTCAAGATTGAGGAAAGGAATGATTTTGATGAGTAATGAGATCAAGAACCCAAAGAAACGTCGCAAATTAGTGGAATACGCTAATGGACGATCATTGGAAGAAATAAATGGGACAGTTAAGGTGCCTAAGAATATTGGTTTTTGGAAGGCACTGTTTATGTATTCGGGTCCGGGAGCATTAGTTGCTGTTGGTTATATGGACCCTGGTAATTGGTCAACATCAATCACTGGGGGTCAAAACTTCCAGTACATGCTAATGTCGATTATCTTGATTTCGAGTTTAATCGCGATGTTGTTACAATATATGGCGGCTAAACTGGGAATTGTGAGTCAAATGGACTTAGCGCAGGCAATTCGCGCTAGAACAAGTAAGTCATTGGGAATTGTATTATGGATTTTAACGGAATTGGCAATTATGGCGACTGATATCGCTGAAGTAATTGGTGCTGCAATTGCGCTGTATTTGTTGTTCCATATTCCGCTAGCCATCGCGGTTTTCATTACCGTTTTGGATGTACTGCTATTACTGTTATTGACTAAGATTGGTTTTAGAAAAATTGAAGCCATTGTGGTGTGTTTAATCATGGTTATTTTAGTGGTTTTCGTCTACCAAGTTGCTTTATCAAATCCAAATTGGGGTGCGGTATTTAGCGGCTTAGTACCAACCACTAAAGCATTTGAAACTTCACCAACAATTGGCGGAATGACTCCTTTAAGTGGGTCACTAGGAATTATTGGTGCGACAGTTATGCCTCATAACTTGTACTTGCACTCAGCGGTTTCACAAACGCGTGAAATTGATCATAACGATGAAGAAGACGTAGCAAGAACGCTACGCTTCTCAACTTGGGATTCAAATATTCAGCTATCATTCGCATTTATCGTTAATTCACTTCTATTGGTGATGGGAGTTGCCGTATTTAAGTCCGGCGCTGTCCAAGATCCATCATTCTTTGGTCTATTCCATGCGTTAAATGATACTTCAACTTTGAGTAACGGAATTTTGATTGGAGTTGCCAAAACTGGGGTACTTTCGACATTATTTGCGGTAGCTTTGTTGGCTTCTGGTCAAAATTCAACCATCACGGGAACGTTAACCGGCCAGGTTATCATGGAAGGGTTCATTCACATGCGAATGCCACTTTGGGCACGGCGTTTGATTACCCGTTTGATTTCAGTTGTACCAGTTTTGATTTGTGTCATGATTACCAGCGGTAAAGGTGATCTTCAAGAACACGAAGCCCTAAATCAGTTGATGAATAACTCTCAAGTATTTTTGGCTTTTGCATTACCATTCTCAATGATTCCATTGTTGATGATGACGGATAGTCGCGTTGAAATGGGTGATCGATTTAAGAATAGTTGGGCGGTCAAAATTTTAGGTTGGATTTCGGTTATTTTCCTAACCTACCTCAATATGACTGGTTTACCAAATTCAATTACGGCCTTCTTTGGAGCTAATCCAAGTGCTGGTGAAGTAGAGCTGGCGCACATAATTGCCTATATGCTAGTGGCAGTAGTTCTAGCACTCCTAGCTTGGACAGTCTTTGAACTCCATAAAGGTAACCAACGTTACGAATTGGAAATGCGAAGTAAAGCAGAAGCTAAGGAGGAAGCATAATGACCTTTGATGTTAAGAGAATATTAGTTGGTGTAGATGATTCGGAAGATGCCGTTTTAGCCTTTGATTATGCAATTAATCTGGCTAAAAAATCGGGTTCTGAATTGGTAATCGTATCAGTTTTGGAAAGTGACGAAATGAATGTTTTTCAAGCGCTAGATAAGGACTTTATTCATGGAGAACGGGCCGAACTTGAACAACATATCTTAAAATATCAGAAAAAGGCTCAGGATGCGGGAGTCCAAAATGTAAAGTGCGTCGTTACGGAAGGCGATCCGGGCGAGACCATTGTGGAAGAAGTTATTCCAGCTGTCCAACCCGATTTGTTAGTGGTTGGCGCAGAGTCTAAAAAAGGGTTAGCACGACATTTTGGTAGCCAAGCAGCCTACATGGCGAAGTATGCTCCTATCACGGTAACTGTGGTTCGATAATATAAAAAATGGATCAACGCTTTGATTGCGTTGGTCCATTTTATTTTGAGTTAAATTATTTAGGTACCATAACTTGAACGAAGCCTTGCTCTACGCCCAGTTTGATGGGGAGTTGGTCACTAGGATCACCATCAATTCGAGTTTCAACCTTCAAGTGTGAATCAACGGCAGAAATTTCAACTTCCTGAGCGGTAAGTTGATCAACATCTTTGATATCTCGAAAACGTCCAGTTAGGAAATAACTTAGGTAACCTAAAAGACGCATGAATGAAAAATGTTTCAGGATAACCAAGTGAATTTTTCCATCTGCTGGAGATGCAGATGTATCAAAATTAGTAAAACCACCCACTGAGTTGGTAGTGGTTGCTAATAGGAAGCGCGTGCGATAGACATGGTCGCCATCCGCAGTACTAACTTTAATCTGGTAAGATTTCTTAGCAATTAACTGGCGAATTCCTTTACTCAAATAAATTAAAGGTCCCCATTTTTTCTTTTCATCTTGTCCGACATGGCGGGCCATATCAGCAAGGGTTCCAAGTGTAAGGCTACTAATGATGGCACGGTCTTCAGTATGGGCCAAATCCACAGCGAGGGGATGACCATTAAGAATGGTATCAAAAGCGGCTTCTTCATCTTGAGGAATTTCGAGTGCTTTAGCAAAATTATTGACGGTACCACCAGGAATAATTCCCACTTCGACTGATTTTTTAGCCTTAAGGAAGGCTGAAAACACGGTATTAATGGAGCCATCTCCTCCAATCGTAATAACTGTATCCAGTTGATCAATATGATCAACTACATAATCGAGCGCTTCTTGACGACTAGACGTGGCCTTTAAGGTGGTTGATCGCTTCAATCGTTCAGCCGCTTGCTGAAAGCGTTCAGCGATGGATTTATTATCATTTTTTCCAGCATCTTCATTATAAATAACGGTATATTTAGGCATCAGAGCCTCCTTGTTGAGCTAAATTTTTTTGTAAAGTATCTAAAAATAATCGATTTAAATTGGGTAAATTTCGATTTTTACTCCAAATGAGTGTGTTCGCTTCTGACATGTCAGGATTAAGCGGGCGGGCGACCAAACCACTTGTTGGTGAAACGTCCACAAGTTGATCATATAAAAGTGCAATTGCTGCTCCCGTTTTGACTAGTAAACTACCATTAAAAGCCAAATTGAAAGTTCCCACAAAATTAAGTTGATCATAAAGGGTGTTACTCCATTTTTGGAATAAACCGTGTTTGTAAGCCTGACGTGAAGTAATTAAAGGACGACCGACTAGATCAATTGGTCGGATTTCTTTCTGTTGGGCGAGCGGTTCATCTGCTCGCATGATGGCGCACCAATGATTTTTAGCTGGTAAAACCAAAGTGTTGTAATTATTAAGGGGGCGATTTCCCATAATAATGCCAAATTCTAAAATGCCTGCATCGAGGTCAGCTAAGATGGGTTCCGCATCTGCACTTCGAAGATTAACACGAACATCGGGGTATTGACGCATGATTTGCTGGGCCGCCTCCATGACTGGCATAATCCCCACACTTTCTCCTGCTCCAATGTCGAGCGTCCCACTAACTACATCTTGTTTTTGTAAGTTATAAGTAGTTTTATCAACTAAACCAATAATTTGTAGCGCCCGTTCTAATAGGTAATGACCTTCCTGCGTAAGTTGAATATGGCGATGGGCGCGAGTGAATAATTTGGTCCCTAATTCATCTTCTAAATCAGCAATTTGGCGTGATAAAGCCGGTTGGGACACGTTAAGTAAAGTGGCCGCTCGTGAAATGTTTTGTTCCTGAGCAATTACCACAAAATAGCGTAAGACACGAATATCCATAATATTTTCCTTTAATTCATAACTAAAAGTTATTGTTTTTGATGTTTAATAAGTATTTAACATTATAGTAACGATCCCGTAGACTAGAGTCAATCAATAAGGTTAGGAAGCGGGGTGAGTTAATGCAATCCAAAATGGATTTGGGAACAGCGGCCTATGATGGTGTCGAAGAAATCGTAGCTAAAAACCAACGGTTGGTTCAGCAATTAAATACTGGAGTTCATTCGGCAAATGAAGTACTTAGCATTGTAAGCCAAATCACTAACGAGCGAATTGATGGTTCGACTGAAATTCGATTACCTTTTCAAACCGATTTTGGTCGCAATCTCCACATTGGTAAAAAAGTTTTCATTAATAGCGGATCGATGTTTGTGGACTTAGGTGGTATCTATATTGGTGATCACGTCTTGATTGGTCCAAACGTAACGATTGCTTCCGTTAATCACCGTCTAGAACCTAGCGAGCGCCGTAATCTAGATTTATACTCGGTTTGTATTCATAATAATGCTTGGTTAGGCGCCAATGTGACGGTAACTCCTGGCGTAATTATTGGTGAAAATGCAGTAGTTGCTGCGGGCGCCGTGGTTACCCGCGATGTTCCACCCAATGCGGTAGTTGCTGGTATTCCAGCACGTGTAATTAAAATAATCAAGAGTACTAAGGAGGATCAAAAATAATGAGTAATAAGAATAAAGTAGTAATCATCATGGGGGCTTCGAGTGGAATCGGAGCTGCGACAGCAGCAATGCTAGCGCAACAAGGAGCTAAGCTTAGCTTGGCCGCTCGTCGTCTGGATCGATTACAAGAAATCCAAGCTCAATATCCTGAGGCTGAAATCGAAATTTTCAAAGCCGATGTAACCAATGAAGATGAAGTTCAAGCTGTAATTGATGGTACGGTTGCTAAGTTTGGTCGGATTGATGTGTTATTTAACAACGCTGGAATTATGCCAGTTAATAATTTAAATCAAGTTGCTCAAAATGAATGGCAACAAATGTTAGATATTAATGTTAAAGGTGTGCTAAATGGGATTGGATCAGCTCTACCCATCATGCGTAAACAACAAAGTGGCCATGTCATTACAACTTCTTCGGTATTAGGCTATGAAGTTTTACCGGGTTATGCGGCTTATTCAGGTACTAAGTATGCGGTCCGCGCGATTATGGAAGGTCTTCGACAAGAAGAACACCAAAATAATATTAAAACTACGGTTATTGCTCCAGGTACCGTGAAGACTGAACTATTTAACTCAATCAATAATGAAAAAATTCGTAATGAATTGAAGGATGCTCAAAAATTACCGGGAGCTGAAATGACGGGACTTGATCCAGAAGAAATTGCTCAAGCAGTGGCCTTTGTGATTGACACCCCAGCTAATATGGCTGTTAATGAAATGGTAATTCGTCCTACAGGTCAAACCGTTTAATTAAAGGAGAAATGATAATATGAATGTTTTTGAAGAATCGTACAAATTAAGTAATGGTGTAAAAATCCCTAAGTTAGCTTTAGGAACATGGGAAATTGATGATGATCAAGTTGCTGACGCTGTGCGCAGCGCAATTGAAATGGGCTATCGTCATATCGATACCGCCCAAGCTTATGCTAATGAACGTGGCGTAGGTGAAGGCGTACGTACTGCAAGTGTTCCTCGTGAAGAAATTTTTGTTAACTCAAAAATTGCTGCTGAAATTAAAAATTATGATGATGCCAAAAAGTCTATTGATGAAACTTTAAACAAAATGGGTCTAGATTATTTGGATATGATGATTATTCATAACCCCCAGCCCTGGGCAGAAGTAAATCAATCCGATGATCGTCATTTTGAAGGTAACCTTGAAGTTTGGCGTGCTCTTGAAGATGCCATGCATGAAGGTAAGCTTCGTGCAATCGGTGTTTCTAGCTTCCAAAAAGAAGACTTGGATAATTTAATCAAAAATAGTGATACTAAGCCAATGGTTAACCAAATCTTATCGCATATAGCGGCTACACCAATGGATTTGATTAACTACTCTCATGAAAATGGGATTGTGGTTGAAGCATTTTCACCAATCGCTCATGGACAAGCACTTCGTAGCGAAGCTATTCAAAAAATGGCGGCAAAATATAACGTTAGTGCACCACAATTATCAATCCGTTACGATTGGCAATTAGATACGGTAGTACTTCCTAAAACTTCTAATCCGGAACACATGAAATCAAACGCCGAGCTTGATTTTGTAATTTCTGATGAAGATATGGAAATTTTGAAACAAGTCAAACCGCTAGATTACGGGGATGCAAGTGTCTTTCCAGTCTTTGGTGGAAAAATGTAAGAGTAATATCAATTTAATCCAAAAAAATAATCTAAGGTTGGTCCTAAAAGGGATCATTCTTAGATTATTTTTTATTATGCTGTTTTGGGAGTAGCCTGAACCCAGTTTTTAAGTAGGTAGATGTTAATAATTGAAACAACGATAGTAGTAAGGATTAGATAAATAAACGATAGATAGAAGTTAGCATCAGACGTAGCTTGAGATGAAGCAAAAATCATGGTAAAGGAGTTTGTTGCTAAATTACTTATTTTACCTAATCCGTATACAAGAATAATGATTAAAACGACTCGAGAAATGCGTTGAATATTTATTGGTAGAAAATCACTAAAGGTATTCGTTAGTAAGTGAACTAAACTGACTGAGCACCAAATGAAGGTTGGGAAAATCAATATGATTCCAGCCCCTACTGCATATTCTAAAAAACTACCATTATTCATGATTGGAAGAATTTTGACAAAACTAGTAGGACCCATAATGAACGTTAGTAGAACTACCAGAATTTCAAAGTAAATCCAACTAAAAAAGTTTGTAAGTACATTACCGATATATAGCTTAGTTTCCGAAAGCGGTAAAAGTCGGTAGAGGGGAGCCGTCCAAACCCGTTCTTGTTTAACTGCTAGAATAACGGCCAGTACCAATGAGGCCAATACACCGAAACTAAAGCTAAACATTAACCAGTCGGTTATTCTAAGTCCATGAATTAAGGTTTGGTAGAAACAAGTGACTAGGGTAACTAGTAGATAGATGCCAAAGACCTTATGAATAAGATTTACTCGGGTTTTCAACATTGTTTTCGTTAATTGTGAGAAAGTGGTCATCTTAAAGCTCCTCTCTATAAAAATCTTCGTAGTAAGTTTCAATATCTTTACCAAGGGTTTCACGAATAGTGTCTGCGGCCTCTTGTGCAGCTACATGTTGGTCCTTAATAATGACGACTTGATCGAGCAGGTTAGCAATATCACCGACATGATGATCGCTGACTAAAACCGTCGCATTTTCAGGCTTCCATTGAATAATACTGGAGATGATTTTTTTGCGAGTCATACTGTCAATCCCGTCGAAAGGTTCATCTAATAGGTACAAATCAGTTTGACGAGCAAGCGTAACAGCAATTACTAACTTGCGGAAATTCCCTTTAGAAAGTTGATTAACACGTTGGTCAGGGCTCAAGTTGAGATTTGAAAGTAATTGGTTGAAAGTGGTGAGGTTGAAATCTTCATATAAAGCATCGTAAAAATTACCAATTTTGAAAATACGAGGATGGCCCGACCAGCCACCGACTTGTTCGGTAAAACTAACTAAAGATTTGCGAACTGCGCTATTGGTTTCTGTATTAATGGAAATAGAATTTTTACGATCAATATAATTTCCAGCAATCAAACGCATTAACGTCGTTTTACCAGCACCATTGGTACCCAACAAGCCTACAATTTGCCCGTACGGAAGCTCTAAATTGAGGTCTTTTAGGATTAATTGGAGATTACGAGAATAGCTTAAATGATTAATTGTTAGTAGATTAGCCATGATGCGTTTCCTTTCTCTTGTTCACGTATTCAGTTAATGCTTGAATCATCTCGTCTGGGGTCAGTTGGAGGCTGGCTAGGTGATCGTACATTAAAGAAAGTTGTTCTTCGACAATATTTTTGCGTAAGTTGTTCAAAATCTCTGGATTAGTAGTTACAAAATTACCCTTCCCGCGCTGGGATTCCAAAACGCCTTCACTGATTAGCTCTCTTAATGAGCGTTGAACCGTGTTGACGTTAACGGCCAAGTCTAATGCTAGCTGCCGAACTGCTGGAACTTTAGATCCTGGGGTCAGGTGGTTAATAATAATTTCTTTATAGATGTATTGTTTTATTTGGTAATAAATTGGAATCTTATCATCAAACTTCATAACTTTCCTCCTTTGTGTACTAGTTTTCTAATACACTATAACTTCTTTTGGGAGATTTAGCAAGAGTTAACTAAAAATAATGAAAGGATTGCATAACTACGAGCATAACTATGATAAAATTAACGGGTATAGTGTCGAAATAAAAAATCGGGAGAGTAGCCATGTTTTGTCAAAATTGTGGTAGTAAGAATAAGCAGGGTGCTAAGTTCTGTTCTAAATGTGGAACGACGTTGCGCACCAGCCAGTCCCAACCTGTAAAGGTTGATAAATCAGTTATTTCCGAAGTTCAACCGCAAGCTGAAACAAAAGTTAAAACAAATTCTGAACTTCAAAATGAAGTTGGAACACGTAGTGAAAAGTCACACGGGCCTAAATGGTGGATGTGGGCAGTTCCACTGATACTAGTGGTTTTAATCGGCGGAGGATTTTTTATTTATAAAAATAATCAATCTACAACTCAGCCAGTAAGTAGTTCAGTAGCGGATAAAAGCAGCAGTTCGAGTTCATATTCCGCTCCTTCGAAAGCTTCGAAAAAATCAACCATTGATTTTCCAAAGAGTACCATCCAAGGTACGATTGACGACGCTTTTGGAGATATGAAGGGTGAAACTTCTGTATACGTTTCACCGACAGATTCTACTGAAGAAGTTGTTTCTAACAGTAAAGCGCAACGAGCAGCTAGTAATATCAAGCTATTTATTTTAATCACCGCTTATCAGCAAGTTAATGAAGGTAAATTGAACTTAAATGATAAGTACACTTTAAAAGATTCCGATAAGGTCGACGGAACAGGTGAAATCCGTAATATGAGTAGTGGTTCAGAAATTTCAATGCAAGATCTACTAGAAGATATGATGGAAGACAGTGATAATACCGCGGCTAACATCGTTATTCGTCAACTTGGTGGGATGGACAAAGTTAACGCTCAAATTAAGAAAATTGGTGCTAAAGATACCAAGCTTGAACGAATGTTGATGGATACAGACGCCCTTAAAGATGGAAAAGATAACTACACATCAGTTGCAGATTTAGGGATGGTCTTAAAGAAAATTTACAATCATCAGATGGTATCAACCAAGTATGACAATGCCATGCTAGATATTTTAAAGAAGAATAATAATCATACAAAATTACCGCATGATTTACCGGAAGAAGCCACGGTTTATAACAAAACTGGGGAGTTTGATGACTATGGTGTTGAGAATGATGCAGCTATTTTCGGTAATAATAAAGGCTCTTTCGTCATCGTGGTGATGTCACAAGATGGTAGTCGTGATGAACAGATTAAGAAGATGAATAGCTTTGGATCGGTTATGTATGACGGATTATTAGGATAATAAATTTGGAGGATGTTAGAAATGAAATTTTGTACTAATTGTGGAGCACAACTAGAAGCCGAGGATAAATTTTGTACGAGTTGTGGAACTGCAGTGGCAGCAAATACTGCGTCAGCTACTACAGAAATCCCAGAAAATAAAATCAATGTCGACAAGGAAGCTGTAAACGAACGTGTTCAACAAACTAAGCAATATGCGCAAAACTATTGGAATTGGGTAAAGACTTCAATTCAAAAACCGTTTGAAACTCAAAATGATGCTCATCCATTTTATGGAATGACAACGTTCATCTTATTTTCTATTATCGGTGCCTTATTCGTCGTAATTCCAGGAGGACAAATTTTTGGTAAGTTTAGCGAAACTACTAGTCACTATGGCGTTAATACGGAAAGTATTATGGATAATCCCTTCACCATTGGAATGTTCTTTAAACTATTAGTAGTTATCGCTATCATTTACGCTTTATACATTGTCATTGGTTATCTAGTTGAAAAACTTCTTAGTACAGAAGACAGTGAAACTTCAGTCATTGAGTATACCAACAAATTTGCTCATTTTATTAATTACACACTTATTTTCTCGGTTGTGGCTTTAGTGATAACTATTTTTAGTACTCAAACGATTGTTAACAACCTGAGTGAAGGTCGTACAGACCTTGGAAGCCTTAACTTGGTAGTTGGATTACTCGCCTTGGCTTCTCTAGGATTTAGTACAGGATTTTTAGCGACTTTCTTTGATAAAAATGTGAAATATAAAATTGATCGAATCTATGTGGTAGTGATTGCTCAATTGGTCGTTTCACTAGTTATTTATATTTTAGTTCGTTACATGATTGTTCCAAATGCTGAAAGTTATGCTACAGGCCTCTTTGGTAGTGTATTCAGTACTTTCGATAATTTATTTTAAAGTATCAAGGCTTGGTGGAAGTTAAAAACTTTCTCTAAGCTTTTTTATTTAGAGGGATAATGTTTTTATTCTTAAGTTAAAAATGGTATAAAGGTTTCGTTAGAATTATTGAAAGAAGGCAATTAAATGTGTACTAATATTGAAATTACGGCTAAAAATGGAGAGCATTTTTGG
The DNA here is from genome assembly GCF_011800215.1 of Pediococcus sp. EKM201D. Taxonomy (NCBI): domain Bacteria; kingdom Bacillati; phylum Bacillota; class Bacilli; order Lactobacillales; family Lactobacillaceae; genus Pediococcus; species Pediococcus sp. EKM201D. The sequence continues at coordinate 376,662 of NZ_JAALFK010000002.1, forward strand.
GGGAGAACCATGGATTTAGCTTTACCAATGTTTGGCGAAGATCCAGAACACGACTTAGGAGCCCGTGGAATGATTACAACGATTCCAGCTGGCGTTGATATTGACAGCCAACTTGCAAATTGGCAAGCAGACTATGCTGCCATGGGGATTGGTATAGGTGGAACGCACATTTTATTTGACGGGATTAACGAGCATGGATTAGCTGGTGACCTTCAAGTATTATTTGAGAGTACCGCCGATACATTGGAAAATATTCAACAACGGCAACAGGTTCCAGTGATGAATACAGAATTCGTAACGTACGTATTAACGCACTTTAAGAGCGTTAAAGAAATCCGTGAAAACTATCAAAATTTCGCGGTAGTGGATCAACCTACAATGCTTAATGGTCATTCGATTTCATTCCCACTTCACTATAGCTTTGTTGATGAGAGTGGCGATGGAGTGGTGCTCGAGCCTGTAGATAATGGCTCCTTCAAACTTTATGATTCAGTGGGAGTGGTCACTAACAGCCCCGAATATAACTGGCACACTGTTAATTTACGTAATTATATTGCTTTAAATGAACTTAATATCAAACAACCTAAAACCTATAAAAATGGGGTAACATTAAATCCGATTGAAGGCGGAACGGGATATGGCTTAACCGGCTTACCAGGAACGTATACATCACCCGATCGTTTGGTGAGAAGTTTTATGGTTGCTAATTTAATGGATGATTTTGAAGCCGAAGATGGGATTGCTCAACTTTATGCAGCTTTCCGACCGGTTATAATTCCACGAGGGATGGAGCGCAACACTTCAGAAGACATTTTGTCAGATTATACGCGTTATTGGTCAGGATATGATTTGAAACAACGCAAAGTTTACATTCAAACTGGTCGAGGACTGGCTATTACAGCTAAGTGTTTAAATCAAACAGCCACTACCATTAGTTTTGATGAGGTTGACACTGGAAACTATATTCATGAAATTTAATTGAATATAAAATTGCACCCAGAGTTCTCATTCTCGGTGCAATTTTTTTGTACAAAAAAGACCTCCAACGAGGTCTTTAGATTATTTATTTTGGTCTGGATGGAACCATTTGCTAGAAACCAATGCTACAACATCATTTAAGAGATAGAGGCAGTAAGTGAAGAATAGTACCCAAACAGGATGACCAGAAAGAGCTGTCATACTCCAAAGCGCAATACTCATAATAGATTGAGCAAGCCAGAAATAATAAGTTGAACGGAATCGACGAACAGTTAAAACTGCTCCTGTTAATCCTAAAGTGGCACTCAATGAATCAATAATAGGACGTGGACTAGTCAAAATAATGGTGTCTAATCCGTAAGTTAAGGCCCAGAAAATTAAGAAAGTGATTATCGTTTGAACGATATATTTCCCAGACATTAAGCGTGGAACGAGGCCTTCACTGCTATTCCAGTGTTTATTGAAAACCACGGGAATATCTAATAAAACGATGTAAGCTGCTTGCATGATTACATCACTAAAATTACCAGTAATTGTAGCAACGTAAATCAACATGATTGCGGACACAAAACCTAAAATCCCGTTAATGGGTTTTCCATTAGTGATACTTAGGGTACATGTGAAGCCGATCACGCCGGCAATAGTGGATGTAATTCCTAGTGCATTAAGGTTGTGATATAAACCGGTAACTAAGAGAAATAAAACTCCAAAAGTTAATAAAATGTAGCTAGAAGTCATCCAACCCGACATTTGGTCTTTGTACCAATGAAGGTTGAAAACCCGCATTGGTGATTCGGGATTGTAACTAAAATCTGTGTCTTGTGTACTCTGCAAAATAATTCCTTCTTTCTATGATTTGTATTAGCCCGGTAGAAAGGTGATTCAGGCTGAAAAGGTTGCAAAAAAAAGTAGTACTAAACTAGTATACGCTCCTTAAATGAGGGATGCGAAGGTTTCTTTGTGTCCATTCAAGGGGGTTAAATAGTATTTTAAAGGGTAAATAGGATTAGGACGGAGCTTATTGAGAATTTCATTTTGGAAAATGTATTAAATTTTTTTGTTAAACTTCCAAAAGTAAATTTAGAAACTAAAAATCGAAAAATTTGTACAATAAAAATATTTTTATGTACAAATGGAAAAACGTTACAAACCTTGTTAAATCCAATAATACATGGCGTTGATGGTTTTGATTCTTAAAAGTAAGTATTGACGCAAAAAAACATATGATGGTATGCTACGTGTGTTAAAAAATACACATCATTGATAAGTGTCAGGATTCATAATGCGTTGGCTGTATAAAATTTATATTTTGTGTAAGGGCAGTGGAGGAATACATGTCAAGAAGAAAGCTGTTAAATGCTAATGAAAAAAAGCATTATAAAATGTATAAAAGTGGAAAACAATGGTTTTTTGCTGGTATGGGAGTAGTTGCAGGTTTATTTGGCGCGGGTAGTGGAATGACGGTTAGTGCTGATGAAAAACCGGGGGTCAGTTTAGATTTGAGTCAATCTGAGGATTTATTGGCGACTCAAACGAGTGCGACGATTCCTGGTTCAACCAGTACAAGTAGTTCATCTACTGGAGAAAGTACGTCAAATAGTACAAAAGCAGTAGATTCAAAAAGTACTAATGCTACTACTGATGCAAAATCTGAAACACAAAGTAATAGTAGTGCCAAAAGTACCTCAGCAGATAAAAATTCGGCTAGTCAAAAGACTTCAGAAAGCACAAGTCTTTCAACAAGTGCAAGTACCAGCCAATCTAAAAGCTTAAGTAGTTCATTGAAAGAAGCTCAAACAAAGAGTACATCTAAGGATGCAACTAAAGTAGCTGATAATCAACAAAGTAAACAAAAAGATGGTAAAGAACAGAAAAATGCAAAATCAGATGCTAAGCAAGATGTAAAACAAACCGCTAAAGATGATAATGTGAAAACCAGCCAATCTACGGCGTCTTCATCTACTGCATCAAATCAAGGAAGTGAGCATGCTCAAATTAATGACAATATCAGTAGTTTGAGTAATAGTACGTCAGGAAGTATTACTGAAAGCGCTAGTGGTTCCTTAAGTGTGTCTCTCTCTAATTCGTTATTTGTAAGTGATTCTCGTAAACGGGATAAAGACTCGGCTTCAAATAGTCAAAGTCTTGCAAAATCATTGTCTAATGCAAAAGCTCAAGCTGAGAATGCCAGTGTTCAAGGTGTTAATGATGCCACGCAGATTGTAACTTACACAGACGAAAATGGAAAAGAGCTAGCACCATCAGAGACTACGTTGCACAATTCGGGAGAGAAGCCAGATATACCAGGACCAAAGAAAATTAAAGGATATGTCGTAGATACCAGCAAATCCGAAATCATAAGTAATGGTGCTGCGGTACCTTTCTCACTTTACTTACAACTTGGAAAGTTTAGCTCAATTGAAGAACTGCTAGACCTGATAAACTCCTCCGACGCCTATCCAGTAGGAACGGTTGAAATTAAATACGTTTATAAGGTATATAACAGTAAGATCAGTATTACTGGTAAGAACGGGGCAACAACTACCGGAAATCCTCTCGACATTGCTAGTTTGGTAAACTCAATTACCAACGCGGATGGTTCAAAGGGTGATATCAATAATGTTACTTCACCAGATTTAGATCAAGTAGATTGGAATAAAGGTGGTACATACACCGTTACGTTGAACTACTTTGATCCTAGTACTTTAGAAACTGCAACGACTACTGTTACCGTTACAGTCGAAGATAATTCAGCAAGTACTAGTACTTCAACATCATCATCATTGTCAAACAGCGTCTCGAAGAGCGACTCCATTACTAGTGATTCAACTTCAAAAAGTGCATCAACTAGTGGTTCGACTTCCACATCAGTATCAGGTTCGAAGTCAGTGAGTCAATCGATTTCAGCTTCAAAGAGCACGTCAACTAGCGGCTCAACGTCCGTATCGGTATCGAATTCGAAGTCAACGAGTGACTCAGCAAGTCGATCAGTATCAACATCAAAGAGTACGTCAACCAGTGGTTCGACATCCGTATCAAATTCGAAATCAACGAGTGATTCAGTGAGCCAATCGATTTCAACATCGAAGAGCAATTCAGCATCTGCATCAGGATCAGTTTCGGACAGTGTGTCGAAATCGAAGAGCGATTCTATAACCAGTGACTCGATTAGTAACTCAATTTCAACGTCCGTGTCAGGCTCGAAATCAACGAGTGATTCAGCGAGTCAGTCAATTTCGACATCGAAGAGTACGTCAACTAGTGGCTCAACGTCAGTGTCAAATTCGAAATCAATGAGTGATTCGGTGAGTCAATCGATTTCAACATCAAAGAGTACGTCAACCAGTGGTTCAACATCCGTATCAAATTCGAAATCAACAAGTGATTCGTTGAGTCAATCGATTTCGGCATCAAAGAGTACGTCAACCAGTGGCTCAACATCCGTATCAAATTCGAAATCAACGAGTGATTCAGTGAGCCAATCGATTTCTACATCGAAGAGCGATTCAACATCTGCATCAGGATCAGTTTCGGATAGTGTATCGAAATCGAAGAGCGATTCTATAACTAGTGACTCGATCAGTAACTCAATTTCGACGTCTGTGTCAGGCTCGAAATCGACCAGTGATTCGGTGAGTCAATCGATTTCAACATCGAAGAGTACGTCAACTAGTGGTTCAACGTCTGTATCAAATTCGAAATCAACGAGTGATTCGGTGAGTCAGTCAATTTCGACATCGAAGAGCGATTCTATAACCAGTGATTCCATTAGTGACTCGATTTCAACGTCTATATCCGATAGCACATCGACAAGTCATTCAACATCTGATTCAGTATCGACATCAAATTCAAACTCAGATTCGAAGAGTAAGTCGGAAAGTCGCTCGACCTCAACATCTATATCGGATTCAATTTCGGATAGTAACTCAAAGAGTACATCAGAAAGTCGCTCGACTTCGACATCTAGTTCTGATTCGAAATCAGATAGTGCATCAAAATCAGATAGTATTTCGAAGAGTGATTCTATAACAAGTAACTCAATTAGTGAGTCAATCTCAACGTCAAATTCTGATTCAAGCTCGAAGAGTGATTCCAAGAGTACATCAGAAAGTCGCTCGACTTCGACATCTGTATCGGATTCAATTTCAGACAGTAACTCAAAGAGTACATCAGAAAGCCGTTCGACCTCGACTTCTGTATCGGATTCAACTTCGGATAGTACATCGACAAGTCATTCGACATCGGATTCAGTATCGACATCAAATTCAGATAGTAACTCAAAGAGTACATCAGAAAGTCGCTCGACTTCGACATCCATTTCTGACTCGAAATCAGATAGTGCATCAAAATCAGACAGTGTTTCGAAGAGCGATTCCATAACAAGTAATTCGATTAGTGAATCAATCTCGACGTCAAAATCAGATTCAAGTTCAAAGAGTATGTCAGACAGTCGTTCGGCATCGACGTCCGTATCGGATTCAACTTCAGATAGTGCGTCAACGAGTCACTCAAAATCTGATTCAGTATCAACATCGAACTCAGATTCAAGTTCAAAGAGTGACTCAGTAAGTACGTCGGACAGTCGCTCAACCTCGACTTCTGTATCTGATTCAATTTCGAAGAGTATGTCAGATAGTCGTTCAACTTCGACATCAGTTTCTGATTCGAAATCGGATAGCGAATCAAAATCAGATAGTATTTCGAAGAGCGATTCCATAACAAGTAACTCAATTAGCGAATCAATCTCAACGTCAAATTCTGATTCGATTTCAGACAGTAACTCGAAGAGTACATCAGATAGTCGTTCAACTTCGACATCTATATCTGATTCAAAATCAGATAGTGCATCAAAATCGGACAGTGTTTCAAAGAGTGATTCTATAACGAGTGATTCGATTAGTGAATCAATCTCAACGTCAAATTCTGATTCGATTTCAGATAGTAACTCGAAGAGTACATCGGACAGTCGCTCAACTTCGACGTCTGTATCTGATTCGAAATCAGATAGTGCATCAACAAGTCATTCAACATCTGATTCAGTATCAACGTCAAATTCGGATTCAAGTTCAAAGAGTGATTCAGTAAGTACATCGGATAGTCGCTCAACTTCGACCTCCATATCTGATTCAACTTCAGATAGTGCGTCAACGAGTCATTCGACATCGGATTCAGTATCGACATCAAACTCAGATTCAGATTCGAAGAGTACATCAGACAGCCGCTCAGCTTCGACTTCAGTTTCTGATTCGAAATCGGATAGTGCATCAAAATCGGACAGTACTTCAAAGAGTGATTCTATAACAAGTAACTCGATTAGTGAGTCGATCTCAACGTCAAACTCGGATTCAAGTTCGAAGAGTGATTCCAAGAGCACATCAGACAGTCGTTCAACTTCGACCTCTGTCTCCAATTCGATTTCAGATAGTAACTCGAAGAGTACATCGGACAGTCGTTCGACTTCAACATCTGTATCTGATTCAACTTCAGATAGTGTGTCAACAAGTCATTCAACATCTGATTCAGTATCAACATCGAATTCAGATTCAGATTCGAAGAGTGCGTCAGACAGCCGCTCAACTTCGACCTCTGTCTCCAATTCGATTTCAGATAGTAACTCGAAGAGTACATCGGACAGTCGTTCGACTTCAACATCTGTATCTGATTCAACTTCAGATAGTGTGTCAACAAGTCATTCAACATCTGATTCAGTATCAACATCGAATTCAGATTCAGATTCGAAGAGTGCGTCAGACAGCCGCTCAACTTCGACCTCTGTCTCCAATTCGATTTCAGATAGTAACTCGAAGAGTACATCGGACAGTCGCTCAACTTCGACTTCTGTCTCAGATTCAACTTCAGATAGTGCATCGACGAGTCATTCGACATCGGATTCAGTATCGACATCAAACTCAGATTCAGATTCGAAGAGTACATCAGACAGCCGCTCAGCTTCGACTTCAGTTTCTGATTCGAAATCGGATAGCGAATCAAAATCAGATAGTACTTCGAAGAGCGATTCCATAACAAGTAATTCGATTAGTGAGTCAATTTCAACATCAAATTCGGATTCAAGTTCGAAGAGTGATTCCAAGAGCATATCAGATAGTCGCTCGACCTCGACTTCTGTCTCAGATTCAACTTCAGATAGTGCATCAACAAGTCACTCGACATCTGATTCAGTATCGACATCAAAATCAGATAGTAGCTCAAAGAGTACATCAGATAGTCGCTCAACTTCGACATCCATTTCTGATTCGAAATCGGATAGTGCATCAAAATCAGATAGTATTTCGAAGAGTGATTCTATAACAAGTAATTCAATTAGTGAGTCAATCTCGACGTCAAAATCAGATTCAAGTTCAAAGAGTGATTCAAAGAGTACGTCAGAAAGTCGTTCGGCCTCGACTTCTGTCTCAGATTCAACTTCGGATAGTATATCGACGAGTCACTCAACATCTGATTCAGTATCAACTTCAAATTCAGATTCAAGTTCGAAGAGTGATTCAAAGAGTACGTCAGAAAGTCGTTCGGCCTCGACGTCCGTATCGGATTCAACTTCAGATAGTACGTCAACGAGTCACTCGACATCTGATTCGGTATCAACATCGAACTCAGATTCAAGTTCGAAGAGTGCGTCAGACAGCCGCTCAACTTCGACCTCTGTCTCAGATTCGATTTCAGATAGTAACTCGAAGAGTACATCGGACAGTCGATCAGCCTCGACTTCTGTCTCAGATTCAACTTCAGATAGTACATCAACGAGTCATTCAACATCTGATTCAGTATCAACATCGAACTCAGACTCAGATTCGAAGAGTATGTCGGATAGCCGTTCAACTTCGACATCTATATCTGATTCAACTTCGGATAGTACATCGACAAGTCATTCAACATCTGATTCAGTATCAACATCGAATTCAGATTCAAGTTCAAAGAGTGATTCAGTAAGTACATCGGATAGCCGTTCAGCTTCGACTTCTGTCTCAGATTCAACTTCGGATAGTACATCGACGAGTCATTCAACATCTGATTCAGTATCAACATCGAACTCAGATTCAAGTTCGAAGAGTGATTCAAAGAGTGCGTCAGACAGCCGTTCAACTTCGACATCAGTATCTGATTCGACTTCAAATAGTACATCGGCAAGTCACTCAACATCTGATTCAGTATCGACATCGAACTCAGACTCAGATTCGAAGAGTATGTCGGATAGCCGTTCAACTTCGACATCTATATCTGATTCAACTTCGGATAGTACATCGACAAGTCATTCAACATCTGATTCAGTATCAACATCGAATTCAGATTCAAGTTCAAAGAGTGATTCAGTAAGTACATCGGATAGCCGTTCAGCTTCGACTTCAGTATCTGATTCAACTTCAGATAGTGCGTCAACGAGTCACTCAACATCTGATTCAGTATCAACATCGAACTCAGATTCAAGTTCGAAGAGTGATTCAAAGAGTGCGTCAGACAGCCGTTCAACTTCGACATCAGTATCTGATTCGACTTCAAATAGTACATCGGCAAGTCACTCAACATCTGATTCAGTATCGACATCGAACTCAGATTCAAGTTCGAAGAGTGATTCGATAAGTACATCAGAAAGTCGTTCGGCATCGACCTCTGTCTCCGATTCAACTTCAGTAAGTACATCGGACAGTCGCTCAACCTCGACTTCTATATCTGATTCGACTTCAAATTCAATTAGTGATGGTAATGGATCAACTTCTCACGATAACCACCATGGTAGTGGATCGGAAAGCAATAGTGAGTCAGGTAGTCAAAGCACATCGGATTCACAGAGTATTTCAACTAGCATTTCCGATAGTACTAGTGATAGCAAAAATAGTGGATCGGCTAGTCAAAGCATTTCTACATCACAAAGTAAATCCACGAGTGCTTCAATAAGTACTTCTCAGAGCGCTTCAACTAGTGTAAGTTCATCGCACAATGGAGCATCTTCACAGAATGATGACAACGGAAAGGGTACAACTAATGGTAATAGTGAGGTAGATCAACAAGGAAATGGGCAAGGAAACGGAGGTACTGGTAGCTACAATCAAGAACAAAACTTTGAAGCTACGGATACTGAAGTTGTAAGAACAACTGCTCAAGTTAAACATCAATCTACGGTTGATTTGAACGATGCTAGTCAAAACAGTCGTCAACAATCTCGTCTCCCTCAAACTGGCGAGACTGATAACAGCGGATGGACCTGGTTAGGTACAACATTGCTAGCGTTAGTAGGTTTGGGCAAGAAACGAAAAAAAGATAACGAAGATTAAATAACATTTAATCTAAAATAAAACACTCAACATTAGTTAAAAACTGATGTTGAGTGTTTTTGTGTTAAGCGGCTAATGAATTTAAGAATCTATTTTCCAGAATGGGTAGTCGCTAATTGATGAAGATCATCTATTTTATCTTTCAAATGATCCATAGATTGGGTTAGTTCGATCAAGGTGGTTTGAGTTTTAGCCAGCTGTTCTTGGAGAATAGCTAATCGCTCAGGTATGGTTTCATCGCCTTGTTCGTAAATATTAATGAAATGCTGTATTTGTTTTAAAGACATTCCACATTTTTTTGTGCATAGAATAAAATCTAGACGCTCAAGGTCACGATCGGAATAGTCACGGATGCCGTGGACACGTTTAACAGGACCTAATAATCCTTCGTGTTCATAGTAACGGAGGGTGGGACTTGAGATAGAAAATTGTGTGGCAACTTCTTCGATTTTCATTGTAAAATCCTCGCTTGACTTAAAGCTTACTTTAAGGAGTAAACTATGGTTATAAAAGTGATATTAATAGCTATCAGTCTACACTAAACGTGTGATTGATGAAAATGGTGGTTGTAAAATATTCTAGATTGGAGTGGGTGGATTTTATGACAAACGAATCAATGCAATATGCTAAATTAGGAAAAACTGATATCGAAGTTTCAAAAATTTGTATTGGGGCAATGAGTTTTGGACAACCAGGGACGATGCATGATTGGACACTAGATTACCCGGAAAGTGAAAAGGTGATTCGACATGCTTTAAATCTTGGAATTAACTTCTTTGATACGGCCAATGTTTATTCCAAAGGAACCAGTGAAGAATTTTTAGGGCGCGCATTAAAAGAAAATAATATTGCACGTGACCAAGTTGTGATTGCTTCGAAGGTTTATCTCAATGAAGGACGGCTTTCAAAAGATGCAATTAACCGTGAAATTGATGGCACGCTCCGTCGTTTAGGTACAGATTACCTTGATTTATATATTATTCATCGCTTTGATTACCAAACGCCGATTGAAGAAACTATGTCAGCCTTAAATGATTTAGTAGTGGCTGGTAAAGTTCGTGCAATTGGGGCTTCAGCAATGTATGGATATCAATTCTACAACATGCAACAAGTGGCTAAGGATCATGGTTGGGCTCAGTTCCAAACTATGGAAAATCACTATAATTTACTATATCGTGAAGATGAACGCGAATTAATTCCTATTTGTCAGCAAATGGATGTTTCTCTAATGCCTTACAGTCCACTAGCGGCTGGGCATTTGAGTCGTCGAACCTGGCAAACGGATACTTTGCGCAGCAAGACTGATCGGGTGGCCATGGGAAAATATGATCGAACAGAGGCTGAGGATATCAAGATTGTTAAACGAGTTGGTGAATTAGCCGATCGCTATGACGTTACCATGTCGCAAATTGCGTTAGCTTGGCAATGGGCCAAAGGGGTAACAGCTCCTATTATTGGTTCAACGAAGGCCAAACATTTAGATGATGCAGTAGCTGCTTTATCGGTTAAATTAACAAATGATGATGTTAAATACTTAGAAGAAATGTATATTCCCCATCCAATTGTAGGTGCGGTTGCGGAAAATCCAGCAGCAGGAACTGTATTAGTAGATGAGAAGAAATAAGTTAATTTGAATTAATCAAAAATAAAAACGGCTGTCAGAAGTAATTTCTGAGGGTCGTTTTTTCAGATTTAAACAGTTTTAATTTAAAATATATTTAATTCACAAAAATATTTTATGATTAATAAGTAATTAATAACCCGTCAAATATGTGTAATAAGCTAATTTTTACGATGAAAAAATGTAAAATTAATAGTACAATATACTTGAAGCGCATTAAATCTTAACACCCAATAATTTAACGGCTAATAAATGTAACAGCTGCATATATTAGATTGCTTAAAATAATTATAAACATGATACTAGCAGCAATCTTTTCTGTTGTAGCACGTTTTGTTTTTTTAGTAGTTGGTGGTTGTTGCAAACTTTTTTCATAGTTAAGCTTTTTTTTAACATCTTGATTAAGTAGACTATCTTTTTTAGGAAAATTATTTTTATCGATAATGTTATCTCCTTCCTTGTTTGAAGACTACACCTAGATTAAATCAATTTTTTTATAAAAAGTAAACAGAATATTGTAAAACAGTAAAATGAAAAACAATATAATATACAGAAACGATAAAAACAGGGGTAGGAAAATGGAATTTAATTTGGATAACTTTCGCTTAAGAAAGTATTCGAAAATCACAAAAAAAATTTTAGCACTAGGTAAAAAATACCAGACTTTAACGGATGATCAGTTACGTATAAAAACGGAAACGCTGAGAAATAAGCTGGTAAAAGGTGCTAGTTTAGATTCTATACTAATTGAAGCCTACGCCACCATCCGTGAAGCAGATTTTCGAGTTTTAGGGTTGAAGCCCTTTGAAAACCAGGTTTTGGGAGCCGTGGTGCTCCATTATGGGAATGTGGCACAAATGAATACGGGAGAAGGTAAGACTTTGACCGCTACCATGCCCTTATATTTAAACGGTTTAACTGGCCCAGGAAATTTTTTAGTTACGGTTAATAGTTATCTAGCTAACCGAGACGCAGAAGAGATTGGTAAAGTTTATAAATGGATGGGATTAACCTGTGCCTCAGGGGTGAGTTTAGACGATGAAGAATTGGATAAAAAGGCTATTTATCAAAATGATATCGTTTATACCACTAATAGTGAACTGGGATTTGATTATTTAACCGATAATTTAGTCGATAATATTAATAAAAAGAAATTAAATGATTTGAATTTCGCTTTAGTCGACGAAGTAGATTCCGTTTTACTGGATTTAGCGCAAACCCCGTTGGTCATTTCAGGAGCCCCTCGGGTCCAATCCAATCTGTTCGTATCAACGGATCGGATTGTTAAAAGTTTAAAACCAAATGTAGATTTTGAATTTAGTGAAGACTTGAAGGATGTCTGGTTTACCCAAACCGGTATCGAACAGTTGGAAGAGTATCTAGGAATCCAAGGTTTAATTTCGGATAAGTGGTCGGACTTTTACCGCCATTTAGTTCTAGCACTAAAAGCTAACTACGTTATGAAACGAAATCAAGACTATATCGTAACTAATAGGGAAGTCCTGTTGCTAGATAGCGAAAATGGGAGAGCCTTAACGGGGATGAAGTTAGAAGCCGGAATTCATCAGGCTATTGAAGCAAAAGAGGAAGTTGAACTTAGTGACCAAACGCGATCTATGGCTTCGATTACGTTACAAAATTTTTTCAAGATGTTTCGGAAGTTATCGGGCATGACTGGTACGGCTAAGTCTTCTGCTCGTGAATTTTTAGAGGTTTACAATTTGCCAGTTTTAAAAATTCCAACTCATAAACCTAACATTAGGATTGATCATGCAGATGTTGTCTTTGCGACCATGGATGAAAAAATTGAAGCAACCGTTCGGATGGTTAAGGCAGCGTATCAGATCAAGAGACCGGTCTTGTTAAAGACGGGTTCGCTGTCTTTATCCAGACTCTATTCGCGAGTACTACTGGAACATGGCATTGTACACAATGTATTAAATGCTCAAAGTGAATCTAAAGAGGCGATGATAGTGGCTAGCGCTGGTAAATCGGGCGCGATTACGGTTGCTACATCAATGGCTGGGCGCGGAACCGATATTAAATTGGGTAAAGGCGTCAAAGAAAAGGGCGGTTTACTGGTAATTGGTACGGAACGCATGGATAGTCGGCGAGTTGATGATCAACTACGGGGACGCGCCGGCCGGCAAGGTGATCCTGGGGAAAGTATTTTTCTAGTTTCATTGGACGATAAGGTTGTTATTGAAAACGCACCAGATTGGGTAGAAAAATATCGTTTAAAGCTTGAACAAGCCGTGGAGCAAGGTAAACGCAAATATGGCGCTCCACTAAAGGGACGCCGCGCTAGAAAAATTGTCGAAAAGGCTCAACAAGCGGCTGATTCAGCAGCTGAAGAAAGTCGAAAAAATGCGGTAAAGATGGATGATATTTTACGAATTCAAAGAGAATTAATTTATGATTTTCGCGATTATATTATGAAATCAACCGATTTGACCACAATGGTTCAACAAATTAAAAATGATTATTTTAACGCGATTGCTAGAGAGAATAAAAAAGATGCTGGAAAATTATTAGATTTTATTATCAATAATGTTGATTACAACTACATGGATAACGATTTCAATCCTGAGATTTTAGAAAGTACCGCTGATATAAAACAATATCTTGAAGAGATAGCACGTAATCGATGGAGCCAGCAACAAATGATTGTTAATAACAAATTTAAACAAAACTATTTAGAACGATTGGCCGTTCTAAAAGCCTTGGATGTAGCCTGGATTGAGCAAGTAGATAACTTACAACAACTAAAAACGGTTGTAACGAGCCGCTCGTCTGGTCAACATAATCCGGTTTTTGAATATGAAAAAGAGGCCATGCATTCATTTGAACAAATGAAGAAGTTATTCTGGAAAAATACAGTTAAATATATGCTGTTGTCAGAATTAATACCTGGTAAAAATGGATCAGTTAGGGTGGAATTTCCATGAAGAATAAATTTATCCATAGTGAATTGTTTTCGAAGGTTTTATTTACTTTGATGATGGTAGTTTTAATGGAATTAGGTCGTCAAATTGTAATTCCATCTTTAGATTCATCCATGAGTCGTCAAGTACTAGAGGCTTCACCACTTTTAAGGAATTTATCAGCCTTAACTGGGGGGCAGGCGAATTACCCTTCCTTATTTTCAGTTGGATTAGGCCCATACATGACAGGGATGATATTATTCCAAGCTATTCAGCTCTTAGATATTGATGAGCTAAATAAGATTAACGATTATAAACGAGGAATGATTCAACGTTGGATTTCATTTGTCATTGCCCTGCTCCAAACTCTGCAGTTTATCTATACGATTCGTGAACATATTAATTTTTCAGGAATTAAAGTGTGGGGAATTGATTACAACTTAATTGTGGCATTTTTTGTTTTAGTTGCAGGAGCAATGATTGTAGCTTGGATGTCAGATATGATCACTAAATATGGAATCGGTGGATCAGGAGTTTTAATTTTGCCAGGAATGATTGATAGTATTCCGCGAGTGCTACTTTATGGACAAGGTTTAGGCTCAGGAGCAGTATTTTTCACACCTAAATTATGGCTGGTCCTAATAATTTCAGTAGCAGTAGTAGTAATTTTTACGATATTTATCAATAAAGCTGAATTACGAATTCCGCTTCAGCGACCTTTTGTTCAAAATGATTTTTCTGAATCGTATTTACCAATTCGAGTACTAGCGGCAGGTAGCATGCCCTTCATGTTTACTACCACGGTATTTATGATTCCAAGCTATATTGGTTCTTTTGTTCCAGAAGGCGAATTTAATCGATTTGTTCAAAATTATGTGGCATTTGATAATCCCGTTGGAATCTTGATTTACTGTAGCATTATTGTCTTTTTAGGCTACGTGTTTAGTTTTATGAACTTTCAAACAGAAAGATTAACTAAGAATTTAAAGAAATCTGGTGACTACATATTTAATGTCGTTCCGGGAACTGCAACCAGACATTATCTAAACCAAAGATTGTTTCATTTGAGTACGGTTGCTAACATCTTCTTTTTAATTATCGTCGGAACACCACTAATAGTAGGGCTTTACCTACCAGAAATTACTAACTTTGCTTTCGTCTTTGCTAACATCCTCATTTTAATTACCATCATTGATACAACGATGGATCAATTTAAGACGATGTATCTAAGGATGCACTATGATCTTTTATAGAAAGCCACGGGGGAACTAACTAATGTTTTATATTATGCCGGCCTGGGAGAATGAAGTCAGCGAATTAAATCGGGATTTACTAAAAAATCTGACTAATGTATTCGTTGGTGGTAAAAAAAGCGTGAAGCTCGCGGTGTTAAATTTTTTACCCAACCTAAGATATCTTTTACATGTCAATGGATTAACTAATTATGAATACTGGAACATTTGGGATGCGATTTTGGGGATAGAAAGAGTTGATGGAATGCCACTAGGACCAGAAGCTTTAGACTTACCTCAAGGGGTTCGTTTAATCAATGCTATGACTTCAATGGATGCCTATGAGGGATCTAAATTATATGCCCGAATTATTAGAAGTTCTGAAGGATATCTTAGTGAGGTTCAGTTTATGAATCCTCAAAATCGCCATACCGATGTTTATGACGATCGTGGATTCAAAGTATGCACTAATTATTATGAAAATGAAGAAGTAGTCCGACAAGAATGGTTCAATGAGTGCAATCAACTAATTGTTCGTTATGAACCTAAGGCCAAGGTGGCTGTTCAAATTCTAGGTAATTATTCTAATTTCGAGAAAAGGCAGTATAAAACTTTAAACGAACTATTAATGGAATTTGTAAATTCATTTTTTGAAGAGCACTTTGATCCCACTCAGGACCGGTTAATTGCTAGTACTAACTTAAAGATTAGGCCGCTGATGGTCGAGATTCAAAACCGGTTACCAGTAACTTATTTATTGGACCATCTGGGCCCTATGGATACTACCACCGTGGAAACATTGCAACCTCAAATTCAGGGAGCTTTTAAATTTGTGGTTCCTAACTATGTGATATTCCAACAAATTAAATCTAGCGTAGCTGAGCCGGCTCAAAAGGTTTTAAAACTAGGTTATCCGTACGGAACTGAGAATCGACTTGGAAACAGTAATGAAGAAAGTAAAATGTTTATTTACTGGCATATAGATGAATCAACTAATGATACGACGTGCTCGCAGTTTGCGGAAAAGCTTATTGATTATTCCTTAGAACACGAAAATGTTGGTTTACAAGTAGCAGCGCTTAATGATCGTCAAGCTAATCTCGTTTTTAATTATCTGTGCCAAGCTCTTAAAAATAAATATACCTTTTTAGATCTGGAGCAAGACCAAGACTTAATTTGGAAGATTGTGTTTGGTAGAGAGGACACAGATGCAATTGGAAAGCTATTAATGCAGTTAAAATTTCGTTTAGGCATGAATTTGAAGCATGACCCGGAGACCAATCCGCAAAAATTAGCGGATTCCGCTCGATTTAAAAAGATTAACTGGAAAAAGGTAATGGAAGACATTACTGAAACGATCATCCGCGTTAATTCACGAGACAATGAAATTTATCGCAATTTAGCTCGATCACGGGTGTTGGTCGATGTCGGTAGTCCATATAATACTAGAATGCAATTTAATGCGATTAGCGCCGGTATTCCACAGATTGTTAACGTTGATAGTCCGTTCATTATTAATAGAAAGAATGGATGGATTATCAATGAAAAACAGAGTCTCAGCCAAGGGTTAGATTTTTATCTACAAGAGCTGGGTAATTGGAATAAATCCTTAGTTGCGACAACTAAGTATATGGAACAACTAACACTTAAGCGCCAAGCCGACTGGTGGGAAAGAAGAACTAAGTATGAAAAATAAACTCATTCATTTAGGTTTGCCAATACCAGGGTTGTCTGAGCAACTGAAGGAGAATTTTGACTATATTGATATCCCATTTGAAAAACTTTGGGAACCCAACGCAAAAAAAGGACTTCTTTTTATAAAAGGAAAATTAAATCCCTTATATTTGAATGCTTTATTTTTAATCACCCAGGATGCTTATTTAAAGGAAACCGAGTTATTAAAAAAGTTGCCTGGAAATAAAACATTAATTGATAACACATTAACACTTCCCTTAGCCAGTCAAAATATATTGGAATTAAAAAATGCACAATTTATTGAAGTTGGTGATATAAAAGCCCTGGTTAAGGACCTTAACCAAACTTTCTATAGTGGTCAGTGGGGATTCAAGTTTACATTCGATAACATTCAATTTGAGCCTTATTTTAAGGGTAGAATTGAACAGCTTGGTCATAATTATATTAGATTTATCGATCAAAATATCCAAGCATATCAAAAAGTTGCTAATTGGGGTGGACCGTTGGGAGTGGCGGGAAACACGCTTTGGGAAATTCGAATAGAATTTAAACGCCAAAACCCAACTACTGATGTGCGCCTAGATGTGTCGATGATTAACCCTTATACCAATGAAATATATTATTCACAAAGTTTTGAAAATGACCAGCTAAATGAAGTGTTGCCACTTAAGGTTAGCGAACAAGGGGCATATATTTTAGTGGAACTATTTATTAAAGGTAACAAGGTTGAATTAGATGTCGGACAGATTTCATTAAGAAAAGCCCGTGATGGACGGGGAACACTATTAGTCGGCGAAAAAGAAATGGTCGATGACCAAGCAATGAATGAGCAATTATATTATTACTTTGATCCAGGAGATTTTAAGCCTCCCTTGGTTGTTTATTTCAGTGGATTTCGTTTAGCTCTAGGAGTAGAGGGAGCTAACATGATGAGAGCGCTTGAAGCACCAGCATTGATCTTTGGGGAGCAACGGATCTTAGGGGGATCTTTTTACGTTGGCAGTAAAAAGTTTGAACAGGAAATTGTACGGATTATTCAAACCACTTTAAAAAAGCTCGGGTTCACTGCTAATCAATTAGTTTTATCCGGATTATCAATGGGAACGTACGCTAGTTTATATTATTCGTCGTACCTTAATCCGGAGTGGGTAGTCGTGGGTAAACCGTTGACTAAGTTAGGCGATATAGCAGCAAATGAACGAATTAATCGTCCCGATGCTTTTCCAACGTCTTTAGATGTTTTATTGAAACTTACCGGGGGGATTAGTAATGAAAATATTGAACAAGCCAATAATATTTTCTGGGATTCATTTAGAAGCCATGACCACTCCAAAACTAACTTTGTAATCACGTATATGAAAGAAGACGATTACGATAGAAATGCGTTCGATGATCTATACCGATACCTGCACCAAAATTCACCTAAGTCGCGGATAATTCATAAGGGATTAACTGGACGACATAATGATGATACTAACGGGATTGTTGAGTGGTTCTTAATGCAGATTCGAAATATTTTAACATCCAAGTATGGACGGAATTTTAAACTAGGAGAGACTACGGACGATGAATAGTTCTTATGTTGTAATGTGGCCCATGGCGACCAATGGAACCTACAATTACGGTTCTACAATTAGTTATGAAAAAGGTTTAGTTAATTTTAGTAATAGTCAAATGAGCCCAGGTGAAGCAATTTCAAGTTGGAAATCAAAGCAAGACTTCGATTCCAATAATGCTCAATTTAACCAATTACCTTTGCTAAAGGAAGGTGAACAATATCATATTGTGGTTAATGCAGAAGTAATTCCTAGTAACTCAGTCCAGGTTCAAATCAATTTTTTGGACACGTTGGGGGAAACTATTGATGGTATCACCACCCTAAGTTTGGATGATTATTTTGAAGTCCCCTTGGGAACCCAAGCTTATGATTTAAACTTAATTAACTTAAATAATCAAGGCCTAACGTTTAAAAATATCGTCATTACTCCACGAGATACCAAATTTGAAATTGAAACTTTTAGTAGTGGTACTTTTCGAATGGTTAGTATCTGGGATAAGGAAGAAGATTTCTTCGAGGAAGTGCCGGTTTACATTCGAAATCGAACTCTGAATATGGGATCGTACATTGGTCAAAATCAAGCGTTAAGACTGTACATCGAATTTGATAGTAGGAGTCTTTTAACGGAAACAGAGCTTCAAAGTGAACTCCAGCTAGCCATTCATGATTTAAAAGATATGGTTGAGGGACGTAATTTAGCTTTCGATGCTTTTGCTCCTGACCCAGTAAGTCTGGCAAAAAATGATGAAAAAGTAATGTTAGTGGAGAAAACTGCAAGTATCGAGTTAGCAAAAATCTTGCATTATTATCGAGGGCAATCTTTCTAATAATCTAGGTAACATTCGGAGGAAAATATGAATTTTTTTGTTAATGAAGCAATGGGAATTGGAAATTCTGGAGTAGAACATGCGCAATTTTATCGAGCTAAGCGTTTCGATCAGGCTGGATTAGATTATCGTTTTATATTTATGGAATTAGTGGATAATCTACACGAAGCCATGGATAAATGGAATTTAAGTGATAATCAGGTCATAAACATTTGGGAGTATTTTGTGTATGGGGATGAATACGCTCTAAATGGTTTAGAAAAAAGAAGTGCAACAGAACACCAGTCGGTCATTGATAGTACGCAAACGATTCGTTCAGATAATAAGATTACTTCGTCAGGGATGCGAGTTGTACGCCATTACGTTAAATATACAAATCCGAAAAAGAACCCTCCATTACTGGTGAGTGTCGATCGGGTGGAAATATATAACAATGCTACTAATGAACGAAAAATTATGTTTGAACAATTAACGGATCCACATAACGAGGGTGAGGTTGAGATCAAAAATATTCATTTATATAATCAACCGGAACAGTTATTTTTCCCTAATTTAATTCAATTCCGAAGATATTTTTTCCATCGATTAGAAAAGCTTTTTCCTGAGAAAAATGTATTTATATTAGATCGTGGCGAAGCTAATGAAGTGGCCTTGATGGATGATGATGTTAGAGATCAAAACAGACGTAAATTAATTTCGATTGTCCATGCGGACCACTTAGGAGATCGCAATGATCCGGCTAACCCATTGTGGAATAACTATTATGAATACGTTCTAACTCACCTTGATCAATTAGAAGGATTAGTTGTGGCAACCGAATTACAACGGCAAGATTTGTTAGTCGATTTCCCAAATTTGGCTAAAAAAATCGTTACAATTCCGGTGGGGGGAGTCCAAGATGTTCGCCAAAAATTAGTACCTAAAGCACACGCAGATTTTAAATTAGTTACGATTTCCCGTTTGGCTGAAGAAAAGCATATCGATTTGATTATTAAAGCAGTCATTAATCTTCATCAAGCCGGTAAAAAAGTTAGCTTGGATATTTATGGTGCTGGTGGAGAAGAGAAAAAACTTAAAAAGATTATTGATGAAAGTAAGGCTGGATCATACATTGAACTAAAGGGACTTACGCATCATGCCGATCAAGTTTATCCAAAATATGATGCATTTGTATCCGCCTCATTTTCCGAAGGCTTTGGCCTAACCTACATTGAAGCTTTGAATGCTGGATTACCAGTTGTGACCTTTAAGGCACGCTTTGGCGCAATGGAAATGATTGAAGATGGTGTGAATGGTTTCTTAATGGACTTCAAGCGTGAAGATACTGACTATAATGTCAGTCAATTAGAAGTAGGAATTGAAAAACTAATGAATACCGATATCGCCACGATGGAAGACGCTATTCTTCAATCCGTAGACAAGTTTCGGGATAGCGTAATTGCCGATAAATGGAGGAAATTGATTGATGAACTATGAGTTGGTGAGTGTTTTAAGAGTTGAGACAGATAATTGGAAGCAGCAAAAGCAGCGGGCAATCAATAATAATAGTAAAGTAATCACGCTTCTTCCCGATCCTTTCTTTACACGTTATAAAAAGGAAGAATATGAAAACATGATGAATATTGTCGATTACGTGACTAAGCGAACATACGATGAAAAAAATTCCTTATTTTTCGACAAAGTACCGATGATAGATGGCGCAGAAATTTTCATGAATGCGGATGGAATCATTTCAATCATCAAAAATGGAGTTAGGATTGGGGAGATGCGAACATTTCCGCAAAGTCGACGTTTGGTTCAAGATGTGACGTACTTTAACGATGATGGAACCAAAGACATGGTTGAAGAATATACGTTTGACGGCTCGATTTTTAGTAATATCTACTATTATGAAGATCGCGTTCAAGAAATTGATTTCACTAATAATGATGGCCAAGTTTGTTTGCGGTTCTACTTCTACGAAGGAGAAATGAATTTAATTACGGTGGTTGACCCAACAACCAATGCGGTCTTGGAATCTTACGATAACATGATTCAATTTCAAAAAGCACAACTCCAAAAAATTGTGGGCCCTGAAGATCAAATTAATATTTCATATTTAGGGATGGAATTAGATGTCTTAGAAAAGACTAAATCTAAGAACACTCTATATTTAGAAGAATCAGCTTTTGATGGTAGCACGGTTAAAGGAAACCTGAAATTAATCATGGATGACCAGATCCAATATGTTCAACAAGCTGTAGTTAAACATGAAGATTACGATCAGATGGTAGATCAAGGGTTGAATGTTTCAAAAGTACGATATGTAGATTGAGATAAATTGAAGGCCAAATCATCATGATTTGGCTTTTTTACTAGAATATTGGGGAGGAACGATTATTGCAGGTTGAAAAGAACGTCGTTATCAGTGAATTTATCGTAAATATGGAAGATGTGTTATACCATCGAGATAATACCGATGTAAATATTGCCGAAAAGGTAGCAGAACAAACCGCCTCTTTAGCTCATTATGGAGTTGCGCACTATGTCCTGACCAACGCCACTAATCAGCAAGACAGTGATAATTTACATATCGTACAGACTGATTTGTTCGAACATTATCCTAAATTAACTTTGTATTTTTATCGAATTTTGATGGCTTTTGATTTTTTGCAGGCTCATCCAGAAATTGAGAAAGCTGCTTTGACGGATGCTGGAGACGTAAAGATGTTGAACTATCCGTTTGATGCGGTAGAAGATGGCATCTTGTACATGGGAGACGAAACGATTTTTATTTACGATACCAGTATTTTGATTGGCTATGACGGTCCCCAATTTATCAAAGATTTTATTTGGGAAAATGGTCATTTACCAATTTTGAACCTAGGTATAATGGTAGGAACGCGGGAGACACTAATCGAGTATCTAGGAATTATGGTCAAACTCATTACGGAAGCAGAATTAAGTTTAGCCCAAGGAAATGACGAAGCCTTTTTAGGAACGTATAAAATGGCTATTTCAAATTACGTAGCTTATTACTATTTTAAAGACCGGTTAGTGCATGGAAATCAAGTATCTACCATTTTTCATGGAGAACAAATGGTCAGCGGAGCCTGGTTTAAACATAAATAGGAGATATTAAAGTTGGATAAAACAAAATTAAAAGCACTAATTTGTAATAAAATCTGGATTTATCAATTTTTGTCAGACCAGAATAATACCGTCCTCTTATACTTAGGAACTGAAAAAAATTCGGGTTTTCTAACCCTTGAATTTCTTAAAAATGGAGAAATTGAAATTCCAACCAAAGTGGGCTTTCGACCTGCAGAATATCGTTTGTGGGATTTTGATGAAGCACGACAAGAAATCATCTTTATGAACCAAGCAGGGCAAGAGCAAAAGCGCGCGCAGTTACCAATAGGCACCATTAATGGAATGCAAATTATTAATTTTCACGGTGATAAAAAAGAAATGTTGGTTGACGTACCCCATAATAATCAAGCGAAGGTGGAATCTCGAATTCTGGGTGGTCGACAGATGTTCATTTTACCCCGAGAATTTTTTCAGCAAAGTGCTTTCCGCAACCTAAGTCATGCAGGCTTTAACGTAAAGTTACTAGATACTAGTGAGCGTATGGATTTTTTCAATAAGGTTTATGAGTATGTGATTCAACATCCTCAATTAGAACAGTTAGTAGTGTCAAGAACGGGCGATACCACAATTAACAGTTCGAGAAATGATTTTTTATTATTTAAATCCGCAGCTGGGATGCTTGCTTTTGATTGGTTTTCGGGGAAAAGAGCCTTACTAATCGAATTTTTAATCGTAGTTTTAACGGAAAATAATCAACGGCAGCTTAATCCAAATGACCATCGTAGTGAAGATGAAATGTTAAAGCAGGTTTTGGTGGAGAGGTTTGCTGGGCGATATGAAGTGGAATAAGCTTGTGCTAAGCAAGGAAGTTTATAGCAATTTTTTATCTAAAATGAGTGAAATGAATTTTTAGGGTACACCCTAAAAAACAAGCTAAACCATCTGTTTCTCTAGCTTCGGTCACGAAATGGTTTATATGCTTGATTAATTATAACTCAAAATCACTAGTAAAAAAACATTTTCCAAATCAATAAATTTCTCTAATAAAAGCCTGATATTATCAGGCTTTTATTTAGTTTATAAAGTTAGTATTAGCCACTGATTAAAAAACAACAAACCCAAACAGCTATGATTTATAAAAAATATTCTTGAATTTTTAAACATCTAGTTCTTAGTTTTTAGGGTGTACCCTAAAAACTTTATATATAAAAATGAAAAGGAGTGGGTAGATGATGGGCAAAGCATTTCGATGGCTGTATCTGTTAAGTACCTTTTTGTTGATGATTGGACAGGCAATTTCACCTTCTATGGTTTCTGCTAAGTCTTTAAAAGATAGCGGGATTGAAGTTGGAATTAGTATGACAGATCCAATTAGTTCTCAACAAAAAGTGACTACAGTGATTTCCATTCAAGGTTCTGAAGATGAAATGAGTATTGGCAGTAAGGTAATCGTTAATATTCCAGGAAGTACTGTACAAAGTGGTGTTGAGGGCATTAATTTAGTGGGAGCTGGATTACAAGGTTTTGATGGTCCGACAATCACCAAAGTTGGGGATAATTATCAATTAGTATATGTTAAAAATAGTGAATCGGTTGCTGGTGGTGAACAAGCGACTATTTCTTGGACTTCACCCGGATGGTATCCAGGAGATGAACCAGGAGAAGTAGAATCCACTATTAAATATGAAGATGCTCAAGATACTAGTAAAAACGCCTCAGATAGCACTCAGTCAAATACTAAGGGGACACTTAGTCCGGCTAAGCCAGATTTTGGTAAATGGACAATGATGGCTAAGACTGATGATATTCCAAATTACAAAGGTGTAGCATTAATGAATCCTAGTAATTCGGCGGTAAATGTTTATGACCTACCTGTAAATTACGGTAACAAGAAAATGAGTAATGCAACAGTTAAAGACGTTTTGCCAGCAGATACTCATTTTGTATATCCAGGTATATCAGTGCAAACAGATCTTAAAACTACCAATAATATTCGAATCTTAAAACTGAATGGCAGTGGTTTTACTAACGTCACAGATCAATTTGCTGGTGGGATTAAAGTAAATGGAAGAACCTTATCAGTAGATTTTGGAAATGCCATGAATGATGGTTCTGCATACGTCGTGGAATATGCGGTTGCACCGGATGATGGTCAGACACCAACAACCTATGGGGTGAAAGCAAATTCTGCAGAATTGAATTATATGGATTCAGAAGGTGATTCTAAACAAGCCACCGCTTCGCTGAATCAAGCAATTGATGATAATAGCAATGGGTCCTTCAAGTTTACAAAAGAAGTAAAACAAACTGAATATTTGATGGGATCAAAATATTTAGATTACACAATCAAATTAACAAATAATCATAACTTTTTAATTCCTAGTGGGTCAATAATTGAAGATGTTTTACCAATGGGATTGGATTATGTTTCAACTGATAATAGTTCTACAGCAGTTGATGTAAAACCCAGTGTCGCAGGGCAAAATGTGCAATGGACTTTAAATCAAGACTTAGATACGGGAGAGAGTGCAGTCGTTCATTTTCGTGTAAAAGTGGATGAATCACAATTCCAACCAGGAGAGAAGATTAATAATAAAGCCGTGTTACATCGGGTCGGGAGTAAGGACATTAATAGTAATACTACAACTATTTTAGTGTTTAATGGAAAAATTAAGATCAGCAAGACAGATGCCGAAACTGAAACGGCATTAGCGGGGGCTGAATTTGATATCCTAGATCAAGATGGAAAAGTAGTTGACCATGTAAAAACTAGTTCTGATGGGGCCATTATTAGTAAAACATTACCCACAGGGGATTACTCTGTTAAAGAAACTAAAGCTCCAGAAGGATACGAATTATCAGAGAAAGACTATACAGTACATCTAGATTATCAACATGCTAAAAATGGGATAGTTGAAGTCAATGTTGAAGATATTCCAGATACCATAAGTACAACGGATACGAGTGATACGACAGATACCACAAGTACAACGGATACAAGTGATACGACAGATACCACAAGTACAACGGATACAAGTGATACGACAGATACCACAAGTACAACGGATACAAGTGAT
>NZ_JAALFK010000002.1:402030-402141 GCF_011800215.1 Pediococcus sp. EKM201D
GATACGACAGATACCACAAGTACAACGGATACGAGTGATACGACAGATACCACAAGTACGACGGATACAAGTGATACGACAGATACCACAAGTACAACAGATACAAGTGAT
>NZ_JAALFK010000002.1:402237-440959 GCF_011800215.1 Pediococcus sp. EKM201D
ACAAGTGATACGACAGATACCACAAGTACGACGGATACAAGTGATACGACAGATACCACAAGTACAACAGATACAAGTGATACGACAGATACCACAAGTACAACAGATACGAGTGATACGACAGATACCACAAGTACAACAAATACAAGTGATACGACAGATACCACAAGTACGACGGATACAAGTGATACGACAGATACCACAAGTACAACAGATACAAGTGATACGACAGATACCACAAGTACAACAGATACGAGTGATACGACAGATACCACAAGTACAACAAATACAAGTGATACGGCAGATACCACAAGTACAACGGATACAAGTGATACGACAGATACCACAAGTATAACGGATACAAGTGATACGACAGATAGCGCAAGTACAACGGATACAAGTAATACGACAGGTACCACAAGTACAACGGATACCACAAGTACGTCTAATAGTACAAAGAATTCTGTTCCTAAGTTGCCAGGAAAAATAACTTCTGGTTCTTCGGGAACAAGTACGTCGAAAAAAGGTAATTCTACAAGTAAAAAATCTAGTGGATTAAAATCACCTTTAGCTAGCCTGCTACCACAAACGGGCGAAAAGGGTGGATGGATTTTAACGTTTGTAGGTGTTGTTATATTAGGAGTAGTTGGCTGGTTTGTATTTAAGAAAAAACGGTAAGTTTTAGGTACTAAATTAATTGAAATGACACTAAGTTTAAAACCGAGCAGATAGCTCGGTTTTTTAGTAATAAAAGAGGAAAAGGATTATAAAATATGGTAAAAAAGTTGAAAAATGGTAGTTGGTACTTAATGAGCTTTATTTTACCTATAACTATTGTCATCATAGCTTATGCTTCAAACGGAATATATTGGGGTAGCGCACATAGTATTCTGGCAAGCGATGCTTTTACACAAGGCGCTAATTTTTTAGCCAGTTTTCGAGAGGTTTTACATGGAAAAAATAGCTTGTGGTTTAATTGGCAAGCCGGTTTTGGATTGAATTATTTAGCATTATATAGTTACTATCTAGGAGGGATAGTAACGCCTTTAGTAGGACTATTTAGCAAAAATCAGATTCCAAATGCTTTTTATGCAATCACAATATTTAAAATAGGATTAGCTGGTCTAAGCAGTTTTTCTTATCTAAAACATCAATTTAAAATCAAACGATATCAACAATTATTACTCGCAATTAGTTACGCTACCATGTCTTTTGGATTAGTAAATGCAGAACAAATAATGTGGCTTGATGTTCTCTATATACTACCACTAATAGTATGGGGAGTTGATCAATGGATAGAACAGCAAAGGTGGGGATTATTGTTCATTAGTTGGTTCTTAATGTTAGTTACTAATTTTTATATTGCCTTTATGGTGGGATTATTT
The DNA here is from genome assembly GCF_011800215.1 of Pediococcus sp. EKM201D. Taxonomy (NCBI): domain Bacteria; kingdom Bacillati; phylum Bacillota; class Bacilli; order Lactobacillales; family Lactobacillaceae; genus Pediococcus; species Pediococcus sp. EKM201D. The sequence continues at coordinate 403,623 of NZ_JAALFK010000002.1, forward strand.
ATCGGAATATATTATTTAATGAAGTTAATAACATTAAAAGTACAACAATGGTGGATTAATATCGGACAGTTTATTGGAATTATGCTCTGGTCGACAATTAGCAGTGGAGTAATAATTTTACCTGTAATCTTAACTTTGAGCCGCAATAAAATGCCATTATCATCAATGAATGGTGTCTTCACAGATCGCTCCGGATTATGGGATTTGCCAGTTAAATCTATGATAGGGGCTTATGATGGTACTAAATTTGGGACTACCCCTTATATTTATGTGGGTCTAATAGTCTTAATTTACGCAGTATCTTACTTTTTTAATCGGCAGATTGCACGACGTGTTAGGGTTGGATACGCAGTACTATTACTAAGTTTGGTTAGTGGATTCTATCTACAATTTTTCAATCTTACTTGGCAGGGATGGCATTTTCCAGCGATGTTTCTATACCGTTATAGTTTTTTATGGTCATTTGTAATGATGCAATTAGCAGCGTATGAATTGGAAGTTATGGTATCTCGCCTTGAAGCGAAAATTGGTATTATTTTAGGCAGTGTGATGCTGGTGGCGACTGTGGGGAGTTTTAATCATTATCACTTTATTAGCATTTGGAATTTAGTAGCTACCTTATTATTTTTAATAGTAGAAGTACTACTAATCTTTAGCGGATTAAATAAAAAAGTAGCCATAGGAAGTTTAGTTTTAGTTAGCATTTTAGAGCTAACGATCAATGCGGGTTTAATGTTTAAAGGGGTAGCTACAGAATGGCATTATCCAAGTGCTTCACTATTTAATGAGCCAGCAAAAGCAATCAAAGAAGGGCTTCCAAAAATAAGGAATGATAGACTGCGCCGAGTAGAAAACCTAGATTCTATCTCACGTGACGACGGTTTGAGGTTTAATTATGGGTCGGCTAATTTCTTTTCCTCTGTAACTAATCGACCATTTGAGCAAAGCTTAAATCAATTAGGTTTTCGTTCAACTGGAAGTAACCTAAACATGACATATGGAAATAATACTTTGGTAATGGACAGTATTCTAGGTATTCAGACGAACTTAGCGTTGCAACCTGTTGATAAATATGGTTTTCAGATGGCAACTCGTTCAGGAAAATTTTATGTAAGTAACAATCAAAATGCTTTAAAAAATGGAATTGTAGTAGAGCAAAAGCTTGCGGAAAATAAAAAATTGAGTAAAACAGATAATTTAGGTAATCAAAACCAATTATTGTCCTTAGTAGCTCATACATCCGTTACAAAGCGGTTATTCAAGAGCTTTCCGGTTCAATTGACCGGTTCTACAGGACAAACTGCTGAAGCTGGACTTGAATTTAAAAATTTAGAAAATGGTAATCAATCTCTTAAATTATCAGTGACTGTCCCAAAAAATCAACAAGCCTATTTGAGTTTATTTAAAATGCAAGGAAGTATAAGTCAAATATCAGTTTACAAGGGAAAACAATTAATTGAGAACTATAATCCAAATTTAGTTGGGCAGTATATTAATCTAGGATCTTTCAAACAAAGAACGAATCTCAATATTAGTGTTCGGCTAAGCGGAACAGGGACAGCTCAATTTGCACGCCCAACTTTGATTACATTAAATGAAAAAATTTTCCAACGGCAAATAGAACTAGCTCGGAAATATCAAGCCACAAATTTAAAATATGGGAAACGGACAATCAAAGGGAATATCACTACAAATAACGATAAACAAGCTTTATTATTAACGATTCCAGCAGATCCTGGTTGGAAAGCAAAAATTAATGGCAAGCAAGTAGCAGTTAAAACAGTAGATAATTTATTTACACTAGTTCCCTTAAATTCAGGAAAAAATCAGTTAACTATGAAATATGTACCGACTGGTTTAGTGATTGGAGCATGGTTAACAATACTTGGTCTATCAAGTTTTATTTTTGTACAGATCTGGAGACGATACGATAATGAAGATTTAGGTTAAGTATTGGTATTTTTATAGTAAGCTATTTAAAATAGTGAAAGTAAATTAAAAAAGTGACTTATTTTAGATTTATCTGAATAGGTCGCTTTTTTAGTTGGATAAGGCGTATCAAGTGCTTTTTTGGGTAAAAAATGTTTTAGTCTTAGTTATAAGGAAAAGAGACTATTTCCAAAATAGTACTTAAGGAGAGATTTGTTATGTATAAAGACTTACAAGAAAAAGTAGCCGTAATTACGGGTGGTTCCAAAGGTATTGGCTCAGCCATCGCCAAACGTTTTGGTCAAGAAAAAATGAAAGTGGTCATTAACTACAATAGTGATCCAGACGGAGCTCAAAAGGCCGCTGATGAAGTAATTAATGCTGGTGGCGAGGCAGTGACGGTTCAAGCTAATATCGCTACAGAAGCCGGAGTTAATCAATTACTTGAAACGGCGCTTGAAAAATTTGGTGACCTAGATGTCTGGGTTAATAATGCTGGGATGGAAATTAAATCACCAACTCATGAAGTACCGTTAGAAGATTGGAATAAAGTAACGGCAATTGACCAAACCGGTGTATTTTTAGGTTCACGTACTGCTTTAGCTTACTTTAAGAAGAACCATAAAAAGGGAAACATTATTAATATGTCTTCCGTGCATGAACAAATTCCTTGGCCTACCTTTGCTAGCTATGCAGCAGCTAAGGGAAGCGTAAAATTGTTCACTCAAACGATTGCGATGGAATACGCCAAGGATAATATCCGCGTAAATGCCATTGGACCCGGAGCGATTAATACTCCCATCAATGCCGAAAAATTTGCTGATAAGGAACAATATGATCAAACAGTCAGCATGGTACCCATGGACCGGATTGGTAAACCTGAAGAAGTAGCTGCGGGTGCAGCATGGTTAGCATCTGACGAATCCAGTTATGTAACTGGTATTACACTATTTATCGATGGTGGAATGACGCTTTATCCAGCTTTCAAGGATGGACAAGGTTAAGAATCACATTGGGGTAAATAAAAAAGACCGCGAACGGTCCTAAAAATAATGAATATTGATGTTTAATCATCGCGAAAATTTGGCCGCCATTAATTTTGCGGCCAAATTTTATTAATCTCTTTTAAAAGTGGTTGGACGAGTTTACGGTTACTTTTTAAATATGAACCGTAGAATTCAAGACGATTACGAGGATCGTCGATGGGGACGGCTACGCGTCCACCATCGTCAGAGCGCTCAATGGTGGCCGAACTAACTAGTGATAAGTTGGAGAAAAAATAGGGGAATTTAGAATTCCGACTAATTTCACTCATGGCATCGAGATCAGCTTGGTATAAGAAAGCAGCATCAGGGATATTATTTTCTACGATTGCTTGCCAAGGGCCAGTATCTTGGACCACGAGGAAACTCATTCCGGCTAAATCGTCGAAGTTTACGGATGTTTTTTTAGATAGTGGATTAGATTTACCAATTTCTACTCCAAGGTATTCCACACCCAAATAAACTGATTCGATTTCATCGGTCATAATTTCTTGGTTGGTAAAAATTAGCTTCTCTTTAAGATTTTTAAGATTATCAGCAACTTTTTCAGGAAAAACATTTTGAAAATTAATTTTAACTTTAGCAGGGGATGAAATTTCGGAGTTTTCTAGTAGGATAACTGGACCAGGAGCAACTGAACCAATTACAATTTCATGATTTAAGTGATGGTAGTTTAATACTCGTTCAGTAAAATCCCGCTCTGCTTTCAATAATTTGGCTGCTTCTGTAGCCGCGTAAACACCAGTTTCATTTAATTTGATGTGGTTACTAACTCGGCGATCAAAAAGTGATACACCTAATTCATCTTCTAATCTGCGCATTCCCCGAGTAACGGTGGGTTGAGTAATCATTAAATGCTCAGCAGTCGAGCTTAGTGTACCGTATCTTTGAAATGCTACTAGCTCTTTTAGTAAATCAAGGTTCATTGCCAATTCGATTACTTCCTTTCACTATTCCATAAATGCATAGTAACATACTTGATTGGTAATTTTTATATGGTAATTAACCCCCTATACTAGAAAGTACTTAAAGATAGTGTAAATAAATAGGATATATAAATTTAAAGGGGTACAAAGTTATGGAATATGTAAAGTTAAATGATGGCAACCAAATGCCTCAACTTGGATTTGGTGTTTTCCAAGTTTCCGATTTGAGCCAAGCCGAACAAGCCGTGAGTGATGCACTTGATACAGGTTATCGTCTAATTGATACGGCTGCTGCTTATGACAACGAAGAGGCGGTGGGTGCCGCGATCAAGAAGAGCGGTATTAATCGCAGTGAGATTTTTGTGACTTCTAAGCTTTGGGTGGATCACTTCACCTATGAAAAAGCGCAACAAGGAATTGAAGATTCACTAAATAAATTAGGATTGGACTATATTGATTTATACTTGCTTCACCAACCTTATGGTGACACAGCAGGTGCATGGCGAGCTTTGATTGAAGCTCAAAAGGCGGGTAAAATTAAGTCAATCGGTGTATCTAATTTTGCTCCAGATCAATTGATGAATCTGGAATTAATGTCAGATGTTAAGCCAGCACTTAATCAAATCGAAGTTTCACCTTGGTACCAAGAAGGCGAAGCGGTTGGTTTTGCTCAAAGTCAAGATGTTCAAGTTGAAGCATGGGCTCCCTTTGCGGAAGGTAAGCATAATATTTTCTCAAATGAGACGATTGCTGAAATTGGTCAGAAATATGGAAAAGCGAACGGACAAGTTATCCTACGTTGGCTCCTCCAACGCGGAATTGTGGTAATCCCCAAGTCAGTTCATAAGACGCGCATGGCTGAAAACTTAGATGTTTTTGATTTTGAATTGAGTGATGATGATATGCAAAAGATGAGTAGTTTAGATAAAAACGAAAGTCAGTTCTTTGATCACCGTGATCCAGAAGCCATTGTAAGTATTTTTGGTGAAAGCTTAAAAGCATTACGTAAATAATTTTAGGAGGAATTTAACAGATGAAAGCAGCAGTATTTATTGAACCAGGTAAAGTTGAAGTTAAAGAAGTACCTAAACCCCAAATTGATGGTGATAACCAGGCAATCATCCGGATTGTACGGGCTAGTGTTTGTGGTTCAGATTTATGGTGGTATCGTGGAATTTCTGAACGTCAGACAGATACTTTTATCGGACATGAAGCCATTGGAGTTGTGGAAGAAACTAGTGCAGACGTTGATAACATTCAAGTTGGCGACTTCGTGGTCGTGCCGTTTACGCATGGATGTGGTCATTGTGTAGCTTGTTTGAATGGTTTTGAAGGAGATTGTTTGAATCGTAAATCCGGCGATAACGGTGGCTACCAGGCTGAATACATGAAGTATGAACCAGCTAATTCAGGATTGGTTAAAATTCCGGGTAAACCAGAAGATTATACCGATGCCCAATTAGCTTCATTCCAAACTCTTTCTGATGTTATGGCAACTGGCTATCATGCTGCCCAAAATGCCGAAGTTAAGCCGGGTTCAACAGTTGCTGTCATCGGAGATGGAGCCGTTGGGTTATGTGGGGTGATCGGGGCTAAGTTGCTTGGAGCAAGCAAGATTATCCTTTTAAGTCACCATGAAGACCGTGCTGAATTAGGTAAGGCCTTTGGTGCCACTGATATCGTAGATACACGCGGCGATGAAGCTATCCAAGATGTTTTGAAGTTAACGAAGGAAAATGCCGGAGCTGACGCAATTTTAGAATGTGTGGGTGCTACTAGTGCAATCGAACAAGCAGGTCAAATTGCTCGGCCAGGCGCCGTAATTGGAAGAGTAGGGGTTCCTCAATCAGAACCTAAATCTAACCAATTATTCTGGAAAAATGTGGGTCTTCGTGGCGGGATTGCTTCAGTTACAAAACCTGATAAAGAAGTTCTTTTGCAAGCTGTTTTAGATGGTGAAATCAACCCTGGTCAAGTCTTTACAAAGAGTTTTGATCTAGATCATATAGAAGATGCATACGAGGCAATGAGTAATCGTCAAGCTATCAAAGCATTGCTGGTAATTTCAGATAAATAAAAGCATTTCTATAGCTTGCTTAACATTGTTAGCTCAAAAGGTGATTATACGAAGTTCAATAGAACGGTGGAAAGAGCTTCTAGTTGGTAGCTCTCGTTTCTGAAATAACGCCCACAATTAACTACATTATCCAAGTGGAAATGATATTTGGTTTCGTTAATATCTCTAGTCAATTTTAAGTTAAGGATTTTCAATTCCGGTAATAGATTTAACGATTCCTTCAGTGGATAACTATTCGTCTTTTCAGGGGTGATTCTTAACAACTGCTCCTCTGTGCTGGAGGCCAATCATTTGAAATAGTTTGCAAAAAATAGAATAAGTGTTAATATAGTCCCGAAAACGTTTTCTTTTTAAAATTGAAACTAAGGATTGTAACTCATACTCTTTGAGGCATTACCTTTTGCTTGTTGAAATATACGGGTGGAATGGGTGTCGCAAGGAGTTTTTTTGTATTAAGGAAGTGGTAAGAATGTTCGGCATTACAAAAAAGAAAAGTAATATTTTTGTTGTAGCTACCCCTATCGAAGGTGTTTGCATACCAATTACAGCTGTTTCAGATGAAGTATTTGCACAAAAAATGATGGGTGATGGATTTGCTATCAAACCAACCAATAATGCGAATAAGGTTGTTGCGCCTATTAGCGGGAAAGTTGTTTCATTACCTGAAAGTAAACATGCTATTGGAATTACGGATGAGGTACGAGGAATATCTGTATTGGTCCATGTTGGTATAGATACAGTTCGTTTAAAGGGAAAAGGATTTAAAACATTCGTTGAAGTGGGGCAAGAGGTTAAAGTGGGAACCCAAATAGCAACAATTAACAGAGCAACGTTAGATGCAGAAGATTTTGATTTGACGACGATGGTTGTCTTTACGGAAGGCTATACAGGTGAAATACCGCTTGGCAGCAAACTTAATCAACAACTTGCTTTGGGTACATTGGTTCTCAAACAAGCGTAAGTAATATTTAAGCAGGTAAGGAGGTGTAAATGAGATGCTGGTGGTGAAAAAAATAAATAATAATGTGGTGGTCTGTTTGGATCGGAATGGAGCACAGCTAGTTGCTTTTGGAAAAGGGCTGGGTTTTCCAAAAGTACCATATGAGCTGACTGATATGAACAAAGTGAGTATGACATTTTATAAATTAAATTATCAGTATTATCAATTACTAAAAGAAATTCCGACCGAAATTTTTGATGTAAGTGCCGCAATTACCGATAAGGCTCAAAAACTTATTTTGAGAAATCTTAATCCAAACATGATTTTTAGTTTAGCAGATCATATTAATTTTGCTATTACGAGATTAACTAAGTACCAAGGAATGGCACTCCCTTTTTCATATGATGTAGAGCAATTGTATCCTCAAGAAACAGCTGTGGGTTACTATGCTGTGAAGCTAATTAACTCGCGTTTAGATGTTGAATTACCAATCTCGGAGGTCACAGCAATAGCCATGCATTTCGTAAATTCTGAAACAACGGAATTAGTAACTAACCCAAAGGTAACAGCAGATGATGAAATTATAAAGATAGCTACAAAAATTATCGAACGAGAATTTGAAATAACTATTAGCAAAAATGAATTTAGTTACAACAGATTTATTATGCATTTACGATACTACATTAAACGCTTGAATGAACACCAACAAATTTCTAAGAATGATAATTTGAAATTGTTTAATGTGATGAAGCTAGATGAACCAAGAATTTATCTGGCAGCTAAGCAAATTGCAAACTACATTGATGATCAACTTGGAACTGTCAGTAATGATGATGAATTATATTATTTGATGATTTATGTTAAACGCATTGTTAATAAAGGTTAATTATCATTCAGTGGAGGCACTAGGATATGAAAAATAAAAATCAATATTATGAACAAGTAGCAAAAGATTTGTTATCAGCAGTCGGGGGGAGTGCTAATATTTCGTCAGTTACCCATTGTATGACACGTTTACGGTTTAATTTAAAAGATGAAAGTATTCCCAATGATAATGATATTCAAAGTATTCCAGGGGTAGTCGGTGTTAATCGAACCGGGGGACAATACCAGATTATCATCGGACAAACTGTTAATAAAGTGTATGATTTTTTACTAAAAACGGGTGATTTAACTCAATCGTCTTCGAGTGAAGATGGTTTAGCTGAAAACTTGAAAGAGAAATTAACTTTCAAATCGATTGCAAACAACATTTTGAATAAATTAGCGGGATGTTTGACGCCATTAATACCGATGATGGTGGCTGCATCGGTATTTAAAATGTTAGGCGCTATTTTGGGCCCTAACATGCTCAACCTTATCGGAACTAAAACGACGTTGTATCAGCTTTTTACTTTTGTTGGTGACGCTGGTTTTTATTTTTTACCAATCGTCATAGGTTATACGGCGTCTAAGCAATTCAATACTTCTCGAATTATTGCGATGTTTTTAGGGGCAATCGTAATTGATCCGAACCTAATCCAAATTGTAAAAGCTGGTAAGCCTTTTGATATTTTTGGTGTTACTATGCCGTTAATTAATTATTCTAGTACAGTAATTCCCATTATTTTAGCTGTTTGGGTAATGTCTTATATCGAACAATTTTTTAAGCAGCATACTGCTGAATCAATTAGTACGATTATGGTTCCCACCTTAACGATCGCTGTTATGTTACCAATTATGCTCTGTATTTTAGGGCCAGCGGGAAATGTTGTTGGCAATTACATTTGTGCTGGAATCTTGGCATTCGGGAAATTAGGAGGTTTGCCGACGATTATTGCTGTTGGTGTAATTGGTGCCTTTTGGGAAATTTTAGTTATGACGGGAATGCATTTGCTGATGCTTACAACCATGATGATGATTTTTGCTCAATCGGGACACGAGAACTTTGTAACCCTTGGTGCAGTTGCTGCCAGCATGTCGGTTGCTGGAATGTGTCTAGGCACGGCTTTACGAATTAAAGATAAAGATCAAAAAGCACTTGCTTGGAGTTATTTAATTGCTAGCTTTGTAGGGGGCGTAACTGAACCTGGATTATACGGTTTAGCAATACGTTATAAACGTCCCTTTATAGGAATGATGGTTGGCGGCTTTTGTGGTGGATTATATGCTGGTATGACTGCGATTACAGCTCATGTTATGGTTCCTGTTGCAAATTTTTTGTCTCTAACAACATATGTTGGAGGGCAAACCAATAACTTGGTAAATGGAGTAATTAGTGGAACAATTGCGTTTGTAGTAGCTGCAATTGCAACATACAGTATTGGTATCGAATCTAAAACTAATAAACAATCAAATGAACAAATTAAATTAGTGGAGGCATAATGGTGGAAACAAAACTAATTATTCGTGCAGACGATTTAGGCTATTCAGACGCAGTTAATATAGGTATTGAACGATCTGTTCATAAAGGGATAATTAATAATGTAGGCGTGATGGTTAACATGCCTACAACCTTGGACGGATTGTCTATGATCAGAGATACAAAAGTTTGTCTAGGGCTACATGTAGTTATAAGTTCAGGACGACCTCTACTAAATCCTAAATTTATTCCGAGTATTGTTGATGATGATGGTGCTTTTCTTAGCTCTGCAGATTATCGAAAAGCTCCCAATGATTTTGTTAATTTAGATGAGGTTATTTTAGAAATTGAAGCACAATATCAAAAATTTATAGAATTGGTTGGTCGAAAACCTGATTATTTTGAAGGACATGCAGTGGTTAGTGATAATTTCTTTAAAGGACTTTTAGTTGTTGCGAAATGCCATCAATTAAATTTATTGCAAGTTACTTTAAATTCAGGTAGACCGAGTTTATTATTCAAGGGACACAGTTTACATGTTTTTATGGAAAGCATGAATAAGGATTATAATCCTTATCAAACGTTGAAACGAGCTGTATTATCTAGTTGTGATGAAGAATATCCAATGATGATATGTCACCCAGGATATTTAGATGATTACTTATTAAAACACTCAAGTTTAACCACACCTCGTACTAAAGAAGTAGAAATGCTGACTGATCCACAAGTCCGTGCTTGGTTATACCAACACCAGGTTAGGTTAATTAAATATAATGAAATTTAACTATTTATGAGATCTATAAATGTTGTATGGATGCACATAACTAACTTAACCATAATTTTCTAGGCCAGCTAAAGCAACTTAAAAAGTGAGCCCTCAAGGTGAATTTATTGATCATCTTGAAGACTCACTTTTAGATGTTTTGACATAAAATAGAATATTTAAATTAAGATAACTTCAAGAAAATTCCAACTGTATTTATCAGTAAAATGAAGTCGGATAAATTTTCTTCATAATTCTAAACTCTTCAAAACTTAAAAAATAATTGGACAATTGTTGGTTACAGAACTTGACTAATCAGTTTAATTTTTTCACACATTGATTGGTAATCGATAAGTAAAAAAGACACTGAAATTTCTGCCAACGTGATATTCTAAATTGTTTATAACCAAATATTTGTCGACATTATTCCTCGATATTTCTCAGCATTTTTCGCCGCTATCGCATACAAATCACTCAATGCTTTTGGAATAATAAAATCATTTTTTAGGGAATAGTCCGTAATTGCATTACTTAATTTTACCGATATAAGACCCACATCCCGTCCTTCGCTCAATTGTTGTGCAAATTTTAACAAAAATTCTCTTATATCGGGATTTTTTTTAACTTCTTCATCTTTATAGGTTTCATCAATTGCATTAATTAAGTCTGCTTTCTTCATAATAACGTCTCCCGTTATCTATGTGCCCAAGGCCCGTGTTGTGTCCATCCGTTCACTATAATTTTTCCAATGCTAGCTGTAGCTTGTCCCCAGTCCACATAGCAAGTCTTTTTACCACAATGCACTCCGTTACCGTAATACTTTCCTCCTACGACATTTTTTAGTTCCTTATCGTTTAGTACTTTAATTTCAGTCATCTCAGAATCCTCCTTAAAAATTTAGCTTATTTATTTTAAACAACCTGTATTTTATACGAAGATGTTAGATAAAAGTTCAATCACTCCTAAAGTAGTGTTTTTACTTCTTAAAAGAAAAATAACTTTTGTTTCTGTAAAAAGTTATAAAATTAGGTTCAAAGTGATATGTCTTAAAAATTATTTTTAACAAAACGTTACTTTAGGACATAAAAACGACTATTCAAGAAGGAATCATGATTTACACTAAAAACCAAAATATAATGACCTTAATTTTAAGGAGGCATAAAAAAGAAATTAAAGTTAGAAGCGACCAAAAAGTTATTAGTGGGAATTTTTAAATGGCTTTCACAGTAGAAAAGCTGGGAAATATTACTACTTGTATTTTTAGTTTGTTTAGACATTGTGGTTAATTTTCTACTTCAAAGGGGAGTTTGGATTTGATTTCAGTAGATACTAAGGTTTACGTTTTCGAAGGGGTTATTGATTTTTTTAGTTTTTATATCATTTTTTTATTTCTACAAAATTATGCACATCATTTATCTACTTTCACCCCAAAAATTATAGTGGGACTAAGTTCAATTCCTCTTTTTTTTGTACTATATGCATTCTTACCGTTCAATGTTATATATGTTTTTATCCCGATTTATTATGCAGTTTTTAAAATAGCACACTATGATTGGCTTACATTAAATAACTTGCTGCTATCTTATCTAGTAGTTAATATTTCTGGGCTAGTAGCGTCCAGTATTTCAAATACACTTTTCCATACTAAACTTTATGACTGGAAAATCATGATTGTAACAAGTGTTTTTGAAATTCTTATGTTATCCACACTTGGTATATATATAAAAAAAATCGACAATTCTAAATTGTGGGATCGTAGTACCCAATTTTTTTTGGTAGTTGTACAAATTATATTTCAAACGATCCTTTACTTTTTTACCGTTCTTGCGCACCACTATGGAATGTTTGATACGTTTATTAACGGAGTTTTAATTTTTGTTATCATCGAATTTTTAATAATGTTGGGCCTTTTTATTTATTTAAATCTTCGAAGTCGTCAGAGATATGAATCCAAACTAGAAAAACAGCAGCTTGATAATTTACAAACCTATACTAAGCAACTTGAACAAAATCAATTAAAACTTAGAAAATTCAAATATGATTATAAAAATATATTGTTAAGTATCACCGAACTCGCTAAAGAAGGGGACAATAAAGGTTTGATTTTATATTTATCAAAATTGAAACTTTATTCCGATTCTGAACTCCAACAACATACAGATGATTATCAAGATATTCAAAATATTAAGGATACTCATGTAAAAAGCCTTTTACTTAATAAATTTTTTACGATGGAACAGTCCCAAATTCACTATCATTTCGAATGTAAAACTCCAATTAACCAAATTAATTTAAATATTATTGATATCGTTCGGCTACTAAGTATTTTATTAGACAATGCTATTGAAGAAGCCGGTGAAAGTTCAGAAAAAAATATTGATATTCTAATTTATAAAAATGTTGATAATACAACTGAAATTACTTTAACGAATACGGTTGCGCATTCTGCCTCCAATATCAACCAGTTAACAAAAATCGGATTTTCTAGTAAATCCAATCATTCCGGACTTGGACTGTCCATTGTAGAAGATTTGAAGCAAAAGTATCCTAATTTATTTATTCATTTTTCGTCTAATAACTACCAATTTACTACCCAGATCATTATTAATTAATATTGAAAGGAGGTAGTTATGTATTCAATTATTGTTTGTGAAGATGACCCAACTCAACTTCATGCGATTAGTACTACTATTAAAAATTTTGTTCTTTTCCATGAAGAAGATTTTGATAAATCATTTAGTACTCCCAATCCTGAAAAGTGCTTAGATTATCTTAAAAGTCATAATATTCAAAATGGTATTTACCTTTTGGATATTGACTTAGGAACTAGTATGAATGGTATTGATCTAGCCGAACAAATCCGAAAATTAGATGTGCAATCTGAAATTATATTTATTACTAGTCACAATGAAATGGCTTCATTAACTTTAAAGCGACGCGTTGAAGCTTTAGGATTCATCAGCAAAGATAACTCCCTTGAAAAAATACGAGATGAAATCTATGAAACTCTCAATTTAGCAAGGCTTCGTTCAGATGAGCGTAAAAATTTAAAAAGAAAAATCTTCAATTTCAGTATTGGAGTAAGAGTGTTCAATTTTGATTTAGATGATGTTTTAATACTTGAAACTGCTGAAATCCCACATCGACTAAATCTATTTACCAAAAGTGGTAAATATGAATTTTACGGAAGGCTCCAAGACTACGAAAAGAAATACACCGAGCTTTTTCGTTGTTCCAGATCAGCTTTAATTAATATAAAAAATATATCGGAATACAATGCTTCAACAAAGATGATTTATTTTGATTTATCGTTAAGCTGCAAGTGTTCAATAACCAAGACACGAGAACTAAAACGACGTATACTAGCTAGCAAATAAGAGAAAAATTTTTTCTTAAGTTGTTCAAATGAGAATTTATAATTATATTTGAACATAAATACTTTCTGAATTGTACATTTTTACGCCGTGATTTTAACTTATTTAGAATGGGATTTATTTATATTCGGTTGGTAGTACTAAAGCTACCACATGTATTTTAACCATGATAAAGAGCAATATTTTAAAGTCATCTTTTTGTATTTTATTTTTTTAGATAAGTGGGTGGTTTAGTTATGCGGTCTCAAAAATGGCAAAAATTTTATACAGCTCAAGTTGATGAAAATGACTGCGGAGTGGCTGCGCTAAATATGGTTCTTAAGTATTATGGCTCTAATTACACATTGGCACATTTACGTAATCTTGCTAAAACTACTAATGATGGCACCACGGCTCTAGGCATTGTGGAAGCTGCGAAACACCTAAACTTAAACGCCGAAGCTGTGCGTACAGATATAGATTTTTTTTCTGATTTCCAAATAACGTTTCCTGTTATCGTCCATGTTTTAAAAGATAACTATTTACCACACTATTATGTTGTTTATCAAGTCACTAAGACAAGTTTAATTATTGGTGACCCTGATCCAACCGTTAATACTACTACAATATCAAAAGCTCGATTTATCAAAGAATGGACCAAAATTGCAATTATGATAACTCCAAATATTAAATATAAACCTACAAAAGAGCCACGACATACACTAATTAATTTAGTACCCTTGTTAATCAAACAAAAAAAATTGATTAGTTTAATTATCAGTGCGGCGTTTTTAACGACATTAATTAGTATTGCTGGTACATATTTTTTTCAATTAATTATTGATACTTACCTACCTCAAATGTTAACCAATACTTTAACGTTAGTTGCTATCGGTCTAATTGCAGCGTATCTTTTTCAAGCAGCTATTAGTTATATCCAAAGCTTACTCACAATTATATTGGGACAACGACTTATGGTTGATATCATTCTGAAATATGTTCACCATTTTTTTAATTTACCCATGGCCTTTTTTGCTACTCGGCATGTAGGTGAAATAACATCGCGATTTTCTGATGCTAGTAAAATTATTGATGCGCTTGGAAACATTATGATGACGTTATTTTTGGATATGTGGATTTTAATTGCAGTAGGTGCCTTTTTAGCTTATAAAAATATTATTTTATTTTTAATTTCATTGATTGTAATTCCAATATATATAATAATCGTTTGGATATTTAAAAAAACTTTCCATCGGTTAAATCAAGCCACAATGGAAAGTAGTGCTATCGTTAACTCAGCTATTATTGAAAGTTTAAGTGGTATAGAAACCATCAAGGCTTTGACAGGTGAATCAGCCACAAAAAAGAAGATTGACGTTCTTTTTTGTGATTTATTACGAAAAAATTTAGCTTATCAAAAGGCTGATCAAGGACAACAAGCTATTAAAATGGCTACTAAATTGATTTTGACCGTTGTTATCCTCTGGATAGGTACAATTTTTGTAATGCAACATCAACTTTCTTTAGGGCAACTGTTAACCTACAATGCGTTACTTTTGTACTTTCTAACACCGTTAGAAAATATAATTAATTTACAATCTAAATTACAATCAGCACGAGTAGCAAATAACCGATTAAATGAGATTTATCTTGTTCAGTCTGAATTTTCAAAACCAAGGATGATTAATGAATCCTATCAATTGAATGGTGATATTACGGTCAATAATGTTAATTTTAAATACGGATATAGTTCTAATACGCTTAAAAATATTTCTTTAACAATTCATCGTAATCAAAAAGTTACGATCGTAGGTATGAGTGGATCTGGTAAAACAACTCTTGCTAAATTATTAATTGGTTTTTACGAGATCCAAGAACAATGTGGTAACATTCAAATTAATCAGCATAATATAAATGATATTAGTCGCAAGGTTCTACGGCAGTACATCAATTATATCCCTCAGGAACCCTTTATTTTTTCTGGTACCGTTTTAGACAACTTATTATTGGGTAGTCGGCCTAATTTAACCCAAGAAACGATTGATCAAGCTTGTTCTTTTGCTGAAATTAAAGCGGACATTGAAAAATTATCTCAAGGCTACTACACTAAATTAAGCGAAAGTGGTTCTGATTTATCCGGTGGACAAAAACAACGGTTATCAATAGCTCGTGCATTATTGTCTCCAGCAAAGTGTCTAATTTTTGACGAATCGACTAGTAGCTTAGACACAATTACTGAACACAAGATTATATCTAATTTGATGGATATGAAGGGTAAAACGATAATTTTTATTGCTCATCGTCTTAACATTGCAGCTCAAACTGATAAAGTCATTGTACTTGATAAAGGGACGGTTGTTGAGCAAGGCTCTCACCAACAACTATTAAATCTTAACGGTTATTACACAAGATTAATTAACAGACAAGGATAGTTAGTTTGGATGAAAAAATTGTTGAACCAACCTTGTACCCTATGGTTATATTTTAAGATTGTTATGCTTATTGAATTTATAGAAGTTACAAAATAGGATAGGATATATTAACTGACCAAAACGTCACGGATTAAACGAAAACCAGTTAATAGAATTCATAATTATACAAAATTGATTAATGCAGTATAAAAAGGAATCCATTACTCACTCAGTGATGGATTCCTTTTTATACTTTGTACCTTGTTTCCACGGAATTAACAGGTACTATATATAATTTTGCTATTATTCCTGATTTATTTTGCTAATTATTTTATGAAGTTGTTTATATTGGCTAAGCATCCATGATTTATAAGTTTCTCCCTTGGGCAAGGTTTCTGTGACAGGGAGTATAGGAATATCATTTTTCTTTGCTAACTTGACCAAATTATTAACTACCTTTGAATCTACCTGTTTATTGAAAACGAATAGCGAAATATCATGCTCTTTAATATTT
This sequence comes from Pediococcus sp. EKM201D, assembly GCF_011800215.1. Classification (NCBI taxonomy): domain Bacteria; kingdom Bacillati; phylum Bacillota; class Bacilli; order Lactobacillales; family Lactobacillaceae; genus Pediococcus; species Pediococcus sp. EKM201D. The sequence continues at coordinate 419,920 of NZ_JAALFK010000002.1, forward strand.
TTTTGTAACTTTTTAATAGTAGCTGGAGATGGGTCGACACCGTTTTCTGTATCCTTTTCAAAATCAGTATCCGCTACTGTAAATCCAACAGCTTTTAAGGCATAATCGAAAACTGGTTCACTCACGTAAGCTTTTTTATTCTTAGTATTATTAGTAATTTTTTTGATACCCTTGATTTGCTGATTAACTGCATTTAAAGACTTAATATATTTTTTTGCGTTAACTTTAAAATATTTTTTATTTTGAGGTTGTAATTTACCAAACTGTTTTGCTAAATCGTTAGCAAGATGAGGCATAGTTTGTGGATTGTACCATAAATGTGGGTTGTCACCTTCTCGTTTATTTAAAAGATCTTCCCCAACTTTAATATAAGTAGCTTTATGTGCATTTTGGGCTAACTTATCCATCCAACCGTCGTAACCAACTCCATTTGCGATTAATACATCAGAATTGGTTACCTTTTTCGCTATTTTAGAAGTTGGCTCATAATCGTGAGGGTCAACATTGGGATCATTGATGGCAGATGTCACTTTTCCTTTGTTACCGACCACAGCTTTCGCTACTTCACCATAAAAATCGGTGGTTGTGGTAATTTTTATTTTCCCATCTTTAGTAGACGAATTATTTTGAGAACAGCCAGCCATTAGTATTAAGGTACTGGTAAAAGCGAATACTAGCGTTACAAATTTTATTAATTTTTTCATATCTACTCCTAAATTTAAATTTAATAATGTATGCCAAATAAATCTATAAAAGTATAAATAATAAAAAATACTATCTTTTATTAGTCCTATTTTTTTTAATTTCTTTAATAATTTTTAGAGCTCTTCTTTTAGTTTTGACGTTAGGGCTTTTTAAGTACCTATAAGCACTTGATTGATTTTCTTTCTTCATGTTTTTCTCCTTAATAAAGTGGTCTATGGTCAACTGCTTTATGTATTTCTGGAATTTGCATCAAAAGCATATTTATGAAAATTCAAAATAAATACTAAAAGACTTATACAACTTATGCGTAATTCCTCATATCGCTAAATAAATGATAAAAATTTACATTATTAGATCACCTCCTAATCTAAATAGTAATGATTACTATTTAGATTAGGATATTAACATTTAATTGTCAAATTTTTTTGCTAATTGTGGCTACATTTATTAAACAACTACAAACTTAGAACTTTGAGAGGATCACAGTGTCAGAAATTACTAAAATAACTAATACATAGGCTTTTTATGGGAGTTTCTGATTTAATGGTGATTTAAATTTTTCTATAATTCTTATTTTTGGCTTAAATCTAACGGTATAAGTACTTCATTAGTCCTCTTTTATATGTACGAACGTGCGTTCTATAATTAAAGTGTTCTTAACATGCGAAAGAAAAAAAGACCTTTGACACAGCAACATTAAAAATATTTTTCTACATCGTAAAAAATGTTTTTAAAAAGTAGTTTTTGTTTCAAAAGTTAATAAGGGAGTAGTTTACATGGAAAAAAATTTGTCGGAACACAGTGAAAAATCGGTACGTTTTTTTGATTTAATGATGGAGGGTTTAAAAGACCACGTTGATGCCGAAACTTTTTGGGATGCAGTGGATGAAAACGCAGTATTTAAATTTAATTACTATTTTCCTAATTTGCCAAAGGAAATGGGCAAATTAAAATATAAAGAGTGGCTTGAAGAGAATACTAATTCAGGATCTTCCGCTGAGTTTATTAATTTATATAAGGATCTCTCAACACCTGGTCAAACGACTATTATCATGCAATACGTTGTGCGGTTTAAACCAGGTATACCTGATATGAATTTCTTGTCGATTGCTACTGTTAAGGATAATAAAGTAGTTGCGTGGGATGATTATCTGGATACTTCAAAATAGGTAGAATTAAAATTAATTTCGTAATAATTAAGATAAAATAAAAAGAGCATCACTGCTAAAACGCGGTGGTGCTCTTTTTGGATGATTATTTCTAGTTTAAAACTAATAACATAAGTGTCCCATCATAATATTTATGGTCAATTTTAAAAAATTTTTCATATAGTCCATATTCTTTAAATCCAAATTTTTTATATAAATGAATTGCAGGTATATTATCTGTTCTAACTTCTAACTCTAAAATTTCTAAGTTAATAGACTTTGCATAATTTATTATTTCTGCTAGTAACATGCTGCCGATGCCTTGACCACTAAATTCTTTTAAGACTGATATGCCAAAGGTCCCTCTATGACTAATTCGCTTTCTTAAAAATGATTTCATGTTAGCTGTACCTATTATTTTTTCATCTTTAGTAGCTAACAAAAAAAGATTTGCGGAGGACTTGGATGATTCTTCTAAAAGATTTATCTCATCAGTAAGCTTCTTTTGAGCCATTTCTTCTGGTGTTAACAATAGATTACTGGTTTCATTAGTAATAAATTTTAAATAATTTAGTACACCTTGAGCATCTTCAGATTGCGCTTCTCTAATAATCACCTTTGTAGAAGTCATTTCATTCCTCTTATTTCTTTTTAAATATTATATACCCGTTTCATTTTTTGCGTTACATGATATTTATACTCTTTTGCGAACCTGATTTGTATAGTAAAACTTGAAATAAATTCTACTAATAAAAATAGAACAGTTCTGACCAGAAATAAGGCATGAATAAGCAGTATAATTGAGATAAAGCAATATAGATATCATGATTGAATTACATTGAGGGGAATGATAAATCAATATGAGAAAATTGAGTCATAAACAAAGCTTGATGGTAATTATTGCGATTGCACTTTTGGCGGTAATCTTACAATTCGTCTTGGGTCAAGCTTGGTTAGCCCAAATTCTGGTTTCCTTGGTGGGAGCCGTGATGGCGATGACCATGTTTATTGAGATGATTGGGACTTTGAGGTCGGGTAAATATGGGGTCGATTTATTAGCTATTTTAGCGGTGGTTTCGAGCCTTTTATTTAGTGAGTACTGGGCAGCCATGGTGATTTTAGTTATGTTAACTGGTGGGGATGCCTTAGAAGACTATGCTTCCAAGAAAGCCAATACTGAACTCAAAGCCCTTTTAGATAATTCACCGCAAGTGGCTCATCGGCTCCATGGTGAAAAACTAGAAGATATTGCTGTTAACCAAGTACAAGTAGATGATAAGTTGGTGATTAAACCTGGGGAATTAGTTCCGGTTGATGGGTTTATCGTTGAAGGGAGTTCAAACTTTGATGAATCTTCTTTAACAGGAGAATCACAGCCAGTAAATAAGGACTTTAACGATGAACTTATGTCTGGTTCAGTCAATGGTGATGCTGTGGTAACCATGCAAGCTAGTCAGGTGGCCGCCAATAGTAAGTATCAACAATTAATTAAGTTGGTTAAGAAAGCCGAAGCAACCCCGGCCCGTTTTGTGCGGATGGCAGACCGTTATGCGGTACCTTTTACCATCGTGGCAATCGCAATTGCGGTGGTGGCCGCAGTAATTTCTAAGAGCCCTAGCCGAATCGCGCAAGTTTTGGTGGTGGCTTCGCCTTGTCCTTTAATCTTAGCGGCTCCAGTGGCGATGGTTTCGGGGATGAGTCGGGCTTCTCGCAATGGGATCGTGGTTAAGACGGGGGATGTTCTAGAAAAATTATCTACGGCTAAAACGGTCGCCTTTGATAAGACTGGAACATTAACTAATGGGCATTTGATGGTGGCGGAGATTTTGCCACATCAAGAAGTTTCCCAAACAGAATTGCTCCAAATCGCTGCTAGTGTGGAAACTATCTCCTCGCATGTATTGGCGCGCTCCTTAGTAACTTACGCGATAGATAAAGGTCTGGAAATGTTAAGTGTTAGTGACGCCCAGGAAATTACGGCGAATGGAGTACAGGCCTTGATTCAAGGAAAATTAGTCAAGGTTGGTAAGCGTAAATTTGTAACGGGAGATCCTTTAATCCAGAGTCAAACCCATACCGCTATCTATGTCAGTCGGGACGATCAATACTTAGGTTGTATCACTTTTACCGACTACCTCAGACCAGAAGCTAGCCAGACCATGGTTCAGTTGCATCACTTAGGCGTTAAGAAATTAATGATGTTAAGTGGTGACCAAGTCAAAACAGCTCAAAAAATCGGTCAAGAAGTTGGAATCGATGATGTCCAAGCTGAATTGCTACCAGAAGATAAAATTGCTGCATTAAAAGCTCTCACTCCGGAAGAAAAGCCGGTGGTGATGGTCGGGGACGGTGTTAATGATGCCCCTAGCTTGGTAACTGCCGATGTAGGAATTGCCATGGGAGCTCATGGATCGTCTGCTGCCAGTGAATCGGCGGATTTGGTTATCTTAAAAGATGACTTAGCTAAGGTAGCTAAAGCAGTTGTAATCGCAAAAGATACCATTCGAGTTGCTCGGCAAGCCGTTTTAATCGGGATCTTTATCTGTACAGCGTTAATGTTGATCGCCGCTTTTGGAATTATTCCGGCATTTATTGGAGCGATGTTCCAAGAAGTGATTGATACAGTTTCAATTTTATGGGCGTTGAGGGCACGTTATTCTAATGAAAAATAAGATAAGTTATAAGAAGTAGGAAAGTATACTATTTTCGAACCTATAGAGAGCACTTTAATACCCGGGTTGTTAAAGCAATAATCCAAGCATTTAAATATATTCTATTAAAAAACACGTTTGATAGTTTCAGACGTGTTTTTTAAAACCAACTTTATCAGGTTAGATATAAATAATAGCAACGCGGTGTGCAATTCGATAATGATTCAACTAGAATAAAGATAATAGTAGGAGAGATTAGTTTAAAGAAGGAAAATCTAATGTGGGTAAGAAGAGAACAAATTATTCGAAAAATAATACGGCTTCAACAAAATGAGTTATACCAATTAGTGCAAAAAAGTTTAAATTTATTATTCCCATTTGTTCTTATCGGTAGTATCAGCCAACTAATTCAAATCACTATGTTAAATCGAAATAGTTTATTGCCAACAATTTTTGGGTTTTCGTCGTGGCTAAGTCGGTATCGATTCATAGAAATTATTTTTGATCATTTAACGAGTTTAACATTAGGAATAGTAGCTGCTTTAGCCGCATTTAGTATGGCACATTATACAGCCAAACGGTATCAGCGTGATGAAAAATTAGCGAGTATAACGGGATTAATTGCTTATTTAATCCTTACGGTTCGTTATACAAATAATGGTGAGTTAGCTTTTGGCCAAGATATGCTTGGGATGGGAGGTTTGTTTTTAGGTTTTTTGGTAGGCTATCTGGTTGGACTAAGTTTTAAGCATTTGGCAAATAGCCAGCAGCAGGATAAATCTTCTTCAGGAGTAACATGGAATCGTGCGTTAGATTCATTACGAGCAATTATAATTGTGCTGGTTGTGGCGATTTGCTTTAGTATTTTATTAAATTGGTTGGCGATTTCGGTTTTACCAGATCAAGTTATTCTAAGATTACAATCACTAAAGGCTAACCAAACTTCGTTGCTATTTTCTGTAGCAATCGTACTATTGGCTGGCATAATGACTTTTTTCGGGTTGACCAGTATGCCAATACTGGCACATTTTGGACGTAATGGCGTCGCAATGACTGCGAATTTAAACTATGCCCTTATACATCACACGATTTGGGGAGTACCGTATCCTTTTTCATTAGGGACGTTATATGAATCTTTTGGCGCGATTGGGGGAACGGGAAGTACGCTCTCATTAGTGATTGCAATTTTCTTGTTCAGTAATCAACGTGATCAACAGCTGATTGGCCGATGGTCGTTGCTGCCAGTATTATTTAACTTTAATAGTGCGATATTAGTGGGTGTTCCAGTTTTAGGAAATGGTCTATATATTATTCCATTTCTATTAGTTCCACTAGTTAACGTAGGAATCGCTGCAAGCGCCATTGCTTTACATTTAATGCCTGCTGTAGTTTATCAAGTGCCGTTGGGAACTCCCAGTCTTTTGCAGGCCCTTATTGGAACCAATGGGAATTGGGTAACCTTATTGGTTATGGCACTTAACGTAGGAATCGGCGTTTGGCTGTATCGACCATTTGTGAAATTATCCAACCGACTTAATATTCAGGGAGATGGTCTAGATGCCACGGAACGTTAAAAAATGGAGTATTATATTTTTAATTGCGAGTTTGGTAGGAATTGGAATATTGGCTTGGCCATCAATTCAGTGGATGCATAAAAATGTGACCGCCATTTCTAAACGACATGACTCAAATATGTCACCGGTTATTTTCATTCCGGGGAGTAGTGCTACGCAAAATCGATTTGATGGGTTGATTGATAAGTTAAACGATAGACGTGGGAAACGCCATAGTCTGTTAAAAGTAACGGTCCATACTAATGATCGGATTAGTTACTCGGGATCGATTCGTCCACGTGATAATGAGCCGTTTATTGTTGTTGGTTTTGAGAACAACAAAGATGGTTATAGCAATATTAAAAAACAAGCTAAATGGTTTTCTATTGCATTTAATGCGTTAGCTAAAAAATATCAGTTTAATAATTTTAAGGCCATTGGTCATTCGAATGGTGGTTTGGTATATACAATGTATCTCGAAAATTATTTCAATCGTGACGATATTTCAATCAAGAAGTTAATGACCATTGGATCACCTTATAATTTCTCAGAAACGTCACTTTCGCATAAAACTCAGATGCTGTCAGACTTTATTAAACAACGTAAAAAAATTCCTAAAACGTTGTCAGTCTATTCGATTATTGGTACTCAGAATTTTGATAATGATGGGATTGTACCAGCACGGAGCGCAGAAGCGGGTAAATATATTTATCAGGGCCAAGCCCAACATTATACTGAAATTACAGTTACAGGAAATGATGCTCAACATTCTGACTTACCACAAAATCAACAAATCATTAATTTAATCGAGCAATATATTTTGGCAAAAAATAAGCCACGTGATGATCAAAATCAGGACACACATTAGTAGTCTGAAGAATAGCAAAACATAGAACAACTTGTTTCAGTAAGAATATAATAAAAAAGTCTAACTTAGTGGGATGATTCCATAAGTCAGACTTTTTTATCCATATAGTATTATTTATACCACTGTGATACTCCATTAGCAGTGGTTAATGTTAAGTGGTTGTTACTTACCTTTTTAACTGTGTACTGGATAGTACTTCCGTTGCTGTAATAATTTTCAGTGCCCTTTAGTACATAAGTATGATTGCCTAAATTCTTGTACTGAACATTATTTAAAATTTGAGGGTCATTAACGGTTAATGTTGAGCGGTTACTGGTCATATTCCAGTGACCGGTGAAGTACCCTAATTTGGCTTGCCAATGGCCTTGTAGTTCAGTTGGAATCCCAGCTACAAATTTATTACTGGTTGGGGTTCTATAATTAATGAAATTAAAATTGATATTAAATTTATATCCAGAACTTAGTTTAATTGCTAAAGTGTCAGTCTTAGTTAATCGGTTTACTTGCTGTGTTCCTAAATTAAATGTGACTGTCCCAGCATTAGCAGCTGTTTTAGTTGCAATAGTTTGTCCCATATTATTTTTGAGTACGACTGTGGATCCTTTTCTGATATTAGTTACTGAAATAGAATTACTTGTTGTAGTTACATATGAATGGCTAGTTGTTTTTGCGGAGACTGGTGTTGAGGTGACTACCTGTGATAATGGTGCAATAATTCCTAAACTCATGGCTACTGTAGCAATAACAAATCCTTTTTTCATGATAATACCCCCCAGGAAAATTAATTCCATTTCTATATATTATTTATTAGTTGTCCTTGAACAAACATATAATAATCTTATTGAAACATAATTGCAACACAATTGTAACATTAGTACTACCTAAACGGATCCAGAGTGGGATCAATTAACGACTTTAACAAACCAGTTGATGAATGAACTGATTCCCTAAAGTTATTAGTTCAATTTTGTGATTACATTATCTAAAATATGTTCTCAAAAAAATACGTCTGGAAACTACCAGGCGTATTTTTTGGACTTTGGACGTAATTATTTGTATAGAAATGAGTACTTGTTCTCTCTTTAGAACAGTCTTTTGAATCATTTTACGCACTACTTTGAGTCATGTTCCTTAGCTAAACCTTCAGAAAGAGTACCACGTTGAATCAAGTTAAACTTATTTTTTAAATTAATAATATTTTGTTGGTACTCCTTAGCATAAATAACAGAAAAAATTGTATCCAATAAGTATTCAAAAGTGATCTGAGAAGAAAATGTACTAATTTTTAAAAAGTCATATTCATTTTGAGTAGTGACGATCGCAGTTTGCGCCAAACGAATGAGGGGCGATTTTTGATTGCCGGTCAGAACTACAGAAGGAATTTTATTCTCGGAAAAATGAGTCAGCATGCGTTCATATTGTGAAATACGACCACCATAACTGATGAAAATAGCACAATCTTTTTTGGTTAAGTTGGCAGCCGTCCAGTCTTCGTCACTGTATTCTTCACCCAGAATGGCGAAACGATTTAATTTAACCAATTTATTTTGGAAGCTACGGGCTCGAATCTGAGAATCGCCCTGCGCAAATAGGAAAATGCGTTCCGATTTGGCAATCGTATTGGCTGCTTCTTCAATCAGTCGTTCGTCTAACTGTGCAAATGTTCTTTGAATACTTTCAACAGAGAGTTCAGCGACTTTCTTTGAAATGGTAGAGACAGAATCGTTAGAATCAAACGGAAAGTTAGCATCAACAGAATTCATGTTGGTGGTTTGACTGTACACAGCCTCTGAAATTGCTACTTTAAAATCTTTAAAACCTTCAAAACCTAATTTTTTAGTCAATCGGACCACAGCTGAATGCGAGGTATAAGTGACTTTAGAAAGTTTATCAATATTCATCGGCGGAATGTCGGTGATGTTTTTAAGAATATAATCGGCTATTCGTTGCTCGGTGTTGGTAAAGTTTTCGTGGTTACTCAGCTTGTCGATTAATAGCATATGATAGCTCACTTCCTTTTGGCTTATTCATAATCAGTATAGCTTAAAAAATATTTTCAGCATGATTTTGGTAATTTTTTTTAGGAATAAGCAGTACAAGTTCTATTTTTCTGAAAGTATTATCCAGAATTACCCTAAAGTATATCGTTTAAAAGTTCCCCGTTTTATATTGTAGATAGCAAAGCAATATTTGAATACAAATGGAGGAACTAAGATGCTGACAATTGCTTATATTGGAAATGGAAAAAGTGCCAATCGTTATCATTTGCCATTTTCACTCAAACTTAAAGACAAAATTAAAGTGAAAACCATTTATTATCGCACGAAAACAACTGCGTGGAAACGAATCGAAGGCGTACATTATACCACCGATATTAATGACATTTATAATGACCCAGAAATTCAGCTGGTTGTAGTATCAACGCCCAGTAGCTCGCATTTTCAAATCGGTAAAGCAGTGCTGGAACATGGTAAAAATGCGTTAATTGAAAAGCCTTTTACAGAAACATACCAAGAAGCAAAAGAACTATTTGATTTAGCAAAATCAAAAGGGTTGTTGGTTCAATGCTATCAGAATAGAAGATATGATTCAGATTTCCTAACTACTCAAAAAGTGATTGAAAGTGGCGTTTTGGGAGATATTTTAGAGGTGGAAATGCACTACGATTACTATCGCCCCGAGGTTCCGGAAGGGGTAAACGAATTTTCACTAGATACCAGCTATTTATATGGTCATGCTTGCCACACGCTCGATCAAATAATTTCATACTTCGGAGAACCGGATAACGTTCACTATGAGGTTAGACAACTACTAGGTGAAAATCGGATGAATGATTATTTCGACTTGGATCTCTTCTATGGTGGGATGAAGGTTTCAGTTAAATCGAGTTATTTCAGAATAAAGGAACGACCAAGTTTCGTAGTGTATGGCAAAAAAGGAATGTTTGTTAAACAGACCAAAGATCGCCAAGAGGAACATTTAAAAATGTTTTATATGCCAGACCATCCCGATTTTGGAATCGACCTGCCACAACATTATGGAGTATTGACCTACTTAGACGGTTCCGGAAAATACCATGAAGAAAAGGTTGTCTCGGAAGTGGGAGATTACAGCAGAGTATACGAGGGATTGTACGAAGCAATTATCAACGGTAAAGAAAAAACTGTTAAAGATGAAGAAACTTTATTGCAAATAAAAATGCTAGAAACAGGCATCAAGAAAATGCAAAAAAGCGAGTTTTAAAAGGATAAATAGGAGAGCATGCGATGAAATTAGGAATTGTTGGAGCAGGAATGATTGTAAAGGACTTTCTTACAATGACGCCGTTGTTACCAGAGATTGAATTAAAAGCTATCACAGGAACCCCTCATGGTATAGATGACATGGAAAAATTACAAAAGCAATATGGGATTGATCGTGTATATACGGACATCGATGAATGTCTTGCAAATGAAGAAATTGATACCATCTATGTTGCTGTTCCCAATCATTTACATTTTGCTTTTGCTAAAAAAGCCCTCGAAGCCGGTAAGAATGTTATCTGCGAAAAACCGTTCACTTTGAATTTAGCGGAGTTAGAAGAATTAGCAGAACTAGCCCAAACGAAGCAATTAATTTTGCTGGAAGCTATCACCAATCAATACATGATGAATTATCAAAAAATTAAAGAAGCCGTTCCAACCCTAGGCGAAATTAAGGTGATTGAATGTAACTATTCGCAATATTCATCTCGCTATGATGCTTTTAAAGCAGGTGAAGTCCTACCAGCTTTTAACCCTAAGTTCGGTGGTGGGGCTTTGATGGACATCAATATTTATAACATTCATTTTGTTGTGGGGCTGTTGGGCGCCCCATCAAGCGTCAAATATCTAGCTAATATTGAAAAGGATATCGATACTTCAGGAATATTAATCTTAAATTATCCCGATACCAAAGTGGTTTGTATCGGAGCTAAAGACTCTACGGCTACGATTCGTTCGACGATTCAAGGTACGAAAGGTTCAGTAATTGTGAATGGAGCAACCAATGTTCTTGATAATTTCGATATTGAAAGTAAAGCAGGAATTGAAAACTTTGATTTTAAACAAAATTCGCATCGCATGTATGAAGAATTCAAGGCATTTCAACGAATTATTGCAGAAAAGGATTTAAAAGAGGCCGCTCTACGTCTTCAACATAGTGAAGAGGTGCTTCGAGTTGTTGAGCAAGCTTTGGCAGATGCTCACATTCAGCTAGGTTAATAATGAGGTAAACAAATGAAAGAGATTGAAAAGTTAAAACAAGGTTTAGAATATTGCTTTTTAGATGAAGAAGTTGCCAAGCTTAAGCAAGCAGCATTAATCAAGTGCGCGCGATTCAATAATATTGATCCAACGGATGACCAAAAACAACAAGCCGCAATTAAGGATTTATTTGGTTCAACTGGGGCAAACGTATATGTGCAGCCTAATTTTAATTGTGATAATGGTAAAAATATCCATGTTGGAGAGGATTTTCTAACCAACTATAACGTCACGATTCTTGATATTGCGCCCGTGAAAATTGGTGATTATGTCATGATTGGACCCAATACGCTGATTGCTACGGTCAATCATCCGATGTCTCCCAAGCAACGTCGACAAAAGATGGCGCAAGGAACGCCGGTTACCATCGGAAATGACGTTTGGATTGGTGGAAATTGTACAATTTTACCGGGAGTAACGATTGGCAATAATGTCGTGGTTGCTGCAAGCGCAGTCGTTACTAAAGATGTGCCTGATAACTGTTTGGTAGCAGGAGTGCCAGCGAAAGTTATCAGAAAGTTGGATAACGATTTGGATTAATAGGGGAAACTATAGGTAGTGGAAGAACAGTAATTATAACGGGTGTAAGGGTTGGATATGGTCGTAAACTGCCTATGTTGTTGTCATAGTAATGGATTTTTTATAGAGTATAAAATACCCCATGACTTTTAGATACATACATCTGAAAGCCATGGGGTATTCACTTTGGTACTCTTTAAACACTTCTGTAACCTATCAATGGATCCGAACGGACTTGAACCGTCGACCCCCTACATGCGAAGCAGGTGCTCTCCCAACTGAGCTACGGACCCGTTTTCACGTTTATCATACCACTTTTAACTCAAAAATTGATATTATAATGAGAGAAAGTTACCATTAACGGATAATGTTTTTTAGCAAGTTGGCTAAAGATAAGGAGCGTTATTAATGAATAAAAGTACTAAATATATGTTAGCTGGCTTAGGTGCCGCAGCTTTCGGAATTACTGCTGGAATGGGAATTGGCGGATATATTAGTTTTTTAGTTGGGATCAAAAATACGGAAAAAGCTAAGAATAAAGCCATTGAACGTTCACGATCTCAAGATAATAATGCCCTCAATATTGAATGGTTTAATAATTTAAATCCAGAAGAAATCAGTATGCTTAGTGAAGATGGCCTTCAATTGCGAGCATCATTTTTACGACAACCAGAAGCCAAACAGTCTAAAAAGACGGTTATTTTAGCCCACGGATACCATCACGCCCGGATGCAAATGATTCCGTATGCCAAAATCTTCTATAATATGGGCTACAACGTCTTGATGCCCGATGCACGCAGTCATGGTGAAAGCGAAGGCAATCTAATTGGTTTTGGGTGGCTGGATCGCCGCGACTATGTACGTTGGGTTCAACGCGCTGTTTTATTAACCCATACGGATGAAAAAATTGTTTTAATGGGGATTAGCATGGGTGCCGCAACCGTGATTTCTGCGGCAGGGGAACCAGATATGGCGACTAACTTAACTGCTGTGATTGAAGATAGTAGTTTTAACCGTTTAGACAAACAATTCCGGCATCGTTTGAAACGCTACTATCATTTACCATCGCAAGAATTTGAGGCGATTGCTAGTGCATTAACCAAAAAAGAAGCTGGTTATTCATTTAAAGAAGCTAATATTCAAGAGCAAGTTAAAAAAGTTCGAGTTCCGATCATGTTTATCCATGGCGAAGCCGATCGTTATGTTCCAATCGAAATGCTGGATGATTTAGTGGAAGCAGCTCGTGTTCCTAGCCAAGTTTATTTGGTTGACCAAGCCGATCACGTGCAAGCTCTCCCAACTAATCCGCATCGCTATCAAATCGAGGTAGCAAATTTTTTGGAGAAGTATGTAGACTAGCATGAATGAACAGATTAAATATTATTTTATTGTAAATAAATGGGCGGGAGCGCACCATTCAGCCCAGACGTGGGAGCGACTCCATCAACTCCTCGTGCAAAACGCTGTTAACTTCGAACGTGTGGTAACAAAATACCCCCAACATGCGACCCAGTTAGCCCAAGAATTTGCCGATCTACATCCGCAAGGCTGGGTAATTGTTGCTATTGGTGGGGATGGTACCCTCCTAGAAGTGCTGAATGGAGTGCGACGCTCTAAAAACACCGTTCCCATTGGCTATGTTCCAGCGGGTTCGGGGAATGATTTTGCACGGGCAGTCGGCATCGCCTCTGATCCATCCACGGCCTTACAGCAATTAATCCAGACCACCACCCCAATCACCTTAGATATTGGAGCTTATCAGAATCAAGCGAACCAACTGACCCAGTATTTTACCAACAACATTGGGATTGGCTTTGATGCCCGAGTGGTCTATGAAGCCAATCAAGGTCAGAAAGTTAGGCTGAGCAAGTGGCACTTAGAATCGATGGCGTACGTTTCGGCCCTCCTCAAAACGTTAATGCGTCAAAAGGGATTTCCACTTACGATTGATATTGATGGTGAGCGTCATGAATTTGCGAATGCCTTCGTCGTTTCACTAACGAATATCAAATATTTTGGTGGTGGGGTCGGTATTGCACCTCGCGCTAACTTGCACGACGGAAAACTAGACGTGGTAATTACTGAAAAATTGAGTTTTTTCAAGTTTGTTAAGTTATTTATTAAGCTCTTACGTGGTGGAAAACATCTCGATATGCCGGATGTTTTCTTTAAAACTGGACGAGAAATTCACGTGCAAGCTTTTGAAAATGAACATGGTCAAGTTAATGGGGAAGATTTACCATTACAAGCTTTTGACTTGAAAATATGGATGACCAAACAACCATTTTGGTTTAATCATAAAGCGGCTGCGTCTCAAGAGTAATCTTTCTTTTGGGCGCAGCCCTTTTAATATTTTTGTAGTAGAATGGATGATGCAAGTTTTAAGTGGGGGAGCGTTAATGAGAGATGAATGCAGTAACAATTTTTGTGCATGGATTTAATGGAAATGCGGATTCTACGGACCATTTGATCCATGGAGCACAGAAAAATGGCTGGGCGCAAAAGATGCTGGTGGTCAAAATCAAAAATGATGGGGCAATGGATTTTGATGGCGAACTCGATCAGCAGGTCGCTAATCCGATGGTTCAGGTGTTGTTTGAAAACAATCGGGCTCCTGAACGCCGGCAAGTTAGTTGGATGCACCAGTTATTAATTAAATTAAGACAAAGTTTTGGAGTCGAACAGTACAATGGGGTCGGTCATTCGCTAGGAAGTAATGTCCTGGTTAATTTAGCGATTAAGTTTGGCAAAGACTCACGTTTACCAGCTTTGAAAAAATTAGTGACCATTGCGGGTCCTTTCAATGGATTACATGGATTTCTTTCACAGGATACTGTTAAAGATGTAATGACCAAAAGTTGGGAACCTAATAAAAGAACCCATCATTTTAAAAAGCTAGTTCGTAATCGCCACTTGTTTCCTAAAGGAGCTGAAGTTTTAAACGTAATTGGGAGCGTGGATGGAATTTTAAATAATGATGTCTATGTGGCAGTTGATTCGGCCCGCGCAGTGGGCTACCTCCTCGATGGGGTGGCAGCCAAAGTTTCCGAGTTGATGGTAATTGGACCCGACGGCTATCACTGTGAGTTAAATCGAAGCCAAAATGTTTCACGTGAAATTAACCAATTTTTATGGGATGAAAAATACATAGCACAAGATTTTAAATTGATTAATTCCTATCGAGCGGACAAGGTATACCAACTCGCGCCTGAGGAGTTAAATTGGGCAAATTAATTGGTTGTCAAAACGACTGGAAGCTGATAGAATATTTGATATAGATAGCAGCTTACAAAAAGTAAGCTAGTTTTTAATAAAAGGAGCAATTCAAAATGAGCACTCAAGCAAATTTAACTAACGAAGAAATTTTTGAAGCAATGAATTCAGGTAAGAAAATGTTATTCTTTACAGCTGGCTGGTGCCCTGATTGTGCCTTCATCAAGCCCGCAATGCCGGACATCATGAAGAAGTACGATCAATATGATTGGATTACGGTTGACCGTGATGACAATCTAGAAGTTGCTCAACATTTTGGTGTGATGGGTATTCCAAGTTTTATCGCCCTTGAAGACGGTAAGGAACTCGGCCGTTTTGGTAAAGGTGAACGCCGTACTCCCCAAGAAGTTGAAGAATTCATTCAGGGTATTGCCTAACCATTAAAGTTAATTCTAGCAAGCTGTATAGAAATCGATTTTCGATTACTATACAGCTTTTTTATTTTCTACTTTTTAGTTACTGTGAAACTATGTTAATGATTACACAATCACTTAGAACTTTAAAAGTTAATAATGATTGAAAACGGATGAAACAGCATTACACAGCACATTCCACCATTGTACAAAATTGCTAAATTAAGTTGTTTTTTAATATGAAATTGCTTATCATCATTAATAATAAACGGTATCAGTTTAAAAAATATTAAAATCACGCCAAAAGGTAATGCCAATCGTTTTTTTTAGTTTTAAAATAAACGGAAAGGTTAACGATATGACACTAGAAAAACTTGAAATATATTTATGGTGGATTACAGTGCTGACGGCGGCTATCACTATTGGAATTATCGGTGGATATTACTGGTGGACCCGGAATAAGGGGAGCGATTATTTACGGAATGATGAAATCCCACTTCGTTATTTTATCCAAAAACAAGTTGATCGTAAGGGAAATACCATTGGCTACGAGTGCCTATTGCGCACGCAAAATGAAGCGGGACAGTGGGTTTTGCCACGTGATTTTGAATCCCTACCACTGCAACGCGTGATTAGCTTACTGGAGACGACTTTCCAATCTCTAGCCGATGAGCATGTAACCCTTTCTATTAAATTAACTTACAACCAAATTATGAGTCCGGCTTTTGAATACTTTGTGCGGTGGGCAATTGCGAAAATTGAGTCACTTAATTTAGCTATTGAACTTTCAATCCATGAAATGAATCGGCTAACCAATCGCCGTCTTTTTAAAAGAAGAATCCAGATTGGGCGTAGCTATGGAGTTCAATTCACGATTAATAATGTAGGTTCATCTTTAAATGATTTGAAACATATTGAGTGGTTACTAAGCGAAATTGATATTTTAAAGGCTTCCATGAGTAGTTTTAGAAAGAAAGATCCCAACGAATGGCTCGATCTTAATCTCCAATTTTGGAATAAGTTGGCCCAAGAAAATGAAATTAAATTGGTTTTAGTGGGAATTGAAAATGAAGCCGACGAGGCGTTAGCGGAGCAGCTCCGGATTGATGCGCGCCAAGGCTATCTTTTTGGCAAGCCGGAGGATGTTTACCGAAAGCAGGTTTAGGATGAAAAACGAAAGAGAACGTCAGCAGCTATATACAGATTTGTATTTTGAAAAAGGACACTGGTGGTTGAAAATATGGCAAACGTTAGTCGCCATTTTCGGTTGGATGTGTGTGTTTGTTCCTATCATCATCACCGTCACTTCCTTTTGGGCGATTTATAATCCCAAGATTCCGCATATCTGGTCTTATAGTGAAGGGATTTTTGAAATTAAATTTATCGGAATCTTATTGGCCTTTGCATTTGTCATGGCGAGCTTGTTTGCGACGAGTATGACGATTATTCAAAATCGGCGGCGGGATCGGCTGGCTGAACAGTGGCCTACCTACAATCCAATTAATCAGCGTCGACGGGAAGATACATTAGAAGCATTTATGGACGCCCGGTTTGGCAGTAAGGAATTTCGTGAAAATACCAGGTACTACGAAGTAAAACCAGAACAAAATCTGGATACAGACGAAATTAAAGAAATTTATCGAGCATCTAATTTAGACGATCTTGGATAAGGAGCAAAAATGTCATCAATCTTTATTGATAGTATTTTCAAAGGATCCCTGATTGATACGACCATTAACATTATTCTTTTGATACTTTGTTTATATCCTGTAATCGGGGCGTTCTTCTGGTTTACAGGTTCATTGTCGTATCGCTTTTTGAAAACCCATAAACGGGATGAAGGCTGGGAAAATATTCTACCTGCGGACCAACCATTAATTACCATCATGATTCCAGCCCATAATGAAGAAGTCATGATTGAAGAAACGATCACCTATCTTTTTAACGAAATTAATTACACTAATTTTGAAGTTTTAGTCGCTGACGATGGCTCGACGGATCAAACGGGAGCAATCTTAGCACGCTTGAGAAAACAATATCCACGCCTGCGGACGATTAAAATCTTGAAAAATAAAGGGAAGGCGCATGCTTTTAACATTGGAATGTATTTTGCAAAAGGGAAATACATCCTTAGTAATGATGCTGATACGATTCCCGAACCGGATGCTTTGATGAAGTACATGAACTTTTTCATGCATGACCGGGATATGAATACTTCGGCGGTAACAGCTAATATGGATGTTCAAAACCGCACGAAGATTTTAGGCAAGGCCCAGACGGTTGAATTTTCGAGTATTGTTGGGGTCATTAAACGCAGTCAAACTTCAATTAACGACTCGATGTATGCCTACAGTGGCGCCAACACGTTGTATCGCAAGAGTTTTCTGATTGACGTGGGAGGCTTCCGGCAAAATCGGGCGACCGAAGATATTAGTATTGCCTGGGATCACCAGATGATTGGGGCAATTCCGCGGTTTGCTCCTAATATTGTCTTTCACATGAATGTCCCCGAATCTCTTAAAGATCTTTATCACCAACGTAAGCGTTGGGCGCAAGGGGGAACTGAAGTGTGGTTGACCAATATTAAGAAGTTCCTCTTACATCCGATTAAGCATCGTTATCAAATGTCGATGTTTATTGACTCAACCCTTTCCATTATCTGGTCATTTTTCTTTATGATTACCACCGCTGTTTTTATCATTACCATGTTGGTTTTCTTACTGACGGGGAATTACGAACGGGTCTTTCACGGAATCGTGATGTCGTTTATCTTTGTGACCTTTGAGCTACTGGCCGGGTTCTTACAATTATTAGCGGCTTTAATTTTGGATCATCATGCTGCTAAGTTAAAATACCTTATTTTTGCGCCGCTTTATATGCTCTTTTTCTGGATGGTCAATCCCGTGACGGTTGTCATGACGTTTGTACCGGCTCTTAAAACGATTTTTGGTTTTGGTTCTGGGACTTGGATTAGTCCCGAACGTAAATCACTTCAAAATAAATAAAACATATTCCGTTTTATCTGCGGAATATGTTTTTTGTTTGCCGTGAAAGCTATACAAAAAATGGAAAATAGTTCAAACTTATCTATGAAAAGGCTTTCTACAGAAAAAGCTCATTAAAAGAGAGGATGGATGAAAATGACAAAATTACCAGAAAACTTTTTATGGGGCGGCGCTGTGGCTGCTCATCAATTAGAAGGAGCATGGCAAGCAGATGGTAAAGGGGTTAGCATGGCCGACGTGATGACGGCGGGAGCTAACAAGGTACCGCGGAAGATTACCGATGGGGTAGTGCCGGGTGAAAATTACCCTAACCACGAAGGAATCGATTTTTACCATCATTATCGTGAAGACGTTAAAATGTTTGCCGAATTAGGCTTAAAAGCTTTCCGTACTTCGATTGCTTGGACCCGCATCTTTCCTAATGGTGATGATGCTGAACCTAATGAAGCTGGTTTGAAATTTTATGACGACCTCTTTGATGAATGCTTGAAATATGGGATTGAACCGGTAATTACCTTGGCACATTTTGAAATGCCTTATCATTTAGTTAAGAAATACAATGGTTTTTCTGACCGTCACGTAATTGATCTTTATGTTCGTTTCGCTGAAACTTGTTTCAAACGCTATAAAGATAAGGTTAAGTATTGGATGACGTTCAACGAAATCAATAATCAGAGTATGTACAATAATGACTTCTTGATGGCTACCAACTCAGGATTAGTTTTCAAGGGGGATGAAAATCGTGAAGCAGCGATGTATCAAGCTGCTCACTATGAATTAGTAGCTAGTGCTAAAGCAGTTAAGTTGGGTCATGAAATTAATCCAGACTTCCAAATCGGTTGCATGATTAATTTCACGCCATTTTATCCGCTCAATGCAGCCCCAAATAACATCATGTTGGCTGAACGTTTAATGCAACGTCGCTACTGGTTCTCCGATGTGCATGTCAACGGGGTTTATCCAGAAAATGTTGAAACTTACTTGCAACAAAAGGGTTACCGTCCAGACATTACAGAAGCAGACCGTGAAATCCTTAAAGCCGGAACAGTGGATTATGTAGGCTTTAGTTACTACAATTCCAACACTGTGGCTCTTCCTGAAGGTCGGTCAATTGATGAAAACTTAGCTCCAGAAGACGTAACGGTTGAAAATCCATACCTTGCAACTAGTGATTGGGATTGGCCAATTGATCCAGTGGGTCTCCGTTATTCCCTCAATTGGTTAAACGACCGCTACCACTTACCAATGTTTATTGTTGAAAATGGATTAGGGGCTTACGATACGGTCGAAAGTGACGGGGCAATTCATGATCCATACCGTGTGGATTACCTCCGAGCTCACATCCAAGAAATGGAAAAAGCAGTTGAATTAGATGGCGTAAACTTGATGGGTTATACTCCAT
This sequence comes from Pediococcus sp. EKM201D, assembly GCF_011800215.1. Classification (NCBI taxonomy): domain Bacteria; kingdom Bacillati; phylum Bacillota; class Bacilli; order Lactobacillales; family Lactobacillaceae; genus Pediococcus; species Pediococcus sp. EKM201D. Next base: position 439,680 of record NZ_JAALFK010000002.1, read on the forward strand.
GGGGCTTTATCGACCTCGTTTCAGCTGGCACTGGTCAAATGTCTAAACGCTACGGCTTTATCTATGTTGATAAGGATGATGATGGCAACGGAACGCTCCAACGTTCTAAGAAAGATTCCTTTGGCTGGTATCAAAAAGTAATTCGTACAAACGGTGAAGATCTCGATTAAAATTATTTTCCCTATCCTCTCCAAGCGTTGAGACAAGCGTTAAAATGCGTTGCTATGCTAAAATAGTAGTAGAGAACGGATACATTTTAGAACGAGGAGGGCAAAATTATGATTATTTATGACCAGCATGTGCATACAAGCTTTTCGTTTGATTCAAATGAAAAGATGGAAGACTACATGAAGTTGGCCGGACAGGACTTTGTTTCCACGGAACATTTGGAATTTAACAATCCAGAAGTCCAAAACCATGATAGTATTCCAGACTACACTAAATACGTGGCCGAAATTGAACGTTTGAAAAAAGCGACGGGCAAACGAGTTCATAAAGGAATTGAAATCGGGATGTCAGCCGGACAAGCAGATAAGATTAAAGACTATTTAGCCCACCATACGTTCGATATTAAGTTACTAAGTTTCCATCAAGATGGTACGAAAGACTTTGGGAGTAACATGGTCTCGCACTTAGATCCGCTTCAAGTGACGGATCAGTATTACCAGTTGATGTGGAAGGGAATCAACGAATTCCATGACGCCGATGTGTTAGCTCACTTCGATTACGGGGTACGGAGATTGAGTTTGACGTCTGGTCAATTCTCGACTACGGCCGGAGTCTTGCTCACTAACATCTTTAAAGTTGCCATTCAAAATAACTTGGCCTTTGAATTGAACACCAAGAGCATGTACAAATACCACAACATTGGTTTGTATGATTACGCAATTGAAATCTACAAGCAATTAGGGGGCAAGCGTTATACGATTGGGTCAGACGCCCATGACGCAACGCACTATGAAGATCACTTCCGGGATGCCTTAGATATGCTCAAAGCCCACGACATTCATCACATTAATGTTTATCGGCAAGGAGCTATGACGGTGGTTCCTATTGATGATATTCCAGAAGACCTTTAATTATTTATAGTAGAAAAACTAAAAGAGTGAAGACCAACATGGTGACGAAACGCCGTCGTATGGGGGTTGGAGCTCTTTTTTTGTTGTGCAAAACGAAGGCTGGAAATCTTTTTTGAAAAAAATCAAAATAAATATGGCAAAAGTGTTGACGAACCTTAAAAACGAGTGTATAGTATATTTCTGTTGTCGCGAGAGATGACG
>NZ_JAALFK010000003.1:0-287267 GCF_011800215.1 Pediococcus sp. EKM201D
ATTTGTAAGACCCTACACTATTGATTGTCAAAATTTTGTTCAGTTTTCAAAGGTCTACTATCGTTGTCATATCAACGTTGTTAGCGCTTTTGACAACTATTTAACTATACCATCGAGAACAATCACTGTCAACAACTTTTTTTAAAATCATTTAACAAGTTTTTTAATTATCGATGTGCGCCTTATCAATGCCGCTCAAATATAATACCAAGTTTTCACACCTAACGTCAAGTAATTTTATGAAATTAATTTAATTTCTCTTTTTTCCATTGTTCCATGGCGATTTCTAAGGGTTTAAAACCACTAATATAATGGGCTTTGGTCCAATATTTCTTATGTCCAACATATAAGTTGCTTGGCTTAGGATATTGGTGTAAATCTCCTTTAGTTTCCTTTAAAGAACGAATTGATAACGAAAACTTTTTATCACCATCATCCTCCATTACGATTGCTTTTATTTTTTCACCAATTGAAAAAGTGTTTCTCAGATTCTTTATATATCCGTCATCGCATTCTGAAACATGAATTAAGCCTTTTCGTCCATTACGATCCAACACGAACACGCCATACGGCTTAATTCCAACTATCGTAGTTGAAACAATTTCTCCTAATCTATACATAATTAAAACCTCCAATACTTAATTTTACGGTAATATTCTTTTAAATACAAAATACTCTTTAGAATATGTAATAATATATAAGATACGTTCATAATTTGAAAGGAATGATATTTTGCAAGTTCTCATTGATTTTGTTTTACACATTGATTCTCACTTAGTAACCATTGTAAATAGTTTCGGAGATTTAACCTATTTACTCCTTTTTGCAATTATTTTTATTGAAACTGGGGCTGTAATTCTCCCCTTCCTGCCTGGCGACTCACTTTTATTCGCAGCTACCGCCCTTTCCGCAAAACCTGAATACGGACTACACGTTTGGATTTTTGTCGGGCTTTTCTGCCTAGCCGCTTTATTAGGAGATTCCTTAAACTTTTATCTAGGTAGACACGTTGGTATGGCATTAAGAAAACACCGTTTCTTTGGTAAATTCATTAGTGATGAAAAAATGGCTGAGGCTGAGCACTTTTTCGAAAAACACGGTAACATCTCAATTACTTTAGCACGTTTCATGCCAATCATTCGAACTTTCGCTCCATTTGTTGCTGCTGGTTCTAATATGCCTTATAAAGATTTCATCCGTTACAATATTATTGGAAATGTAGCTTGGGTTGCAATTTGCTGTAGTGCTGGATATTTCTTTGGTAACATCGCATTTGTAAAAGAGCATTTCTCACTCGTAGTAATCGGAATCATTGTGGTTTCCCTAATTCCAGCTATTGTTTCCTTTGCCAAATCAAAAATAAAAAAGCAGGTCTAGTTGACCTGCTTTTTTACTACCCAAAATGAAATGGCTAAATATAACTCCAATAAACCGAACAAGAAAACAAAACAAATTGTAAAAAAGTTATCTGTTAAAACATTAATAATTGGGTCTGTAACGGGATTAAAAATCCAATAATTGTTATTAAAAAATGCCTGATGAAAGAGAACAAACCAATGGTCAAAATCTAAGCTTATAAAAATGACTACTAAAGGGACCAATATCATCGAGTTTTGTAATCCGCCAATTAATTCCCACCACTTCTTATTTTTAGCAATATAACGATATAGAATTATTACCATACAAATAGAAAATACCATTACAATCGTATTTAGCATAAATAAATTTTTCACTTCCGCCATATGAACTAAACCATGTTCAGAAAAGGGAAAATCATCGAGTTTTAATCTATGGACCCATGGAAGCTCTAGATATGCAATCAATTGGTAATAATTAACCATAATTTTATTTGTAGACATCCCTACCAGTTTAGTTAGATGCGCATTGATAGTGAACCTAAACAAAAAAATAGAATTAATTGTCAGAAAAATAGCACTACTTAATCCTGCTATATCCAATAGCAAGCTATATAATAATCTTTTCCAAAATCCTATTGCCATTCATCAAAACTATCAACTTCATGAGTAGGTTTAATGTCTTGTTTTGCAACGAGCTCTTTAGTTGAAACTCCCGTATAGACAAGCAAAGTATCAATCCCAAAATTAATACCAGCGGAAATGTCGGTCATGTAATTATCTCCTACCATAACTACTTGATCCTTAGATAATCCAGTCACTGCTAAAGCTTTTTCCATAATAATGGTTTCAGGTTTACCTATATATAGGGCTTGTTGTTGCGTAGAACGTTCCAATAAAGCAATCACAGAACCCGCACCAGGTACTAATCCTCGTTCATTTGGTAAATTGGTATCAGCATTCGTACCAATAAACTTAGCGCCCTTTTTAATCGCTAACGTGGCAATTTCAAACTTGTGATATGTAACGTCATAGTCTAACCCAGCAACAACATAATCGGGATTATCTTCGTCCATCTCAAAACCTTTTGATAAAATAGCTCGCTTAAGTCCTAATTCACCAATAATATAAACTTTTCGATGTTTTTGATCAGCGATACCATCCAAATAGTCTGCCGTAGCCAAAGCGGCCGTGTATACATTGGATGCTTCTGCTTTGATATCATGATTGTCCCTTAAGTTCTTAGCCACATCTTCTGGTGTTTTGGTTGTATTGTTAGTTAAAAAAAGGAATGGAATATTATGTTCTTGCAATCGTTCAATAAAGCGTTTAGCTGCAGGAATTTTTTCTTTTCCCCGATAAATGGTTCCATCTAAATCAATTAAATATCCGCCGTAACTATTAATCTTCATCTATTTCTTCTCCCTGATTGTAAATGTTTTTTGTCGTTTCTTCTTACCGGTCCCCACAACCTCGTTATTTCTCTTTGATACTGGTTTACGACTCTTTTTAGTCTTTTTAGGTTGACGCCCCTTACTGTTTTTCTTTCTAGGGGTAAGTTTCTTTTGCTCTCTCAACCACTTATTTTTAGCTCGTTCATTAATTTGCATGTTCCGTAAGATAAAATATGGGCAACCAAAGCCACAATACTCATTTAGGTAATCTTGAACTCTGCTAATCTTCATTTCACTAGGTGCTAACATATCATCAGCATAAAACCCCTTCAATCTTAGCTGTCCTGAACCTATATCTCCTACCAAAAAATCATACCTACTAAATAATCCTACAAACCGTTCTGCAAGTAACTCTTCATCAAAAGCTTCTCGATAGTTCACTTCTAGCCGATATTCATGGTCATTGATTAGAATTTCATCATCACTAACACGGTTAACCTTATTAATGACCGGTCTTCTCATTTCAGATAATTCTTCATTTGTTTTCTTACTCATCTAAATTCTCCACTCATCAATATAAAACTTATCCTAAATAAAAAAAGAAGAAAGGTCAACGCCTACTTCCTTTTTTGAAAATCAATTTTCTTACCATTGATGATTTGTTCTATGTCAGATTCTGAAAATGGCGCTCCAAATGGAATCGCATAATCTAAATAATCTTTTTCAGGAGTATCCACACCCACATTAATATTTTCCTTAATATTTACGCTGTAATGGTGGATATGACCATGTAAATTAATTACCTGTTTTACAATTCCTAACATTATCGGATAATGACTCATTATTAATTGGCGATGATTCATCTTAATGATAGTACCCACATCATGAAATTGAAATTTAGATTGTCCATTTAACAAATAATTATTAGCTTGAAGATATTTGAATAAACTTCGTGCGTCATGGTTCCCTTTAATTAAAACAATGTGACCATTTAAAGAATTCAATAATCTGAATATTTGTTCGTTAGCCCTTTTTTCAGGTCTCACAAAATTCAAAGCCACATCCCCTAAGTGATACACCGTATCCCGATCGGTCACTCGATCATTCCAATTTTTAATGATTGCTGCATGCATATCTTCGATATTGTCAAAATCGCGTGGAGCAAAGTCTTTATCTTTTAACAATTCTTTATGAAAAAAGTGTGTATCCGAGGTGAAAAATTTCAATCCATTAGCTCCCCTTTTCCCTTAATTTTCGCTACCGTAAACATTACACCGAACCAAATTAATGATCCAATTAAAGCAATCGCTGTTTCCTTTTGCAATAATAATACAACGCCCACGAAACTTAGGAAAGTTAATACAATATAATTACTAATTGGGAAAAATGGCATACTGAATTCTTTTTTAGCCTGCTTTTGACCTTTTTTATATTTCAAATGAGCTAAGACAATCGTTCCCCAGATAAACAAGAAACAGGTTGTCGCAATACTAGAAATTAGTGTAAATACTCCTTCTGGCATCAAGATATTTAAAATGACTGCTACTGCAATCACTAGCGATGATAACAAAATCGCATTTTTGGGCACTTGACTTTTAGACAAGGTACCTAGTCGTTTACCTAGTTTGTTTGAACTTCCATAGGTTAATGAGAATAGCATTCGTCCAGTTGTGAACAGTGAACTATTACATGCTGAAGCCGCTGCCGTTAGGACCACAAAGTTAATGATTCCACCTGCTCCTGGGATACCGATATTCTTAAAGACTTGTACAAAAGGGCTTCCATTGGGATTAATTTCATTCCAAGGATAGATTGCCATTAAGAAAAATAGCGCGCCAACATAAAAGATACCAATTCGCACTGGTATTTCATTAATAGCCTTAGGGATTACACTTTTAGGATCTCTAGTCTCAGCGGCTGTCATCCCTACCATCTCAATACCAACAAATGCGAATAAAACCATTTGAAAAGAAAGGATAAAGCCTTTCAATCCTTGCGGAAAAATACCGCCAAAATGTATTAAATTAGTAAGGTCGGCATGTCCTACGTTTGTTTTAGAGTGTAAAAGTACCATAATAAAACCAATGGCAATCAAAGCCACTATTGCAATAATTTTAATAATTGAAAACCAAAATTCAGTCTCTCCAAAAGCCTCAACCGTGATCAAGTTTAGCCCGATTAATAAAATAAGGATAATAAATCCTGGAATCCATTGTGGCACACTTGGAAACCAATACCTAACGTACATTCCGGTTGCCGTAATCTCAGCCATTGCAATCGTTATCCAGCAAACCCAATACGTCCATCCCGTGACAAATCCTACTTTTTTTCCTAAATATTTAGTTACAAAAGTTACAAATGAAGTTGATTCTAAATCTGATAACAGTAGTTCACCTAACGCTCGCATGAGCCAAAAACAAACCAATCCAGTTACAATATATGCTAATAGAATTGACGGTCCTGCTAAATGAATAGAACTTCCTGCCCCAAGGAAAAGCCCCGTTCCAATCGTTCCTCCAATCGCAATTAACTGAACGTGCCTGCTCTTTAAATTCCGAGCCAGCTCATTATTACCATTTTCTTCCATAATCAATTCCCCCCAGAAATGTTTCAAAAATTAAAAAATCATTAGACTTTTAATAGTCTAATGATACATAAAACTTTTTAATTAGTAAAACCTAAAATAAGTTCTTTTGAGCCCATTTCTTAAAATCTTGTAAGAAATCAAGCATTTTTTCTTGATTATTGAATTCTGGGAATTCTCCTAATAAAACTTGTTCTGCCTGTTTAGCACTAGCTCCAACCTTTTGCAAAATGAGAATTGACTTCTGCGCCTGTTCATCTTTAAACATTTTGGTAGGCAGATTCAAAATTGCTTGCAAATAAACTTTTTCGTGGAAAAATGATAATAATTTTTTAGCCTCTTGAGTTTGAAATAAATTACTTGGAACTAGGAAAACCCCATACCCTCCCGGTCGGATAGTCTTCATTGATTGCTCAATTAATAAATGGTGTACAAAAGAATGTCCCTCCTTGCTTCTCGTTTCAAAGCCCTTAGTCCGTTCGTCAATAGGATAATAGCCAACCGGCAAATCAGATACCGCAATATCAACATTCTTTACAAATAAATCATCAATACTGTCTTGATGGAAGAGCTCCACCTCTAGTCTTTCAAAAGTAAATGACATGCTAGCAATCGAAAGCATCGTATCATCATTATCTACACCAATTCCTTTAAAATTAATTCGTTTAGTTTGAAAATAATTTAAAATTGTTGATAGTAGATTACCTGTACCTACAGCGGGATCAAAAATTGTTAATTGATTTGAATCAACTTTTAAATTTTCAATAATGTAGTTAAAAAGCATTCCAACTGCTTCCGGTGTAAATTGATGATTTGCTTGAATTCGTTCTTCTTTGTTAGCACGAATCATAACCAATTGGATAGCTTTTCGTAATTCTTCCGGGCTATAATCATTGTACTTAAAACCTTCATATATTTTTTTTAATTCGCCAATAATTGCTTCGCTAGGCTTCCCGTCTTCAACATGAATTTGACCAGAAATTAGATTGTCACCTGTTTCAATAAATGCATCTAGAAAATCAACGTCCAATTCCTCTTTTAAAATTTCAATTGATTTCTCGAATGTTTTATAAATCTTTTTAATAGTTTCTGTATTCATTTATAAACTCCTCTTCACTAATAGCCACTTTCATTAAATTCAACCTTTACAGTATTACCTTTTAGGACTTTTATAGTCAAGTTATTATCATCATTTATTTTAACAGTTCCATATTTCGGATCATCTAAAAACCTTATTTTTTGTTTTCTATTCTCTAACACAAACTTATTTGCTAGAATCTTAGTCTTGGTTATTTGTTGTTCATCTTTTAACCTCAGTATTACTTGCCGCGCTTGCTCACCAATCAAGAGACTAATTCCAGATAAAAAAGATAAAACAAATAACGCCGTAATCATTGCACTACCGCTTTTTTTGAGGCGGGATATATACATATGAGATACTCTTCTTTCCATTTGAAACTAATTTAATTTGGATTAAATTTCTTTCTTTTTTAAAAAATACGTGTTGCACACCCAAAACTAGTGGCATATGTCCAGGTGTATATCTCAACATATCATGATTGACATAACTTCCTAGATAATAACGTTTCTCTTCAGTTTTGGAATATAGAGTTAATTGGTCACTTCTAACTTCAACCAATTCAAAAGCATGCTTTGGTGACTCCAAGTCTTGGACCACCTCTGTAATCTTCATATTAAAATTTTGTTGAGCCTTATTTTGAGCACTTTTAATTAAAAGTACTGCTAAATTAACAATTAAAAACATTATCATCATTGCTAATACAGCTTCCATTAATGTAAAACCACTCTTTTTATAACTTTTGTCTAATTTCATTTAATATTGTCCGCTCATAACTTAGTTCAATCTGTTCTCTATTTATTTTATCGTTCCACATATGCCATGAATTCAATATAACTGTGCCAAAGCCTCCTAATAAAAATAAACTAACGATTCCTTCGTATAACAGTGTTCCTTGTTTATTTTTCGGTAATTTCATAAACTCCCCAACCCATTTGTGCTGATAACTTATATTTAATTTTTCCATTGGATTCTAGCATCACATTGATTGGTGTGACCGTTCCATTTTTGCCAATATTAATGGTTCGATCATAAACCGGCTCCAATCCTTCAGGTAACTCCAGATGTTTTGAAATTTTATGACCATTCCGATAACACAAAAAAATTACCTCATGCAAATTCTTCTGAAAAGTTACCGTAGCTTTGTATCCATCATAAGCTGTTAGACGTTGTGTATCCTTCCAACTCATTTCAAATCTTCTAAAAAATATTTTTTCATTATTGGCGCTCTGAGCTCCTTTAAAACCACCATAACCCATTAAGATCGTTCCACTTGTTATTAAGAGAACGATCATCGTCTCTAATAGTGAAAATGCTTTTTTCAAATAACAGCTAACTTTAGCTTCCGACTGCATGTCCATCATTAATCTTAATGCCATTTCGATTAGCCTGTTGAACTTGTTTATCAGATAAGTAACCTTTGTCCTGTAATTCATCTAAGGACTTAGGCAACTCGTTGTATTCATTTTCGTACAAATCTACTTGAGTTTGAACCACTTGCGTCATCGCATCCCCTTGGATATGTCTAGCATTTTTCTTTTGACTAGTGACATTGGGTAGAATAATTAAAATTAATAATGAAATAATAAATAAGACGATGGTCATTTCAATCAAAGTAAAACCTTTTTTTATTTTCGCTTTCATTTTGACACTTCCTTCATTGAGTTATACATTGGCATTAAAAGATTCATGTACATCAAAACAATGACAATTCCGATTATGCCAAACAAGATTGGCTGGACAATTAAAATCATTCGTTCAATTTTTTGAATCAAAGTTTTGTATTTAATCATTGATAATGCATGCACTTCTTTTGATAATGTTTCTTTTTTACTCCCTTTACGCAGCAATAAGTCTAGCTCAATTGGTAAATAAACCGATTTCTTTATTACCGAACTAATATCTTGACCACTAGCCATGCTTTTTTCGACCCGTCGGCCAATTTGATGAAGTAAAGACTGGGAATCTAAAAGGGTTAAATACTTACAAACACTTCCCATTGACATACCGCTACTAATAAAAAATGATAAATTTGCTGTTAAGTAGTAATGACAATATGTTTGATACAACTGGCCAAAGATTGGTATTCTACATAGTAAAGCGACTTGATTAGCCATACTTTTCTTTTTAAATTTTAACCATAAATATAATATTCCTACTATAATTCCAAATAACATACCAATTATTACCAATTTAATCACTTGACTTTGAACACTTGCTGTCCCCGTATTCCAATTAGCCAGTTCAGGCATAATATAAATTCGCATCCCTAGCATCATTATTCCCAAGAATGCCATTAAAAAAACGGGATATTGAATTAACGACTTTAACTTCTTACGTTGCTGACTTTGACTAGTAAAAATTTTAGCGATGGTTTCCAAGGTTTGCTCTAATCCGCCGTGTTGATCGGCAATTTCTAATTGATAATAGATATTAGTACTTACATACGGACCAAAAGCTGTTGAAAATGATTTACCACGCTGCAACTGATTAATCACCTTTTCCATGGGTTTAGCAATCGCTGGACGCATAATTCGAACAAGTTCCACACTCTTGCGAATCGAAACGCCCATTTTCATTAAATCAACCATAGTTGAAAAAATAAACGCTTGATCATTTAATTGGATCCTATCCGTATTGGAAATCTTCAAATACTTCTTTAGTAATTTGGCCACTTTCCTTCCACTCCTCTAGTCGTTCTGTCCACTTCTTCTTTGTTCCTTTCAGGGCCGGATGGAATGATTTAATTTCTGCCATAATTTTTAAATCACCAACCTTAGCAGGAATCATTCTTTGATAGATAACTGCCGTTAAGGCTTCTTTTAAGTGCTCTTCTCGTACACCTAATTCAACAATTCGATTCCATACCCCTTGGGTACTTTTAGAGTGAACGGTGGTTAAAACTAAATGACCACTTAACGCAGCTTGAATCGCAATTTCTGCAGTTTTACCATCTCGGATTTCGCCAATAATAAAAACATCTGGTCGATTCCTTAAACCATTTTTCAGTAATTCTTGATACGACATCCCCGATTTTTCATTAACTTGCAGTTGCAAAAAATTATGTTCGCGAATTTCTACCGGATCTTCAATTGACATTACCATCTTGGTTTCACTTAATTTACGAGCTACTTCGTAAATCAACGTTGTTTTTCCGGAGCCCATTGGACCTGAAAAAACCATTAATCCCCGAAGCTTAGTTGCTAGTTGGATTTTTTCCATACTTTCGCTATCCAAAATATGTTCATCTTGCTTTAGTACATATATAAAACGAATTACCATCGAAGGTCGATCCAAAAAATCGCCCACCGTAGATATTCGTAAATTAACTAATTCTCCCTGGCGGTTTAACCAAGTCATCGCCCCACTTTGTGGCCTTCGTCGCTCACTGATCCCCATATCAGCCCGATATTTGATATACATCATAATTTGTTCTGCTTCATCTCTATCAATCAGGGCAGACTTTCGGTACCCTCCCGCATCTCGATATAATAATTGATATTTATCAAATCGCGACATAATGAATAAATCACTATCCCGATTGACAAGACACTCTTGGATGATTTGATTTAGCTTACTGGTTATATTCATCTCACGTCCTCCTCACCGTATATATACTCAAAAACAGAACATTTATTTTTTAATTAGCTAAATTTAGACAACAAAAAAACATGAACCATTCAGGTTCATGTTTTTTTGTTATGACTATTTATTTTAGAACTTCTTTGCGTGTTGGAATTGATGGTTGGGCACCCATCTTTTGAACAGCCAGCGAGGAAGCTTTATTGCCATACATAATGGCTTCTTTTAAGTTACTTAAATCTGGCTTCAATTCCGAACTAAAAGATCCTAGGAACGTATCTCCAGCTGCTGTTGTATCAATCGCATGCACTTTAAACGCCGGAACAATGCCGCTCACGTCGCCATCATCATAATAAACCCCTTTACTACCTAGGGTAATAATGACCGTCTGGACTCCCATTTTATGTAATCTTTGAGCTGCTTCTTTCATTGAAGCATCGTCCACAACCGTAACGCCTGTTAAAATTTCAGCTTCAGTTTCATTGGGCGTGATAACATCCGTCAATTGAATTAATTCCTTAGGTAAATTTTTAACTGCAGGAGCAGGATTTAAAATTGTTTTGATTCCAGCTTGTTTAGCAATTTCGAAGGCATATTTAGTTGTTTCAAGTGGAGTTTCCAATTGAGCAACGATAAAATCAGCTTGTTGAATTTTTTCAGCTGCCTTATTGACATCATCCTCATTTAACTCAGCATTAGAGCCTCCATAAATTAAAATTCGATTTTCACCGGTATTTTCGAGCATTACAAAAGCTTGACCTGTATCCGCTACTTTGGAGGTTGCCACATATTCCGTTGAAACCCCGCTATCAAGTAATTGTTTAAGCATAAATTGCCCATTCGCATCGGTTCCGACTTTACCAATAAAACTAGTTTCTGCACCTGAACGAGCCGCTGCAATTGCTTGATTGGCTCCTTTTCCACCACCGGCCATTTGCTTATCTTTTAAAGCCAATGTTTCCCCTGGTTCTGGAAACCGTCCAACTTGTAAAATTGTATCCACATTTAGACTGCCAAGAACGACCACTTTATTACTCATTACGCCACCTCAGTTATATGTTATATAAGTAAATTTTATCATACTAAATTTTCAAATTCTTGATTAAATAAAAAAAGCAAGAACTTAATTGTCCTTGCCTTTAATAATTATTATTCAGCGTCTTCAGGTAATGTAGCTGCTTCATAAACTTCTGAAACATCATCATTATCTTCAAGTTCATCAATTAAACCTGTATATTGTTTAACTTTATCTTCTGGAACCATTGTTTCGTTTTCAGGAATCATGGTTAATTCAGCATTAGCCAATGTGTATCCCTTTGCTTCAAGAGCATCACGAACAGCAGCAAATTCCTTAGGATCAGTATAGATTTCAAATACCTCTTCTGATGTTTGTACATCGTCTGCACCTGCATCAATTGCATCTTCCATCATATCATCTTCATTTTTATCAAGGTCTTCACGACTAATAACAATGTAACCCTTACGATCAAACATGTAAGAAACTGAACCTGAAGCCCCTAGTGAACCACCATGGTGAGTGAATGCTGAACGAACAGCAGCTGCAGTACGATTCTTGTTATCTGTAAGAGCTGACACGATAATAGCTGTACCAGCTGGTCCATATCCTTCATAAGTAATTTCTTCGTAGTTAGCACCACCTGCGCCACTACCCTTATCAACGGCACGTTTGATGTTGTCTTTTGGCATGTTGGCTGCGCGTGCCTTATCCATCATTAAACGTAATTGAGGGTTAGAAGAAGGGTCCGGACCCCCAGCTTTAACTGCAACATAAATCTCACGAGAGATTCGTTGGAAAATTTTACCACGCTTTGCATCTTGGGCGTTTTTACGACCTTGAATATTATGCCACTTTGAATGTCCTGACATACCCGAACTCCTTCTTTCATTTCAATTTTTTATCTGTTCATAGACGTTTAATATATTACGTATTATAGTGGGGTTTGTCAATGCTTACATTCAATCCTCACCTTACCCTTTTCCATTGTTCGCTAACCTAATCGAACGCATCATCGAAATGCTAACAAACTTTCCATCACCTAAATATACAGAATCTTCATTAAATCCTTTAATACGCGATTTTATTGCATTTTCAAAGAGTAAATCACGGTTACATTCATTTAATTGAATTTCAACTAATAGTTGCTCTTCATATGCCCGAGCAACTTTTAATCTGATTTCACCTTGTTTCATTCTTGGTGGAATTTTTTGCTCATAAAATATTTTGTTATCATTTCTCTTACGTTTAATTGCTACAGTATGATCTGAAAGAAAAAAGCCTTGCCACTTTATCATTCCTCGATCAATATACACATTATCAAAAAAGTTTTGAACTACTTGAGGATCATATTGATTATTTTTATTATTCATCTCTACGCCTCTTTTTTTGAATAACTTTTTGACTAGTAGGCCAAAGTTGATTTTCAAATTGAATAAATTTTATAGTAAACTTCCAGCGTTGCTGAAGCCCGCGTACAATCTCTTCTAGATCTATCAATGTATATTTTTCAAGCGTATGAATTGGAATAGAACGTTCCCTTTGCCCTCGTCGTTGTTCACTAAAAAAAATATTATAAGAATGATCATAGATATCATTAACAATTACAATCCAAAATTGAGTGTTAAATTTTGAAACATTAAACAGTGTTTCAATTCGCTGGTTAATTAAAGTTAATTCTTGTTGCTTATTCATAAGCATTCCCCCCATTATGTCCACCTACTAGGCTGGCCCGCTGGATTGCAGTACCACCTTTAGTTAAGCTACGTGCGTAAACTAAAGCGGTAAAGCCATATTCAGCTCTAATCTGGTCAACCAGTTGATCAGTTTGATGTTTGGAAATCCTCGGAAACGGTTCGAATAGATTCAATTGTTCACCAATCTGATAGCTCAATTTAGCAGTAAAGATAGCTATATTACGAACAGGTTGCCCTTTCCAGTACTTTTGGAAAATTTCCTTAGCATATTTAAAAATTTCTACATTACTATTAGTCGGAATAACCTTCAATGACTGGCTAAACCCACTATTTATCGTAGACTGGTAACTAAATCCAATACTTAACGTTAGCTCACCACATTGTTGACACCGATGTCGTAACCGTGCAGCTACCTGCTCACTAATCTCTTTAATTACAGTTTCAATTTCACATTGCTGCTGATAATTTCTAGGTAACACTTGGGAATTACCCACACTATTTTCTTTAGGTTTTACCCTTTCACTTAGAATCGTTCGATCAATGCCCCACGCTGTTGCAAACAATTGAGTTCCAATTATTCCAAACTCTTGTTTTAAAAAATATGGATTACTATGTGCTAACTCATTCATATTGTTAATACCCAGTTTTTGCAAACGCTCGGTCGTCCGTCTTCTAATTCCCCACACATCTGTCAACTTAGGAATCATCCATACTTTTTGGGCTACTGTATTGTATGTAATTGTGCCAATCAAATCATTGGATTTTTTAGCGAAATTATCCAATGCTAGTTTAGCTTGCAATGGATTTTCACCGACACCGATTGTTGTGTATAAGCCTAACTGCCTACGTACTTTATGTTGAATTTTTTTAGCAACTTCTTCAGGAGTTTCTCCAAAAAGTTTCCAGGTTTTAGTAATATCTAAAATTGATTCATCAATGGAATATGGATATAAATCTTCTTCTGCCACATACTGTTTAAATATTTCGTTAATTTGAAGATTACGCTTAATATATAGATTCATTCGTGGTGGGACCATTATAATTCTTGGATCACACGGTAAATCCCTTTGTCGCGAGACGTTAGCTTTCAATCCAAAAAGTTTTTTGGCCATCGGTGATGTGGCTAAAATTAGTCCACCATTGGTATTTTCCTGCTCAGAAATTACTACCATAACAACTTTTAATGGATTTAGCCCGCGCATAACTGCTTCAACGCTGGCATAAAAAGATTTATTATCAATCATTAAAAAAACACCCTTGGGTTCTTTATCATAATTCATTAAATCTGCCTCCGCTCTCAATTATACGAACATATGTTCTTTTTGACAAGAAAAAAATAAAAAACGCTTCTTAAAAATAGAAACGTTTCTTATTAACGAGGGGGCGACTATCCCGATTAAAAGATAGTAGAATATATTAAGTTTTGGGACAATGTAATATTATTGAGCTATTGCTAGCTTTTGAGTTAGACTCATTGATTTTGGGGGTCAATAAGTATTTTATATTCTAGCTTCGCCACTTAGTGCTCGTTTTCTTGATTGTAAAATCATTTTATAACTGCCCTTAAACGTAGTTTTTGCTAACTACAAATTTATCCTAACATACCCGCTGATGATATGCGATGCTTATTTCTAAATCGGGTAAAATATCTATTATTCCTTTTTACAGTTAGGCTCCAAGAGAATCATTCATCTATCAAAAAAGCCGATAAAAAAAGGATTAATAGTATTCCTACTATCAATCCTTTTAGACAATTACGCGCGTTTTGTGTAAGTTCCTTTTTCAGTATTAATTACTAGAACTTCGCCTTCTTGGATAAAGTCTGGAACATTAACTACTAATCCAGTTTCCATTGTAGCTGGTTTACCTGAACCAGTAACTGTAGCTCCTTTAATTGATGGTGCGGTTTCAACAACTTTTAATTCAACCGTTGTTGGTAAATCAACCCCAATTACTTCATTACCATAAAAACTAATTTTAACCATTGTATTTTCCAAAAGATATTTTAATTCACTTTCAATACTTGATACTGGTAATTCATATTGTTCGTATGTTTCAGTATCCATGAAAACAGCCATATCATCTTGACGATAAAGATATTGAGCTTCTTTAGTATCAAGAATAGCTTGTTCAACTTTTTCAGTTGGACGCATAGTTGTTTGAACAGTTGAACCTGCTCGTACATCATATAACTTCATTTGCATTACTGTGTTACCTTTACCAGGTTTATGATGGTTAGTTTCTACAACCTTAATCAATTTACCATCCTTAATGAACGTCATGCCTGCTTTTAAATTAATTGCTTCTACCATATTTAAAATCCCCTTTTATTTAATAATTTCTATAATTTTTGATTTTTCAATTCCCAGACTAGTTAGGTGGGATTGAAAAAATACTACTAATTATTTTTAACGTAAAGTTCATTATTAACTCCGCTTTAATTCGACTTAATACTTCATTCTATCATAAATTAGGCTGATTTTTGACTACCACATAAAAAGGAACCCCTGAAAAAATAATTTTCTCAGCGGTTCCCATTTATATTAATCCTATTCAACCTGAGCACCTAGTGCATTCTTAAAATGTTCTAGTGCCCATTCTTGACCATGTTCTGTAAAGGTTGCCACACCTTTTTCATTAATAATAATTCGATAGCCTAAATTATATGCATCAACGGCAGTATGAAGGATACAAATATCCGTACATACCCCCACTAGCCGTACTGTATCAATTTTACGAGCTCTTAGTTGCATATCTAGGTCCGTTCCAGTAAAAGCACTATAACGAGTTTTATCAAGGATTTTAACTCGTTGATTAGCTTTATTTAAATCGTACCAATCCTGCAACTGCCCGTAAAAATCACGTCCCCATGTTCCTTTGAGATTGTGTGCAGGAAATAACTTAGTTTCTGGATGATATGGATCGCCTTCTACATGTACATCAGTTGGCAAAAACACCCAACCGTCTTCACGTAGCTCTTGGTTCGCCAACTTGATAATCTCTGATTCAATCTTTTGTCCAACTACTCCTGTAGTTAACGCACCATTCGATGCCACAAAATCATTCGTATAATCAATTACAAGTAACGCTTCATTTGATTTTTTCATCAAAATTCCTCATCCCTTTTAATCTAAATTATGCTTCGATACCACACCGTTGGTAGATTGCATCAACGTTTTTAAGATGGTATTGATAGTTAAAAATAGCTCGAATTTCTTCATCATCAAGAATTGACTTAATTTTATCATTTTCAAGTAGTAAATCCATAAAATGTTGCCCAGTATTCCATACCATCATAGCGATTGGCTGAACTGTATCGTAGGCTTCCTCGCGGGTCCAACCTTTATCAATCAATTTCAACATAACTTGTTGAGAAAAAATCAATCCATGAGTCATTTCAAGGTCTTTTTGAACTTCATCTTCATTAACTACCAAGTTATTTAAAATCCGATTCATTCGTGTAAGAATGTAGTCAACTAAAGCTGTTGAATCTGGTAAAATTACACGTTCAGCAGACGAATGAGAAATGTCTCGTTCATGCCATAAATTCATATTTTCAAACGCTGTTATCATTTCTCCACGAACAACTCGACTTAGTCCTGAAACATTTTCAGAACCAATAGGATTACGTTTATGAGGCATCGCTGATGAACCTTTTTGTCCTTTAGCAAATCCTTCTCGCATTTCATTGACTTCTGTACGCTGTAAATGTCTAATTTCAGTTGCAATTTCTTCAATTTGGGAGGCGATTAAGGCCAAAACACTCAAATATTCTGTGTGTAAATCACGTGGGAGGATTTGAGTCGAAATTTCTTGATGCCCAATTCCAAGCATTTGGCAAACCCATTCTTCAATTTGAGGAGTAATGTTAGCAAAAGTCCCCACTGCCCCACTAATCTTGCCAACTTCGATGTTTTTACGGGCATGATTAAAACGTTCAATATTACGATTAATTTCTGAATACCAGCGTAAAAATTTTAATCCAATTGTAGTTGGTTCGGCATGAATTCCATGAGTCCGTCCAACGGCAATTAAATCTTTATATTTGATTGATAGTTCTTTCAAGGTTGTTTTTAGTGTTTCTAAATCTGCCGAAATAATTTCATTAGCAGCTTTGAGTCGAAGCGACTGCGCTGTATCGACAACGTCTGTACTGGTTAATCCGTAATGAATCCATTTTCGCTCTTCGCCTAAAGATTCGGAAACGGACCTAGTAAAGGCAATTACATCGTGATGCGTTTGACTTTCAAGCTCATCAATTCGATCTAAATCAAACTTAGCTTTCTTTTCGATTAGTTCGAGATCTTGATCAGGAACCTTTCCATCCTTATTCCAAGCTTTAACAACGGCTATTTCAACGTCAAGCCAACTTTGAAATTGGGACTGGCGGTTCCAAATTTTTTGCATTTCGGGTCTTGCATAACGATCAATCATTTGATTACTCCTTTGAATTAAAAATATTTACCTCTCCATTTTACCAAAATCTTCAGTATTAATAAACACGAACCATTAAAAGAATTACCTTTTGTATAATTCGGTTTATCCCTTTTATTTTTTTGGTAAACTGTGTTATCATCTTTAGAGTTGTGTATTGATAAAAATGGAGGAATAAATATGACAGCTACAGTAGTAATAGGAAGCCAATGGGGCGATGAAGGAAAAGGAAAGATTATTGATTTTCTTGGACAAAGTGCTGATGTTACAGTGCGTTATTCAGGTGGAGATAATGCTGGTCACTCACTTGTGGTTAACGACCAAAAATTAGCTCTTCGTTTAATCCCTTCCGGAATTCTTGCTCCTAATTCAATTTGTATCATTGGTAATGGAACAGTGATTAATCCTGCTACCCTACTTGATGAAATTAAAGAATTAAATGGAGTAGGTGTTAACACTGATCATTTAAAAATTTCTGATCGTGCTCATATTGTTTTCCCATATCACATCTTACAAGATCAACAACAAGAACGTGATCGTTCTAAAAATGGCGAAAAAATTGGAACAACTAATAAAGGTATCGGCCCAGCATACATGGACAAGATGCAACGTATTGGTATCCGAGCTATTGATCTATTAGACAACGAAACTCTTGAAGAAAAAATTGCTTTTAACCTTGAACAAAAGAAACGCATTCTGGACGAAGATCTTTGGAATCAACTTCCAAGCTTAAAGGAATTGACCGCTCAGTACATTGAATATGGAGAAATTCTTAAGGACTATATTACTGATACAAGCTACCTAATTCACACTAACTTAAATGATAATAAACGCGTCTTATTTGAAGGAGCTCAAGGTACTATGCTTGATATTGACCATGGTACTTATCCTTTTGTTACTTCCTCTAATCCAACTGCCGGTGGAGCTGCTACGGGTGCAGGAATTGGTGTAACTAAGATTAAACACGTCATTGGTGTATGTAAATCTTACGTTTCTCGCGTTGGTGAAGGCCCATTCCCAACTGAACAAATCAACGAAGTCGGTGATCGAATCCGTGAAATTGCTCATGAATATGGTACCGTTACTAAACGACCTCGTCGAATTGGATGGTTTGATGGCGTATTAATGAAATACGTTTCAGAAGTTAATGGGCTAACTGATTTAGTTGTTAACTGTTTGGATGTCCTTTCAGGATTTAAAGAACTTAAAATCTGTACTGGTTATCAAACTGATCACGGCGTAATTAAGTATTATCCTGCTTCAGAAAAAGAACTTAAAAATTCAACTCCAATTTATGAAACTCTTCCAGGTTGGGATGAAGATCTTACTCAAATGACTACTTACGAAGAATTACCAGCTAATGCTAAAAATTATCTTAAAAAGATTGAAGAAATTACTGGAGTTCCAGTTAGCGCCTTTTCAATCGGCCCTGATCGTGAACAAACCATCGTCTTAAATGATATGTGGTCAGACTAAAATAAAAAAAGAAGTAAAAATCATTAACGATTTTTACTTCTTTTTTTATTGACCTGATTAGCCCCAAAAGACAACACCAATAAAATGATTCCTAATATTAAAATACCAAGTGCCATAGTTAACTCACGTAATAAAATATCTTGTCCTGCTTGCTCAACAATCCCTTTAATTACAGCATATTGGATTGGCAAATCATTAAGAACATTTGATACATAGGCGATGGCACTAATCACAGTAGCAAATGCCCCAACCGTCACCATCATGGAACCTAATAAATTGAGACCGCGTCGTTTAATGAAAGCAAAGAATGTTAGTATCAGCAGTCCTACTGCACTAATCGCCATCATGATTTGATTCAACTTTTGTAATTTAGCTACCTGTCCCGCATAATGCGTTAGTTTTTGCGTATCCAACTGGCTATTAAAAATATTAGCAACTTGATTAACAATAATCGAAACTATCCCTTGTTGTATCATTCCGGACGTGCCAATATTTGCATTAACTTCTTCCGTAATGATTGATTGATCTAACTTGACTTCCTCACCAGCATAAAATTCACCAATCATTGACTTCAATTCATCATTAATTACATTATCAGGGATCAAATTAGTCTGTTGAATCCCTGCTTGTTGCAATTGTGTATTAACTTGCTGATTAATTGTACTAGCCGCATTCGATTTAACCACCTGACTTTGAACATAGTTTACATTAAAGACGGTTTGTTTAGCTGAGAAAGTTAAAAATAGTAATAACCCACAAATAATCATCAAGACTCTTATCCAAAACAGCCTTGGTTTTCTGTCAATTGTCGGATTTTTTTCCTGAAGCGTTTCTCTTGTCATCCTTGTTTCTTCGATTGGGACCACTCCTCCATTAAGCTCATAATATATCTTCATTTTACCACTATTCCGTAATCTCTCATTACTCTTCAAGATATCTTAAGACTTGCTATACTTGTTTTCATCCAATTTTCTTATTTTTTGAGAAATGTTAAGAAAGCTTTACATATCGCCCTTGCATATTGCCTTTCAAATAAGATATACTCATAAACAGTGTGTTTTACGTAAATTTTATTTTTAAGGAGTTTTACATAATATGGAATATAGTTTTTTTGCCAAGTTAGCAGCTGAATTTCTTGGTACAGCAATTTTAGTTCTTTTAGGTAATGGTTCGGTTGCTAACGTTGAGCTTAAAGGTACAAAAGGTAACGGTAGTGATTGGTTAGTCATCGCAGTTGGGTACGGATGTGGTGTAATGGTCCCTGCATTAATGTTTGGAACTATTTCTGGAGCTCAAATTAATCCTGCTTTCACCATTGGTTTAGCAGTTTCAGGAATGTTCTCATGGTCTCAGGTCCTTCCTTTCATTATTGCCCAAATGTTAGGTGCTATTTTCGGACAATTAGTAGTTTATTTTGCTTACAAGCCTCATTATGATTTAACTACTAATACTGAATCAATTTTAGGTACGTTTAGTACAATTGATGCTAGTCATAGCTCTTGGAATGGTTTTGCTAACGAATTTATTGGTTCATTCGTCCTCTTCTTTGGGGCTACAGCCTTTACTCATGCTCCTTATTTCGAGGCTAATAAAGGATCAGTATTTATTGCACTTGGTTTTCTAGTTGGTACTTTGGTTGCTTCACTTGGTGGTGCTACTGGTCCAGCTTTGAATCCTGCTCGTGACTTAGGTCCCCGTTTAGTTCACGCAATGCTCCCAATCAAACATAAAGGATCATCTCAATGGGGTTACGCATCAGTTCCCGTTGTTGCCCCAATCTTAGCTGGTATTTGTGCCGTTGCTTTGTATAAAGGACTTTTCCTATAACATATAATTAAACAAAAAATCCGCTTCTACCTAATGTAGAAGTGGATTTTTTCTTTTATTTAGTAGATTGTCTGAAGACCATATCAAATGGAAGAGTAATATTACGTTCTTCGACTTCTTCTTTATTCATTAATTTAGTTAAAAGACGCATTGCAACCGCCCCAGTATCGTACATTGGGTGACCAATTGAACTAATTTGTGGACGAACCATCTTAGTCAAGCTAGTATTATTACTTGAAATAATTTCGAAATCTTCCGGAACTTTAACGCCGAGATCTTGAAGGCCGTTAAGTAAGCCCACCGCTAAACTATCATTAGCAACAAAAGCGGCCGTAACGCCCGTTGTAGAAGCAATTTCGGATGCTAACTTAACTCCATCTTCGTAAGTATTACTTGTTTCAAAAACTAGATTTTCGTCATAATCAACTTTAGCTTCACTTAAAGCAAGACGATAACCTTCTAATCTAAATTTACCATTAACGGGTTCAGAAAGCGGACCTGAGATAAAAGCAATCTTCTTATTTTTATTATCAATTAGTTTATTGACTGCTTCGTATACTGCAGCCTTATTATCGATACTTACAGAAGGCAAAGTGTTCTTATCATCTACGGAACCAGCAAAAACGACTGGTGTACGAGCTGCTTTAAACGCTTCTCGTAAACGATCGTCAACGGCATTCCCCATATAAATGATACCGTCTACTTGCTTAGCTTGTAAGTTTTCAAGCACTTCAACCTTTTTATCAACATCTTCGTCAGAATTTTCTAAAATGATATTGTATTTGTACATTGAAGCAATATCATCAATTCCTCGTGCTAACGATGCAAAAAACATTTGAGTAATATCTGGTAGAATTACTCCAATAGTAGTTGATCTCTTGCTAGCAAGACCACGAGCTACTGCATTGGGATGGTAATCCAAACGTTCGATTACTTCGTTAACCTTTTTTCTTGTAACAGGTTTAACATTAGGATTTCCATTAACAACGCGTGATACTGTGGCCATTGAAACGCCCGCTTCTCGAGCAACATCGTAAATTGTGATGGTTTGTTTTGCCATATTATATTACCTCTTCCATTGATATTATTTGTTTTCATTCTGTTTTCATTGCCATGAATACGTTATCAAATTTTCAGCATACTTGCAACCTTTTTTTATTTTATTACCTATTTCCCTATGTGCTATAATCTAACTATCCGAATATAAGAAAGAAGAGATTAAATGTCACAATTAGATAAAGTCCAAGCATGGGTTTCAGATCATAAGTTAGACGTTGCATATATTAGTAATTTTGAAAGTATTAAATACTTAACTGGTTTTGGTAGCGACCCTATCGAACGCGTTTTAGCTTTATTTGTTTTTCCTGATCATGAACCATTCTTATTTGCTCCTGCACTAGAAATTGAAGCAATTAAAGATACTGGATGGAATCACCCCGTTTATGGTTATTTAGATCACGAGAAGCCCTTTCAATTAATTGCTAAATATATTCGTGAACGCAATGCTAACCCTATTCACTGGGGAATTGAAAATAATAATCTTACATTTGATCGTTATGAAGTACTTCGTTCTGAATTTCCAAATGCTAAATTTGAACAAAACTTAACTCCAGTTTTTGAAAAACTTCGTATGATTAAAACTGCCGACGAAATCGAAAAATTAAATGCTGCTGGTGCAGAGGCTGATTACGCCTTTGAAGTTGGTTTCAATGCAGTTGCCGCTGGTAAAACTGAAGCTGATGTTGCTGCTGAACTTGAATATGCTTTAAAAAAGCGTGGTGTAATGGAAATGAGTTTTGATACTCTCATTCAAGCGGGCGCTCATGCTGCTGAACCCCATGGTGCAACTGGCATGAACCAAATTCAAAATAATGAATTAGTACTTTTCGACTTAGGTACCATCCATGATGGTTATATTAGTGATGCTTCTAGAACGGTCGCTTTAGGAACTTTAAATGACAAACAAAAAGATATTTACAAAGTTTGTCTAGAAGCTCAATTAACTGCCCAAGCTTACGCCAAACCTGGAATTACTGCTGCTAGTTTAGATAAAGTCGCACGTGACATCATCGATAAGGCCGGTTACGGTGAATACTTCATTCATCGCCTAGGACATGGAATGGGTATGGGAGAACACGAATTCCCATCCATCATGGAAGGAAACGATTTAATCCTCCAAGAAGGTATGTGTTTCTCAATCGAACCTGGTATCTATATCCCTGGCGTTGCTGGTGTTCGCATTGAAGACTGTGTTCACATCACTAAGGATGGTTGCCTACCATTTACCCATACTTCAAAAGAACTTAGATATCTATAATATTTCTACCAAAAAGCACTTCGGTTCTAAGCCGAAGCGCTTTTTATATAGCCTAATTATTCGGCAGAATATTGAGCTAAATATTCATCAAATGGCTTCAATTCTTCTGCATCCCATTCTTTAAGAAATTCAGGTGTATACAATGTATCATCCTGTTCCAAATCAAGTTCAACTGGAATCCCTCGTTTATCCGTGATATTGGCATCAATTAACACCGGACGACCAGCTTTTACTTCTGCAACAGCATCATCAAAGGCCTTTTCAAGCTGACTAATTTCATCGACTCGAATTCCTTTAACACCCATTCCTTCGGCAATTTTAGCGTAGTCAGCATCAGTTAAATCTACCCCGAATTCATCTTGAGGAACGTCATCTTGTTCAGACTTAATAAAACTTAGATGGCGGTTAGATGTAACGATGTTAATGATTGGTAAGTTATAACGTTTTTCGGTAATCATATCCTGCATTACCATTGAGAACGCTCCATCTCCAGCAATATTGAATACTTGACGATCTGGATAGCTTAACTTGCTAGCCATTGCTCCAGGAATTCCACAACCCATAGTTGCAAACAAAGCTGAAGTTAAGATTTTTTGTTTAGGATTCATATCAAGGAAACGGAAACTATTAATAATATTATCCCCAACATCCATTGAAAATACGGCGTCGTCATCTGCAATTCGGTTAATTTGTTGATAAACTTGTTCGTATTCTAGAGGTCCATCTGCCCGATTCATCAAGCCCTTTAGGTATTTACGCCAGTCTTTTTGGGCAGCCACAGCCGCTTTGTAGAATGGACGCGGTTGAACGGCTTCGCTAATTTCATCCAATTTTTCAACGAATAATTTAGCATCTGCCCAAATTCCTAAATCAAGTGAATGATGGCGCCCAAAAATAGCTTGATCATTATCAACTTGAATATACTTAAATGGTCGATCTCCATATACAATTGCTGCAAATGGGAAGTTAGCACCAATTGAAATTAAAAGGTCCGTTTTCTTAATTAATTCATTAGAAACCTTAGAAGCCGCTCGGTTAAATGGCCCCATATTCCCCTCATATTCATCAGGGATTACGCCCTTAGCTAACCCAGTAATTACGATTGGAATTTGAAGTTTTTCAGATAATGCCTCAACTTCTTTGGTGGCTCCGCGAGCACCTTGTCCTAAATGAATAACTGGATATTTAGCATTTTTAATCATATCCCAAGCATCTTGCACTAATTCAGAATCAGGTTGAGGTTTAATCTCAGGTTGATTACGTGTTTTTTCAGTAGAATAATTGCCAGTTGGGATTTCTACGTAGCCAAAGTCATTCGGAATAATAACTACCGCTACTCCCTTTTCTTTATATGCCATACGAATCGCTTTATCAATTACATATGGCAAACTTTCTGGGGTCATCACAATTCGATTGTAAACCGCAACGTCATCGAACATAGGAGATTCATTGAATTCTTGGAAGTAATCATAATTCATTCGGGTATGTGGGACTTGTCCTACAATTGCCAAAACAGGAACATGGTCTTCCTTTGCATCATACAATCCATTAAGTAGGTTGACTGCGCCGGGTCCTGCTGACCCAAAAGCTACCCCAATTTTACCAGTCAATTTGGCGTCAGCTGCTGCTGCAAGTGCCCCGACTTGTTCATGTCGAACTTGGATGTATTTAATATTGTCTTGTTCTTTTTGCAAAGAATCCATAGTTGAATTAATTGATCCCCCAGGGTAACCGTAAATATGGTCTACACCCCATGATTCAATTACTTTTAACATTGCTATTCCTGCTTGAATTTTTTCTGCCATGAATAATTTCCTCCTCAGCTTTTTGAAAACGTTTTCGTTTTTCATATCTGATTATTTATCTTTTATAAGTAAAAATCAATAAATATGCTTACCGAGTAAAATCATCACCATTTCAAAATAAAAAAGATGAAAACTAGCAATAGCTACTAGTTTCCATCTTTTTTTATTTATTCTTGGATTTTGTGAGGCATAAATACCTCAGTGGGTTTTTCATATGGAGTCGCTTCTGCCATGTTATCAATAACTAAATCTTCATCCATCTCTTCTAAATCAGGATTAAATTTATTGTTAGCACGATTAGCTAATTCCATTCCTCGTTGTTTTAAATCATCTACAGATGAAACTGCTCGATCTTTAAGCGTAGCTGTATCAAAATCATTGGATTCCATGAAATCATCAAATTTCTCAATAGCAGCTTCCTT
This sequence comes from Pediococcus sp. EKM201D, assembly GCF_011800215.1. Lineage (NCBI taxonomy): Bacteria > Bacillati > Bacillota > Bacilli > Lactobacillales > Lactobacillaceae > Pediococcus > Pediococcus sp. EKM201D. The sequence goes on from NZ_JAALFK010000003.1 coordinate 24,987, forward strand.
AAGTTGTTGAGGTGTTGTATCTGTTAACTTAATTGCTGCTGCAGTAGCAGCTGCTCCACCCAAGATTACACCTAGTAAAAAACTACTCTTTGACATACTGATAGCCCCCTATTTATTCTTAACTTTATGGTTCTTATACATATTCATAGCACCTTTACCAACATTCATGGCTGTGGCTACTTTACCGGTATTCTTGCTTTTTCCAGTATGGTTTACCCGACCAGCTAAACGACGAGTTGCTTGGTTTAAATCCGATGTACTTTCACTCAAGTCAGCAACTGCTTGGAACAATGGATCGATGGTAGCGACTTTTCCGTTAACATCTTCTAAAAGTTCGTTCGCATTTGCCATAATACCTTCAGCTTCATGTGATATAAGATCAACATCCCGTGTGATCACTGCCATACTACGATTAATCTCTGATAATGTTTTAGAAGCATTCACTAATACTAATCCAATGAATAGAACTAAAATAAGCAATGCTACTGCAGCAATAATTGCAGCAATTCCGCCTCCTGTCAAATGATCCCCTCCTGTTCGTTTATGACTACAGAATAGCATTACAAATAATTAAGTGCAATTAAAACCCCTACTTATTCGCTACAAAATTCTGTTAGAATAGTATTATTACTGAAAGGACGATTTTTATTTATGAAAAACATGCTTACTATTGCAGCAGGCTTCCCATCATTAAAATCCAGCTTTACTCATATTGATTGGGAAAAAATTGGTGTAGCTTTTATGGAACATTTTTTCCAACTCGTTCTAATCACCATTATTTTCTGGATTATTAATCGGATTGGTAAACATATCATCCGTAATAGTTTTCAACATCACGATCCAATTGAAAAACAATCCGCTCGTTCACAAACCGTTTACGCAGTGGTTAAAAATATTTTCAAGTATTCCGTCCTATTCTTTTACGTCTATACTATTTTATCAAATTTAGGAGTACCAGTGGGCACTTTATTGGCCGGTGCTGGAATCTTAAGTGTTGCGATTGGTCTCGGGACTCAAGGGATTGTGTCCGATGTTATTAACGGCCTAACTATTTTAATTGAAGGCCAACTACGTGTTGGTGATAGTGTTACGATTCAATCCATCGATGGAACCGTCGTTTCAATCGGTTTACGAACCATTGAACTTCAAGCACTCGATGGTACTTTACATTACCTACCGAATCGCTCCATTTCAACAATTTCAAATCATTCTCGCGGAAGTCAAACTATTTCCATCTTTCTACGAATCAGTGATCCGTTTGAAATTGACCGTGCTAAAGACTTGTTGCGTGACCAACTAGCTTCGATTAAACAAGACACCGATAAAATTAAAGCTACTCCCATTGTTCTCGCTCCTGTAGTCGAAAAGACTTACGGATATCTGGGAGTTCAAATCTCTGCCAAGGTTAAGGCCGGCTATCAAACTCCGATGAAAACTATGATTTTGGATCGTTGTCTACGAACTTTAGCCCAAGAACAAATTAAAATTCAAAATTAGTAAAAAAGTATGCCATCTTATAATCACCCAAAGTTAGATCCAATTCACTCTACTACGGGTTCAATGTTGATGGCATACTTTTTTATTTATTCCCAGAATTTATCAAAGTTTACTAATAAATCTTCAATTGCTAATGCACGATGGCTAATTTTATTTTTCTCTTCACGCGTCATTTCAGCTAAAGTTTTATTCTTTGCTTCCACAAAAAATAAAGGATCATAACCAAAGCCGTTGTCACCGCGCGGAACAGCAAGAATTCGTCCTCGTAGATTTCCATTTGCCACTAACTCACTTCCATCTGGTTTGCGCACAACTACGGTTGAATGAAACGTTGCTGTACGTTTTTCATCTGGAATGCCACCCAATTCGCTAAGAACTTTGGCATTGTTAGCTGCATCATTGTGATCACCGGCGTAACGCGCCGAAAAAATTCCTGGGCGTCCATTCAAAGCATCGATTTCCAAACCTGAATCATCGGCAAGGACTGGAATACCAATTGATTTAGCGTATCCGTCTGCTTTTAAACGGGCATTTTCTTCAAACGACAAGCCATTTTCAACTATTTCAACGTCATCATTAATATCTTTCAGCGATTTTACAACAATGCCCTTTTGTTCAAAAATTTGTTTAAATTCTTTTAATTTTCCATCATTTTTCGTGGCAATCAAAATTTCATTATTCATTCTAATTTCTCCTAGTCAATTTTAACTTCTTCAACTCTTAGATCTTGATTTAAGAATGTCCGCGCTATTTCTTCAAAATTCTTAATATTACCCGTTGAATAATATTGATCCTGCGCTTTAGGACCTTCTGCATGTTGAAGCGCTTGTTTTGTTAAAATTTCAATTAATTGGTGAACGGTCTCCACTCCTGGATCTACTAAAGTAACATCAGGCCCAACGGCTGCTTGGATACCTTCTTCTAAAAGCGGAAAATGAGTGCAGCCTAAAATCAAAGTATCAATTTGATCTTGCCTAAACTCAGCTAGTTTTTCATTCATAACTTTTTGAGCTGCCGTTGTATGAAGTTCATTTTTTTCAGCAATTTCTACAAATTCTTGGCATGCTACCGGATAAGCGCGTAATTTGGTATTAATTTCAGCTAAAGCCTTTGGGTAAGCCTCAGATTTAATTGTGCCTAGTGTAGCAATAACTCCAATTTTTTGATTTTTAGTTTGCCTATTAGCTGCAATTGCGCCAGGTAAAATCACCCCAATTACTGGGATGGGTAATTCAGCTTGTAAAACCGCTAACGCCGCGTTGGTCGCAGTATTACATGCAATCACTAGCGCCTTAATATTTTTAGTCATTAAAAATGACGCCATCTGTCGTGAAAATTCAACGACTTCTGCTGTGGGACGAGGACCATACGGCATTCTTGCTTCATCTCCAATAAAGATAATTTCTTCATTAGGTAACAGTTTTTGAGCTGTTTTGACAACTGTCAGACCACCGACGCCTGAATCCATAAAACCAATTGGACGATTATCCATTTTAATTCCCCCACTAAATAAAATTATACATACATCCATAATACTAAATTTCAGTACAAAAAGGGAGCATGTTACCCACCTAACTCTATAAAAAAAGAAACCAATTATTGATAAATTGGTTTCTACTTAACCTCAATTTAATTAAATGTATTGGTCTAAAATCTTAGCTAATTGTTCTTTAGAATGGTATCCCACGATTGAATCAACGACTGCTCCGTCTTTTTTTACCAAGAGTGTTGGGATACTCATAATTCCAAAGTTTCTTGCTGTTTCAGGGTTTTGATCAACATCCATCTTAGAAAATGAAACTTTATCGCCCATTTCATCAGCAAGTTGTTCAACTACAGGTGATTGCATCCGACAAGGTCCACACCATGTAGCCCAAAAATCAGTTAGTGTTACGCCAGTATTTGTTTTTTCTTCAAAATTTGCATCTGTAATAGCTTCAACCATTCTAATTACCCTCTTTCACAATTTGTTACGTTAACTATACCAGTCTTTGCGTAGCAAATGAAATAATTAGCTTACATTTTATAAGGATTATTTAAAATGAACAATCGTGGCACCATTTCCACCAGCATTCGCAGGTGCGTATTCAAAAGCTTTAATTCGACGATTATTCTTAAGATACTTGGTAATCCCACTTCTAAGTGCCCCAGTTCCTTTTCCATGAACAATCGTTACCTCGTCATAACCTGCTAACAAAGCAGCATCAATGTAGCGATCGGTTTCAGTCAGTGCTTCTTCATAACGTTTTCCACGTAAATCTAAGGTTGTTTTAACTCCCGCAGAAGCCGTTCTTTGAACTGAGTTATGAACTCGTCGCTTGACCGTCTTATCCGGTTTAACTTTTTCCAGTTCATCAACGGCAACCTTCATTTTCATAATTCCCATTTGGACTTCCCAATGTTTTTTATCAACTTGCCGAAGAAGTTCCCCACGTTGTCCATAAGTTAAGACCACTACTTCATCATTTTCATGGAATTTTTGAGCTTCTTTAGCACGTCGTAAAACTTTATTACGTTTAAGGTTAGTATCCTGATGAAGGGCGTTAATTTTACTTTTAGCGTCGATTAAATCATTTTCCTTAAAACTTCCTGTGGAATGTTCTAACTTACGTAGACGTTTAATAATGCGGTCTGCTTCGGCCTGACTATCATTCACAATTCGGTTTGCATCTTCTTTAGCACTCTCAATTAAATTGCTCCGTTGCGAATTTAGGCTATCGACTCCCTTGACCAAGGTTTGGTGGTACTCCTCGGCTTGTTTAAGTAATTCCACAGCTTGTTGATTAATTTTTTGAGCTCGTTTTTGACGAGTCGTTAAATCTTTAATCATATTGTTCAAATCTTGGCTATCTTGGTCAACTAGCCCCCGAGCTTGACTGATGATATCACTATCTAAACCTAAACGTTTTGAAATTTCAAAAGCGTTACTCTGACCAGGAATTCCTAATAATAACTTATAGGTAGGCTGCAAGGTATCAACATCGAATTCCATACTAGCATTAATGGTACCCATTCTTTCATATCCATAAGTCTTTAATTCTGGATAATGGGTGGTAGTCATTGAAACAGCCCCCGTACTGCGAACTTTATCTAAAATAGCAATCGCAAGTGCAGCCCCTTCTTTAGGATCTGTTCCGGCACCCAATTCATCAAATAATGCCAAGGAACGTTCATTTAAATTGCCTAAAATTCGAATTGTATTATCCATATGGGAAGAGAACGTACTCAAATTTTGTTCGATGGATTGCTCATCCCCAATATCAGCAAATATTTCCTCAAAAATCCGAACCGTACTATTCTCATTAGCTGGAATAAACATTCCCGACTGTGCCATTAATTGAAGGAGTCCCACCGTTTTTAAGGTGATGGTCTTACCACCGGTATTAGGTCCAGTAATCACGAGTGTCTCATACTCTCCACCTAGTCTAATATCGTTGGAAACTACCTTTTTTTGGTCAATCAAAGGATGCCTTGCTTCTCGTAGGTTAATTTCATTGGACGCTGAAATTTGCGGTTCAGTTGCTTTTAGTTGATGAGCATACTGGGCCTTAGCATTTAGTAAATCTAAATGGCCCAAAATGCGACTATTATCTTTTAATGTATCTGTGTAAGGAGCTACTAATGCACTAAGTTCTTGTAAGATGCGTTGCTCTTCATGGACTTCTGCTACTTGGTTTTGTCGTAATTCATTATTCAAATCCACTACTGATTCAGGTTCAACGTATAATGTTTGTCCTGATGAACTTTGATCATGGACTACTCCACCAAATTTAGAACGATATTCAACACGAGCTGGAATAACATAGCGTTCGTTTCGGATAGTCACGATTGGTTCACTTAAATACTTAACATTATTTCCACGTGTGAATTTTTCCATTCGTGAACGCACATCACTCTCGATACGGGTAATGGAAGCACGAATCCGTCTTAGTTCGCTTGAAGCGGAATTCAACAAATGACCGTTTCCTTCAATTGAATTACTTAAACGTTCTTCAACTTCAGGAATAGTTACTAGTTGCTCAATCACTTGATCTAGTGCAATGATTTCAATTTCTTCATTTTCTAAATCATCGAAAAAGTTAATTACCGTTCGTGTAGCTCTTAGAATTCTACCAATTTGAGCCAATTCTTGACCGTTTAAAGCAGCATCAATCTTCAAACGTTGAAGTGCCTCTGTCACATCTTCAAGCCGCGGAACTGGAATACCATTCTTTAAACGATAAATATTAACTGCATCTAGTGTTTGTTTTAAGGCGTTTCGTACTTCAGTTTCATCGCTACTTGGTACTAGCTCACGTAACTCTTTTGTTCCATTTTCAGTAGCTATAAACTGCCGAATAGATTGTTTAATCTTGTCATACTCTAAAACATCTAAAATTTTCTTATTCATATCAATCTCATTTCATTTCAAATCAAAAACGGCCCGCTCGCCGATAGATAATATCTCATCGTCAAACAAGGACCGTTTCTAGGAAATTAATCTTGGTCTTGATCACCAAGGAATGTATTCAAGACTTCTTCGACCATATCCCATTCTTCATCAGATTCAATTGGAATCAATTCCCCTTCACCTAAGTCGTGATTTTCATCAGGCATAAAGGCATAAGCTTGAATATCAACCTCTTCATCTGCTTCTGCTTCTGATGGGTAAAGTAAGACGTATGAACGACCATAGTCCTCTGAATCAAACGTAAATAGTACGTTATACAATTCTTCATTTCCGTGTTCGTCAACAAGTGTAATTTTTTGTTCTTCGTTATCCATATGCTTGTCCTCACTTTAATCTATCGATTAATTTTCCATGTCCGTTTAAGTAGTTTTCTAAAATCAGGCTAGCTGCTAATTTATCAATCACTTTTTTTCGCTTTGAACGAGAAGTATCTGCTTGCTCAATCAACATGCGCTCAGCTTCCACAGTCGTTAGCCGTTCATCTTGAAAATCGATGGGTAATCCAAAAGTTTCTTCCAATAACTTACCATAGTTACGTGCTGCTTCAACTCTTGGTCCCTCAGTGTTATTCATATTTTTAGGCAAGCCTAATACGAAACCTACAACATCATATTCTTTTACTAATTCTTTAACGCGTTCAATCCCGAAGATTTCTTCATCTTCATTGATTGGAACAATCTCGACACCTTGAGCAGTCCATCCTAACTGATCACTAACTGAAATTCCGACTGTTCTTGAACCGACATCCATTCCCATTAATCTCATTAATTTTCTTCCTTTTTGCTATCAGCGATTTGTTCAGATAGATAGTATCGAACGAGTTCTTCGATAATCTCATCGCGCTGATGTTTCCGAATCAAATTACGAGCATCATTCAACCGTGGAATGTATGCCGGATCACCTGAAATTAAATAACCAACGATCTGATCAATAGGGTTATATCCCTTCTCTTCAAGAGCATCGTAGACTGTTTTTAAAGTTTCTCTGACATCGTTTTGCTTATTATCGCCAAAGTCAAAGAACATTGTTTCATCAAGTTTTCCCACTGTTAGCACCCCTCTTCACATACTAGTCCTAATTTTACTTTATTAGCACCTAAATCACAATGAATGGAGCTTCTCGTAACTAACTCGTAATATTATCCATTTTGACTTTCTAGCCATTCTCGAGCGGCTTGCAAAGCAGCCTTGATATTATCCGGATTAGAACCACCGGCTTGAGCCATGTTCGGACGTCCACCACCGCCACCGTTTACTTTAGGTGCGATTGCTTTGATTAAATCTCCTGCTTTAAGACCTTTTTTAACAAAATCATCTTTGACAGCAGCAATTAAATTAGCCTTTTCACCAATCTTAGCAGCTAAGACTAGGACATCGGATTGATCTTTATTTTTCCAATCATCAGCCATTTGACGTAATTGATCCATTCCTGAAACTTGAACATCAGCAGCAATTAAACGCACTCCGTTAATTTCCACCATTTCATCGCCGATATTAGCAGCTTGGGATTTAGCAATCTTAGCTTCTAATTGGCTAATTTTTTGTGTCAATGCTTTAACATTTGATTGAAGTTGTTCAGTCTTAGTAGGAACATCTTTTAATTGAGCACTCTTCAAAAGACCAGCTGTTTGCTTCAAAAGGTTTTCTTCAGTATTTAAGAATTCAAGTGCGGCCTGTGAAGTTACAGCTTCAATTCGGCGAACGCCAGCTCCCACACCGGATTCTGAAACGATCTTAAAGAGTCCAATTTCATTAGTATTCTTGACATGGGTCCCCCCACAAAATTCTTTTGAATAATCGCCAATACCAACAACGCGTACCTTTTTACCATATTTATCATTAAACAAGGCAATGGCGCCCATCTTCTTACCAGTTTCAAGGTCCGTTTCAACCGTTGTTACTGGAATTTCATCATAAATTTTTTCGTTAATAATTTTTTCGACCCGATCCAAGTCTTCGTTAGTTACTTGTCCAAAATGCGTAAAATCAAAACGTAAATAACCTGGTTCAACTAACGAACCTGCTTGTTGTGTATGATCGCCCAAAATATCACGTAGCGCTTGGTCTAATAAATGAGTAGCTGTATGGTTCTTTTCAACTTTCAAATGGAAAGCTCGGTTAACTTCTAATGTATAAGCTGCTCCGCTGTGCATCTTCTTTAAAGCTTTAATAGTATGCAAGTTTTGACCATTAGGTGCATGTTGAACATCAATCACTTCCGCCACAATTTCGCCATTGGCATCCCTAATTTCACCTTGATCCGCAACTTGTCCACCCATTTCAGCATAGAAAGGTGTGATATTAAATAAGACGCGGGCTTCACCCGGTTCTACAATATCTGTTAATTTCCCATCCTGAATTACATTTTCAAGGATTGCATTATCAACTCGAAGAGTATCATAACCAACATATTTACTTTCAGTCTTTAAATCCGTTAATAAATCAGATTGAACTCCCATTGATTTTTCTGTTGATCGAGCCGAACGGGCACGTTCTTTTTGCTTCTGCATTTCATCTTCAAAGCCTGCTTCGTCAACTTTGAGCCCCTTATCACTAGCATATTCTTTAGCTAGTTCTAGTGGGAAACCATAAGTATCGAACAAACGAAAGGCATCAAATCCAGAAATTGTGTCGGAGCCCTTAGTCTTAGTTTCATCAATAATTGTATTTAAAAGTTCTAGTCCGTCTGTAAGTGTTTCGCTAAAACGATCTTCTTCAGATTTAATAACTTTGGCAATATAATCCTGATCAGCCAACACTTCTGGATAGTAATCCTTCATAATTTCGCCTACAACTGGAACCATCTTGTAAAGGAAGGTTTCATTTACCCCCAGTTGTTTACCATGCATAACCGCACGACGTAATAAGCGACGAATAACGTATCCACGTCCCTCATTAGAAGGAATAGCTCCATCACCAATAGCAAACGTAATAGCCCGTGCATGGTCAGCAATTACCTTAAATGAGATATCACTTTCTTTATTTTCTCCATACTTTTTACCACTAAGTTTTTCAACTTCATGGATAATTGGTAAGAATAAATCTGTTTCAAAGTTAGTGGGGGCATCTTGGAAAACAGAAACAACTCGTTCTAATCCCATCCCCGTATCAATATTTTTATGTGGAAGTGGTTCATAAGTTCCATCTGGCTTATGGTTAAATTGTGAAAATACAATATTCCAAATTTCAAGCCAGCGTTCATTTTCTCCACCAGGATAATTCTCTGGATCGTCATCTTCAAGATTATTAAACGCTTCACCGCGATCATAGAAAATTTCTGAATCAGGACCACTAGGACCCTCACCGATATCCCAGAAATTGTCTTCCACTTTCACAATATGGCTAGGATCAATTGGTGTTTCTAACCATATTTTTTTAGCTTCTTCATCCTTAGGATAGACGGTAACATACAATTTTTCTGGGTCCATGCCATACCATTCTTTGGATGTTAGCAATTCCCAAGCCCAATGAATAGCTTCTTCTTTAAAATAATCTCCTACTGAAAAGTTACCCAACATTTCAAACAAAGTATGGTGACGAGCCGTATGACCCACATTTTCAATATCATTTGTTCGAATACTTTTTTGTGAACTTGTTAGACGAGGTACTTCAGGAACCACACTTCCATCAAAGTACTTTTTCATGGTAGCAACCCCAGAATTAATCCATAACAAAGTTGGATCATCTTGCGGTACTAATGAGGCACTGGGTTCAATGATGTGACCTTTACTCTTGAAAAAATCTAAATACATTCGACGAATTTCACTACTTGACTTTCTTTCCATTATTTCCTCCTAAAATAAAAAACACCATTGCGTGTAAAATAATAAAGACGCGACTGCGCGGTACCACTTTACTTGCAACGATGTTTAATCGTATACCTCTTAAGTCTCATTAACGCTGAGAAAACGATTCATTAACTTGAGTAGCATAGAAACTTCCCTTCACCCTTCACACCAGCCAGAATGTCTCTTGCACTAAGGGGTTAGCTCCTACATATCTCAAATGATTTTAAAAATATTACAGCTAATTATAGAAAATCAACTTTAAAATGTCAATTTATCTTCGCTTATTTCGTGATTGTTTTATCTTAGCCTTTTTGGCTTCACGAACTGCTTGATGTTGTTCCATACGACGATCACGAATTTCTTTTTCTGAAATTGCTTTGCGAATTCGACGCTTGTAACCTGGTTTAACCTTTTTCTTCTTTTTCTTAACCATCCCAATCATGGTTGGGTCAAGTTTCTTTTGACTCAGACGACGCGTCTGACGACGATCACGATCGTACGTATCAACTAATTCGTTGTTTCGAATCTGTTGAGGTAAGAATGTAATTCCCATCTTTTCGACATCAGCTACTTTGTCTTCTTCATTAGGCATATATAAGGTAATTGCGGTTCCTGACATACCATTTCGACCAGTACGACCCACTCGATGGATAAAGAATTCAAGGTCTGTCGGAATATCATCATTAATTACTAGTGAAACTCCATCAATATCGATTCCACGAGCAGCCAAATCAGTTGCTACAACGTATTGATAACGAAGACGATGAATATCCTTCATAATTCGTTTACGTTCACGTGGTTGGATACCACCATGAATTTTAGCAACATCGAGTCCCTGAGCTTTAAGATAATCGGTCAACTCATCAGCACGTTCCTTAGTGTTGGTGAAAACTAAAGCTAGATAGGGCTCTCCCATAGTCAATAATTTATAAATTAAATTATTTTTGCCAGAACTCTTAGTTGAAATCAAGATATTCTTGATGGTAGGGCTAATAGTTGTTTCGGTAGGAATCTCTTCAATTACCGGATGATCCATATACTTCTTCAAAAATACATTTAGCCGTTGTGGAATGGTAGCTGAGAAAACCAAAATTTGCAGCTTAGATGGCATTGCAGCAGCAATTTGATCTACCGCGTTTAAAAATCCCATATCTAAGGTCATATCAGCTTCGTCAATAACCATATACTTCACTTGACGGAAGTTCAAGGCCCGTTCCTTTAACAAGTCCAAAACTCGTCCTGGTGTACCAATGATGATAGCTGGTTGATGATGTCCTAATTTTTCAACTTGACGTTTCTTATCAGTTCCACCAACGTAATTGCCAATTTCAATCTTAACTTCTGAAGCTGAGGCTAATTGCTTAGCATCTTCATAAATTTGATAAGCCAATTCACGACTAGGTGTCGTAATTACTGCTTGAATTGCATTTAATTCCGGATCGATATTGTTAAAAATTGGTAAAAGAAAAGCATGGGTTTTACCACTCCCCGTTTGAGATTGTCCGACAACACTCTTTCCATCAGCAATAAGTGGAATCACTTTATCCTGTACAGGGGTAGGTGTCTTAAAATTAATCTCATCTAAAGCCGTCATTAAAAATGGTTTTAGATTAAACTTCTGAAATTCGTTCATTAAATACTCCTTGTCTAAACCAATTGATCTAATTCACTTACAATTTGGTTAACTTCTTCAATGTTAGCTGCCTTCGCACCACTAGCTAATGGATGACCACCGCCGTCGTGTTTCTTTGCAAGTTCGTTGATCACTGGACCCTTTGAACGAAGTCGAACACGGTAAGAGTGATCATCTTGTTCAACAAAAATTGCCCAGCATTTAACCGTTGTAATATGACCTGGTAGTGAAACAATTCCAGCTGTTCCAGCGTCCTTCAAATCAAACTTATCCAAAGCTTCTTTACTTAAAACAATATGGGCAGCCCCATTAGCCTTAATTTGAAGGTTGTCATATACGTATGATGATAAATGAGCTACTGATTCTGGTATTTCGTCTAACGTCTGATTAACAGCTACCATGTCAAAGCCAGTTTCCATTAAACCAGCTACTACACTATGCGTATGTGCACTAGTAGCTGCATACATAAAGCGTCCAGTATCTCCCACGATTCCCGCATAGAGATCTCTAGCCGCGTCTGCTGTCAGCGTTAATTGGTCCTTGAAGCGATTATAGAAATCAAAAACTAATTCTGAACTACTTGATGCTTCTTCTTTTACCCACATCAAATCGCCAAATGGGTCATCATTCGGATGATGATCAATTTTAATTAGGAACGCCCCGTTCTCAAAGCGACGATCGTCAATTCTTGGTGAATTGGCCGTATCAATCACTATTACCAATGCATCATCGAAGAAATCACCTTCAATTTCATCCATGTTACCCAACCAACTCAAACCATCGATTTGTTTTCCAACCACTTTGATTTGTTTATGGGGAAAAGATGCTTGTAAAATTTTGGCGAGTCCAACTTGTGATCCAATGGCATCGGGATCGGGACGTTGATGACGATGAATAATAATTCGGTTATATTTTTTGATTTGTTCTAAAATTTTTTCAAGTGTGTCCATTACAGCCTCATTTATCCTACTCATTAAATTTTTATCAATATAAGTTTAATACTTTATTATTAGCGCTCTTAAGCATATCACAAAATCACTCTGAGTGCTTAAACAGTGGTAAAGAAACTTCTTGAAAATTTTGATCCGTTAAGTTGGTTAGTGTAATCCCTAATAAGCGAATCCCCCGCGAAATATCAGCAATTTCATCCAAAATCTGTTTAGCATAAAAATAATAGGTTTCAACATCATTTTGGAAAAATTCGTCCAATGTGATTCGTTTAGTTAACGTTTCAAAATCACCATATCTTAGTTTCAATACAATGGTTTTGCCGTGTTTCTGTCTTTTCAAAACTGCGCGAAATAGATTCTTAGCAATTACCCGAAGTCGCTCTTCAACCTCCATCTCAGTGGTGAGCAACTTTCCATACGTTTCTTCTTTGCCAATTGATTTTCTTTCACGCAAGTATTCGACTGGGCGATCATCTTGTCCGCGAACCCAACGAAACAAGGTGTACCCAAATTTTCCAAAGTAATGAATTAAATCATTTTCAGACATCTTGATTAAATCCGCACCTTGAAAAACACCTAGCTCGTGCATTTTAGGCACTGTTTTTTTGCCAACCCCTCTAAACCGTTCGATTGGAATATTCTTTAGAAACTCAGCAACGTCATCTTTTTCGATGATTGCCACACCTACCGGCTTGGAATATTCGGAAGCCATTTTAGCCAGAAATTTATTGTATGAAATTCCCGTAGAGCAGGTTAATTGGGTTTCATTAAAGATAACTTTCTGAATTTCATGAGCAATCAACACAGCGTCACCAAGCCTCTTTTTATCTTCTGAAACATCTAAATAGGCCTCATCAAAGGCAACGGGTTCAATCTTATCGGTATACTCGTGAAAAATTTGATGAATTTGTTCCGAAACTGCACGATATTTAGTGAAGTCCGGATCTTTAAAAATCGCCTCTGGACAAAGTTCTAAAGCTTTCATAGCCGGCATCGCAGAATGGACACCAAATTGCCGTGCAATATAGTTTGCCGTTGTGACAACCCCATGTCCTCCAGTAAGGCGCGGATCATGAGCTACCACCAAAGGCTGGGTTTTGAACTTGGGGTTATCTCGCATCTCAATTGAAGCATAAAAGGCGTCCATATCAACATGAATTATCTTACGAGAATCATCAATGTTGATCGGAGTTAAAACTTCTGTTTCCATTATTAGCTGCGTGGATTAAAAACCCATTTACGTCCATCATCAGCTAGAAGTTGCATAGCTGCTTCAGGTCCCATACTACCACTTGCATAGTTTGGAAATGCGGGTTCTTCTTCATCCCAAGCCTCGCGGACTACATCCATAATCTTCCATGCTTGGCTAACTTCATGCCAATGTGCAAAATTAGTCTTATTTCCCATTAAAGCATCGCGAATCAAACCTTCGTAAGCATCTGGAATTTGAGCCTTTTCAGTGGCTGTCTTACGATAACGTAAATGAACTGGGGAAAGGTTGTAACCTTGGTTTCCAGTCTTTGTATTAAATTCTAGTGTAAACCCTTGATCAGGTTCAATATGCATAGTCAAAACATTGGTCTTTAATTTTTCTGACGCGTCTTTAGCAAAAATGTTTTGATCATCATTTTTAAATACAATGTTAATCTGAGTTGATTTTTTAGTTAATCGTTTCCCAGTACGAATATAAACTGGTACACCATCTAATGACGGATTATGTGTAATTAATTTACCGGCAACGAAAGTTTCAACAGTTGATTGATTATCCGTACCTTCTTCATCTCGGTATCCAAGTTGTGTATTAGCCTCATCTGCACCGTATTGGCCACGAATGAAATATTTTTTAGCTTCTTCTTTGGTATACATTTGGATATTTTCCAAAGCTTCAATTTTCTTGTCACGTAAATGTTCTGAATCAAAAACATCTGGCCGTTCCATTGTAAGTAACGAAACAATTTGCATAATATGATTTTGGACCATATCCCGCATTGCCCCAGCTGTTTCATAGTATCCAGCCCGTTCTTCGACACCAAGTGATTCAGATAGGGTAATCTGAATGTTATCAATATGTTCTTTATTCCAAAGCGAGTTGAACAATGCGTTCCCAAACCGTAATCCAGCAATTGACTGGATCGGTTCCTTACCTAAATAATGATCAATTCTAAAAATCTGTTCTTCTTTAAAGGAACCCGAAATTGAATCGTTCAATTCTTTAGCACTGGGATAGTCACGTCCGAAGGGTTTTTCGATAATTAATCGGTTAAAACCATTTCCCTTTGTAAGTAAAGCTTGATCTTTCAGATGGCCGGCAATTGTTCCAAAGAATCTTGGTGCCATTGCTAAATAAAAAATACGATTTCCTTGAAGATCATACTTTTCATCCAATTCATCTGCTAATTTACGTAAAGCTACATAATGATCGACATCATCAACATTATGTGATTGATAGTAGAAATGGCTTGCAAATTTGCGAGGTAGGTCATCGTTAGTCCGACCAGAATCACGGCCTGCGTCTTCAATTGCACTCATAACTACTTCATGGTAGTGATCGTTAGACCACGGACGGCGTGCTGTACCAATTACAGCAAAATCCTCTTTTAAATATCCTTTTTCGTATAAATTAAATAACGCCGGATATAATTTTCGATAAGCTAAGTCGCCTGTTCCGCCAAAAATAATAAATAAAGCCTTTTGATTCATTTTTATAACCCCGCTTTCGCTTTTCATATAGATTAATTATCTACCATTTTAAAACTTCAAACAAGAAAAAAAAGACCCACGAATTAAAATTCGCGGTCTAAGTTTGAAAAATTATTCTTCTTTTTCAGTTGTTTCTTCAGGTTCGGCTTCCTTTACGGGAGCTTCTTCTTTAGTTTCAGTTGTTTCAGTTGTCGTAAGAGCCTTCTTTTCGACCCGCATGATTGCCATACGATCAAAAACTAGGTAAATACCATCACAATCTAAAGTAACAGTTTTTTCCTCTTCATTAATTGAATCAACCACCCCATGAAGACGACCAATTGTTACAACATTGTCTCCAACGTTCAATTGATTCATCATTTCTTGGCGCTTTTGTTGTTGTTTACGTTGTGGTCTGATCATCATGAAGTACATCAATCCAATGATTAAAACAAAGAAAATGATTGAACTCATTCCGAAACCACCATTTGCAGCTGCTAATAACATTTTTTCACCTCACTAAAGTCGTCTAAGTATACTGTACCAAAAATACGTTTTCTAAACCAGTACTCTTAGAAATTCTTACTATTTTCCTTATTATATCCGTATTCTTCAAAGAAGTTTTGTCTAAACTCAAGTAAATTATCATCCATAATAGCTTGACGCACATCTTTCATCAAATGAACTAAGAAATAGACATTATGAATACTGGTTAGTCGAAGACCAAAAGTTTCGTCGCTCTTAATTAGATGGCGAATATAGGCCCGAGTGTAGTTGCGACAAGTATAGCATTGACAATTATCATCAATTGGTGTGAAATCACGCGCGTATTTAGCATTTTTAACTACTAAACGACCATGACTCGTCATACAGGTACCATTTCGGGCAATGCGGGTTGGTAATACACAATCAAACATATCTACCCCACGAAGAACACCATCAATCAAAGCATCTGGCGAACCTACTCCCATTAAATAACGGGGCTTATTTTCGGGAATCAATTGCGTTGTGAAATCCAACACCCGATTCATTTCTTCTTTAGACTCTCCTACTGAAAGTCCTCCGATTGAATATCCAGGGAAATCCATACTAACTAAATCTTTAGCACTTTGTCTTCTTAAATCTTCGAAACCGGCACCTTGAATAATCCCAAAAAGGCCTTGGGTTTCTGGGTTACGATGAGCTTTCAAACCACGTTCGGCCCAACGGCTAGTTCTTTCGACCGAATGTTTAACATAGTCATAACTCTCAAAATAAGGCGGGCATTCATCGAAACTCATCATGATATCTGGACCCAGATCATTTTCAATTTGAATAGCCTTTTCCGGTGAAAGGAACATGTTTGCTCCGTTAAGCTCGTTTTTAAAGTGCACCCCTTCTTCAGTGATATCCCGTAATTTCGCTAAAGAAAATACCTGAAATCCACCTGAATCAGTTAAGATTCCCTTTTTCCAGTTCATAAATTGGTGAAGACCACCACCTTCTTTAACAATATCTTCACCTGGTCGCACCCATAAATGATAGGTATTCGACAAAATAATGTCTGCTCCTAAGTCTTCTAGTTCTTCAGGTGACATGGCTTTGACGGTTGCTTGAGTTCCAACGGGCATAAAAATCGGTGTTGGAAAAGTACCATGCGGGGTGATTATTTCACCTAGACGTGCTCCTGTATGCTTATCGGTTTTAATTAATCGGTATTTAATTGCAGGTTCCAATGTATTTCTCCATTCATAGTTCTTTATTTAATAAACATTGCGTCACCAAAGCTAAAGAAACGATATTTTTCTTCAATCGCATGTTGGTAAGCATTTAAAATATTTTCTCTTCCCGTAAAGGCCGCTACTAGCATTACCAAAGTTGATTTTGGTAAATGGAAATTAGTTATAAAAGCGTCAACCACTTTCCATTCATAACCTGGTTTAATAAAAATATCTGTCCAACCACTATCAGCTTTAATTTCTCCATTAAACTTAGAGCCAATTGTTTCAAGCGTCCGAATTGAAGTTGTTCCCGTAGCCACAATTCTTCCACCCTGCTTCTTCACTTCATTCAAGGCTGCCGCTGATTCTTCAGAAAGTTGATAAAACTCACTGTGCATCTTGTGATCTTCAATATTATCTTCATCCACAGGTCGGAAAGTTCCTAGTCCAACATGCAATGTCAAATAAACTAATTTGATGCCCTTTTGTTCAACCTTTTCTAGTAGTTCTTTAGTCCAGTGTAATCCAGCCGTTGGAGCTGCTGCTGAACCTGGTTCTTTAGAATAAACGGTCTGATAACGTTCTGGATCATCTAATTTTTCTTTGATGTATGGAGGTAACGGCATTTCTCCTAGCTTTTCCAAAACTTCCATGAAAATTCCATCATAATCAAAGACAATCTCACGTCCACCATGTTCTAATTCTTTGGTAACTGTCGCTGTCAAGGCACCATCACCAAATATAATTTTGGTTCCAGTTTTTGCTCGTTTAGCAGGTTTAACGAGCGTTTCCCAGCGGTCGCCTTCAATATTGTGTAATAGTAGAACTTCAAAGTGACCACCCGTTTTGTCCTTAATTCCGTAAATACGAGCCGGCATTACTCGTGAATTATTCATAACGACTGCATCACCAGGATTTAATTGGTCGATAATATCGTAAAAATGTTTATCTTCCATTGCTCCTGTTTCGTGGTCTAACACAAGTAAACGAGATTCATCGCGTTCTTTAATTGGAGTTTGGGCAATTAATTCATGTGGTAAGTCATAATTAAAATCTTCAGTAGTTAGTGTCATTTTCAATTCCTCATTTATTCATATATTGATCAATTAAGCCTAGATGTTCGTAGGCACGTTCTGTAACCATCCGGCCTCGAGGCGTCCTTTTCAGGAATCCAATTTGAAGCAAGTATGGTTCATACATTTCTGAAATAGTATCTGGTTCTTCACCGATATTAGCTGCAATGGTGGAAATTCCTACCGGACCGCCTCCATAGAGCTCGATCATAGTAGTTAGAACTTTTTTATCAGTCCGATCTAGTCCACGATTATCTACTTGAAGTAATTTCAAGGACTGACTAACCAATTGGCGATCAATTTGTCCATCATTTTCTACTTCAGCAAAATCTCGGATTCGTTTTAACAGACGATTCGAAATTCGCGGTGTTCCTCGTGAGCGACTAGCAATTTCGTACGCCCCTTGATCGTCAATATGCGAGTTAAAAATACCCGCAGAGCGTCGAACAATGTTAGCTAAATCCGCTTCATTATAGTAATTCATATGTTCAACAATTCCAAAGCGATCTCGTAATGGAGCTGAGAGTAAGCCCGCTCTAGTAGTCGCTCCAATCAAAGTGAAAGGTGGTAAAGGAAAATGAATTGGATGTGCAGTTGGTCCTTGTCCGACAACAATATCAACAAAGAAATCTTCCATGGCTGAATAGAGCATTTCCTCCACCACTTTAGGTAATCGATGAATTTCATCAATAAATAAAACGTCACCAGGTTGTAGCTCATTCAAAAGAGCTACTAAATCACCCGGTTTTTCAATGGCTGGTCCACTAGTCGTTCGAATCTGAACGTTCATTTCATTAGCAATAACCATCGCTAAAGTCGTTTTCCCTAGTCCAGGGGGGCCATATAAAAGAACATGATCTAGTGCTTCTTCGCGATTTTTGGCTGCGGCAATATATACTTCAAGCTCATGTTTAATCTGATCCTGACCAATATATTGATGCAATGTTTGAGGCCTTAACGACAACTCTTCATTTTCTTCGTCTGGACTTTGAACTTCCGCAGAAGTAATCCGTTCATCTTCCATCAACTTGTCTTATCCTTTCATCAATAATTTTAATCCCGAACTAATATACTGATCAGTTGTCCGATCAGTTTGTTCACTCAATTTCTTAGTTAATTTCTTAACCTCTTTTTCAGAATAACCTAATGCAATCAAAGCTTCTAGAGCTTCATCTAGAGCTTGGTTTGAAGTAGTTGATAAATCAAAAAGGGTTCCTACTTCATTTTCAACCGCCACTTTGCCCTTCAAATCTAGAATGATTTGTTGAGCAGCCTTAGGACCAATCTTAGGGAACTTTTTGAGATAACTTACATCATCATTATTAATCGCATTAATCAACCCTGTATGATCATCGTTCGCTAAAATAGCCAACGCACTTTTCGGACCAATCCCCTTAACTTTTAATAAATTAAGAAAAAGTTCTTTATCTTCAGCTTTTTTAAATCCATATAAAGTTTGATCATTTTCTGAAACAGCTTGATGAACAAAAACTTTCTGTTTAGCATCTAGTTCAAAACTATATGGATTAGCCACGTTAACTAAAAATCCAACTCCATTGACATCAACAACAATATAAGCTGGATTAACGTTAACGACGACTCCATCTAAATATTCATACATTTATAAATCCTCATTTCAAAACGTTTGTTCGCATTCAGTTAATTGTATCACATCTCATCTTCCATCAAGTCAGAATGGTGTGGATCTTGAATTCTTTTAAACATTTTCTCCATGTCTGTCGTTGAAAAATGTACTAGTACTGGACGACCATGAGGACAATTAAATGGATTTTCAGCCTTAGCGATGTCTTTTAATAATTGTTTAGCTTGTGGTTCATCTAAATGATGATTGGCTTTAATAGCTCGTTTACAACTCATCATGATGGCGGTTGCTTCCCTAAATTTAGCTACCGTCATTGAGCTATCATTTAAAACATAATCAACCATTTCTTTAACGGTGTCTTCCTCTTGCCCTTTTTTGAACCACGTTGGATGATGTCTAACGATAAACGTATTTTTCCCGAATTCTTCTAAAAACAATCCACACGACTCTAAGACTGTTTGCTTTTCTTTAATTCGGATAGCATCCGTAGTTGAATAATCTAAGTAAATTGGCACTAGTAAGTCCTGTTGATCATCACTGACCTCTCCAATTTGAACTCGATAATATTCATAATTAATACGTTCCTGCGCTGCATGTTGATCAATAATGTAGAGACCATCCTCAGCTTCGGCAAACAAATATGTTCCGTGCATTTGTCCAATGTAAGTCAAAGTTGGAAAACGTTGTACGGCATCTTTCTCTTTTAATTCAGGCTGATCCCCGTCTTCAACCGTATTGTTAACTACTGCATCGTTAGCGTATTTGGTTTTAAATTCGGCAATGGTATCAGATTTTAAATCTTGGCGACTATTAATAACAATTGGTTCAGGTTCCACATATCGATCCGAGATATTTACTTCTTTTTCAACTTCGTCGTTATCTGTATCTGGAATCGTTACATGATCCTGTTCCATCTCAAAAGAACCCGATATGGCCATCCGAGCTAAGTCAAGTTGTTCACTTGAACTTACTTTTACACGTGACTTTTTTAAATTGTCTACTGCATCCGGAATCAAATTTTTATCTGCAAGTTCATTAAAAACGGCTTTGGAAATTAAATCTAACAGTGTCTGTTCTTCACTGATGCGCACCTCTTGTTTAGTTGGATGCACATTTACATCTACTAAAATTGGATCAGTTTTAATATTCAAAACTGCTACTGGATAACGACCAACCATTAATTTTGAACCATAACCATCAATAATAGCCTTACTGATTTGGAAATTTTTGATATACCGTCCATTAACTAGAACCGTGATATAGCTGCGATTTGCCCTAGTGAATTCTGGTAAACTAATATAACCATCAATCGTAAAGTCAATATTTTGTTCTTTAACATGTACCATTTTTTGAGCATTTTTGGCACCATAAATGTTAGCTAAAACTTGTTGAATATTTCCGTTTCCTGAGGTTCGCATTAGCTCACGCTCATTATTTTGTAGTGAGATAGCTACTTCTGGGTAACTTAGTGCAATTCGATTGACAATATCCGTAATTTTAGATAATTCTGTTTGGAGCGATTTTAAGTACTTTAACCGTGCTGGAGTATTGAAAAATAGATCCTGTACAGTAATATCCGTACCTTGGCGACTTTGAGCATCACCGCTATCTTCTAATTTGCCACCCCGGTAATGAATCTTTTTACCCGGTCCATCAGTTGTAGCTGTCAACATTTCAACATCTGCAATTGAAGCAATACTAGGTAGGGCTTCCCCTCGAAAACCCAAAGTCCCCACCTTAAATAAGTCTGAACGCGACGAAATCTTACTCGTAGCATGTCGTTTAAAAGCAATCTCAACTTGATTTGCATCAATTCCACTACCATTGTCAATAATTCGAATCATCTTTAACCCAGACTCTTCAAGCAAAATATCAATTCGAGAACTACCAGCATCGATAGCATTTTCAACTAATTCTTTAACCACTGAAGCTGGACGTTCAACAACTTCACCCGCTGCAATCTGATCCGCTAAAATTTCACTTAACTCATGTATTTCTGCCAAAAATAATCGCCTCACTTACGAAGTTTCTTTTGCCATTTATATAACTGATTCATAACTTCCATGGGAGTCATATCCATTAAATTTAACTGTTCCAGTTGGTTAGCAACTTCTTCTTTAGGACTTGATTTAACCGGCTTAGTAGGTGTTTCAAACAAAGCCATTTGTTCTTCAATCATGGTTGGCGTTTGCTCTGATTCAACCGGAGTTGCTTTGGAGACTGGTGTCTCAACCCCATCAGAATGAGCTTGATCTTTAGCCTCAAGTTTTTCTAAAATGACGGATGCACGTTTTAAAAGTTTATCAGGCATCCCTGCTAGCTTAGCAACATGGATTCCGTATGATTTATCAGCAGGGCCGTCTTCCATTTTATGAAGAAAGACAAGATTACCATTTTGTTCCACTGCTCCAACATGGACATTTTTGAGATGTTCTAGTGATTGATCGAGCTCAGTTAACTCGTGATAGTGAGTCGAAAAAAGCGTTTTAGCATGGACATTTTGATGAATAAATTCAATGATAGATTGAGCTAAAGCCATTCCATCATAAGTGGCTGTACCACGACCAATTTCATCAAAAAGAACTAAACTATTACTGGTTCCATCCTTCAAAGCTCGGTTTGCTTCTTGCATTTCAACCATAAAAGTACTCTGTCCGGAAATTAGGTCATCTGCAGCACCAATTCGAGTAAATATTTGATCAAAAATTGGCAAAGTTGCCTCACTAGCGGCTACAAAACATCCCATCTGAGCCATGATTACGGTCAAAGCAAGTTGCCGCATATAGGTACTTTTACCCGACATATTAGGTCCCGTAATTAAGAGAATGTCTGTATTATCATCCATATCAATATTATTTGGAACATAACTCTGATGTCCCATCACCTTTTCGACAACGGGATGCCGGCCATCTTTAATTTCGATTGCATGATTTTTGGTCATGGTTGGTTTAACAAACTGATATTTTTCACTAACCACCGCAAAGCTCTGTAGGACATCTAATTCGGCCACTTGTTTAGCTAAATCTTGCAGTCTTTCAATTTGTTTTTTGATCAATTCTCGAATTTCTTTAAATAATTGGTATTCCAAATCCGTAGATTTTTGTTCAGCTTCCAGAATAATCCGTTCTTTTTCCTTTAATTCTGGCGTAATGAATCGCTCTGCATTTGTTAAAGTCTGTTTTCTTTCATAACGTCCTTCAGGAATATTAGCTAAATTGGCTCTGGTTACCTCGATATAGTAACCAAAAACTTTGTTATAACCAATCTTCAATGTCTTAATTCCCGTTGTCGCTCTTTCTTGTGCCTGTAAATCCGCAATCCATTTTTTACCATTACGCATTGCATCTCGGTACTCATCTAACTTAGCATGGTAACCATCTTTAATAATATCTCCATCCGTAACAGAAATTGGTGCATCTTCATCAATAGCATTTTGGATTAGCTCAGCAATATCACTAACCGGATCCAAATGTTCTAAAGCATCATCAAAGACCGGCTCACTAAGTTCCTCTAAAATATGACGTACCTTAGGAATTTGAAGTAATGATGTTTTGAGTTGGATTAAATCTCGTCCATTCACGCTACCGAATGCAACGCGACCAGCTAGCCGTTCCAAATCATAAACTTTTGTTAACTCTTCTTGTAAATTACTACGCTCAAAAAAATGATCTACTAAAACCTGAACTCGATCTTGGCGACTAATAATTTCTTTTTTGCGGATTAAGGGACGATCTAACCATTGTTTCAGTAAACGTCCCCCCATCGCCGTTTTAGTCTCGTCCAACAGCCACAGTAATGTTCCTTGTTTTTTTCCTGTACGAATTAAACGAGTTAGTTCCAAATTATACTTGGAAGCATGGTCCATTCTCAAAAAGAAAGATGGTTCATATGCCACTGCTTTTTGAATATGAGCTAAATTACGTTTCTGCGTAGTTTGCACATACGTAAGTAGTTGCTTAACAACTTCTATTTCCGTTGAACTTGTTAAATCTTGAATTAAATAGCTTAATTCAGCGGATATTTCCACTTCACTCTGCTTAGACACTAAAATATTTAACTCTTTAAAACGTTCTTCAAAACTTTCTGCAAGGCTTTCGTCAGTTACTATTTCTTTGGTCTGTAATCCTACTGCTTCATTAATCACGCTATCAAAATCATCTAAAATCGCAACTTTTAATTCACCAGTTGAAAGATCTGTATACGCAAAGCTATATTTTTTAGTTTTAGAATCAAAATTAACAGCGGTCAAATAGTTATTTTCTTTGGCATCCTCAGCACTCTTATCAGTTGTTGTACCTGGAGTAACCAATTGGATAACTTCACGTTTAACCATTCCTTTAGCAGTCCGTGGATCTTCCATCTGTTCACAAATTGCCACTTTGTATCCTTGGTCGACAAGGATATCAATATAATTTTGTGCTGCATGATGAGGAACTCCACACATTGGAATCGGATCATCTGCGTTTTTAGAACGCGCTGTTAGCGTTAATTCCAATAGCTGGGAGCCTTTGACCGCATCATCATAAAATAATTCATAAAAATCACCAATTCGATAGAATAGGAAAGCATCGGGGTATTGATTTTTAATTTCCATATACTGACGCATCATTGGCGTATCACTTGTTTTTTGTGGCATTCTTTTTTCCTTCCAGCTTTTTCTCTCATATTTTTAAATACGTAAAAAATACATTAACAATGGATATTCTAACATATAACAAAAAAAGAGCGGACCGCTAGTCCAACTCTCCTTTACTTAGCATAATCAACTGCTCGAACTTCACGTACAACCGTTACTTTAACTTTTCCAGCATATTCGAGCTCTTTTTCAATCGCCTTACGAATATTGTGGGTCAACATAACCGCCTTCAAATCGTTAATCTTATTAGGTTTAACGATAACGCGAACTTCACGTCCAGCTTGAATTGCGTAACTTTTCTTTACTCCATCAAAATTATTAGAAATCTGTTCTAGTTTTTCTAAACGATGAATATAACTTTGTAGTGTATCACTCCGTGCCCCTGGTCGCGCTGCTGAAATCGAGTTAGCTGCAGCAACCAATACGGAGATAACATGCTGTGCTTCAACACCATCGTGATGAGCGGCAATTGCATTAATTACCGTTGCACTTTCTTTATACTTCTTAGCCAACTCAACTCCAAGTTGAGCGTGCGAAGTATCAGTTTCATGTTGTACTGCTTTACCAATATCGTGTAATAATCCTGCGCGTTTTGCTACAGTAACATCTTCACCTAATTCAGCAGCTAAAACACCTGCTAAATTAGCAACTTCAATTGAATGGTTTAAAACATTTTGACCATAACTCGTCCGATATTTTAATTGTCCAATTAACTTAATTAGTTCCGGGTTCATAGAATGAATTCCCAAATCAAAGACCGCTTGTTCACCAGTCTTACGAATATTGTCATCCATTTCTTTTTTAGCTTTTTCAACCATTTCCTCAATTCGAGCAGGATGAATCCGACCATCTTGAATCAGTTTGTCTAAGGCAATTCGAGCAATTTCGCGACGAATTGGGTCAAAGCTACTCAATACCACGGCTTCAGGAGTGTCATCAATGATCAAGTCTACTCCCGTGACATTTTGGAAGTTTCGAATATTACGGCCTTCACGTCCGATAATTCTACCCTTCATATCATCATTGGGCAACGAAACCACCGTAATTGTGGTTTCAGATGCCATATCAGCCGCACTGCGTTGAATAGCTTCAGCGATAAGTTTCCTGGCAGTCTGATCTGCTTCTGCTTCAGCATCTTCAAGACCTTCCTTGATTATTAACGCTCTTTCCTTTTCCAACTTAGCTTCTGTTTCGGAAATAATTAAGTTCTTTGCATCTTCTTGAGTTAGATTGGAAACTCGCTCAAGTTCTTGTTGTCGTTCTTCAACGAGTGATGATGCTTTTTGTTGTTGCTCATCGATATGCTTTTGGTCTAGAGCAAGTTTCTGTTCTTTTCGTTCTAGGCTATTCTCTCTCTTTTCGAAGGAATTATCCTTACGATCAAGAGAATCTTCTCTCTGAAGTAAACGATCTTCTTGCTTTTGAAGCTCAGCCCGTCGCTCTTTTAATTCTTTTTCCACCTTCGCCCGATAGCGATGACTCTCGTCCTTGGCTTCTAGAAGCTTTTCACGACGTTCCGTTTCTGCTTGCTTTCTTGCATTTTCAACAATTACATCTGCCGAATTACTGGCATTTGCAGTTTGCTTTTCAATGAGCCGTTTGTGCATAAAGAATCCTGCACAATAGCCAACAACTATAGCGATGATTGCGAGGATAATATATAAAATTATCATCTTTGCCTCCAAATCATCAAGACCATAGTTATATCTCTTGAATGATGTTATTTGATTTTCACACTTATTATCATTTTAATATTTAGGTATAAGAGTGTCAATGAATCATTTAGTTTGAAACCTATCAAAAAAGATTCAAGAAAAGTTTCTTGAATCTTTTAGTAGTATTTAAGCTAAATCTGAATCATCAGTTGAAGATTTTTTGGAACTTTCTTTTTTAACTTCACTCGTAGGATCAGCTACCATACCATACGCTTCACGAACTTTACCAAGAATTTCTGCACGAACGTCTGGATGTTCATCAATGTACTTCTTAGCATTCTCACGACCCTGTCCAATGCGTTCGTCTCCGTATGAATACCATGAACCACTCTTACCAACCAAATCTTTTTCAACAGCCATATCAATCATCTCACCAGTTTGCGAAATTCCATGACCATACATAATATCGACTTCAGCCTTTTTGAATGGAGGAGCAACCTTATTTTTTACCACTTTAATACGAACACGGTTACCAATAACGTCGGCACCATCTTTAATTTGTTCTGCACGGCGTACTTCTAAACGGATTGTTGCATAGAATTTTAAAGCCCGTCCACCAGGAGTTGTTTCTGGATTACCAAACATAATTCCGACTTTTTCACGTATTTGGTTAATGAATAACGCAATCGTCTTAGTTTTGTTAATCGAACCAGATAATTTACGAAGTGCTTGTGACATCATCCGAGCTTGGAGGCCAACATGAGCATCCCCCATCTCTCCATCAATTTCAGCACGTGGAACTAAGGCTGCAACGGAATCAATAACGACCAAGTCAATAGCACCACTTGATACCAAAGCATCGGCAATAGCTAATCCTTCTTCACCAGTGTCTGGTTGTGAAAGTAAGAGTGAATCGATATCAACGCCCAAATTAGTTGCATATGCAGGATCCATCGCGTTTTCAGCATCAATATATGCAGCAGTTCCCCCACGTTTTTGCACTTCAGCAACTGCATGTAAAGCTACAGTTGTCTTACCAGAACTTTCAGGCCCATAAATTTCGACGATTCTTCCCTTAGGAAAACCGCCAACTCCTAGTGCATCGTCTAATGCTAAAGAACCACTGGGAATCGTTGAAATTTGCGTATCAACCGCATCCCCCATTCGCATAATAGATCCTTTACCAAAGTTTTTTTCAATTTTTTTAAGTGCTTTATTTAAAGCTTCTTGTCTTTCGTCTGCCAATTAATAACCTCCTAGGGTTTCTCTATACTAGTATGATACATAGTTATTTTATAAAAATCAACAAAAAAGCGAACAAAAGTTCGAATGTTTTATTTAATAACATTTTCCCATATCATTCTAAATCCGTTCATCACGGCTAGGTGCCGAATCTTTTCACGGTTACCAACAAAATTAAATTCTTTAGTGACTATTGACCCATCACGTTTAGCTAAACCAATCCATACGTTTCCGGGTTGGTGATGTTCTAAGGCCCCTGGTCCAGCTACTCCAGTAAAACTAACCGCTATATCCGTATCTAACGTCTTTTGAGCCCCTCTAGCCATCTCTTCCGCTACTTGCCGACTTACAACCGTGTTTTCTTCAATCGTTGCTGGTTGAACCCCTATCAACTTACTTTTGACCTCATCAGCATATGTTACAAATCCTCCCGGAAAAATGGTTGCTGCTCCAGAAGTTTCTACAACCGTACTTTCAAAAGCTCCCCCCGTCAAACTTTCTGCCGCTGTTAATGAAATATTGCGTTTAATCAATTGATTAACGACAAAATCGGTGAAAGAAACTCTGTCACCTTCTGCATAAAAGAATTCTCCAACTCGATCTAGTAGTTGCTTTTTAGTATGATTTAAAATTTCCTCAGCAGCTAGCTTAGAATTAGCTTTGGCAGTCAATCGAATTGTCACATCGGTTGGTTTAAAGTAAAGGGCGATAGTAGGATTGCTTTGATTACGAACAATCTCATCTACTCGAGCAGCTAAATCTGCCTCACCGATTCCAACAAAATGCAGAGTTTTAGATTGAATTGTTTTCTCCAAACCATATTGCTGGCTTAGTAGCGGAAGTACCTTTTCATCCACCATAGGTTCGAATTCCGAAGGCGGTCCAGGCAAAACAATATAATCGGTTTGCTCTGTGTGATAAAAAATACCCAGGGCTAATCCATTAGGATTATGAATTGGTTTAGCCCCATCCAGTAATAAAGCCTGACGTTCATTATTTTTAGTCAATGGCCGATTTTGTTTTTTAAAATAGTCTGTAATTTGTTGTAGCGCCTCGGGATGGTGTTTTAAGTTTTTTCCGACAAATTTAGCCAAGGATTGCTTAGTGATATCGTCCTCTGTTGGACCTAATCCGCCGATCGTAACCACTAAATCACTTCTCTTCGAAGCGACTTCTAAGGCAT
The DNA here is from genome assembly GCF_011800215.1 of Pediococcus sp. EKM201D. Lineage (NCBI taxonomy): Bacteria > Bacillati > Bacillota > Bacilli > Lactobacillales > Lactobacillaceae > Pediococcus > Pediococcus sp. EKM201D. The sequence goes on from NZ_JAALFK010000003.1 coordinate 53,075, forward strand.
CCATGATGTTTTTTTCGTTATCTCCAACAGTTATTTTGTTGAAAACATCAATCCCTAATTTAGCAAAAAGCTGGCTCAGATAAACGGCGTTAGTATCGACGATTTCTCCTAACAAAATTTCTGTACCAACTGAAATAATTTCAGCGTTCATTTTTTTTCCTCCTCAATGCTTATATATGTAATTTTACTCGTTTTTATTTTTTTGTATTAAAAAAAGGTCCATAACAAAATCATAAATTTCGCTATAGTCCTTTATATTACTAGAATGAATCAGAAAAAATGGCCCGATTCTTATAAAAATAATCGATTCCTGAATAAACAGTAAAGAATAAGCAGACATATAATAATACTGTACCTAGACCGAAATGTAAGAAACTTGAGAAAATGTTATTCAAAAGCAAGAAAATAATCGCGAACATTTGCGAGAATGTTTTGATTTTTCCAGGCATTTCAGCTGCTAGTACCTCACCATCATTTTCCACAATGATTAAGCGCAATCCACTAATAGCTAACTCACGACAAACGATGATAGCAGCAATCCAAGCTGGAACCATCTTCATTTCTACTAAGACAATAAAAGCAGTCATTACTAACATTTTATCTGCAATTGGATCAGCAAATTTACCAAAATTGGTAACCAAATGTTGACGTCTAGCAATCTGTCCATCTAAAAAATCGGTAATAGATGCAATTGCAAAAACAAGTGCCCCCCAAATCTTGGTAACTGCAATACTTGTCCCCAACCAAACTACACTTCCACCAACTTCTGGCATGACTGTGAGTATGATAAAAATTGGAATTAAAATTATTCTAAAAATGGTTAATTTATTAGGTAAATTCATTGATACTCCCTCTTATTTTACTTCAATTGTTATATTTCGAACCACCGAATTGGTAGTTGATTTAGGTATTTCTTTTCCGGCAATCGTTCCCGTAAACCCAGTTGAGGCGCCAATTTTAAGCGCATAAGTGTAACCTTTTTTCAATTCAATTGTTTTGCTAGCATTCGCTTCTAGCAGTCCTTGCCAAGTAGTTTCTGCTTTAGGCTGAGTTACCGTCAATGCATTCCAAGATCTTTGGCCCATCTGCATCTTTAAGTTAGCATGCTGGCTTCCTGCAGCCAACGTTACCTCTAAATTATCGGAGCTATTGTTAATTTTTTTAAGTGTAGCCTTCGAGTTCTTTGAACTAGCACTTTCCTTCTTGGAAGAGCTTGCCTTCGACTGATCATGTTTCTTGGTAGATGTCCCTTTAGTTGTATCAACCACCTTGACCTGATTTGGTACCTTGAACGTAGATTTAGTATGTCCAGCCATGTCATTGAAAGCTCCCCAAACTAAAAGCCAAATAACAACCACCAATACAATTCCCATCAACCATGGATGTTGTCGGATTAATCCTTGCAAAACTGATTTTCGTTGTTGTGCTTCTTTTTGACTACGACTTGATATCTCAGCATGCGTACGACGCCATTCTTTGATACTATTCGGTTCACTTTTTAGGTTGCGACTGCCAAGGTCAATTTCAAGTAGATTGGCGTATTGCTTAATCAGTGATTGTGTATAATAATCACCTGGTAAATCATCATTTTCACCAGCTTCTAACGCCATTAAATATCGTTTTGAAATTTGCAGTTTAAATTGAACTTCTTCAATCGTCCACCCTTTTTTTATACGAGCATCTTGCAGACGCTCACCAATTTCCTTGTATTTTCTAGTGCTCATAAGTATACCGCCCAACTTATTTCTAAATCAAAGATAAGTATATCATTATTTTTTCCATCCACCATCAACATAAATCGTTTGACCAGTTAGGTAAGAGGCCCGTTCATCCATAATTGATTGAACTATATGACTGATCTCTGTTGGATCACCGAAACGTCCCACCGGTATTTCTTCATTAACTGCTTCAATTTCTGTTTGATTAAATTCATCGTTCATCTTAGTGGCAACTGCCCCTGGTGCAACAGCATTAACAGTAACTCCTAGTGAAGCAACTTCTTTAGAGTAGGCATTTACAAAACTACTAATCCCCCCCTTAATAGCACTATAAGGTACCTCCATTGAACTGCCTACTGCTCCATAGATTGAACCAATAAAAACAATTCTTCCATTTTCAGCGTTGCTTATTTTTTTAATTACCTTTTGAATAACTAACATGGGTGTTTTTAACTGTTCTTGCCACAAATTTTCCAACTGTTGGGCACTAAAACAATCAAACAATTGATAGATTGTCGTTCCTTGAGCAAAAACCACGGCATTCAACCCAAAAATATTTTGGCTAATTTTTTGAGCAGCGTCTTCGCTTCTGAAATTCGCTTGAATGGTTAAAAAATCTTGCTGAGGATATTCTGCCCGTAACTCATTGGCTAATTGATTAGTTGTTGCCTCATTTTGATAATAATGTAAGTAAAGTGACCATCCCTTTTGAGCCAAATCTTTGCTAATCGCTGTTCCGATATTGCCGCTTGCTCCACAAATTAATGCAAATTTCATTTCTTCGCCTGCTCACTATCCATTTTAAACGTACTGATAACAACATTTTTCATAAAGGTATCGAAAGTATTAATTACTTCGTCTAAAGAGATATCTTGATAAAGCATTGCTTCATCAAAAATTGTCGTATTTCCATAGTTTTCACCTTCAAATGAATTAGCAATAGCTTCCAAAGAATTCATCCTAGTAATACTTCTTCCATACATTTCTTTTTTAGCTAGCTCGAAATCTTTGAGGAGCGCATCCGACTTCATTAAAACAGTTGTCAAAATATCTTTTAAGGCTTGTATCAATTCAGTAGGATGGTTGGTGTCACCGCCCAAAGTTAGGAACAAGGCTTCTCTTTCACTATTTAAATCGTATCCAAAAGTGTCGTCCAAAAGCCCTTCATCATACAATTCTAAATATAATCTAGAAGATGAACTTAAGATTAAATATAACGCCAAATCAAGCGTAATAATGAATCTTAGACGTTCAATACCAGGTTGAGGCAATGCTTTAGCATTTTTAACTCCTAACATAACTTTAGGACGTTCAACCTTAGTCAATAATGCACGATTTTCGATAATCTCATCATCATCGGATTCTGGAGTAGGAATTTCAAAGTTAACTTTTGCAAACTCTTTTCGTTGCTGATTATCCTTAATCCATTGAAGGATCTGATCCGGATCTAGGTTCCCAGTAACAAATAAATTCATATTTTCGGGACGGTAAAACACTTTATGTACTTTGTACAACAACTCCGGAGTAATTTTAGCAATTGATTCCACGGTTCCGGCAATGTCGTCACTAATGGATTGATTGGGGAAGAGATTCTTTAAAATTCCCATGTATAATTGCCAATCAAAATCGTCATTATACATCTGAATTTCTTGTCCAATAATTCCTTGTTCTTTAGCAACTGACTTCTCCGAAAAATATGGCTGTTGAACAAAATCTAACAAAATATCTAAATTCTCTTGTAATCCAGTCGTTGAAGAAAATAGATAACTAGTCTTGGTATAGCTTGTAAATGCATTGGAATCTGCTCCGTTATTAGTGAACAATTCAAATGCATCGTATTCCGCCTTTTCAAAAAGTTTATGTTCTAAAAAGTGTGCCGTGCCGGCGGGAATCTGAATTTTTTCACCATCTAAAGTGAATGCTCGATCCATTGATCCAAAATCAGTAGTTAAAACGGCGTATGTTTTTTTAAATCCAGTTTTGGGTAAAATATTAACTTTTAAACCGTTGGAAAGAACGGTTGAAAATAAGCATTCATTGAACGCTTGATATACTTTTTTATTCATTCAAATTATTCTCCACTCAAGAAATATTCAGCTCGAATTTTAATTTGCTGAGCTAATTGTTCAATATCCTTTTTAGACACTGCATTAATCTGGGTTAGCCACTCTTCCGTCGACCAATGTCGATTTAACAGATAATCATTTAATCCACGCCGATGTGCGGTTCTTTGCAAGTCCATCCCCGAAAGATAATCTGATTGTAGTCCTTTTTTAATGTTAGCAAGTTCGCTTTCAGTAAAGAGCCCATTTTGCATGTCTTGGAGTTGTTGTTGAATAATTTGCATTGCAGCATCATGGTTCCCGCCATTAATACCTGTCTGGATATTTAAGATTCCGTCATATAAATCTAAACTCGAACTAGCATAGTAGGCCAAGCTGGCTTTTTCGCGCACGTTAACAAACAACTTAGATTGTGGTGATCCGCCGAATAAAGCATTAAATACGACTGCCGTAAAAAAGTTCTCTCCAGTCATATCAGCCGGAATATTGAAAGATAAGTTTAAGCGTGCTTGGCGTACATCTTGATGTTCAGCCTTAACGATAGCTTTCTCCCGTGCATCGAAATGTGTAATTAAAGGTTTTAAATCAAATTGGCGTTCATCTAATTCAAAAATCTTTAAATCTTCCTCAATCTCTTCTTGATTGACGTCCCCTGAAACACTAATATGCACTAAATCATTTTTAAGCATATCCAAATAAGCTCGGTAGGTTTCTGCATTTTTTAGGTTCTCTAAATCTTCTACTAATCCATAGCTTGGAATACCTTGTACCACGGTCTGACCGAAAGTTAGTTTACGTAATTGTTGCGCGGACCAATACTGCTTATCTTCTGTTGCCGATTTAACATAATTTAACATATTTTGCTTTTGACGTTGGAATGTTTCTTCATCAAATTGCTTACCATCTGCTAGTGGATGAACAATCACTTCATTCAAAAAGCGAATCGCATCTTGAATTAAGTTTTGGTGCTTAATATATTTATCATTGGCAACTACCATTGAGAAAGCTACATCATGCATATTACCTTTTTTAGCAGCACCTCCACCAAAGCTAGCGCCGAACATTTCCGATAGAGCATGCGTAAACCGAACTTGATCTGGATACTTTTTAGTACTTGTATCTAAAATATTAGCAATTAAAGAGCGTTGGGCTAAATCTTTAATCGTTGCGTATTTCAAAAAATGTACGTCAATGCGCACAGTTTTAAATTTTTTACTTGGTAAAACTAAAGTCTGAATCCCAGACTGATTTTGAACATCCAATATGATGCCTCCTACTTTTTCACATGCGATTAATGTTAGCGAAATTTCGCACACTTTTCAATGTTAATTAAAGAATTGGTGAAATCAAACGACTAGCCAATTGACGGAATTTTTTCCACGAAGATTGTTGCTTGAAATATTCTTCATCCAATTCACGCGCATCCTTTAAATCATTTTTAATTGTAGCGATTATTTGTTCAGCCACTTTAGGATCATACATAAATGCATTTGCTTCAAAATTTAATTTAAAAGAACGAATATCCCAATTTGCTGAACCTACACTTGTAATCATATTATCGACCACAATCGTCTTAGCATGCATGAACCCATTTTGATATGAATAGATACGCGCGCCAGCTTTTAACAATTGTTGTACATAATACTCTGTAGCCCGGTAGACGAAGGGATGATCAGGCATTTGTGGAATTACAATCCGCACTTCGATGCCTGAACGAATAGCGATTAACAAAGCTTCCATTAAGGCATCATCAGGGATAAAGTATGGCGTTTCAATCCAAATGGAATGTTTAGCCCCCATAATCATTTTAATATAACCCTGTTTGATTTTTTGAACATCATTCTCAGGTCCACTACTAACAATCTGCATTGGAATATTATTTTGAACGTTACTTTGTGGAAAATAATCTAAGCTAAATTGAACTTTTTGACGCTTAGCAGATGCATTCCAATCCATGAAAAAACGACTTTGCAATTGCAATACCACGGAACCCTCTAACCTTAAGTGCGTATCACGCCAGTTTCCAAAGCGCTTATTACGTCCTAAATATTGGTCACCAATGTTAAAACCACCAATGTATCCAACCGATCCATCAATCACCACAATTTTTCGATGATTTCGAAAATTAATTCTAAAACTATAATAGCCTAGTTTAGATTTCATAAATGGCGTGACTTCGCCACCAGCCTGAATTAATTCTTTAAAAAATTTTTGCTTGGATCCTTTTGATCCAAATAAATCGTACAACACCCTTACTTGGACACCTTCACGCGCTTTTTGAACCAAAATTTTACGTAATTTTTTGCCTAACTGATCATCATAGATTGTAAAATATTCGATATTGATATGATGTTTAGCCTTTTTTAAATCTTCAAACAAGCTGTTAAATTTTTCATGACCATCTGTAAAAATCTTTAAATCATTTTTAGTCGTTAAAATTGCATTATCCGTGTTTAAAAACATCTGAACCAAGTCATTTTCAAGATTGGTATCCAGGGTCGGTTTGTTTTTAGGATTACGCTTTTGATATTCAGCCATATCGCTAATTCCGAGTCTTTTTTGAGCTTTCAAATCAAATATTTGCCTTTGATTTAACTTCCAGCCAAAAAATAGATAAATTATAAACCCAATTCCAGGAAGCAATAGCATTACAAATAACCAAGCCCATGCTGCAGAAATATCTCGCTTTTCCATTAATGCGATCGTTAACGCGATGATAATATTGATTAGATAAAAAACAATCTCAATAAGAACCAAAATGATCTTCCTCCGCCATTCTTTTCTCCAGTGTATCAAAAAGACCGAAAATAACTAAATTTTCGGTCTTAAGGTTCAGATTATTTTCCAAACCACTTTTGATTGATACGTTTTAATTCTCCATCGGCCCTTAATTGATTAATTCCCTGATCAATTTTTTGTTTAACTTCAGTGTTGCCTTTTTTAATTCCAACTGCAAATTGTTCACTGGGCATATTACTCTTTATAATCCGATAATCACTTGAATTCGACATATGCTTAATATAGTAATTAGCATACACACTATCAATTAGTAACCCTTGGATACGGTTAGCATTCAAATCAATAAACGCGTTATTGAAACTATCATACAAAATAGGGTCGTGGTTTTTAATCCGATTCTTTAAAATTTGGGGATGGTCATCAATATCTTGTGCCCCCGATGACCCACTTTGTGCACCAACACTTTTATTTTTCAGATCTGCTAACTTGGTAATCCCGCTACTTTTCTTTACTACTATAATTTGTTGATTAGTTAGATAAGGCTCACTTAGCGTCAACGCTTTTTGACGTTCATCAGTGATTGTTAATCCATTCCAAATCAAATCAATCGTTTGATTGCGCAATTCAGTTACGTTCATTGACCAATCAATTGTTTGAAAATCAACTTTAATTCCATATTGTCTAAAAACTGCTCTAGCTAAATCAATATCGTATCCAGCAAGCTGCCCATTTTTTTCTCGAAATCCCATTGGTACAAAACTATCATCTAAGCCAATTACGACTTTTTTATTTTTTTGAATAGTTTCCCAACTACTAGGTTCGGCCCTCGTGGTTTTCTTTGAATTGCCACAACCTCCTAGAACTGGAATAATTAATAGTCCCAAAGCCATCACAAGAAATAATTTCAATTCTTTTTTCATTTAATCCACCGGCTTCACTGTTAAAGTATCATCAGCAACTTTATCTGCAAATTCAATATCATGCGTAATAATTACTTGTGTAATACCATTTTCCTTCAAGTCTAAGATTAATTTACTAACTTCATTTCGAAGTTCAGGATCTAACGCTGAAGTTGGTTCATCGTAGCAAAGAATACTAGGGTTCATCGCTAACGCTCTTGCAATCGCTACTCGCTGTTTTTGCCCACCGGATAGTTGATATGGATATTGTTCTACAAATTTAGTTAAATCAAGGCGTTCAATAATGTTTTGCACGCGTTCTTTAGCTTCCGTTTCTTTTTGATGTAAAACATTGATTGGAGCCAGCGTGATGTTATCGATTACTGATAAGTTAGGAAATAATTGAAAATCTTGAAAAACAACTCCGATTACACTTTCATTGTCTCGACTTTCATATGGATCAAACGGTTGCCCATCTAAAAGAAATTCACCTGAATCAATTTTTTCTAACCCGCTAATACAACGTAAAAGGGTTGTTTTACCCGCTCCTGAAGGACCAACAATAGTTAATATTTTCCCATCTTGAATTTTTAAGTTCAAATTATTGATAATAGTTTTACCGTTGAAACTTTTAACAACATTTTTAAGCTCTAACATAACCTAATCCCTCCCTATTTAAAGTATGAATAGTGTTTTTCGACTTTACGTAACAGGAATGTACATATCCCTGTCAATATTAGGTACATAATACCGACTAAGATAAATGGAACCAAAGTCACATCACGAGCCGCTGCTACATTTCCTGCACGTAGTAAGTCACCAATTCCAATCACATAAACTAATGACGAATCTTTAACAAGGTTGATAACTTCATTTCCGATTGATGGGAGAACAATTTTAGCGACCTGAGGCAAAATTACTTTCTTAGTTGTTTGCCAATAGGTCATCTGAAGTACCCGTCCCGCCTCATATTGACCTTTATCAACGGATTGTAATCCTCCCCGAAAAATTTCTGCAAAATAGGCTGCATAGTTTAGGATAAAAGCTAGTAAAGCAGCTTCGTAGCGTGGAAATACAATTCCCACAGTTGGTAATCCGTAAAAAATAAAAATTAATTGCAAAAGTAATGGAGTACCACGCATTAACCACACATACGCACTTATAATTGCTTGGAATGGTTTAAATTTTGATACTAACCCCAACGCTAGAAAAACACCTAGAATTAATGACCCCACAATTGTCCAACAGAAAACCTGTAATGTCATTGATGCCCCACTTAACAAAGATGGTATGATTTCTGAAATATAATTAATGTTAAACATCGCTATTCCCCTTTTCAATAAATAAAAAATCCTCTTAGGCGTTAAAAAGCCTAAGAGGACGAGTTAATCGTGGTTCCACCCCTGATTCGTTATTTACTCACATAAATAACCTCAGAAAGTTAGTTAACCTTCTTTAGTAGCACACCACCCAGTCCATAAAAAAATCCTCTTAGGCCAAAAGCCTAAGAGGACGAGTTCAATCGCGGTTCCACCTCAAGTTTGTTAATTGCTCACGCAACCAACCTCAGAAAGTTAATTAACTTAAATGATAACGGAATTACCGGATAACTCTAATTAATTGTTCAAGTTATCAACTTACAGATGTGTTTCATTTATGGTCTTGACCATGCTTCCACTGTCCACGGCTCGCTTAACGAAGATTACATAAACTACTTTTCTGATCATTGCTAAAGTATACAAATAATATCAATTATATTTAAAACTTTCAAGTCCTTATTACATAAAACTTCTTGAATTGGTTCCCCGTGTTCTTCTAAATACGGTTTTAATTGGGTAATATAGAATTACAAAAATTGATAAATTGAGAATAATGGTTGGTAAAAACGAATATCCGATGAAAAATGTGGTAGTCACATTCGCCATCTTAATCATTTGAAAAACGATGAAAAATAAGATGTTATACATCGCCATCGCAAACATATCCATCCCCAACACTATCAAGAATGTTGTTTTAACAAAAGGTCGAATTCCACGAATAAACATCACTACGATTGGAATAATAAAAGTATCCACGCCAAAAACTCCAGTATAATACCAATCAAATATAATCCCAATAACAAATGACCACAATGTGAAATTAATTTGAGATTCTCCTTCAAAAAAGATCGCCATTACAAACCACATCAACGTTAGATTACAAATCATCGAATATGGATATTGAAATAAAGTTGACGAAAAAATTTGATTTAATGAACCATCTAGAAAAAAAGCAATCAATAAAACGATAGGAAAAATATATTTTAATTTTGCAGATTGTAACATGCTTTCACCCTAATCTAACTTAGCAATATAAACGTTGTTAACATTGCTTAATTTAGCTGCTGGTTCGATTCGAATTTCGCTAGCTAACCCATAATCATCTTTTGAAATTTTAGCAACTTTTCCGACATACAGTCCTTTTGGAGTAACTCCTCCAAGACCTGATGTTGTTACCGGAGTTCCAACTTTAACCGTCTTTTTATCCGTAATTTGTCCCATAATAATCTGGTTAGTCTTTTTATCGTAGCCAGTAATAATACCGTTAATATATTCTCCATCAGTTGCTTGAACCTGAATAGCAAAGCGATTAGCGGATTCATTATTATCACTAATCAATTCAACTTTACTTACCGTATAATCAGCTTCTACTACCCGACCAACTAATCCGTTACCGGCTAAGACGGGTTGATTTTTCTTTATCCCATTAGCCGTTCCTTTGTTTACCGTAATTAAATCTTGCCATGAACTTGGTGAACGGGTTAAAACGGTTGCTGCTGTTAGTGAATAGTCCGACATGGTTTCTTTTAGGCCAACTAATTTCTTTAATTCTTTGTTCTCAGCCTTTAAGCTTTTATTTTCGGCGTTGATTGAATCATTTTTTTCAATCCCTTTTCTCAAACGTGCGTTTTCTTCGTAGGTCGAAACAAAGTTGTTAATATCAGTGGTCATTGTTTGTACACCATGAATCGGCAATGCAATCACACGACTAACTGTACCAAAAACGTCGTTACCGACTTTTTGAATAACAGGCGTCTTATCTTTCTTTTTCAATGTAAGTGAACCTGCAATTAAACCTACCGCGATAATTGCACAAATCACTGTTATAACTAATTTTCGATTAGAAAAAAACTTATGCATGAGCCCTGAACCCCTTAACTTATCTCATTAAAATGACTTCATAAATTATAACATATAAAGATTATAAACTAGGCAATAACCTAAATGTTTATCAATCATTAAATAAATCTTTTTTCTGCTGCACTCCAGTAACTTTGATCTCCTACAATTAAGTGATCAATTAGGCGAATACCCATTAAATCGCCGACTTTTTTCATTTTCTTGGTGAAGGCTAAATCATTGGTTGAAGGCTCTATATTACCGCTTGGATGATTGTGGATTAAAACAAAACTATTTGCACTAACCCGCAATACTTCCACCATAATTTCTCGAGGATGAACTTCTGCCGAGTTAAGGCCACCCTTAAAAACAACAATTTCGCGTTTAATTTGATTTTTAGTATCCAAACATAATACCAACAGGTGTTCTTGCGGTTCCTTTTGAAATCTTGAAACCATCATTTGTCCCAACTGAGCGCTTCCTAGTACCTTTCCCAGTAAATGGATTGGTTGTTTTTGAATTCGACGTCCCAATTCAATACCCGCCTCCAAAGCTACAGTAGCATCTGGAATATTTTTAAAAATTTTTCTTTTTTCATTTTGACTTAGTAAGCCGTAACCAGCTATGTCTCCAATTGTATCCCAAAAATGATTAGTTAGCTGGTTAATTTTTTGACTTTGTCCAAAACTATCCAAAAAAGCTCGAACAAGTTCTTCGTTACTTAAATTTTCAGCACCGACTTTTTTTAATTTTGCTTTCGCTTCATCTTGAATTTCCATATACATCACCTCTAATAAATACATACGGAAATTCAGCCGGCTTTATTTAATTAGCTGCGGGCGTACCTCAGAAATAAAATACAAGGATCCGGTAATAATAATTACGTCGCTAGGTTTAGCCTGACGCAGAATTTCTTTTAAAGCCAACTGCCAATTCGCTTGATAATTAATATCTTTTCGAATCGGATCGTGCAGTTCTGACCAGTCTACAGCAGCACGCTTGATTGGCCCATTAAATCTAGTTAACGTTAACTCTACTTGTTTTAAATCAACTAACTCGGTCAACATTGCCTCAAATCTTTTGTCATCTAAAATAGCTGCTAAAATAAAAACTTTTTGTTCTGGCCAATACGCTTGAATCGATTTTTTTAATGCTTGGATTCCTGGTAAATTATGGGCCCCATCTAAAATAATTTTAGGCCGTTTTTGAATAATTTCCATTCGGCCAGCCCATTGAGTATGTTGGACTGCTTGTCGTAATTGATCATAGTTAATCTTCCAATTTAATTGACGACTAACTACTAACATAGTTTCTAGAGCAACTGCTAAATTATTTACTTGATATAAACCCAGTAAGCCACTGTGGATATGTTCGATTTGAGCGAACGTATTGCTGAAAAAATTTTCCTTGGAATCAATTTTAAAATCACGTTTCAAAATTTTTAGCGGTGCATGTAACTTTTTAGCTTCCTCTTCAATCACTCGTAGCGCAGCCTGATCTTCAGTTCCAGTGATTACTGGAACATTAGTTTTAATAATGCCTGCTTTTTGAAAAGCAATTTTAGGTAATGTATCACCCAGAATTTGCATATGATCCCAACCAATATTCGTTATTACACTAGCAATCGGGGTGAAGACATTTGTAGAATCATACCTTCCTCCAATACCTACTTCAATCAAAACTATATCCACGGGGTGTTTTTTAAAATACAAAAACATCATGGCTGTGACAATTTCGAATTCTAATGGTCCACCTAAGGGAGTTTGATCTAACTCGTCTACGATTGGTTTGATTTCTTCCACTAACGTTAGAATCTCATCGTCACGGATAGGGATTCCATTTACTGCAATCCGCTCATTGAAGCGTTCTAAATAAGGCGAAGTAAATGTCCCTACTCGTTGTCCAGTAGTCTCCATCATTTTGGCCAAAAAAGCAATGGTCGAACCTTTACCATTGGTCCCTGCAACATGAATTCCTTGAATTGCATCTTGTGGATTCCCTAACTGATCTAGAAAGGCAGTCATTCTTTTTACGGTCGGCTCTTTTCGTAACCGCGGCCGCCCGTGTATAAATTTCAAAGCCGTTTTATAATCCATCACTGAGCCCCCTTCTAGCAAAAAAGAACCGCATCAAAAATCACTTTTTGTTTGCAGTTCTTTAATGTTAATTTAAACGTTAGCTACTTGCTTTCAGATTTAATATCTGCAAGACGACGTTTAGTTGCTTCTAATTTACCTTCGTAATCCGTTTGTTTTGCACGTTCAGCTGCAACAACTTCTTCAGGAGCATTGCTTACAAAACGTTCATTTTGTAATTTTTTAACCACACGGTTTACTTCTTGCTCGTACTTAGCTTCTTCTTTTTCCAGACGCGCAATTTCATCTTCCAAGTTTACTAATTCAGCTAGTGGAATGTAAATTTCTCCGTCCGTAATTACCGCTGACATTGAAAGTTTTGGTGCCTCTACATCTGCCCCTAATTCAAAATTAGCTGGATGACAGAAACGATCAATATAATCGCGATTTTCATTAAAGAGTTGCATTAGTTTTGTACTATCAGTCTTAATCAAAAGATCAACCGGACTAGACATTGGGGCCCCAGCTTCTGAACGAATGTTACGAACCGCCTTAATCAATCCAATTAAGTGATCCATTCCCGCTTCAGCATCTTGATTTTCTAGTTCAGCATGTACAACCGGATATTCTGCATTCACTAATGATTGACCATCATGTGGCATGGAGAGCCAAATTTTTTCAGTAACAAATGGCATCACTGGGTGCAACAAACGAAGTGTTTGATCAAGAACGTATGCCAATACATTTTGAGTATTAACCTTAGCTTGTTCATCTTCACCGTTCAAAATTTCTTTACTCATTTCGATATACCAGTCACAGAAATCATCCCAAATAAAGGTGTACATTGCCCGACCAGCTTCACCAAAATCATAAACGTCAAAGAAGTGCGTAACTTGTTCAACCGTTTTATTCAAACGACTCAAAATCCATTTATCAGCTAATGTTAATTGGCTTAATTCTGGAAGTTTTGGCTGTTCAACTTGATCCAAATTCATAATTACATAACGGCTAGCATTCCAAATCTTATTGATAAAGTTCCATGCCGAATCCATCTTATCGTAACTAAAGCGTAAATCTTGTCCAGCAGTTGAACCATTGGATAAGAACCAACGAAGCGCATCGGCACCATACTTATCAATTACGTCCATTGGATCAATCCCATTACCCAAGGATTTACTCATCTTGCGTCCTTGCTCGTCACGAATTAAACCGTGAAGTAACACATCTTTAAACGGACGTTTGCCAGTGAATTCTAGACTTTGGAAAATCATTCTAGCAACCCAGAAGAAGATAATGTCATATCCAGTAACTAATGTACTAGTTGGGAAATAACGTTTAAAATCTGCTGAATTCTCATCAGGCCAACCCATTGTTGTAAATGGCCATAAAGCACTTGAGAACCAAGTATCCAAAACATCGGGGTCTTGTTCCCAATTTTCAACATCTTGAGGTGCTTCTTCGCCCACGTAAACTTCTCCAGTTTGCTTGTTATACCAAGCAGGGATTTGATGTCCCCACCACAATTGACGTGAAATAACCCAATCATGAGCATTCTCCATCCATTGGTTAAAGGTATGTTCAAAACGTTCAGGAATAAAGTTAACCTTATCGTCTGTTTTTTGGTTATCCAGCGCCATTTGGGCTAACTTATCCATCTTAACAAACCACTGGGTAGATAATCGAGATTCGACTTGCACACCCGTCCGTTCAGAATGGCCCACACTATGAACAATTGGATCAATCTTAATCATGTAATCTTGTTCTTCAAGATCTTTAACCATGGCTTTCCGAGCTTCAAAGCGATCCATACCTTCGTACTTACCAGCATTTTCATTCATTGAAGCATCTTCATTCATCGTATTGATGCGCTTCAAATCATGACGATTACCGACTTGGAAATCATTAGGGTCATGAGCTGGTGTAATTTTTACCATCCCTGTCCCAAATTCTGGGTCAACATATTGGTCAGCAATGATTGGCAAATGACGTCCTTGGAGCGGAAGAATGACTTCCTTACCAACGATATCTTTATAACGTTCATCACTAGGGTGTACAGCAATAGCAACATCCCCAAACATAGTTTCCGGACGAGTAGTTGCAATTTCGATATAGTTTTTACCGTTAAATTCAAACCCTTCATCTGCAAAGAAGTACTTAACATGATAAAAAGCACCTTGGTCATCTTGATGTTCCACTTCAATATCGGATAAGGCAGTACGAGCTTGTGGATCCCAGTTGATAATGTATTCACCACGATAAATTAAGCCTTTTTCATAAAGGGTCACAAAGACTTTCTTGACAGCTTTAGAAAGACCTTCATCTAAAGTAAAACGTTCACGGTCATAATCAAGAGAAAGACCCATCTTAGCCCACTGTTGATGAATTGTATCAGCATATTCATCTTTCCATTCCCAAACTTGGTCAACGAACTTTTCACGGCCTAAGTCATAACGGGAAACACCTTGCTCTCGTAGCTTGGCTTCTACTTTAGCTTGAGTAGCAATTCCAGCATGATCCATTCCAGGAATCCAAACAGTATCATATCCTAGCATTCGTTTTTGGCGGATCAACATATCTTGTAGTGTCGTATCCCAGGCATGTCCCAAATGTAATTTTCCAGTTACATTGGGAGGCGGAATAACGATTGAATAAGGCTTAGCCTTTTGATCTCCATTAGGTTTAAATTGTCCTTGTTCGACCCATTTTTGGTAGCGTCCATGTTCAACGCTTTGGGGGTCGTACTTTGTCGACATATCTACGTCTTTAGTCATTAAAATCCCACTTTCCTTTCCAAATAAAAAGCACCCCGTCCTAACTCATAGGACGAAGATGCTTCGCGGTACCACCTAAATTGGGCGTATTATGCCCCTCTTTAACATTGATAACGAACAATTTGTTCGATTTTCTAGAATTAAATCTAGAAAATTGGCTCATAAGCAACCCGAACTCCAACTTTTTAAGACTCTCAGCAAAAATGTCTATTCTCTGAAAAAAGTTTTGCAGCTCTCCTCTTAGTCATAACCTTCAGAATAAATAATAAAGAATAATTGTCCGTTCGTCAATTATGTTTTTACATTTTATTGATAAAATCAAGTGCAGCTTGATAGTCAGGTTCGTCATGAATTTCTGGTACAATTTCACGATAAATAATTTTGCCATCAGCATCAACAATGAAGATACTACGAGCTAGATAACCAGCATTCGGAATATATAGATTCATCTCATAACCAAATGATAGCTCATGATCTGACAATACTTCCATGTTCTTAACGCCTTCATTTGCGCACCAAGCTACTTGGTCTTTAGGCATATTGTTAGAAATGGTTACAAATCGAATATCTGAGTATTGGTCAGTTTCTTGGTTAAATTTTTTAGTTTGCATGCTGCAAACCGGCGTATTTAAATCTGGAACAACACTAATTAAAAGTGGTTTACCCAGTAAATCGCGTGTCTTAACTTTTTCACCGTCGCCAGTAAAAACTTTAAATTTGGGTAATTGTTCTCCAATCATTGGAGGATTTCCAACGAGTTCAACTTTTTCTCCACCGCGTAATACTTCCATAATTGTACGCTCCTTTATTTAAATTACGTTAACCTTATCTCAAACACTCACTGATTTCAATCAATATACAAATCCTTTACAATAATTCAGCAAAAACTTCTTCATTTTGATTCATAAAGTTTTCTTCAGCACGAATGTTAGTAATTTTTACGCCTGCTAAAGAACGTTCCAATAATCCTTCAACGTCAATTCTCTTCTCAAAGTAACGCGTCTTTTCGAGATCTGGATGTGTTTTAGGTGATGGTGGAGCAAAAATCGTACAACAATCTTCGAATGGCATAATTGATAAGTCATAAGTGTCGATATCCTTAGCTATGTCAATAATTTCATTTTTATCCATTGAAACTACCGGACGAATAATCGGCATAGTAGTTACGTCATTAATAGCTAACATGCTTTCCATTGTTTGCGAAGCTACTTGTCCTAGAGATTCTCCATTAAAGATTGCTAGTCCACCACGTTGTTTAGCTAGGGCAACTACTAGGCGCAACATCATTCGACGTTGAATCGTCATCAAATACCCCTCTGGACATTTTTCTTTAATAGTTTCTTGAATTTCTGTAAATGGAACTTGGATAAATTGAACACTTCCAGAATATGCAGCTAATTTTCCACTTAATTCCTTAGCCTTAGCTAGAGCTTGTTCGCTAGTATATGGCGGACTGAAAAAATGCACCATTTCCATCTCTACGCCACGTTTCATCCCCAAATAACCTGCCACAGGAGAATCAATTCCACCAGAAAGCATCATCATTCCCTTACCAGCAGTTCCAACCGGTAAGCCACCTGCCCCATTAATTACTTCACTAGTTAAGAAAATTCCATTAGATCGAATTTCAACACGTAAGGTAATGTCTGGATTTTTCATTTTTACATCATTATCTGGGAAGTTATCTAGTATAAATCCACCAAGTTCCCGATTCATGGTATCTGTATTAATAGCAAATTCTTTATCAGAACGACGTGTATTAATTTTAAAGGTCATTCCCGGCTTTAATTGCTCCTTCATCATTTCTAGAGCACCAGCTTGGACAGCTTCCATTGTTTTCTCAACTTTTAACATTGGCGAAAAATTTTGAATCCCAAAAACTTTTTTAAGTCTGTTAATGACTGCATCACTGTCTGTACCATTTAAGGTTACATGTGTACGATCACGATTAGGATGAATTTCAACGTCTTCAAAGTCCTTAAGACTTTTACGTATATTTCCTCCCAAACGAGCAATAAAATCTTTGCGGTTTTTACCTTTAGTTGATAGTTCACCGTAGCGAACCATTATTTCCGTATATTTCATATAAACTCCTAGCTATTTTTATTTATTTTTGAAAAGTCTTGATATAATTGGTCAAAAATTCGATTAAATTCATCAGCTTCTTCCAAAGAATTAGCACTATCTAAGCTAACTCGGACGGCACTCGTTGAAATGGTTGAGTCAATCTTCATTGCCGTTAAAGTACTTGAAGCTTGCTGTTTTTTAGAAGAACAAGCACTAGTGGTCGAAATGTAAATTCCATGTGATTCAAACGCATGAACAATCGTTTCTCCACGCACCCCTTTAATTGCAAAACACAAAATATGCGGAGCAAAGTTAGCTTGAATTTTAGAAAAAGCAACCACTTTTTCAAACTTAGTTACGTGATTATAAATTTTCTCTTTAATTGATTCTTGTAAAGCTACCTTTTGATCTTCGCCATCAAGTAGTAAACGCAGTGCCTTAGCCATCCCAGCAATCGCAGGTAAGTTCTCCGTTCCACTCCGTAAATTCTTTTCCTGTCCACCACCAGTTAACAATGGTGCAATTCGCCTACCTTCGCGCGCATAAATAAAACCCACCCCTCGAGGAGCATGAAATTTATGGCCAGAGAAGGTTACAAAATCAACACGATCATTCATGATTGCAGCTTGAATCCCTTTACCAATTCCTTGAACAGCATCGATATGAAAATGTACTTTTGGATAGTCCTTTAAAACTTCTGCTGCTTTTAAAAGTGGTTGAATTGTTCCAATTTCATTATTAATTGCCATAATCGAAACCAGAATCGTATCCGGGCGAATGGCATCTTTTAAATCTTGAATGTTAATTCGACCCTCATCATCAACGGGAAGATAGGTAATATCAAATCCTAATTGTGCTAACTGTTCCATAGAATTTTTTACGGCAGGATGTTCGACAGCCGTCGTAATTAGATGCTTTCCATACATCCGTTTTTCCATCGCTGTCCCTTTAATTACCCAGTTGTCGCCTTCCGTTCCACCACTTGTAAAAAATATTTCGTGAGGTTTAACATTTAACAAACTAGCAATTTGTTTTCTAGACTGCTCCAATAAATTGAACGACATTTCGCCCATATCATGCAAACTAGAAGGGTTACCCCAAATCTTATTACTGACCTTTTGGTAGGTCTCTAAAACGTTCTTATCAACTTTAGTTGTTGCACTATTATCAAAATAAATCATTTACTCATTTCTCCATTATATATTTCCGTAAACCCTAATAATTATAACAGAAAAATATACTTACAAAATTAAAGTAATCTAAATATTTAGATCTTCAAAGTAAAATGCCATCGCACTAAGTACGATAGCATTTTATTTTCTAATATTCAGTTCGTTTTTGTTGGTAGTAATTGTCTGTGATATTATCCACTGCACCTGGTTCAACTTCTTCTAGTGCTTTTGTAATTACAGTTAAACTTTCATTGTAACGATGGTCCGTATCAAAAAGCTTTTGAGCTCGTAAAATAGCATCTTCGATATCTTGATCGGTATGACGATAACGATTAGCGTATTGAATTGCTAACTCACTGATAGCGGCATCGTCTGTCAGATCAGTGGTCTTCTTAGTAAGAGTTTGAATATCCGTACTTACCATATCAAGTTCTCGGTTAATTTTGTCTATATTAACTCGAACTTGATTCATATCGCTCCCAACTTTTTCAATCTCATCACTAACCACAAAGAAGTAATCCATGTATCCTTCTGGAATACCTGGAAGGTTAAGACTTTCAACGTGACGTTTGATGTTATGGAGTTCACCGTCATATTGTTGCATTCTTGCACGGGCATCTTTTTCACTATCTACAAGGCTTTGAAGTTCATCATTTAATTTAGCTTGTTGATCTTCAATCTCAGAAAGTTGGTCATTTTCAGCTTTTAAACGTTCCACAATTTCTGAGTAAACAACCGGTTGGTTAGTAATTTGTTCTGTATCACGATCATGTTCATTACGAATTTCATTTAATTCAGCATCTAAGTTTTGACCTAATACCAACTGATCATCACTCAAAACATAACTTTGATCCATGCGTTCCACTTCTGCTAACAAAACTTTATTCTGTTTTTCAGCGTGATCTAAGAAGCGAGTAATTACATCAAAATTATGCTCAACTGACTTACGTGCATCAATCTCAGTTTGTAAGATACTGTATAAATCGTCAATTCTAATTTCAATTGACTTATTGTTATCACGTACAGCATCTAAACGTAAGTTACCAAGGGTTTCAAGATTATCTGAAATCTTAGCTTTAATAGCACCCAGCTCGTCATCAACGATATCATCTTCAAAGGCATAGTTATGATTAATCAATTGATCGTAGCCATCTTTGATTTCAGCAATTTGCTCTGGAAATACATTAGTTAGTTCTTCATATAAAGGTGGAACGTTTTGAATTTGTGCTTCTAATTGTTCTGTACTTGTTCGAAGTTTTTGGAGTTGGCCTTCAGCCTTTTCATGATCTCCAGCTTCTACGGTTCCACTGAACATTTCAAATTCATCATCTAAACGAGCTAATTTTTCTTCTAATAAATCAATGCTTGGACCAAGCGTTAGGTTCTTAGCTAGAAGTGTTTTTCTAATTTCTTCATACTTCATGCGTAAGACCTTAACCGCATCTCGTTGTTCTTGATCCGTACGTTTAATATTATCCAACTGATCGTTAAGACGTCGCGTTTCTTCGTCAATTGCATCTAAAGATTCACTAACCGTCGTAACATCCTTACGCGCTTCGAAAATCTTCATATCATTGACATCTTGTTTCGAATGGTTAGCAATGTCTTCAATTTCTGGTAATCGATGATCAATAATTTCCTGGTAGTCATTTCGAATGTTATCTAACCCAATAGCCGATGATCCAGTTAGATTCATGGAGGAAACTTCCATTAGTTTTTGACGCACCGGTGATTCACTGATGTCTGCTTTTCGATCTAATAATTCATCGATTTGTTTAAGTAAATAACGTTGATATGAAACAATTCCTAAATAAACTAGAATTGCTACCACTATGATTGCAATCAATACCATGATCATAACTAAAATCCCATCCTTCTTAACTTCACTCAATTCAATTGATAAAAAACTTGCCTTTTAACTTTCTTCAATTTAGAATTTACCTAATTAATTATATCATACCCATTAGTTTGTTAAACTAGGGATTTTTTATTAATTAAACATTATATAGGAAGTGACTACAATGTCAGAACCGATTAACTCAATTATTGTCGAACAGATTGATGCACTTTTGTTTAATGAAACCAACTTAATTGCCAATCTTTCAAATGCTTCAGCTTTGTTGTATAGCGAAACCAAAGATGTAAACTGGTGTGGTTTTTATCTTTTTGATTCAAAAAAAGATGAATTGGTCCTGGGACCCTTCCAAGGAAATGTGGCTTGTATGCACATCAAAAACGGTTCGGGAGTTTGTGGAACTGCCTTTAAAGAAAATAAAGTCCTCCGTGTGGAAAATGTGCATGAATTTCCTGGACACATTGCTTGTGATAGTGCATCAAACTCAGAAATTGTCTTACCTTTAATGGTGGGTAACCAATTATTAGGTGTTTTAGACATTGACTCACCGATTCTCAATCGTTTTAGTGAAGATGATGAAGCCACTCTGATTAAATTCAGAGACGCATTAGTTAAACACATTGACAGTTCTGTTTTGAGTGCGTTAAACTAGTAGGAGTGTAAAATAATGCAGCGGTGGGCGGTAAGCTCGTCAACAGATTGTTGCCTGTTTTTCAGGTCAACTAGTAACCTCAGCGGCTGCAAAGGTGAACCTTGCAAAGCAATCTGCACGAATACTAAACCCACATTTGTTTATTTTACTCCAACAAAAACAATTTATTGGAGGATATTTTTATGTCTAGATATACAGGCCCAAGCTGGAAAGTTTCACGTCGTCTTGGTATTTCATTAACAGGTACAGGTAAGGAATTGGCTCGCCGTCCTTACGCTCCTGGTGATCATGGTCAAAATAACCGTCGTAAGATTTCTGAATACGGTATGCAACTTCGCGAAAAGCAAAAGTTACGTATGATGTACGGTTTAACAGAACGTCAATTCTCAAACCTATTTGTTCGCGCTGGTAAGATCCGCGAAGGTCTTCCTGGTACAAACTTTATGGTTTTACTTGAACGTCGTTTGGACAACATGGTTTACCGTTTAGGTTTGGCAACTACTCGTCGTCAAGCTCGTCAATTGGTAAATCATGGTCACATCACTGTTGATGGCAAGCGTGTTGATATTCCTTCATACGAAGTAGAAATCGGCCAAGTTATTGGCGTTCGTGAAAAATCAAAAGATCTTAAGATTATCAGCGAAGCTGTTGAAGCTGTTGTTGGTCGTCCACAATTTGTTCAGTTTGATGCTGACAAGTTGGAAGGTTCTCTTGTTCGTCTTCCACAACGTGATGAACTTGAAGCAGATATTGACGATTCACTTATCGTTGAATACTACAACAAGCTATAATCATATTAAAAACGGCCTTGGCCGTTTTTTTATTTACTTTAAATTTTTATTTTAGGAGAAAAAATGCAACCATTAGCGTTTCGTATGCGCCCACGAACTATCGAAGAAATTGTTGGTCAACAGCATTTGGTCGGTCCTGGAAAAATTATCGACCGCATGGTTAAAGCCAAACTTTTATCATCCATGATTTTATACGGCCCTCCTGGAACTGGTAAAACTAGTATTGCCAGTGCTATTTCAGGCTCAACTAAATATGCTTTTCGAATTTTGAACGCTGCCACCGATTCTAAAAAAGATCTTCAAATTGTGGCTGAAGAAGCCAAAATGAGTGGAACTGTAATTCTGCTACTAGATGAAATCCATCGTTTAGATAAAACTAAGCAGGATTTCCTCCTCCCCCATTTAGAAAATGGCAATATCATTTTAATCGGTGCAACAACTGAAAATCCTTATATCAATATCAATCCGGCAATCCGTAGTAGAACTCAAATTTTTGAAGTTAAACCACTTCAACCGGATGAAATTAAAAAAGCCGTCCTTGCTGCGATTAAGGATTCCTCCCGTGGCTTAGGTGAATTACCCATCGTAATTGATGAAGATGCTTTAAAATTTGTATCTGAGTCCACTAATGGTGATTTGCGTAGCGCCTTAAATGCAGTTGAACTGGCTGCGCGTTCAACTGGTCCTGACGAAAATCAAAAAATTCACTTAACACTAGCTATTCTAGAAGAATGTCTGCAAAAAAGAGCTCTCACCCAAGATAAGGATGGGGATGCTCATTACGATGTAATTTCTGCCTTTCAAAAATCGATTCGCGGTAGTGATACAGATGCGGCTCTCCATTATATGGCACGACTTTTGGAAAGTGGCGACTTGCAAAGTGTTATCCGTCGACTGTTAATCATTGCTTATGAAGATATCGGTTTGGCTAACCCCCCAGCTTGTCAACGGACAGTTTCTGCCGTCACGGCCGCTGAACACGTCGGACTGCCTGAAGCTCGAATTCCTTTGGCTGACGCCGTGATTGAACTTTGTGTCTCTCCTAAATCCAATTCAGGCATTAGCGCAATCGATAATGCCTTAACCGATGTACGTACTGGAAAGATTGGTGAAGTCCCAGACCATCTACGCGATTCTCATTACAAAGGTGCAGCTGCTTTAGGTCGTGGGGTAGATTACAAATACCCTCACAATTATCCTAATGACTGGATAGCTCAGCAATATCTACCAGACAAATTGGTTGATGCTGCCTATTTTGATGCCAAAGGTAATAGTACCTATGAAGAGAAAATTAAAAATCGGTACGAAAGTCTAAAGAAATCACAACGTTCTAATCATTAACATTGTATTTTCTACAAAAAGTATAGTAAGATAATTATGAAGTTCTTAGGTATTCGGAATTATCGGTTTCATATTCTTCCAACAAACATCTAATCGGGAGCACGGATCTCAAGTGAATTGTATGCCTTGTATAAGGAAACATGCTGTTTGGGTATGTGCACCCACCTAGTTACTAGGGTTAGATACTGGCCGATATGAACGCTACTAAAAGTTCTTTGCCCCACTCCGGTGGGGTTTTTTTATATATTAAGAAAGTAGGATTTATTTATGCTAATTCAGCTCTTTATGTTCATTTTTGCAATTATTATCTTTTATATCGGTTATTACCTCTATACCCACCGTTCCACGGATTTTATGCTATTTAAACCTTCTACTAATAAATTACTCAGCCAAAGTTTAAATGTAGTTGGAAAAATATTAATAGGCATTAGTATTATTACTCTACTGTTAGGAATAACTGGAAATACTGTTCTAATTTTAATTGCTTTAGTTTTAGGAATTTTTTCTACCACTGGAACTTTGCTATTTTTATTAAAATTTTTATAGCAAATTCCTTTTTATTTTCTCATTTTTAACGTACAATGAGGGTAAATAGATAGGAGTGGTTATGTTATGACACAACAGTATAAACATATTCTTGTTCCAGTTGATGGTTCCAAAGAAGCAGAGCTAGCCTTTAGAAAAGCAGTTGCCGTCGCTAAGCGTAACGATGGTGCAGAATTGCATTTACTCCACGTTATAGATACTCGTGCTTTCCAAAATATTTCGAGTTTCGATACCGCCATGGTCGACCAAGTCACAGATACAGCTAAAAAATCTTTAGACCGCTATATCCAAGAGGCACACAATGATGGATTAGAAAATGTTGCTTATTCCATTGAGTACGGTTCACCAAAGGTAGTAATCTCTCAAGATGTCCCTAAAGAACTTCATACAGATTTAATCATGATTGGTGCTACTGGATTAAACGCTGTTGAACGTTTATTAATCGGTTCCGTTACCGAATACGTAACCCGTACCGCCATTTGTGATGTTTTGGTTGTTCGCACAGACTTAGAAAATAAATAATAAAAATAAAGTACAGTAATTTAGTTTAAAAAAATTAAATCGCCGTACTTTTTATTTACGCCATTTTAACGATAACTACAATTTACCCAGTGTGTATTAATTATTCCACTTGCTTGTAAAAAGAAGCTAATGTTAGTAGGCCCCACAAACTGAAATCCCAGCTCTTGCATGTCCTTACACACCCTTCTAGCAATTGGTAAATCAAACATCATCTTAGCATTATTTTTGGGTTCTAAATCCATAGGAACAAAATCTACTTTTGACCAGATAAAATCATTAAAAGACATCCCCGTTTGAGACATTTTTAAGATCACATCTGCGTTATGGATAACTGCTTTAATTTTTCGTCGGTTTCTAATGATTAATGGACATGCCATCAACGCTTCTAATTTAGACTGATCATAGCCAGCAACAGTTTGAACTTTAAACTCGTCAAACATTTCATTTAATGCTTCCAATTTCGTCAAAACCGTTCGTAAATCTAACCCCGATTGGAAAATTTGAATTGCCAGACATTTAAAGAGTTCTTGGTCACTAAAACATGGCTTTCCCCATATCTTATCATGATAGTTTTCTAAAATTGCATTCTTAGTTGACCACGTACATTTTAATTTCATAAAAAATCCCTCCTTAGGGTTTAATTACTCTAAAGAGGGATTTTAAATTTATTTTTTTAATTCATCGTAAAGCTTTTGCTTGCCTAATACGATACTTTCACAAAGGTCCTCATAACTAATACCAGCTGCTTCTGCTTCTTGTGGTAATAACGATAGAGGTGTCATTCCTGGAAGGTTATTGGCTTCGATTACATATACGCCTGTGTCGTTAGTTAGAAAATCAACGCGTCCATAGTTAGTCATGCCCAAGGCATCCATTGTTTGAACAGCTACCCTTTTCATTTCATCATGAACATCATCTTCGATTTCTGGAGGAGTAACGAATTTAGTCGTTGAACCCGTTTGAAATTTATGTTCATAATCGTACCAACCATCATTTACCACAATTTCAATTGCTGGCATTGCTTGACCATTTACCACCCCTAGTGAAAATTCACGTCCAGTGATAAATTCTTCGACAATAATTTCATCATCAAAACGATAGGCATCCTTTAATGATTCAGCTAGTTCGGCTTCATCATGTACAATTCTAGTACCAATACTTGAACCACCACTATTAGGCTTAACAACCATTGGATAGTCAAAGGCTAATTGAGGATGAATACCATCTTTTGCATGCAATACAGCAAATTGGGCTGTTTTAATGTTGTTATACAACATTATCTCTTTTGAAATTGCTTTATCCATGGCAATTCCTGAAGCTAGTGAACCACTACCTGTATATTTAATATGATTAAGATCCAAAACAGCTTGAACTTTACCGTTCTCACCATCACCACCATGTAACGCTAGAAAAACAAAGTCAGCAGCTTGGAGGATTGGTAAAACATTTTTCCCAAACAATCCAACCGTACCGTCTGTACGAAGTTCTTCAATATCTTCTTCTGTTAAAACTGCGTCACTGATTTCATAATCAGTACTGGTATTACTAGACTTAAATACGTCTTCATAACTTTGACCATCCTCAAGTTCATATCCCAAGAATAAATCAATCATCGTTGCATCGTAACCTTTTGATCGCAAAGCATTGGTGATCTTTGAACCAGATGAAAGCGACACGTTTCTTTCCGTGCTTTTCCCACCGGCAAGTACAGCAATTTTCATTTTTTCCACCTCGTATGTAAGATAATTACAAACCTTGAGTTTGCTCCGCCAATTATCAAACGTTTATTGAACCTTCAGTATATCATAAAATCAGTTCAATGATGAAATAGAAGTTAAAAATTATACTGTAAAATCATTGGAATCTTCCAAATATTCCACAATTGAATTGGCCATATCCGGATTTAAAACGAGAGCTTGCAAAAAACGCTGACGATTAAATAAAGCATTCCACATAGCACTGGACTCTCTCATTTGAATTGTTTCCAAAGAGCGACGCCATTCGCGAAGTTCAATCAATAAAAATTGCTGATATACGTCGTCTTCATATAGCTGGTCGGCAATGTATACCGCTAAACGAATAGATTCTCCATAAATTAACGGTGTTTTTAATCTTTTTATCTTTTCAATCACTGTACACATTAATAAAATTTTATCCGCTCGGACTAACTTTTCATCACTTGCTAGCTCATCTAAAACGTTACCCAAATGTGTATAGGCATGAATCCATCCTCGCCCGTCTTCATATCCACGTGTATCGTTTTCTAGCATAGTATAGAGTACAATTTGGTTTACCAATCTTGATCGACGTTTAGGATCAATAAAAGTGGTCCCAGCTCGATCAATGTAGATAAGAGTTGCTAACAAAATTAGTGTGTATGCTCTTAAATATGCCGCATCATTCTGTGT
The DNA here is from genome assembly GCF_011800215.1 of Pediococcus sp. EKM201D. Lineage (NCBI taxonomy): Bacteria > Bacillati > Bacillota > Bacilli > Lactobacillales > Lactobacillaceae > Pediococcus > Pediococcus sp. EKM201D. Next base: position 79,852 of record NZ_JAALFK010000003.1, read on the forward strand.
TTCATTAATATGCGACAAGAGCATCTGGTCACTAATCAAACGATCAAATATCATTATTTTTTGATTTTTAGTTAAAATATCATATTGGAGTAAATCACCAAAAAGAGTGAAAACTCCACCATCACGGATTTGAGCTTTAAAAGAGCCTAGGTGATCCATTAGTAGATTAATGTTATCATCACTAATTTCGTCCATGTCTCCCTTCCCCAACTGTTCATTAATAATTTTAAGTAATTCAACTACATCATCTTCATCTTGGGGGACTTTTACCTCAGTAACTGGTAAATCTTGTGAAGCCGAATCAATAATTAGTCCAACTGATTTTCCTAAAGAAGAAAATATTTTTCCAACTCGGAGATCCATCCTTAGAGCTGCTATTTTTGTTTGTGTTTCATTAATTGAATCCAAAGGCATGTCCTCCTAATAATATATTGATTCTAACACGTTCATCAACTTAGCAAAAATATTTCCCATTCTTCACTTAAAAATACAATTAAATTTGATTAGCTAAACATTAAAAATAAATGATAGAATATGATATGATAGTCTATACTACTATTTAAGGAGGTTAAATTATTGCATAATTTCATCAAAAATTTTATTAAAAAAGAAAATCCTGCTATTTATGAAGATAAAGATTCTCATTTGACTCGTACCCTAGTAGTCAAAGACTTTTTAGCTCTTGGGGTTGGGACGATCGTTTCCACCTCCATCTTCACACTTCCTGGTGTGGTTGCAGCTCAACATGCTGGTCCAGCCGTCGTACTTTCATTCTTAGCAGCAGCTGTAGTTGCCGGCCTAGTAGCCTTTGCTTATGCCGAAATGGCTTCCGCTATGCCATTTGCTGGATCTGCATACTCTTGGATTAACGTAATCTTAGGTAAAGGGTTTGGTTGGGTAGCCGGCTGGGCTTTGTTAGCGGAATATTTCATCGCCGTAGCCTTCGTGGCCTCCGGACTTTCAGCTAACTTTAGGGGACTGCTTTCCTCAATTGGAATCCAAATTCCCAAACAGCTTGCAAATCCTCTAGGTACTAATGGTGGAATCATTGATATTACTGCGTTGATCGTCGTTATTGCGGTAGCGTTACTTTTAGCTCATGGAACTACAGGAGCCGCTCGCATCGAAAATGCACTCGTTGTTTTAAAGGTTGTTGCTATTTTAGTATTTATTATTGTGGGACTTTCAGCTATCCATATTCAAAACTACCTACCATTTATCCCTAAATATCATACCAACCCAGACGGAACTTCCTTTGGTGGATGGAAAGGTATCTATTCGGGAATTTCAATGATTTTTCTTTCCTATATTGGTTTTGATTCAATTGCTGCTAATGCCGGAGAAGCTAAAAACCCTGAAAAAACTATGCCTCGCGGTATTTTAGGATCGTTAATAATTGCTGTTATCCTTTTTATTGCAGTTTCGCTAGTGCTAGTTGGAATGTTTCATTACACGAATTACGCTAATAATGCTGAACCTGTCGGTTGGGCCTTACGACACGCTGGTCACGGAGTAATTGCTGGTGTGATTCAAGCAATTGCCGTAATTGGGATGTTTACAGCATTAATTGGCATGATGATGGCTGGTTCTCGTCTGCTATACTCATTTGGACGTGATGGTATGCTACCTAAATGGTTAGGTCAAGTAAATCCAAAAGGTCTTCCTAACCATGCATTAAGCCTTTTAACAATTATCGGCATTATTATTGGTTCCATGTTTCCTTTTGCTTTCTTAGCGCAATTAATCTCAGCTGGGACCTTAATCGCCTTTATGTTTGTATCGTTAGGGATCTATGTCCTGCGACCTCGTGAAGGTAAAGATATTGCTATTCCAAGCTTCAAAATGCCGCTCTACCCTGTTCTTCCTGCCTTGGCTTTCTTAGGCTCTCTGGCAGTTTTCTGGGGACTAGACGCCCAAGCTAAATTATACTCACTAGTTTGGTTTATCATTGGAATTATTGTTTACACTTTCTACGGAGCAAGACATACTACAGATTAAAAAACGCATCTAAACTTAGCTTTTAACTAAGTTTAGATGCGTTTTTGTCATCCAAATATTTCTGGAAGAATTTGTTGACCACGCTGTTCAACTAAATTTTTATAAAATACGGCATAAAGCCCGTTGCGATAGGGAACGTACCAAATAAATCCTATTCCAAACGTAATGATGCTTAAAATGTACCATCCAATTAATGAAATTTGTAATCCCAGTAATCTTGCCTTATTGCCATCCATGAGTCGTCGACTAAAAGTAATGAAATTAACAAATTCAAAACGATCACTTATCTTCCGATCAGTGGCTTCTTTATAAAGAAAATAGGCTTGTGAATACGAATAATATTTGATCCAACCCGGAATAATGAGCAAGAAGGACCATAAGAAGCGGAAAATAAATTGAAAAATAAAAATAGCTAGAGTTGATGTAAAATACTTTCTGCTAAAGGTTTGGAAGGCTGTCCCCCATGAAAGACGCTGATTTCGGTGTCGTAACCAATCTAAAATTCCGTATTGAATTCCCACTGTAAAAAATACTACGATTGCTTGAAAGAAAAATTGTTGAGCAGTCGTCCTGCCTGAATAAGGGGTCCCTGAATTTTGACTGTAATTTCCCATTGTACCTAGTGCGCTGCTATCAATCTGACTAAAAAAATATAAAATTATTCCAATCAAACTAGCAATTATAAATCCACTAAAAATGGAGCAAACAATTGGTATAATGTTAATTTTAATTGCTGTTATCCAGTTTCCCCGATAGAGTTCTAGGACTTCTTTCTTTAATGTTCTATTGCTTGTCTGATCCATATAAAAGTCATTCTCCTCGTTTAGTACGTAATAATGTATTTAACCATCTTGAGATTATCAAAGATAATACAATCAATATTACCATACCTGTCGCTGGAATGATTGGGTTAAAGTAACCTAAAGTTTTAGAATAACCCATAGCAAATTTTAAGAATGCTACTAACGGGTCTAATATATGCGATTGTCGTATAACTATTCTTTCCAATATCGCCAATAACAGGATTCCTAAAATAGGGATTGATATTGCCACAATTTTTTGATTTTTCCGTGTTAATAGCGCAAAGACGGCTCCCGCAATGATACCAAAGACGGCTAGCATAACCAACATAATATAGTTAACAATAAACATTGAAACTAAATCTAATGGCAATGATTTAAAGAAATGACCATATAATTCTAAATAAGGTACTGACTTATACCCACTTCCCCCGTTTAATGCAAACAATCCGGTAATAAAACTATAAATATTACCGATTAACGCTACAATTAATATCGATATAACCTTTGCATACCAACCCGTTCTTCGCGAAATTCCATTTTGAATTAAGAAAGAAAAACGCTCGTACGTTAAAAAGCCAAAATAAAATAGTAAGGCTACGTTAACAAACAAGGCTGCCGTTGTTAGTAGAGATAAATCATTTAAGATGGCAATGACCATCCCTTCGGTACCACTAGCTACTAAATGTAATAGCACTGGAATTCCTACCAGCAAACCAATTAGCCACAGGTAAACAATTAAAATCAAGCGGACAAAATAACTTAAATCGTACTTGATTACGCTAGCTACTTTATTCATTCTCATTACCTCCATTTGTTAAATTGACAAATAAGGTTTGTAAATCCATTTGATCAATGTTAATTAAGTCCGAAATTGGTTTATTATCTAATGAACCAAAAACATAACTAGCTTTGATTCGAGCCAATTTATCGCTCCCAATAACGTTCAATCCTTGGGTATATTCATCCACCTTGTCCTCAGGTCCGCTAACTACGTAAGCTTCACCTAGCACTTTTTCGGTTTCATCATCCACAATTAAACGACCATGATCGATTACTAAGACATGCTCAATTAAATTAGCAATCTCTTCAATTAGATGGGTTGAAATAACAAAAGTACGAGGATTTTCCGCATATGTCTCAACTAAGGCATTATAGAAAATTTCTCGATGACCGGCATCTAAACCTAGAATAGGTTCATCTAAGAAAACATATTCCACCGGAACCGCCAATGCAACGATTAACTTCATAATAGTACGGTAACCGGTTGATAACTTATTAAAAATAATATTAGTTTGTAATCCAAACTTCTCACATAAATCTTGTGCGAGTTCTTCATCAAAGCCCCCGTAAAAGCTCTTGGTCCACTTGAAAACATCCTTAACTTTAAGGTTTTTAGGATAAAGATCCACTTCACTCATCAAAAACATCTTAGAGAGTTGTTCATCATTATCACGAATAACTTTATTATCTAACCGAATTTCTCCCGTATCCGGAGCAATTCGGTTTACTAATAAGCTTAGTAAAGTACTTTTTCCAGCCCCATTTCGACCTAACAAACCATAAATTTTATTAGGCTCAATTGTCATCCCAATTCCATTTAAAATCATTTTTTTATCGAATGACTTGGTTACCTGCTTTACTTCGATCCCCTTCATATAGATTTATACCCCTGTTCAATTAATTTTTTTAAATCTTCCTCATTAATATTAAGGCGAACTGCTTCCTTAACTACCCCTATTACATACTTATTATAGAAATTTTGCTGGCGATTCAAAGTAATTTGATTACTTGCCCCCTCAGCCACGAACATCCCTACTCCACGATGTTTTTCTAAAAGCTTTCGTGAAACCAGTTGATTCATTCCTTTTAAAACTGTTGCAGGATTTATGTGAAATTCTTTTGATATTTCAGTAGTGGAAGGGATCTGTTCTCCCTCTTTAAAACCGCCGGTAAAGATTGCATCTTCAATCTGTTGGGCGACTTGGAGATAGATTGGTTCGCTGCTATTAAAATTAAATTGCATAACATCCACCTTCAAATTTTATTAATTCCTTCATTATAAACTTAATTAGTCATGTAACTAACTATATGGGTTATCGTGCAAAAAGTCAATTAAATTGACATGTTTAACCCCGTCAGACCAACAAAAAATCTGTAATAACATTCAGTGTTATTACAGATTTTAGAAGTTATTCAACCGGCTCTACAGAACCTTTAAAGTGTTTTTTAATCCAACTTTGAGTTGATTTTGACTTAAGCGCCTTAATCACTTTCTTAAGGGCTTTATTGTTCTTTTCATCTGGTCTAATTGCTACAATGTTGCTATATGGAGACGATGATTTTTCAACTGCAATCGCATCTTTGGCGGGACTTAATTTAGCCTGAACTGCATAATTAGAATTAATTACTTCCGCGTCACCTTGTTTATTATTGTAGAGTTGAGGCATCAATTTAGGTTCGTACCCCGTCTTAAATTTAATATTCTTCTTATTAGTGGCAATATCCTTAAAGTTAGCATTCGTGGTATCCGTACCCTTCTTGAGAGTAATTAACCCAGCATCTTTAAAGATTTCAAGCACCCGTCCATAATCTGCTACATTATTGCTTACTAGTACCGTCGCATTTTTAGGTAGATCTTTTAGTGATTTATACTTCTTTGAATAAACTGCAATCGGTTCCAGGTGAATTGAACCTGCGCTAATCAAATTTCCTTTGTTCTTGGCGTTCCATTCCTTTAAGAAAGGAGTGTGTTGGAAGTAGTTAGCATCGATATCTTTAGAAGCTAATGCCTTGTTAGGTAAAACATAATCTTGGAATTGTTTAATTTTAAGATTTACCCCTTCCTTTTTTAGTTCAGGTTGAATATGCTTTAAGATTTCTGCATGAGGGGTAGGTGAAGCCCCAATGGTAACCGTCGTTGTTTTTTTAGCGGTACTTCCACAAGCTGCCAAAACTACTGCAGTTGCTGCAATTGTTAATGCGGTTAAAACTCTACTCTTTTTCATAAAAATTTCCTCCTTGATTAAACAACCCTTTTATCAATAATTTTAACTAATAAATCACCAATCCATTGAAGAACAAAAACAAATAATACAATTAGAATCGTTGCCACCAGAATGATTGTTCCATTATATTGCAAGAAACCATTGTTATACGCTAAGGCGCCTAAGCCTCCCGCACCGATGGCTCCAGCCATTGCTGTATATCCTACTAACGAAATTGCTGTAACAGTCAAGCCTGATACCAGCGCGGGTAAACTTTCAGGTAACAAAACTTTAAAGATAATTGTCCAATGGCTTGCGCCCATCGCTTCTGCTGCTTCTAGAACGCCTTGATCAATTTCTCTAAACGACATTTCTACAATTCGTCCAAAAAAAGGAGCCGCAGAAAGAATTAGAGAAGGTAAAGCTGCTACTGGACCTACAATGGTGTGGACTAACGTATTAGTAAAAGGAATCAAAACAACGATTAAAATAATATAAGGAATTGATCGGAATACATTAACAAATAACGAAACTAACCAATTAACTACCTGAATTCCTTTACTCTTGCTATCTTTGGTTTCAAAGAGTAAGAGACCTATCAAGCAGCCAATAATTGCTGTAAATAAAACAGACACAAGCGTTACCCAAATCGTCTCCCAAGTTGCACTCCCCATTTCAGTCCAATCAACTGAACTAAAATCAAAATAAGAACTACTTCCCATCTGCGATAACCTCCGTTTCTACCCGTAATTTCTTTAAGAAATTAACCGACCCAGCTACTTGTGGTTCAGGTCCTGTTAATTGTAAATATAATGTCCCAATAGAACCCTCTTGAGTTTGCTTAATATTACCTGCAACGATATTTAAATCAACTTTGGGAAATTCATGTACCATTTCCGAAACGATCGGTAATTTAGCCTGATCCCCATGGAAAGTTAGCCGAACGATTCTACTATTGGGATATTTATTTAATAACTCATCTAAAACAATTTCTGTTTCTTGATGACTTGGATCAGATTCTGCGGAAACAAAACGTTGTGTTAACGGTTGTTGAGGATTTTTGAAGACATTCAGTACTTCTCCCTCTTCAATAATCTTACCGCCGTCTAAAACGGCTACATTATCACAAATTTTACGAATGACATGCATTTCGTGGGTAATCAATACAATGGTGATATTCAGACGTTTCTTAATATCAAGTAATAAATCTAGTACCTCATCGGTTGTTTCTGGATCTAAAGCACTAGTGGCTTCATCAGAGAGAAGAATTTCTGGATCATTTGCCAATGCTCGAGCAACACCCACTCGTTGCTTTTGCCCTCCGGATAGGGAAGCTGGATACATATCTTCCTTTCCTTCTAAACCAACCAAATCGATTAACTCTAAAGCCTTCTTTTCACGTTCAACTTTAGCAACTCCAGCAATTTCTAATGGAAACATAACATTTTCTTTTACGGTTCTTGACCATAATAAATTAAAATGTTGGAATATCATTCCAATTTTATGGCGTTGGACGCGTAAATCTTTAGCTGACAATTGATTGATTGCTACTCCATTGATATTAACACTCCCAGTTGTCGGCTTCTCAAGACCATTTAACATTCGAATTAAAGTCGTTTTACCAGCACCAGAATATCCGATAATGCCGTATATTTTTCCACTATCAATTTTTAAATTAACATCCTTAATTGCGTGGACTGTTCCTTCTTTGGTTTCAAAAGTTTTTGAAACGTCCTTAAATTCAATCAATTCTAATCCCCCTTTTAAACAAAAAAACTTTCGCCCGAATATAGCTAAAGCTATATTCAAGGACGAAAGTCTGTCGTGTTACCACCTTGTTTTTTCGTTGCCTTACGGTCAACGAACTCTGCGGGTCAATCAACCCGTGCGCTGTAATGGGCGCTCCCATGATTTGCTAACTAAATGCTCACAAATCCGCTGAATAAATTGAAAGACCATCTTCAACGATTACCTCGATTTCCTTCCACCAACCGGAAACTCTCTAAGCGTAGATAAATCTGTTTACTCATCTTTCTCTAATACTTTGTTAATAGGCTAAAGTATACATGCCATCAGTTTAGCTGTCAACACTAAAATAAAAAAACTAGGATACCTAATTTGTATCACTAGTTTTTTAGAAATCAGCTTTTTGTTCTAATCCTGTTTTACTATAAGAATAATAATGGTACCTCATCGACATGATTAACCCCACGCCAATCATATTTCCGATCAATGCCGAACCTCCTGCACTAACAAACGGTAGCGGAATTCCAGTTAGTGGTAAAAGCCCGATGTTCATTCCAATATTTTCAAATACATGGAATAGAATCATCATGATAACTCCCACTGCTATATACGCATAAAATTCATTTTTAGTATCAAAAATGACTTGGATAATTTTATAAATTAATAAAAAGTATAGTCCAATTAATACTACACTACCGACAAATCCAAAATTTTCTCCAATAACCGAAAAAATCATATCAGATTCTCGAACCGGAACGTTAACGTTCGAAACGTTGAAACCTTTTCCAAATAATTGCCCAGAACCGATAGCTTTCATACTTTGCCATAATTGATAACCTGAATTAGTAGTATCCGAAGCAGGATGCAACCAATTATCGATTCGAGCAAATTGATAAGATTCAAAACCTAACTTACTCAAAAACGATTGTCCCCAACTTGTAGCGACCAGCATCAAGGTTGAACTTCCTAATACCACCATTCCAACAAAAGACGGTACCAAAATTCGCCAAGTAACTCCCGAAACCACGACTAATCCAGCAAAAATAGCAATAAACACTAACATCGTGCCAAAGTCATGTTGCAACAATAACAAGATAGGCACTGGTAAAGTCCATAAAATCATTGTTCCGATAAGCTTCCAATCACTGCGGACTGTGCGCTCTTTTACTTTTGAGTTGTAAACCGTAATAACTTTTGCCATCATCAAAATATAAGCTGGTTTCATTACTTCAGAGGGCTGGAAGGTAAAGGGTCCTAGAGCAAACCAGCTCTTTGCTCCCGTATTAGCCGCGTAGGCTCGACTGTATAGAAATAAGACTAGAACTAACAAAAGTAGTCCAATTCCATACACAATTGGTGCTAGTTTCCACAATTGTTTCGAATCAAATTGCATTATGACAGTGACAATTACGATACCCAATACGTACCAAACTAACTGAGAAACAACCTGTCGTAAGATGCTTGTAGCACTAGTATCATGTGTCGCAGCTACGTAGATGGACGCCAGCCCGATAATTGCTAGCATTAGCACTGGAAAAATAATTCCATAGTCAATCCGGGAACTATCATCCTTTCGAGCAACCCTAGAATTCATTCTTTCCATCGAGGTAGCTCCTTTCTATAGAGAATGTAGGTTAAATTCAGCTACAATCCATTGAATTCCTTCATCCATAGATTTTACACGCATTTCTCCACTTTGGTTAGAAGCTGTAAAATTCTTATCATTTACTTGAGAAATTTGACCAACTAACTGTCTGTTGATATAAACCTCATTGATAACTGAATCATTTTCTTTAACTTCTTTAATTTCGATTTCGAACTTTTTCTCTCTTCTAGACATTTTAACTCCTAATTTCTTGGTTTACTATTTTTTTGATTGCGTTTTAAAGAAAAATTATCTGGCACTGGATCGTATCCGCCTCGCACAAATGGATGACACCTTAAAATTCTTGCAACCCCCATCAAGCCGCCTTTTATGGCACCAAATCGTTTGATGGCTTGGAGGCTATAATTAGAACAAGTTGGATAATATCGACAAGATGGCGGAAACATTGGCGAGATAAATTTTTGATACCCACGAATAATCAGTAACAAAATTTGCTTCATTTAGGTTTAATCCCCTATTTGACTAAAAATGTTAAATTTTCAATCGTTGTAATTAAATTTAAGAAAAAACTACTTACCGTATATCCAATAACCACAGACAGCAATACGATTAAAACCCGTGCTTGATTCTCATATCTTCCCATAAATTTATGAAATGGAATAGCCTGAATACTCCAAAAGGAAATCAGGATGAAAAATAGATAACAAATTAAAGTTATTACAGATTGAATTCCTAACATAATTTTCCTCCAAAATTTCATACATGTATTATTGTACCAGAAACTAAGCTAAATTTATCATTTTTAAACACAAAAAAAACGCTCAAAATTGAGCGTTTTTTATGACCAATAACTAAATTAATGTTTTGATACATTAATTCGGTTAATAGCCCGACGAAGTGAAATTTGAGCGCGCCGTAATTCACTATTGTCGTGTGCTTGTTGCGCTTTACGAATCGTTGCTTCAGCACGTTTCTTAGCACTTTCAGCACGAGCTACGTCGATATCAGATTGATTTTCAGCGGTATCCGCAACAATAGTTGCAGTATTCTCAGAAAATTCAACAAATCCACCATTTACTGCAATAACGTCTTCCTCTTGACTGTGTTTTACCCGCACTTCATCAATCGCAAGAGCAGCAATTACAGGAACGTGATTAGGCAAGATACCTAATTCACCTTCTTTGGTATTAACTACCAACATGGTAACTTGGTCATCATCATAGACTTGACCATCAGGAGTAACAATACTAACTGTTAATACTGAATTTTCAGCCAATTAGATCCCTCCTAATCTTCTGTAGCACTTATTTTTTTAGCCTTTTCAACTACATCATCAATTGATCCAACCAAACGGAATGCTTCTTCAGGAAGATCATCATACTTACCATCAAGGATACCCTTGAATCCAGAAATTGTGTCTTCAATCTTTACATAGTGACCTGGAAGGCCAGTAAATTGAGCAGCAACACTGAAGTCTTGAGATAAGAAGAGTTGGATACGACGTGCACGAGCAACGACGGTCTTTTCTTCATCAGATAATTCATCCATACCAAGGATAGAGATGATATCTTGCAATTCCTTATAACGTTGGAGAACATGTTGTACCTCTGTAGCTACTTCATAATGTTCTTCACCAACAATTTGTGGGTCAAGCGCAGTTGAAGTAGATGCAAGAGGATCCACAGCAGGGTAAATACCTTGTTGAGTCAATGCACGTTCCAAGTTAGTAGTTGCATCCAAATGAGCAAATGTTGTAGCAGGAGCAGGATCAGTATAATCATCAGCAGGAACATAAACTGCTTGGATTGATGTTACTGAACCCTTCTTTGTTGATGTAATACGTTCTTGAAGTTGTCCCATTTCTGTAGCAAGTGTTGGTTGGTAACCAACGGCTGAAGGAATACGACCAAGTAAGGCCGAAACTTCTGAACCAGCTTGCGTGAAACGGAAAATGTTATCAATAAATAACAACACATCTTGCCCTTCAACATCACGGAAATGTTCCGCAATCGTCAAACCAGTAAGAGCAACTCGCATACGAGCCCCAGGCGGCTCGTTCATTTGACCATATACCATGGCCGTACGTTCAAGAACTCCGGATCCCTTCATTTCGAAGTATAAGTCATTACCTTCACGTGTTCTTTCACCAACACCAGTAAAAACTGAGATACCATTATGTTCTTGTGCAATATTATGAATTAATTCTTGAATCAAAACGGTTTTACCAACCCCGGCACCTCCGAAAAGACCAATCTTACCACCACGAATATATGGGGCAAGTAAGTCAATAACCTTGATACCTGTTTCAAGAACTTCTGTACTTGGATTCAATTCATCATAATCTGGTGGATCACGATGGATTGGATCGCGTTTTATATCGGGGCCAAGTTCTTTGCCGCCATCGATAGTGTCACCCAAGACGTTGAAAACACGACCAAGTGTTTCTTTACCAACGGGTACTTTAATAGAATCTCCAGTATCTTCAACATCAAGACCACGTTGTAGTCCATCTGTTCCATCCATAGCGATGGTTCTTACAACACCATCACCTAATTCAAGCGTTACTTCAGAAACTAGGACAGTACCATCCGCCTTTTTAATCTTCAAAGCGTTATTGATAGTTGGTAATTCTTCGTCAAGGGGAAATTCAACGTCGATAACTGGTCCGATAACTTGAACAACTTTACCAGTACTCATATCGTTTAATTCCTCTCGTTAATATTATTCAAGTGCAGCTTGACCACCAGTAATTTCGGTGATTTCAGTCGTAATAGCACTTTGTCTAGCACGATTATACTGTAGCTCTAAATCTGCAATCAAATCACTAGCATTATCAGATGCTGAGCGCATCGCTGATGAACTAGCAGCATGTTCTGCAGTCTTTGCATCTAAGATAGCACCATAAACCAAACTTTCAGCATATTGAGGAAGAATTTCCTGCAATAATGCTTCTGGTGATGGTTCAGTGTCATACTCAGCAGTAACTTGTTCATGAGCTTCGTTATTAGCCAAATCATCTCCACCAATTGGAAGTAATTTAGTTACTCGGAAACTATTTGAAAGTCTATTTACAAAGTGGTTGTAGCATACGTATAATTCATCAAATTTTTCTTCTGTGTACATTTTAGTAACAGTTTTAACAATTTCACGAATTTCATTGAAAGTTGGAACGTCGCTAACACCGCGGTATTCGTAAGCAACTTCATGATTACGATTTCGATAGAAATCAGAACCAGTGCCACCTACCGCGAGAATAACGGCATCGCCTTCAGTATGCCCATGCTTTTGCATAAAATCGTTTGTTTGCTTAATCACACTGCTGTTGTATGAACCAACTAAGCCACGATCAGAAGTGATAATTAAATATCCAGTCTTCTTGACAGGACGTTGTGCTAGTAAATCAGCAGCCGAGATAGCTTGGTCAGACTTAGCCTTACCAGCTACACTGGCGCTCATTAAATGTGATTTAGCAAGGTGAGCAACAATACTCTCAACTTTTTGTGCATACACTTGATATCCAACTGTATGTCTCTGAATTTGGCTTAACTTAGCAGTTGAAACCATTTGCATAGCAGTCGTAATTTGACTAGTTTTCTTAGTCGAATCAATTCGACGCTTTACATCTTGTTCAGATATTGCCATTAATTCTCACCACTTTTCCTCTCGTTAGCTGATATCCTTATTTAGCTTCCTTTGTAGGTTGAAAATGTTCAGCAAATGATTTAATTGCTGCATCCATCTTGTCCGTATCAGGAAGTTGCTTAGTTTCACGGATTTCGTCTGTGAGCTCCTTATTGTTACTTGCAATATAGTCAAAGAGTTCATCTTGGAAACGTTGAATATCATCGACAGGAACATTGTCCAAGAAACCATGAGTTAATGCATAAAGAATCATAACTTGGTTTTCAACGGAAAGTGGTTGATGAAGTGGTTGTTTTAGAACTTCAACAGTCCGACGACCACGAGCCAACTTAGCTTGAGTAGCTTTATCCAAATCTGAACCAAATTGAGCAAATGATTCCAATTCACGATATGAAGCTAAATCCAAACGAAGAGTTCCGGCAACCTTCTTCATCGCCTTAATCTGGGCATCCCCACCAACACGAGAAACAGAAGTACCAGCATCAATAGCTGGACGAGTTCCTGAGTTAAAGTAATCACCATCAAGGAACACTTGTCCATCAGTGATTGAAATAACGTTAGTTGGGATATAAGCTGAAACATCCCCAGCTTTAGTTTCAACGAAAGGCAAAGCAGTCATTGAACCTCCACCCAAATCATCACTCAACTTAGCTGCACGTTCAAGCAAACGTGAGTGAGTATAGAAGATATCACCAGGGTAAGCTTCACGCCCAGGCGGACGGCGAAGAATTAATGAGAGTTCACGGTAAGCATCAGCTTGTTTTGATAGATCATCGTATACGATCAAAACATGTTTGCCGTTGTACATGAATTCTTCACCCATTGCTGCTCCGGCATAAGGAGCAAGATATAACATTGGAGCTGGTTCAGAAGGACCAGCACTAACAACGATTGTATAGTCCATCGCACCGTAACGTCTCAATGTTTCTACTTGTGTACGAACAGTTGATTCCTTTTGTCCGATTGCAACATAGATACAAATCATATCTTGATCTTTTTGATTCAAGATTGTATCGATAGCGATTGTAGTCTTACCTGTCTTACGGTCACCGATAATCAATTCACGTTGTCCACGACCAATTGGAACTAAAGCATCGATAGCTTTAATACCTGTTTGAAGTGGTTGTTCAACTGATTTACGTTGCATAACACCAGGTGCCTTATTTTCTACCGGACGGGTTTTGGTGGTTTGGATTGCTCCCTTGCCATCAAGTGGTTCACCCAATGGGTTAACAACTCGACCAATTAAGGCATCTCCAACTGGAACTTCCATGATACGACCAGTTCTCTTAACTACGTCTCCTTCGTGGATACCATCATAGTTACCCATGATAACAATACCAACATCGTTTGATTCAAGGTTTTGAACCATACCGAAAACACCGTTAGAGAATTCTAGAAGTTCACCAGAAAGAGCATTATTTAAGCCATGAGCACGAGCAATACCATCACCAACATATGTAACGGTACCAGTTTCTTCGACATTAAGCTCAGCTTGGTAGTTTTCTAATTGCTGTTTGATTAGAGCACTGATTTCCTCAGCCTTAATGCTCATAAAAGTTTCACCTCTTTACAAATATCGAGCTAACCTATTAGGCGCTGTCTAATTTGATTAATTTGAGTCTGAATACTACCATCGTAGATCAAACTATCTGTTTTGATGATAGCTCCACCGATGATTGAATCATCAACTTCACTATCTAAGACAACTTCACTAACTTTTAAACGTTTAGCGAATTGTTCTGCCATTTTATCAAGTTGTTGATCACTTAATGGGATAGCAGAAACAACTTTTGCTCGAACGATTTTTTCATCAGCGTCACACAAGTTGTTAAACTCATCAATAATCGCTGTCAAATAGTCCATACGACCATAATCAAAAGTCATTTTGATGAGATTTCCAACGTAATTTGAAGCATCTTTAGTCAGAATATTGAGAATTTCAAGCTTTTGATTTTGCTCCAAACCTTTGTCAGTTAAAATTTTGCCTAATCCTTCATTATCATTAAAAACTTGTTGAATCTGATTTAGTTCAGCACGTGTTTCATCGCGTTGTCCTTTTTCAGAAACAATTTCAAAGAGGGCTTTTGAATAACGCTTAGCAATTGTTGTTTTATCTAAACTCATTTGCTATCACCCAAACCTTCGATGTATGAATCAATCAAATCCTTTTGACTGTTTTCATCAAGTTCTTTTTTGATAACTTTGGAAGCAATCTCAATAGATAATGACGCAATATCGTCTTGTGCACTTTTAAGTGCGTCAGCACGTTCTTGTTCAATATCTTGTTTAGCCTTGTCCTTTAGAGACTTAGCTTCATTTTGAGCATTTCCAATAATCAATTCTCGTTCTTTTGCACCACTATCTTTAGCATTGTTAATGATAGAAGTAGCTTCAGCATGAGAATTATCTAATGCTTCTTTACGTTGTTTAGCAAGCTTTTCAGCCTCGATTCGAGACTGTTCAGCTGAGTCAATGTCGTTAGAGATACGATCAGCACGTTCCTTCAACATTGCATTAACTGGACCCCACGCAAATTTTGCAATTAAAGCCATTAATACAATAAACAAGATGGCATAAAACAACATATCACCAACGTACAAAGTACTTCCATGTGCCGCCCCTACTATAATGTGCGAAAACATCTATTGACACCTCCTTCTCCGATAAATTGTTTAATTTATCATGCCTACTTATTCATTACAAGAAGTGAAATAACGAAGGCAAGGATAGGCATAGCTTCAACCAAACCAACACCGATAAACATTGTTGTTCTTAATTGTCCTGATAATTCAGGTTGACGAGCCATTCCTTCAAGCATTTTTGCGACAACGATACCGTCACCGATACCACCACCAATAGCGGCTCCAAACATAGCAATTCCAGCTGCAATAGCACCCATAATAGTTGTTCCTCCTACCTAAAAATATATTATTATTCGTCTTCGACCTTATGAGAAATGTAAACGGATGTTAGTGTTACAAACACGAACGCCTGAATACTTCCCAAAAATACGGAAAATCCTTGCCAAATCAAGGCAAGTGGGATGGCGACAATCATATTGACGATGCCACCCGAGAATGCAATTCCTCCGATCATCTTAAGAAGCATTTCGCCGGCAAAAATAACACCGTAGATACGTAGCCCAAGGGTCAAGAAATCAATGAATTCTGTAAAAACACCAATCGGTAACCAAACTTTAAATGGCGATAAATATGTTTTTTCAAAATATTTTTTAAAGCCAAATTTTGCAACACCTGAATAGTGCGCTAACATCATTGTGATCAACGACAATGTTAAAGTGACAATCGGATCAGCTGTTGGGCTTCTTAGATACGAAACATCATTCCATGCGATTTGCAGGAATAGACCGATTTGGTTAGAAACAAAAATAAATAGGAATAATGTGAAAGCATATAGACCAAAATTCTTTTCTTCCTCTTCATCCACTGAATCGAGGAGGATACCATTGGTAAAATCAACGATCCACTCCAAAATATTTTGCTTACCAGTCGGCTTTAACTTCAAATTACGAGATAAAGCAAACACTACACAAAAAACAATTAGTGCACTTACTAAACCTGAAATTAAGTTAGTCGTATTAAATGTCAAACCAAGAAACTGAAAAGTTGAAATTGATTCACCACTCACAGAATATCACCTCTTTTCTACCTAAGTGTACCTAAACCAAAGCCAAAAATTGACAATAATCTAAGTCATAAACTTGAACAAAAGACAGTATTTTCCGTCTGAAAATACATTTGAAATGATACCACCATTTTGGACAAAAGACAAAAGAATAATCGCTTTATTTCTATGATATTCTTCCTGTTCGTTCTTCAAAAATTGAAATTTGTTCAATTTATCTACTTAAAATCAAAAAGAATTTCAGAAATAAAATTTATTTATCTCTGAAATTCTTAACTATTCATTTGATTTCAATGCTTCAACCATATCAACTTGCCTTAGTCGACGATGCGTAATATAAACAACTATTAAATTAAAAATGACCATTAATACAGTTGCTACCACGTATCCCATTGGTTTAATTGTTAGTGGAAAGACGACGATGCTAGTCTCAGCTTGTTTGATAACATAACTTGTCAAAATATTTCCTAATCCAAAACCAGCTAGTATTCCAATCAAAGCTAAAATAATACTTTCCCTAGCAATATACATTGTAACTTCTGAATCAAAGAACCCGAGTACTTTAATTGTTGACAATTCTCGCAAACGTTCTGAAATATTAATATTGTTCAAGTTATATAAAACAATGAAAGATAACACTCCAGATAGGAGAATAAAAATCAAAACAACCGGTCCTAATTGCTTAGACATGCTTGTAACTGCTGCAGCTTGATCCCTCACAAAACTCACACCTAAAATATCAGCATTAGCTTCAATCCATTGCTTGCTTAATTTTTGTTGATTCTTTTTAGAAGTTTGATGTAATTGAACCATTAAAGTTTGCATCGTAGGTTCTTTTTTCATAGTTTTCCTATAAAAAGAAGTAGATCCATACATAAAGTTTCCAACATAATTCTGGGTTACACCAATCACCTTAACTTCTTTTTTAGTTTGCTTTTCATTTTCTATAGAAATTGTACTTCCTTTTCTAACTTTTAAGGCAGTGGCAAGTTTTTCTGAAATAATTACCCCCTGCTTTTGCAAATGCAACGGATATTGGTTTTGATAGTCCCTTAAAGTTACAAATTTTTCAAATTGGTGCTTATTTTGAGGAATGTCCATATTGATATCATCCACGGTTTTACCGTGCTTAGTTGCTTTAAAAGTTTCCGTATGGGTCGCAAGACTTTGCTGATAATTCTTTCCCCTAGCAATTGTCTGCCGAACCGATTCTAATTGGTTGGCTTTTTTAGCTTGAACTACAGCATCATATTTAATAATTTGATTAAATTGAAGATCTCCAGTTGCTGAAATGGAGTTGGCAATGCCGAACCCTGTCAAAATAAGAGCTGTTCCACCCGCGATCCCCAAAATCGTCATTAAGCCTCTCAGCTTAAATCTAAATAGGTTACGATAACTAATTTTCTGATTAAAATTTAGCCGTTTCCAAATAAAACTAATATTTTCTAGCAAAATTTTCTTAGCTTTCTTTGGAGATTTAGGCCGTAGTAACTCGGCTGGAACTGCTTTTGTTTCCTTGATTACTACCAATAAGGCCGCTCCAACTGTGGCAATCATTGCCAAAACCACAGCAATTGCAATTGAAGCCCAATCATATTCAATGACCGGTTGACCAATTACATACTTTGTATACATTGATACGACAAAACGTGGCAATAATTGGTTACCTAAAAATGAACCCACGATTACTCCTAAAATTCCAGCCAAAAAAGCATACATGGTATATTCGTAGGCAATCGCACTCCTAGAAAATCCTAAAGCTTTCAATGTTCCAATTTGTCCACGGGCCTCTTCTACCATCCGAGTAATAGTAGTGAAGGTAATTAACGCAGCTAACAGAAAAAAGAACACTGGAAAGACATTCGCAATTGCGGCGATCCGGTCAGAACTATCTCCATAGCCAGTGAATCCAGGTAAATCTTCACGAGTTTGCCATGTGTAACTTGGAACTTTTATCTTTTCAACCTTTTTTCGCTGCCGTTTCAAATTAACTTGCGTTTCCGCTAATTGTTGCTCTTGTTTATCAAGCTCTGAAGTAGTGGTTACCTTTCCTCCAGATTGCTTTTTCAATTGTGCTTTAGCTTGAACTATTTTTTGCTTAGCTTGATTTAATTTCTCCTGAGCTCTATTAAGCTGATTTAAAGGTTTTGCAACAATTTCATTCCTTCGCTCGTTTTTTCGTTTATCCAATTGTTTCTGCAAAAGTTTTACTTTAGCTTTGATAGTTCCTTGATACTTTCCTGAGAAAACATCTTGATGTTGAAGCTTAGCAAAACTAATATTTATCGCTGTTGCGACAGGCAAATTGATTGCTTGGTCTTTAATATAAGCGAAATACTGAACTTGACCACTACCAACATTGGCTGATCCTCTAGTAGAATCGTCGATGTACAGGGGTGAATCAGCAAAACCCACAATTTTATATCTATTGACTTTAAGATTAGCTGATTTTGCAAAAGTAAACTGGTCACCAATTCGATACCCATCCTTAATTTGCGCTTGTTTATCTAATAAAATTTCATTATTTTTTTGGGGCAGACGTCCACTTTTTAAAATAACTTGATTTTGTCTAGCTGGATCTTTCAAACCGTATAGTGCAATCGCATCACGTGTTTTTCCACCAATCACATATTTAAATTTAATACTCTCCGCTTTAGCTCCTTGAACGCGCTCTACAGCTTTGATATCCTTTCGGGTAAATCCCTTATCCGAAAATACCTGCACATCGCTCAAATGATGTTTAACGACCTCTGATTGCATGGAATGGTTCAAAGCAGGCCCAGTTGCTTTCACTCCAACAAATAATAGTACACCTAACATAATAATTAGGACGATTGCGGTAAATCGTCCTAACGATCCCCTAATATCTCGCATTAATAGTTTATTCATTAGCTCACCCTACCAAACAATGTCTTTAACTGGAACTGGATTAGCATTATCTTTTACCGCTCGCACTCGGGCGTCGTTAATCTGAATTACCCGATCAGCCATTTGAGCAATTTCAGAGTTGTGAGTAATAATGATTACCGTTTTATGAAATTTACGACTAGCATCACTTAATAATTGCAAAACTTGTTTTCCTGTTTGATAATCCAAAGCTCCCGTCGGTTCATCACATAAAAGTAACTTAGGATTCTTAGCCAACGCACGAGCAATAGCTAGACGCTGCTGTTCACCACCAGAAAGCTGGGAAGGAAAATTATCCATTCTTTCTTGTAATCCAACTGCTTTTAAAACTTCCTCGGGCGCTTGTCCATCCTTAACTAAGGAAGTAGCTAATTCAACATTTTCCAATGTGGATAGATTTGGAATTAAATTATAAAACTGAAATACGAATCCTACATCATGGCGTCGATAATTAGTTAATTGGCGATCGTTAAATGTCGCAATATCCATATTATCAATCATAATTTGACCACTAGTAGGGCTATCCATACCACCTAACATATTTAATACGGTTGATTTTCCTGCGCCACTAGGCCCTAAAATCACCGTTACTTTACCTTCTTCAACTTCAAAATTAACATCTCGATTAGCAAAAATTTTTGTTTCACCCATTTGGTACACTTTTGACTCGTTTTTTACTTCGATATAAGCCATGCTGATTCCCCCGAATTTTTACTATATTACTAATAATAAAGCTTAGTTCGTTTTAATACTAATAACATACAAAAAAAGAAGGCCAATGGCCTTCTTTTTAAAGATTTATTTTGTACCGAATAAGCGATCACCAGCATCCCCTAATCCTGGGACGATGTAACCATCTTCATTAAGCTTTTCATCTAGAGCAGCTGTGTAAATATCGATGTCTGGATGAGCTTCTTGTAATGCTTTAACCCCTTCAGGAGCAGCTACTAAGCTACAGAAACGGATGTCTTTAGCACCACGTTTTTTCAATGCATCCACAGCCATAATGGCTGATCCACCAGTAGCAAGCATTGGATCAACAACGAATACTTGACGTTCACTGATATCACTTGGTAATTTTACAAAGTATTCAGTTGGCTTTAATGTTTCTTCGTCACGATACATTCCGATGTGACCAATACGAGCAACTGGTAATAACTCGGCCATTCCATCAACCATACCTAAACCAGCACGTAGAATTGGAACAATCGCCACTTTTTTACCTGAAATCTGTTTTTGAATTGATTTACCAATTGGTGTTTCAATTTCAACATCCATCAGTGGCATATCTCGTGATACTTCATATGCCATTAATGTTGAGATTTCATTGACGATTTCTCTAAATTCTTTTGTACTACAGTGTTTATCTCTAATCAAAGTTAACTTATGTTGAATTAACGGATGATCGAGAACCTCAAACTTACCCATGACTAAACTCGCTCCTTTCAAATTCCTTATCAATTGTAGCTAAAAAAACATAAAAAAACTAGGACTAATTTAATCAATAGGGTACTTTTCAGTTAGTTTGAACACATCTCGCTTAATTTCTTCTAGAACTGTTTCATTATCCGCATTTTTGATTGCTCGAATTATCAAATTAGCAACTTCACGACAGTCGTCTTCTTTAAATCCTCGTGTCGTAATAGCTGGCGTTCCAATTCGAATTCCTGAGGTTTTAAATGGGCTTAATTTTTCTTCTGGAATAGCTTCTTTATTAGTAGTAATGAAGACGCCATCTAACAGATTCTGTACTTCCTTACCATTTAATTGGGTCCCAGTTAAATCTACTGTCATCAGATGATTATCGGTCCCCCCTGTTACTACGTGCAAAATCGTATCATTTTCAAAGACTTCAGCCATTGCTTTCGCATTTTTTAAAACTTGTTTTTGATAAGTCTTAAATTCTGGTTGCAATGCTTCACCAAAGGCAACGGCCTTCGCAGCAATAACATGTTCTAATGGACCACCTTGATTTTGAGGAAATACCGCAAAATTAAGTTGCTTGGCATATTTTTCCTGCGAAAGAATCATGCCACCACGGGGACCTCGGAGGGTCTTATGTGTCGTAGTTGTAACCACATCAGCAATGCCAACTGGTGAAGGATGCAGACCAGCTGCTACCAGACCAGCAATATGGGCCATATCTACCATCAGATAAGCCCCGACTTCATCAGCAATTTCGCGGAATTTATTCCAATCAATAAATCGACTATAGGCCGAAGCTCCCGCAACAATAATTTGTGGCTGTTCTTTTAAAGCAATACGACGAATTTCATCGTAATCTAATTTTTCAGTTTGAGGATCAACCCCATAACTCACTGATTGATAAAAAGTTCCACTAAAGCTTACTTTAGCACCGTGTGTTAAATGTCCACCAGCATTAAGGTCCATCCCTAAAATTTTATCCCCAGGTTTAATAAACGCGGCATAAGCCGCAGCATTCGCTTGGGAACCAGAATGGGGTTGAACATTTACATATTCCGCATTAAAGATGGCTTTTGCCCGATCAATTGCTAATTGTTCAACTTGGTCAATAAATTCACACCCACCATAGTAACGTTTGCCAGGATAACCTTCGGCATACTTATTAGTAAGTACACTACCTTGGGCCTTGCGTACGCTATCAGATACAATATTTTCCGAAGCAATTAATTCAATATTATGTTGCTGACGCTTTTCTTCACGTTCAATTGCTGACCATAATTCTGGATCTTGTTTTGTATAATTCATTGACCAATTCCCCCTAATCGATGTCACTAAAGTATGTGTTACCTGCAGATTTTTGGAGACGATTCATGTATGCCTCGCCAATCCCTATTCTATCAAATCCTTGAGCAAAAATGGTTTTTATTGCTGAATCAGCATCAAAGGTTCGTAATCCATCGAATAGTTCTCGACTAGCCGTCTTAGAATCTACCCCTAAGGAAATGTATCGAACTTGGTCGAATTCTCCTAATTTTTTGGTCTCGAAAATTTCATTTGTGGCCATAATTCCAATAGTTTGATCAGTATGCTTTTGGAGCCAAGCTACGACACCGTCCCAATCCTGATCAGACACTATGTATACTTGGGCATTCGGAGCATAGTGTTTGTATTTCATTCCAGGCGCCTTAGGAACTTCATCTTTTCCGACTTTATGATGGTCGGTCTGGACCTCACCTATTAAGGGTGCCAATGCTTGTTCTGTAATGGCCCCTGGCCGCAAGATACTTGGCGTTGTACTTGACATATCTAAAACCGTTGATTCAACACCGATGGTAGTTTCCCCATCATCTAGAACTCCAGCAATTTTTCCGTCCAAATCATGCAACACATGCTCCGGTTTAGTGGGGCTAGGTTTTCCTGATGTATTAGCGGATGGGCCCACCAATGGAACTCCAGCTGCACGAATTAAATCAATTGTTACTTGAGTAGCCGGATTACGAAAAGCAGCTGTATCTAATCCACCTGTAACAATCGAATTTAAAGCTCCCTTTTTAATTGGTAAGATAATGGTTAGTGGTCCTGGCCAAAATTGATCCATTAATTTTTTGCTTTTGTCGTCAATATTAGCAAACTTTGCAACTTCTGTTTGGTCCGCAACATGGACAATTAGCGGATTATCCGAAGGACGGCCTTTAGCAGCATAAACTTTTTTTACTGCCTCTGGATTAGTTGCATCCGCACCCAGTCCATAAACGGTTTCGGTTGGGAAAGATACTAATTCACCAGCTTTGATGGCTTGAGCCGCTACTTGTATTTCATCAGAACTAAATAATTTACTCATTTTTATCACCTATTTCTTTTTAACCCAAAGAATTCGATCGTGTTGACTAAGATCTTTTATAACTTCCGCTTGGTCAATATACTTCTTTTCTAAGAAATACTTTTTTAGGTCCGTACCTTGACGATAACCAATTTCGCAACCCAATTCTCCGTGTTCGACTAAATATTGATCCAATTGATCTGCAATTCTTTTATACCAAAATAATCCGTGGTCGTCAGCAAATAAGGCTTGATGAGGCTCAAAGTCAATCACTGATTGATCCATTTCATGCTTTTCATTATCCGCAATATAGGGCGGATTGCTGATAATTAAATCAAAACGTTCCCCTTGGACAGGTTCAAACAATGACCCTAGCCTAAAATCAACGATAGCTTCATGACTTTCAGCATTCCGTTGAGCCACTGTTAAAGCATCTTTAGAGATATCGACCGCCGTGACTAACCATTCTGGACGCTCCAATTTAAGCGTAATCGCTATATCACCACTCCCCGTCCCAATATCTAAAACTCGAAGTCTCTGTCGACTGCGCTTAGTTTTAGTTAGAATCGTTTCGACTAACTCTTCCGTTTCAACCCGTGGAATTAACACCCGTTTGTCAACGTAAAATTCACGTCCAAAAAAAGTAGCCTTATTCGTTACGTATTGCACAGGCTCTCCCTTGGCAACTCTTTTCACAGCGGTTTGAAACTTCTCCCACTGTTCGGGAAAAAGTTTTTCACGGTAATGCATGATTAATTCGGTTCTTGACCACTCCATTGTATCCATCAAGATCAATTCTGGAGCATTCTCGTCTCCTTGGTTTTTTCGGATAAACAAAGAAGCCCATCTCAGGGCTTCAAAATAAGTTGGAATATTATTCATTACGAAGTTGTTCCACTTTCTTGGCTTGATCATCGAGAATAAGAGCATCGATGATATCATCTAATTCACCATTCATAACTCGATCTAACTTGTTCAAAGTAAGACCAATCCGATGATCGGTAACCCGATTTTGAGGGAAGTTGTAAGTTCTTATACGTTCGGAACGATCTCCGGTACCAACAGCGCTTTTACGTTCTGCATTATATGCATCTTCTTCTTGCGTTTGGTAATAGTCATAGACCCGAGCCTTTAAAATGCGCATTGCCTTTTCACGATTTTGTTGTTGCGAACGTTCATCTTGCATCGCAACTACGATACCAGTTGGTAAGTGGGTCATTCGAACCGCTGAAGAAGTCTTATTAATATGCTGTCCACCAGCACCAGATGAGCGATAAACATCCGTACGAATATCTTTTTGATCGATTTCAATATCAACATCTTCCGCTTCAGGCATTACTCCTACGGTTGATGTAGATGTATGTACTCGTCCTGCCGATTCAGTAACTGGAACCCGTTGAACTCGATGTGCACCATTTTCATACTTCAATTTAGAATAAACTTTGTTACCAGAAATCATTAATACGATTTCCTTGAAACCACCAACGTCAGTAGCATTTTCATCCACAACTTCTACTTTCCATCCTTGGGTTTCAGCATAACGCGTATACATGTTGTATAGGTCAGCAGCAAATAAACTAGCTTCATCCCCACCAGCTGCTCCATGAATTTCCATGATGATATTTTTATCATCATTGGGGTCAGTTGGTAACATTAAAATTTTAATTTCTTCTTCTAAAGTAGCTTTAGTTTCACGGAGTTCAGCTAATTCAGCTTTAACTAAACTATCCATTTCTGGATCTAATTTTTCACGTTGTAATTCTTCGTTTTCAGCAATAGCATCAACTGTTTTTCGGTATTCACGATACTTTTCCACAGTTTCACGGATTTCGCCTTCTTCTTTAGAAAGCTCTTGATAACGTTGTGAATCTCCTAGAACTTCAGGATCAGCTAATAGTTCGCTTAATTCTTCATAGCGGTCGGCAACAGCCTGAACTTTTTCAATAATATCCATTTAATTAATTCCTCATTTCTTCTTCAGTCAGTGGGTGAAAATAATGGCGACGACAAACCGGGTAATAAGACTCATTACCACCAATTTGAACTTGCTCACCATCATAGACCGGTTTACCATCATGAACGCGTAAATTCATTAGCGCTTTGTGCTTACAGAACCAACAAATTGTCTTCATTTCCACAATTTTATCGGCATATAAAAGTAAGTATTTAGTTCCTTCAAACAATTCATTTCTGAAATCATTTTTTAAACCAAACGTCATGACTGGAATTCCTAAGTCATCGACTACTTTAGCTAGTTCTATAATGTGATGTTTTTTCAAAAATTGAGCTTCATCAATCAAGATACAAGCAGTATCTTCTTGGGCACTAGCTTGCGTAATCAATTCCAAAATATTCGTATCATCAAAAATTGGAAGAGCATCTCGGCGCAACCCAATCCGGCTGGAAATTTCACCAACAGCCGTTCTAGTATCAATACCACTCGTCATTAAAATAACTTTTTTATCTTGTTCTTCATAGTTATGAGCCACTTTTAAAATTTCAATTGACTTACCACTATTCATTGCTCCGTAATGAAAAAATAACTGTGCCATTCTAGCCCCACTCCTAATTTTATTCTCCGAAATTTAAGTATAGCTGATATAAAATAAAAATTCATCTCTTATTAATATAAGAAACTTTCTTTTTTATCAATTTCAGCTTAAAATACTATTTTAGATGTTTTAAAGATATTCGGAGGGCTTAACATGTCATTTAAAAGTTCAATTGCCAAAATGGCCGGTAAATCGTCATATTGGTTTTTACACACATTTCGTTCTGGAGGAAGTTCACTACCAGGCAAAATAACTACTAAGATTGATCCAACCATTCTAAAAGATCTTGGTAAGGACTACGATGTGATCGTAATCACTGGTACCAATGGTAAGACCCTTACCACTGCTTTAACCGTTAAAGTTCTTCGTCAAAAGTTTGATCATGTTCTTACTAATCCAACTGGTTCGAACATGGAACAAGGGATTGTCACCACTTTCTTAACTGACCATAAATCTAAAAATGGCAAAAATATTGCTATTTTAGAAGTAGACGAAGCTAACGTCATTAAGGTAACACAATATATCAAACCCTTAGCCTTCGTTTTTACTAATATATTTAGAGATCAAATGGATCGCTATGGCGAAATTTACACAACCTATCGAAAAATATTAGATGGGGTTAAATTAGCTCCAGAAGCTACCATTATCGCTAATGGCGACATGCCAATTTTCAATTCGGTTGACCTTCCTAATCCTGTTGTCTACTATGGTTTTAACAATCAACCCGACGGTGAAATGAAGGCAGATCCGAATACTGATGGCGTGGTTTGTCCTCGCTGCGAACATATTATTCACTATAAATTTATTAGTTATAGCAATCAAGGTAAGTACTATTGCCCTAATTGCGGCTGGGAACGTCCCGAATTGACTTATCAACTTACCCAGATTACCAAGCTTACTCCCAATTTATCTAAATTTTTCATTGATGCTTCCAACTTTACCCTTCACATCGGGGGACTTTACAATGTCTATAATGCACTGGCCGCCTATTCGGTCGGTAAATTTATGGGAGTACCTACTTCTAGCATTCAAAAGGCTTTAAATGACCCCGATGAGCGGGTTTTTGGACGACAAGAACAAATCAATGTAGATGGTAAAGAAATTACCATCGTGCTAGTTAAAAATCCTGTTGGTTTAAACCAAGTAATTGATATGGTTGGAACTGAAAGCGAACCTTTTTCTTTTGTTGGTTTACTAAATGCTAACTATGCTGATGGGATTGATACAAGTTGGATTTGGGATGGAAATTTTGAAAAATTAACGCAAATGCCAATTCAACAATACATGACGGGTGGCGAACGTTACAAAGACATCACTTTCCGTCTTAAGGTAGCTGGAATTGAGGATAATCAACTTTGTACCTATGATAATTTAAAAGATGCTGTTTCAAATATTAAAAATTTACCTACCAAGCGTGTTTACGTATTTGCAACTTACACTGCCATGCTTCAATTACGTAAACAATTAGCTACAGAAGGTTACATCAAAGAGGGGATTTAATATGAAATACAATCTAAACGTGGCTCATCTTTATGGTGACCTATTGAATACCTATGGTGACAACGGTAATTTACTAGCTTTAAAATATTATGCTAAAAAAATGGATACAGATTTAGATATTGACATTGTTAGTCTCGATGATCAATTTAATCCTAAAGACTGGGATATCGTCTTTTTCGGCGGTGGTCAAGACTATGAACAAACCATCGTTTCCAAGGATATTCAACACAAAAAAGAAGGTCTAACTGATTATATTGAAGATGGCGGTCCACTACTTGCCATCTGCGGTGGTTATCAACTTCTAGGTCATTACTACGTTGGTGCGAATGGTGAGAAAATTAAAGGGATTGATGCTTTAGATCACTACACCTTAAGTCAAGACGATAATCGCTTCATTGGCGATATTGTTATCAAAAATGCTGAAACTGGAGAAATTTACCATGGTTTTGAAAATCACAACGGGAAAACTTTCCTTGGTAAGGGAGAACGTCCTTTAGGAGAAGTTCAGTCTGGCCATGGTAACAACGGTGAAGATCAATCAGAAGGAGTCATTTATAAAAACGTTTATGGCTCTTATTTCCATGGTCCAATCCTAACTCGTAATGGTGAATTAGCTAAGCGTATAATTTTAACTGCTCTTAGTCGTAAATATCCTGATGCTGATTTAACTCCTCAAAAAGAACTTACTATTGAACCAACTTTCTAAGACTAAAAAGAGTATCTAAGAAAGAATTTTTTCTTAGATACTCTTTTTTATGCTTCACCAGGTTCACTAACAATTAATTCAAGTTTTCCACTATAGCTCCATTCTTTGACTGGGTTAGGAAGAACAAAGTGTTGACCTTTAACAAGAGTATATGTTTTTCCATCAACAGTAATGTTCCCTTCTCCATCTAATACTGAAACTAAGGTGTACAAACCTTCACGCTTAAAGCTAACTTCGCCATCTTTCAAAGAAACTTTTCTCACTGAGAAATACTTTGAAATTGGAGCTTTAACAAATGTAGTTACCTCAGCGTCGCCTACTTTGTCAGTAGTAATGTTAAGTTTAGGATCTTCATGAGGTACGTTAGTTACATCAATTGATTGTTGAAGATGAAGTTCACGTTTTTCACCAGTGGTTTTATCTACCCGATCAAAATCATACAAGCGGTATGTTGTATCACTGCTTTGTTGAGTTTCAAGAACCATAATTCCCTTACCTAAAGCATGAATTGTACCACTGGGCACATAATAAAATTCACCGGCTTTAACTGGCACTTTGCGGAATAATTTGTCCCATTGACCATTATTAATCCAATCTGCCAATTCTTCATGTGTTTTAGCGTTATGACCGTAGTATAATTCAGCTCCTGGTTCGGCCGAGATGATATACCAACATTCAGTTTTACCCAATTCATGTTCATGCTCAGCTGCATAGGCATCATCTGGATGAACTTGAACAGATAAATCGTCATTCGCATCTAAGATCTTAGTTAAGAGTGGAAAGACTTCCCCCTTGGCATTTCCAAATTGTTCTCGGTGACTTTCCCATAGTTTGTCTAACGTAATACCTTTAAATTTTCCGTTAGCAATGGTGGCTGGGCCATGTGGATGAGCTGAAATTGCCCAACATTCTCCCGTGTGGTCACTTGGAATATCATAACCAAATTCAGTTCTTAAATGGTCCCCTCCCCAAATTTTTTCATGGAATACTGGATTTAAAAATAATGGTTCACTCATGCTCTATAAAACCCCTTTCATCTACTCATTACCTAAGAATACCACATCATCAATTGTTCTTTAAGTTACATTTTTAAAAATCTTCTTTGGCAAAAGTTTGATAAATTTTTTGTCGATATTCTAAAAATTCCAAATTAGGTTGCGGGTGAACCCGATTAGATAAGAATACCAACCCATTTTGTGTTAAACGATCCAATAAAATAAATGTTCCAGTGAAACCGCTATGTCTGAGTAGAACTTGATGTGGTTTTCTAGTAACAAACGCCCAGCCCCATGAACGGAGTAATTTAGAATTAGTCGTTTGATTACCTTCGAATTGACGCATGGTTGTTTCATCCAAAAGTTCATTTTCATTTGCTAACATTTTCAGGGTAAATTTAACCACATCATGTTTGGTAGAAAATAGTCCTGCTGAACCAGCATGCAAGCCTAACGAAGCGGCCTTAGGATCATGTACCTGTCCCTTAGTTAAGATGCCATTGCGGACTTGCGTTGGAATAGCTTGATGAGGATCAGGGGTGAAGCTACTGGCTTCTAATCCCCAAGGCTGCAACACATATTTCTGAATTGCTACTTGAACCGGCATATGTAATACCCGTTCAATTATAAAGCCCAGCAATAGGAAATTATAATCGTTATAAACAACTTTTTGATTAAAATCAGCTCCAAAAGTTAAATTATTGTAGATAGCTTCCCGTAATTCACTCGCATTTAATTCATCCCGCTGATCAATCCAAGCCTTAGCCCCCGAAGTATGCGTCAACAAATGACGTAACGTAACTCTTGCATCTTTAATTTGGGGAAGGTATTGGCTCACTGGGGCTTCTAAATTAATCCTTCCCTGTTGTTCTAACCAGAGCGTCAAAGGAACCGTCCCCATAACTTTGGTTAAAGAAGCTACATCAAAATACTCACCTTGCGCTAAGCGCCGTTTAATCGGTACTACGCTGCTATAGCCTGTGGTTACCTCATGAACTAACCTTCCATGATGAATAAAAGTATAGTCTGCTCCAGGAATTATCTGTTGCTCCAACATCGCTTGAATTAAATTTTCTGTATCAGTAAATACCATTTTTATTCCTACCGTCCGTTTCCTAAATTCCAATAGCATTATATAACAAAAAATGGGTTATTCTCCGTTTTGTTTCAAACGAAGAATAACCCATTAAAAATTAAATTACTTCACCACTTGCAAATTGTGAATTATACAAGTCGGCGTAGAAACCATTTTGGCTCATTAAATTATCGTGATTTCCAGTTTCAACGATTTGACCGTTATTAACTACCACAATATTTTGAGCATTGCGAATAGTAGAAAGTCGATGTGCAACCACGAAACTTGTACGGTTGCTCAATAAATTATTCATAGCTTTTTGAATCAACACTTCTGTACGCGTATCAACCGAACTCGTAGCTTCATCTAAAATTAAAATTTCAGGATCAGCTAAGAAAGCTCGTGCAATTGTTAGCAATTGACGTTGACCTTGTGAAATATTAGAAGCTGCTTCGTTTAAAATGGTGTCATACCCATCTGGTAACTGCCGAATAAATGAATCAGCATGGGCTGCCTTAGCCGCGTTATATAATTCTTCATCCGTTGCCCCTTCACGACCATACTTGATGTTTTCTCGAATGGTTCCGGTAAAAAGCCAAGTATCCTGAAGAACCATCGCAATTTTAGAACGTAATTCCGTCCGTTCCATATTACGAGTATCCTTCCCGTCAAGGTAAACCGTCCCTGAATTAACATCGTAGAAACGTTCAATTAAATTAATAATCGTCGTTTTACCAGCTCCAGTTGGACCAACGATCGCAACCATTTCTCCGGGCTCAACCCGCAAATTAAAGTTTCGAATCAATGGTTTATCAGGAACATAACGGAAGTCCACATCGTCAAAAATCATCTTAGCATCTGTCTTAACATCCGCTACATCTGTGTGAAGATCTTCCATCTCTGGTTCATCTAGCACTTCAAAAACTCGTTCTGCGGAAGCCATGGTCATTTGAAGTGTATTAGCAATATTTGCAATTTGAGTAATCGGTTGTGAGAACTGTTGGGTGTATTGGAGGAACGCTTGGACGTTACCTAAGGAAAGATTTCCGTGGGCAACTTGTACACCACCAATTACAGCAACCATTAAGTAACCAATATTTTTGACGAAGTTCATCAATGGCATAATCAATCCACTGATAAATTGCGCTTTCCAAGCTGACTTATAATACTTAACGTTTTCTTTTTCAAAATCTTCAATTGCATCTTGTTCATGATTAAAAGTCTTGATTACTGTATGTCCCGCATACGTTTCTTCAACCTGATTATTCATTAAACCAAGGTGTTTTTGCTGAGATTTAAAAAATCTTTGTGATTTAGGTGCGACAACCGCAACGACAATCAAACTCAGTGGCACCGTTGCAACAGCAAGTAGGGTTAGTTTCCAACTAATTGTTAGCATCATGTACAATACCCCGACAAATTGGAAGAAACTAGTTACTAATTGAGTCAAACTTTGTTGTAAAGTTGAACTAATATTATCCATATCATTGGTCATCCGACTCATGATATCCCCATTTGAATGGGTATCATAGTAAGAAATCGGTAATTTTTGCATCTTATTTTTGAAATCTGCTCGAAGTTGTGCAACGGCTTTTTGAGAAACGCGCGTCATTACCACTTGTTGAACAAAACTAAACGCAGCTGAAAGGACATACAATAGTCCCACTGACGTTAAGATTTCGACAATCTTGGTAAAATCAATAGGAAATTTATGCACTGGTACACCCATCTTCATCTGAGCTGCACCCTTCATTACCCCTTTAAAAATTTCAGTCGTAGCTTCACCCAAAATTTTAGGTGCTCGAATTTGAAGAATGGTAGAAATTGCCGCAAAAATAAGGACAACAATGAAACCAAACATCCAAGGCGAAAGATATTTTACCAATCGACCAGCTGATTTCCAAAAATTCTTGGGCTTTTCGATTACACCACGGGGACCGCCATGTCCGCCAGGCCGAGGCCCATTTTGTGGTCGTGCTGCATTATTTGCTTTAGCCATTTGTTTGATCTCCTTCCTTAATTTGTGATTCGATAATTTCTCGATAAGTTTTATTTGTTTGTTTTAATTCTGCATGCGTTCCTTGCCCAACCACTTTTCCATTTTCTAATACTAGAATTAAATCTGCATCAGCAACCGTGGCAATTCGTTGAGCAACGATAATAACAATACTCTTTTGAATTTCAGGATCTTCCCGAAGAGCTTTTCTTAAATTAGCATCTGTCTTAAAATCAAGGGCTGAAAACGAATCATCAAAAACATATACCTTAGCTTTTTTAACTAACGTTCTAGCAATTGACAAACGTTGCTTTTGTCCACCTGAGAAATTATCCCCATTCTGTTCAACAAAAGTATCTAGTCCATCGCCATCACGTTTAATAAATTCTGTCGATTGTGCTACCTCTAAAGCATGCCAAATCTCTTCGTCAGTAGCATTTTCATTCCCATAACGCATATTTTCACGAATCGTTCCCTTAAAGAGAACTGCTTTTTGTTGCGCAAATGCTACTTGTTCATGTAGATTGAATTGGCTTAACTTTTTAATATCAACGCCATTCAATTCGATTGAACCAGATTCGGGATCAAATAAACGTGGTAACAAACTAATCAAAGTAGTTTTACCAGACCCAGTTCCGCCAATTACGGCAACGGTGTCTCCCGCCTTAGCTTCAAAATTAGCGTTATCAATTGAAAGACGTTCAGCACCAGGATATCTGAATTTAACATTGTTATAAGCCAATGTAGCAGTCGAATCTTCAACCATGTTTTCCACGTTTGCTTGGTCTTTAACACTATTTTCAGAATTCAATACTTCATTAATACGAGCTGCCGAAGCTGAAGCTCTCGGGATACTTACGAAGACCATCGAAAGCATCATAAAACTCATTAAAATTTGAGTGGCATACGTCATAAAGGCTACCAAATTACCAACTTGCATCGTTTGGTTGGCAATTAAATGAGCTCCATACCAGACGATTCCAATATTAGTTCCACTCATCAAAAGAGTCATTACCGGGATCATGAAGGAAACGATTGTAAATACCTTAATACCAGTTTTCATATAATCATGGTTTGCATCAGCAAAACGATCTTGTTCAAATTGATCTTGATTGAATGCTCGGATGACACGTACCCCAGTTAATCCCTCACGAAAAACCAAGTTGATCCGGTCAATCTTTTTCTGAAGGCCCTTAAACAAAGGGACCGCAAAAAACATAATAATTCCCACAAAAACTGCCAGTAATGGTAATGCAACTAAGAAAACTGCGGTTAACTCGGATTGTTTTTGATAAGCCATAAATCCTGCTCCGACTAACATAATCGGCGACATTAACATCATGCGTAAAATCATAACAATCACGTTTTGAATTTGAATAACATCATTAGTTGTACGAGTAATTAACGAAGCTTCTCCAAATTTTTCAAATTCATAATTGGACATGAACGATATTTTTCTGAAGAGATCACTGCGTAGTTTATTACCAACTTTTTGGGCTTGAGTTGCAGCAAAAAACACGTTAACTCCCGCACCAATTAATCCTACTAGTGAAACTAATAACATTTTTAAACCCGAGTTCCAAATGTATCCAATGTTATTTTTGGCGATACCATTATTAATGATATCCGAAGTAATATTAGGTAAAAGCAAATCACCCGCAATTTGAACCATCAAGAAAACTGTCCCAACTAATACCGCCCACCACGTAAATCGAGACTTTAGTAGTTTCCACATAACTATTTATCCTCCGTTCTTCTTGCACCAAATTCCAACCAGTTGAGGTTCCGTTCAATTTCTTTTTGAACTTCTGCCGGATCTGAATCAGTGTTGTTTGAATGTACAAAATAATTTGCAAAAGAATGAAAGAAAATCATCATTATCAATTGCTGAATCATATTTTGATCCTTTTCGTTAGTCACTTTTAGGAGTTTCCAATTGACTTCTTTTTTAAGATTGACACGTAGTTCTTTCATACGATCTGAATGATATACATCAAACCCGGGATGTTTACCATCTTTAGAACGCTTTGAAATATTGGCTCCTAAAAAGAAGTTTCTATAAAAATCACGATGATTGCCTGAAATAATTTCTTTCATATATTCCCCAGCATATTTTTTAACTGCTGAAAAAATGTCACCATCCGCCTCTTGAACACTATCAATCAAATTCTCTTGAATATCTTCTAAAATCAAACTAAAATAATACCCGTATAAATCTGATAAATCATCAAAGTATTGGTAGAAACTTCCCCGTGGAATTTTCGCATCCTTAATGATATTATTTATCGAAGATTCATATAGAGGACATTGACTAAATTCACGTTCAGCTGCATCTATAATACGTTGCCGTTTTTCGTCCTTTAAATTAAAAAATGTTTGCTTTGGCATTTCGACCTCCTAAAAATGACAACTTGTCATAAACCACAATTATACACTTTGGTTTTCGATTTGCAACAACATTTACTTAGGAATTTTTGCTACAATATCAACATGTAGAAAGGAACTTATTTATGGCAACTAACTCAGATTCTTTATATAACATTTTGTACCGAATTGATAATAAACCCGAGATGGTTAAGATTCATCACATTGGCTACAGAAACGTAATTAATATGACTTTCCCGGACACCGTTCCCGTTTCTGAACCACATGTTTATTTTCCAGACAATTCTTTATTAGTCGATCGATTTGCTGACGAATTTGTGGCTAAAAATAGTGACATTCTTGATCGTTTCCAGCAAAAAACATTAGATAAAAATCATGGGCTAGATTCTGTCTGGGTAACCACCTCACATATCCTTGAAAAGCATGAATATATGATTGAACTTACTTTCGAATCATCATCCATGTAGAAAGGAGTGATTTTATGCAACCAAAGTTTGTACCTATGACTCCTAGTGGCTACGCTAAAATTAATCAAGAAATTGATGATTTAAAGCAGACACGTCCGGCCTTAATCAAGGCCCTTGCCGATGCCCGAGCCTTGGGTGATCTTTCTGAAAATGCCGAATATAGTGCCGCCAAACGTGACCTTCGTCGGATGGAAGGCCGACTACGATACTTGCAGCGTCAAATTAGTTATTCCAAAATCATTCAAAACACTAATCATTCCAAAATCGATTTGGGTAGCATAGTCAAGATGCGTTTTGTCGATGACCATGACGAAATCACCTACGAGATTGTGGGAAAACATGAGGCGGACGTGGTTAACAACAAAATCTCTTTCCAATCTCCCCTAGGTTCAGCACTTATGCACCATAAAACCCATGATATTGTCCTAGTTACTGCTCCTGATGAACAATATCAGGTTGAAATTCTTGAAATTAATTAAGGTCTTTATTGACGAAACGTATTTTTTAGTGTAAATTAATAGAGTAATTTGCCCGCTGGTCAAATTGGTTAAGACGTCGGCCTCTCAAGCCGGAGTTACGGGTTCGATCCCCGTGCGGGTGATTTTTTAATGGCCATTCGCCAAATTGGTAAGGCAGCGGACTCTGAATCCGTAATTTACTGGTTCGAGCCCAGTATGGCCAATCAACCTAAAAAGAGTCATGTAGTTTTCACACTACATGACTCTTTTGCTTTCCATTTAACATTTTGTTAATTTTATCCCCCACTACTAAATAACTTCGCCCTTCCAAGCTAGCATCCCTCCAGTTACATTAGTAACGTTCAATCCCTTATCTTGCAAGAAAGCACATGCATTTGCTGAGCGTGCCCCTGAACGACAAATCACATAGTAAGATGTGCTAGTATCTAATTTGCTATATTTTTCGGCTAATTCACTCAAGGGCCAATTTTGTGCCATCGGTACATGACCATCGATAAATTCTACTTTCTCACGTACATCTAAAACCGTTAATTTTTCATTTTGCATCTTTTGGTAAAAATCATCATTTTCAATCGAATTAATCATTAGTTTACTCTCCTATATCTATAAAAATACCTATCGGAGCATTTTATCATATTTTACGGCTCATTTTTTATAGGTTTCAGTAATCACGAATATTAACCTTCGGTCGAAATCACTCTCGATCAAACCATCCAATCGTCTGCCAAAATTTTAAGCTTTATCCATCCCTTTTTCTAACATTTTTCCTACCACTGGAAGATTGCCTATTTCCGTCATTCCATCCGATGGAACTACTACCAGATTAGCAGCTGATTTAGCAAGTGTGGAGAAGGCTTCAATCGATTGATTTTTGAAGTACTTTCCATCCGCATTAGCTAACCCAGTTTGGACTGTATCAATCCGATAACGTTCAGCGTCTGCGCGTGTTTTAGTTGCGTCCGCTTCAGCTTTAGCAGTGGCCATGATAGCATCATTTTTAGCTTTGGTAGTTAATTCAATCGAACGGGCTTCTCCCTCTGCCCTAGCAATTGTAGCAACTCTTTCACGATCAGCAGTTAATTGTTTATCCATTGCTTCTTGAATCGCCCTCGATGGTGTTAATTCATCAATGTTAATGCGGTCGACATTAATTCCATATGTATTAGTTAAGTCGCCAATTGCCAAGGCTAATTCTTGATTAATTTTAGCCGTTGAACCAAGTGCTTCGTTCAAGTCCATCCGCCCAATAATATCGCGCAAGTGACCTCGAACTAATTGAGCCATTGATTCAACTGAGTCTGTATTTTCATATTGATACTTAGCCGCATCCGTTACATGGTAATTCAAAGTTAAACTAGCAGAAACATCAGCATTATCCTTAGTAATGATTGAATAATTAGGAAGCGCTAAAGGTCGCATCGCCAAACTAATCTTTCGAATTTTTTGGAAAATTGGAATATAAAAATTTAGCCCTGATTCTACACTATGACTATACTTTCCTAACGTCTCAACTAAACCCTGGTTATTTTGCGGAACGATTTTAATACCTAACATCAAATATTCCCCCTATATTCTTCTTAAAGTTAAGATATTTCCATTTGCTTCAATGATGGCATATTGGGCGTCTTCGACCACATTACCATTATCATCAAGTAAATATCTGTAATAAATTCCTGAAACTAATACTAGTCCACTCTGACTTAAATCTTTACCTGCAATGACTTTTCCAATAATTTGGCGTTTCTCAAAGGTCGCTGGCGTGTTAGTTCTATTTAAGATATTAACGATATGTGCATTAACACTTCGTCCTTGTTCATCCGCTTCCGATTGAAGTCTTTCATAAAGTTTTTGATCTAAACGAAGCAAAAAACGTTTTTCATGATCTTTGTTGCCCATCTTAACTCCTTTCGTGATATCAAAACAATATCATTAATATATTATGGTTAAAGTGTAGTCTTAGATATTACTTCTGTCAATAAAAAAATGATCCCTTATTATCAAGGAATCATTTTATATAATCATTTAAACTTCTGAAGCCCCCGAAGTAGCATCTACTTCTGGATTGCTCTCGAGTGTTTCTGAAGCTCCGCTTGTGACATCAAGACCTGCAGGCCCCTCTTTCGAAGCTCCTGAAGTTACATCAGGCTCTGGATTAGCTGAAGCACCAGCCATTACGTCAATTCCTGTAATTGGTGAAATCGGTTTGGCTGCTGGATCCTTTATTAGTTTTTGGCCAGTGGATGCTAAATAATATTTAATGATGGGCATGATATCAGTTACCCATTCATTAACCCCTCGATAGCGACCATTTTCATCACGCATTGCTTTGTAGTAATGCATAACATGTCGATCCGGACCATTACCTGGAACTGGCATCGAAACTAGATCAGTTTCTCCGGTACGAAGCGCATGTATCACCTGTTTAACTCGGTCAACTGCTCGCCCTGGATGAACGTCTGCTAACGGATCACCAGCTTGCCCAGGATTTCTTGGTGCTAGCATCTTGTCAGCCGGTTGATTTTTGTTGTAGTAAATAAACTGATTGTTATCATCTGCATACGTAAGTTCCACTGGCATGGTCTTCAAGAAATAATTAAGCTGGTCAACCGTTAGAATTCCACGATCCAATTTAACATAAGTACTTCCATCCACCGCGTGAACTTTTTGGGCTGCTTTTTCAACCCAATGCTCATCGTGCATATCGACCCCTTCGATAGTTGTATTTACTTTACCTTTAGATTCAAGATCTTCGTCTTGGTAAGACTTTGGATCAGGAGCATCTAACATATCAATTACCTTCACAAATTTAATAAATTTCTGGATGACCATTTCTAAAAACTGAACAGTACCAGCATCCTTTAATTGGCCTTCTGCATCGAACGCTTCCTTAGCGTTCCGAAGTAGAAATTCATTACCAGGCATTACAATTGCATTAACTCCTGGAGCTTCGAGGATCTGTTTTAGATGGAGTTGCGCTCTTGAGGAACCCTGGTTGAAATAAGAAGCTCCAACAATCCAAACCGGCTTGCCATCAAAGGGATGTAATTTAAAGGATAACCATTCGATGACATTTTTAATTGCAGCTGTTACTGTGTGATTATGTTCTGGGGTAGCTAAGATAACCCCGTCGGCTCCATAAATTTTTTGATATATTTTTTGAATTTCAATATTATCACTTAAATCTTCATCTTCATTGAAAACTGGAACATCATCAATATTTAAAAGTTCAATATCAACTAAGTTTTCAAAATGCTTGGCAATGTATTGTAATAACATTCGATTATAAGATTGCTCACCTATAGATCCCGCAATTGCTACTAGTTTCATTTTTCTTCATCCCTTCTACCAGAACCTTCGTCCCATGAAAAGTTTTGCATTTCCTTTGCGTTATTAGAATTAGCGTGGTTTAACTGTTTGGAAATATCTGAGAATAAAATAAAGTCTTCAAATAAACCGTCTAATCTTTCAACTTGTTCTTGATCGATTAAATTTCCCGCTGAATCAAAAGCTTTAAGCGAATTAGCCAGTAAAAATTCAGAGCTAGGCATAATCCGCGCTTTAATTTCTGGTGAATCTAGTATTTGTCTAAGTTGAGCCTGAGCTCGTGATGCACCTAAAGCACCATATGAAGCTCCCGTAATCATCACCGGCTTATCTAGCAGAGGATGGATTCCATAGGACAGCCATGCTAATGTACTAAGCAAGATGGCCGGAACGGAATGATCATACTCCGGAGTACCAATAATCACTCCGTCAGCATTCTCAAGCTCGTGAGCAATTCCTTGAGCTAGTTTTGGAATCGCCATTTCCTCGGTCTTTTTAAAAATTGGCAGTCCCGCCACCTCAACGAGCTTAATTTCTGCGTCATTTTTATATCTTTTTTGCATGTACTGTAGTAATTTACGGTTGGTTGATTTTTTACTATTCGTTCCAACGATTGCAACAAATTTTTTCATAAATATTCCCCATTCTATATGTAAAAATATGGATTAACTATTATTCGCGATTTCATTGAAACAATTCTGTAGTCCATCGGTTACATAAACTTTCAAATCCCGTGTAATAAACACTGCTTCAATTCCTGGTTGATTGGCCAGTAGCGCTTTGCCCTTTTCAATTCCTTGATAAAAACAAATGGTTGACCAAATTTCTCCATCAATCGAACGATCGCTTACTATGGACACGCTAGCTAAATTATTAGCAATTGGATATCCCGTCGCTGAATCAAACATGTGATGATATGTCTGCCCTTCAACTATTAATTTCCGTTCATAAATGCCTGATGTGCCAACAGACTTTTCTGGAATATGTAGAACTCCCAACGGGACGTGCCTTGATTTAATTGGATTTTGAATCCCAACTTTCCATTTTGCATCGGGATGCTGACTCCGCCCCACTAACAACACATTACCGCCCAAATCAATAATTCCTGACGCTACGTGTTCGCTTTGCCAATATGCCTTAATTTCGTCAGCAATAAATCCTTTCGCAATCCCCCCTAAATCTAATTCCATTCCCTCTTTTTTAAGGAAAACACTTCGATTTTGAGCGTTCAAAACAATTGCTTGCGGGTCAATTAATTTTATCCGTTCTAAAATTTGAGCATGACTAGGTTTATTCGCCCCATCAAATCCAATTTTCCACAATTTGACTAGCGGCCCAATGGCCACGTTAAAACCTAATTGCCATCTACTAACTTCTACCGCCTTTTCAATTAAGCGATACGTTGTTTCCGAAACTTGAACAGCTTGTTTTCCAGCTTGATGGTTAATCTCCATCACTTCCGAAGATGGTCGATTAACTGTTAAACGGTCTTCGAAATCATCAATCATTTTTATAGTTTTTTCTAAGATATCAACTTGATAGATGGAGGCTATTGAAAGGTTAATTACCGTTCCTAAAGCATGATGCTGTTTATTAACTAACTCCATTCGTCCGCCCCCTTTTCCCAATATATTTATATCTAATATTATACCTTACCTAGAAAACGATTTCTTTTGTAGTTTGGAAATTATTTTCAATAAAAAAAGCTATCACAAATGTGATAGCTTCTGAGTAGTACTTCAGTTTTTTATAGACGAGCGTTTAATTCAGCTGTCTTATCTTCATAACCTGGTTTACCAAGT
This sequence comes from Pediococcus sp. EKM201D, assembly GCF_011800215.1. Classification (NCBI taxonomy): domain Bacteria; kingdom Bacillati; phylum Bacillota; class Bacilli; order Lactobacillales; family Lactobacillaceae; genus Pediococcus; species Pediococcus sp. EKM201D. Next base: position 120,212 of record NZ_JAALFK010000003.1, read on the forward strand.
AATGCAAACATATTTGACTTGTATGCTTCAACACCTGGTTGATTGAATGGATTAATTCCGTTCAAGTAACCAGATACAGCAACAGCTGCTTCGAAGAAGTAAATCATGTAGCCTAATGTGTAAGCTGTTTGATCAGGAATGTTAACTGTCATAACTGGAACACCACCGTCGTTATGAGCAAGAGTTACACCTTGATAAGCTTTCTTGTTAACTTCGTCCATTGTGCGACCTTCAAGATAACGTAATCCATCAAGGTCTTGGTCAGCCTTAGGAATGTCGATGTCATGGTTAGGCTTTTCAACATTGATAACCGTTTCCATCAAATTGCGACGACCTTCTTGGATGTATTGTCCTAGTGAATGTAAGTCAGTTGAGAAGTTAGCAGAAGATGGGTAGATACCTTTTTGATCTTTACCTTCTGATTCACCCATCAATTGCTTCCACCATTCGCCGAAGTATTGAAGTGTTGGTTCGTAGTTTTCAAGAAGTTCTGTTGTGTAGCCCTTACGGTAAAGGATGTTACGTAAAGCAGCGTACTTGTATGCTTCGTTCTTTGTAACATCAGCATCCTTGTATTCGTTGCTTGCATCTTCAGCACCCTTCATCAATTGGTCAATATCACCACCAGCAACTGCGATTGGTAATAAACCAACAGCTGAAAGAACAGAGAAACGACCACCAATGTCATCAGGAACTACGAATTCTTCATAGTTTTCTGCATCAGCTTCTGTCTTTAGGGCACCTTTAGCACGGTCAGTTGTTGCATAAATACGTTTCTTAGCTTCTTCTTCACCGTACTTCTTGATTAGTTTTTCTTTAAGAACACGGAATGCAATAGCTGGTTCTGTAGTTGTACCTGACTTAGAAATTACGTTAATTGAGAAGTCACGGTCACCGATCAAGTTCAATACGTCTGCAAGATATGTTGAACTAATTGAGTTACCAGCGAAGATTACTTGAGGAGCACCATTACGTTGTTCTTTAGTAAGAAGATTGTAGAAAGTGTTGTTCAAGAAATCAATGGCTGCACGAGCACCCAAATATGAACCACCAATACCGATAGCAACGAATACTTCTGAGTCGTTGCGGATCTTATCAGCGGCTTTCTTGATACGGGCAAATTCGTCCTTATCATAATTTGATGGTAAATCGATCCATCCACGGAAATCACTACCGGCGCCAGAGCCATCACGTAAAATCTGATCAGCAGCTGTAACAAGTGGTTGGATTTCTGCAAGTTCGTTTTCATGTACAAAATCTGCAACATTAGAACTGTCAAATGAAATATGTGCCATTAATAACTACCCCTTTTGTTTAAAATTCTTTATCTGTACCATTATACAATAAAATTACTTAATTTGGTTAAGCCTATCCGATTTAACCTAATATTTACTAAAATTTAACTACTAAGGGTATCGCAGATTAACAATTTACGCTTTTTAGTTAAGATGTTTTTTAAGTATCTTCATTTAGTTAGATTGCCATTCCCACTTTCGACTCCATCGGTTCTAATAAATACGAAAAAAATCGCTCCCCAGGTCACCTAACAACCTCGAAAACGATTTTTCCTACTATAGTATTGCTTTTATTTAAAATTATTTTAGCGTTGCTAGTAAAGTTTCACCAACAATGATTAAAATTGAACCGATGATGATAAATTGCATTTCACGACGCGTCTTGTGTTCACCAAGTAACCAAATTGAACCAAAGGTTGAAATAACAATCCCAGCTTGAGCAAGTGAATAACTAATTGCCAATCCAACTGATGGAATTGCAAGGAACATAAAGATGTTACCTGTTCCCCAAATCAAACCAGTAATAATATTCATAAAAGTTGGTTTCTTAGTAATTTCCTTTTGTTCTTTAGCGATTAGAACAAAAATTAAAGCACCAATTAACATCCCAATTGCTTGAGGGAAGATAATGGCTTTGGCGTCAACATTAGCAAAACGAACAATTACTGTATATCCGATATAACCAATAGTTGAAACAACCAAAGCGCGAATTCCAGCTGGCATATTTTCGTCATTTCGATCTGCAGTTGTGTCACTTTTATCTTTAAGTGAAGTTAATGCTGCACCAATAATCAAAGCAATGACAGCAATTGTACCAACCATAATCATATTACCAGAAGTCCACTCATGCCAGATTAATACCCCGGCTAAGGCGTTACCAGCCAATTGTAATCCAGTTGAAATTGGCACCGTCTTTGAAACACCAATATGTTTCATCGAACTAAATTGATTAAATTGACCGACAGCCCAAAATAAACCTGAAATCAAACCAGCAATCCAAATTTTACCATTCAAAGTAGGATGGTAAAGAACTAAAGTGATTAAAGAAAAGACAACCGCACCCATTGTCATTCCAAGCGTTTGTTGAGAAGCGCTTCCACCTAATCGACCGCTAACTAATCCAATACTTCCCCACATGATTGCGGGAACTAACGCGATTAAAATACTCATATTCAATTCTCTCCTATATATATATATCTAAAAATATATGTCTCTCTCTCTAAGACAAAATATCATTTTACCAGTTATGAAAGCGAATTCCAACTTTTATTTTGTAAATGTAAAATGGTATATACTTTATTCCATGTAAAATAAATTCTAAAAATGCCGTATTATGTGGCTTTTCATTACTTTTCAATAAAAAATTGGACCACACTAATTTTTTAATTAAAAACGTCCATATGTTAACTTGTTTCTGAAAAACTCGTATAATATTTTTTAATTTTGTGATAAAATAGATGTGTTGCGAAGAGAAAAGCTCTTTGTTTGTATAAACAATATTGGGAGGAACCAGTTTTATGTCATTTATTAATGGTACATCAACATTTGCAGCAGCTCGTAAGGGTGGATACGCTGTAGGTGCTTTTAACACAAACAACCTTGAATGGACTCGTGCTATCTTAGCTGCAGGCCAAGAAACACACACACCTATCTTGATCCAATCATCAATGGGTGCTGCTAAGTACATGGGTGGTTACAAAGCTGTTAAGAACCTCGTTGAAAAACAAGTAGAATCAATGGGTATCACAGTTCCTGTTATCATGCATTTAGACCATGGTAACTACGAAGCTGCTAAAGAAGCTATCGCTGCTGGATACAGTTCAGTTATGTTTGATGGTCATGATCTTGACTTTGAAGATAACCTTCTAAAGACAAAAGAAATCGTTGCTTTGGCACATGCTCAAGGCGTATCAGTTGAAGCTGAAGTTGGCTCAATTGGTGGTGAAGAAGACGGTATCGTTGGTGCTGGTGAATTAGCTGATGTTGAAGAAGCTAAACAACTTGCTGCTACAGGCGTTGACTTCCTTGCTGTTGGTATTGGTAACATCCATGGTGTATACCCTGCTAACTGGACTGGTTTAAACTTTGACCGTCTACAAGAACTTGCTGATGTTATTAAGACACCACTTGTACTTCATGGTGGTTCAGGAATTCCTAAGGAACAAATCGTTAAGGCTATTTCAATGGGTATTTCTAAGGTTAACGTTAACACAGAACAACAAATTGCTTGGTCAAACGCTGTTCGTAAATACTACGAAGCAGACAATGACAAGAAAGCTAAAGGATTCGATCCTCGTAAAGTTCTTGCTTCAGGTACAGAAGCTATCAAGAACACTGTTAAGGAACGTATCGAATGGTTCAACACACCATCAATGTGGTAAGATGATCCATGAAAAAAGCTTGGCTTAATGGCCAAGCTTTTTTTGTTGCTCTGGAAAATGTAATTTAAAAGTTGTTCCTTTTTCTGGAGTACTCTCGACAGTAATTTGTCCTCCATGAACTTGCATTAATTCATGGACAATTGCCATCCCCAATCCAGATTCACCTTTGGTTTGAATTCTTGATGCATCAGCCTTATAGTATCTTTCCCAGATATTTTTGATCTGCTCTTCTGTCATACCAATTCCATTATCGCTAATTTGGATATCAGTACCATCTTTAGCATTTTGGGCCCGAATAGTAATTTTTCCATTTTGAGTGAATTGAATTCCATTTTGAATAATGTTAAATAAGATTTGAATTAAGCGATCTGTATCAGCGTATACCATCACATCATCAGCCATATCAATAATAATCACATCATTTTCAAGTTTGGCCTTTTTAGCTAGTTGTTTACTAATCCTTTGAGTTGTTTGCTTTAGATTAATCTGATGACGATTTAAACTAATTTTATTCGTGCGCAACCGTTCATAATCCAAATTATCATTAACTAACCGAATAAGCCGCTTCGTCTCTCGTTGCATTAAATGAACGCTTTCCTCTTTACTATCTTCAGGAATTGCATCATACTCAAGCCCCTCTAAAATACCGTTGATAGTTGTCAATGGCGTTCTCATTTCATGAGCTGCATCAGCCATAAAGGCTCGTCGCCGTTCTTCTTGGCGTTTTATTTCATCATTAGACTCTTTCAGGGAAGCAGTCATAATATTAAAATCGTTGGTCAATTCTCCAATTTCATCCTTACGCCCAGAAACTAACTGAACATTAAAGTTTCCTTCCGTAACCTTGTGCGCAGCTTCTCGAATTGCTTGGATTCGCCTTACTAAGTAACGTGATAAGAAATATGAAGCAATCACTGCTACAATAATCGCAAAGGCAAACGTCATGAAAAGATTCTTTTTAACCTTCTCGATGTCAGCCTGTACGTTAGCTAATGGTGATCCAATCGAAATCACGCAAACCAGATTACCATTACGATTAAAATAAGGCTTATCCATCTCTGTCATGGTAACTTGTCGGCTTGACTTATCAAAAGTCATGCGTGATTTGGTTTTGACCGTGTCACCATTTTTCAATTCTCTTCGCTGAGCTTTAGTAATTCGAGAAGCTATATTACGGTTTGGATAACTAATCGTATTTCCATCATTAGTGTAGATTGTAAAGTGAATGTGTTGATTATCTAACAGTTTTTCCACACCTTGAAGCTGATCAACTTGTACACTCTTTACATCAGCAGTTTCTGTATCTAACACAATTGCTTGCTGAAAAATACTATCAGCATATTCTTGCAAGGAATGCCATTTGTTGCGGTAAACTGAGTCTTTAGTAAACTGAATAAAAACCAATCCAACGATCAATAAAGATGACAGAGTTACTAATAAAAAGGCCATCATCTGTTGAAAAAACAATTTCATATTAACTAATCCTCATCGATTTTACTATCATCAAACTTATAGCCAACTCCCCATACCGTTTGGACCACTTGTGGACCAACTGCTTCTAATTTTTGGCGAAGCTTTTTAATATGGGCATCTACCGTACGTTCATCACCATAATATTCATAATCCCACACTATTTGTAGAAGTTGTTCTCGTGAGAAGACCTGCATGGGCTTCTGCGCCAATGTTTTAAGTAAATCGAATTCTTTAGGGGTTAAATCTGAAATAAGCTTTTCGTCTAAATACACCTCTCGAGTAGATGTACTAATCTTAAGATGAGCCGTTCTAACATCGAATTTCGCATTCTGAGCACCTTGCGTCATCGTTTCCCTACTCATTGACACTCGTCGGTACAAGGCCTTAATACGAGCGATTAACGTAATAGGACTAAATGGTTTAGTAATATATTCATCGGCTCCCATTTCTAAGCCTAAAACTTGATCACTTTCTGAATCACGTGCTGTCAACATAATTAAGGGGATGGACTGCGACGTGCGTCGAAGTTCAGCTGCTACCTCCATACCATCTTTTCCAGGTAAATTTAAATCAAGTAAAACGATGTCCCATTGTTCAGGATCGGTTTTAAAAGTTTCAATGGCTTTTAATCCATCATACACAAATGTAACATTCCATCTTTCTTTTTTAAAAAACATTCCCATCATATCGGAAACAGATTTATTATCTTCAATCATCAATATACGCATTTCAAAACTCCTCCAGTTCCTTTTACCTTATCAAGTATAGCCTTTTTTATCGAAAAAAATGTGAATATAATATCAAAAAAGAGAGACAAACTTAATTAGTTTGTCCCTCTTTTATAAATTTTAGAATTTAATTACCTAATTTTAGTACCAACCTTGTGATAACCAAGCTGACTTAGCAGCTGACCAGCTACCGTAACGACTCTTAACGTAGTTATCAGCAACACGTTCTTGGTTAGCAGCTGAGTAATCACCATTTAGGTATGAAGATGACAATTGGTATTTACCAACATATTGTCCATTTGTAGCTGAGTATGAACCACCAGATTCCTTGTTAGCAATCCATGCTTTAGCTGAAGCTTCACCACCAGAAACAGTTGATGTTGTAGCCGTTGTAGCTGGTGTTGATGTTGCAACTGTATTTGTCTTAGCAACAGTTGTTTTGTTTGTCTTATTTGTTGTTGTGCTTGCAGTTGTATTTGCTGTTGTTGTGTTTGCAGCATTTGTGTTCTTAGCTACTTCTGGAAGAGTGTTAACTTCTGATTTTGTAGCTTTCTTGATATCACCAGAATTTGTGATAACCAGCTTTTGACCAACTTCAATAATATTTGCATCTTTAATATTATTTGCTTTTGCAAGAGAGTTGTAGTCACCATTTAAGCCAAATGCATAACTAATTTCTGAAAGAGTATCACCAGATTTTACTGTGTAAATTTCATCAGCATTTGCACTACTACTTGTAGTTGTAATCATGGCTGCTCCAAGAGCTGCTCCAGAAAGTAATGCGATAGAAAGTTTTGAAAGTTTAGCTTTAATTGACATGTAGAAATATCTCCTTGTGTTTTAAATCATTTTTTTAATTTTTATGTTTTCTTCTTAACAGGTAATTACTTTACAGGACGTTTGTTACAAATATATTTTGGATATCTATAAATATCCCGTTTTTTTGTAAAAAGAAGTAATATTCTGTAATATTATGCTGCATAAACGTTGATATAAAGGTATTCGTGTTTTTATGAAATAATTCAAAATGAAATATTTCTTCTAAAAAACTTTATATTTTAGGACGTTTTTAATAAAAAAACAGGGGAAAGAAAACTTTCCTCTGTCACAAAAGTGTCTATAAAGACGTTACTTTTGCTTATTCACCCCAAGCAGACATACCTTGAGCTTTATATACACTAGCAGCCATGTTAACTTGTTCTGAAGTTGACATGCCAGCATGTTCACCATGACCTAATAGTTGGAAATAACCGTATGCCCCTGATGAAGCATTTACAGCATTAGCATTACCACCAGATTCACGGTTGATAATCCGTTGCCATGTAGCAGCTGAAACACCGGTCTTAGCAGCCATTTGTTGAGCTACTGATCCGCCATTTGAACTGCTTGTTGTTGTGCTACTTTGAGCTGGAGCAACATAGCTTGATTTAGCTGTTGTTTGAGTTGAAGCAGCATTGTTAGTTGTAGTTGTATTATTTGTTGTGCTTGTAGTAGCTGCATTGGCAGCGTTAGTATTCTTAGCTACTTCTGGAAGTGATTTGACTTCTGATTTAGTAGCTTTCTTGATGTCCCCACCATTAGTAATAACTAACTTTTGTCCTACATTGATAACATCAACGTTTTTAATGTTATTTGCTTTAGCAATTGAATTGTAGTCACCATTCAAGTTGAATGCGTAACTAATTTCTGAGAGAGTATCACCAGATTTTACTGTGTAAATTTCGTCGGCATTTGCGCTACCGCCTGTTGTAATCATTGCGGCACCAATTGCGGCACCTGATAGTAATGCGATAGAAAGTTTTGAAAATTTACTCTTAAATGACATATAGATAAATATCTCCTTTATTTTAAAAAAACATATCCTTGCTTCTTTTCGACAAGAAATAACTTTACAGGAAGTATATTACAGGTATATTTGTAATTTCAGGGATAATGGGATATTTTGTAAGACTTTGTAACATTCTGTAATATAAGCCTCGTTATTCACTAGTTTAAAAGGATTCTATCAATTCCCAAAGTTTCTTTAAATGAAATATTTATTTATGAAATCAGTCATTTTATGCCAAATTTGTGCAAAAAAGTTCTTTTTGACTTAAATTCAAACGGTGAAAACTAGGACTTTTTTAAATTTTATTATTTTAAATGCTTCCCCATAATTGTTAAATCGTACAATTGGCCATCCATTTCAGCAATCTGAGGTAGAGTTCCCCATTTTTCATAATTTTCAGATTTAAATAAACCAATACTAGGTAGATTATGCGCAAATATGAAAGCCATAATTCGATTAATTTCCAATTTAGGTGCCTGCTCCTCCGCAAACTTAATTGCTTTTCGTCCTAAGTGCATTCCCCTAAAACTCTGATCAATATAAATACTAATTTCCACGGTATGCAGATAAGCTGGTCTTCCATAAAAGCTACTGAAACTTATCCATCCAGCGATTACTCCCCTAACTTTTATTACCCAAAGCGGGCGAGTAGGTTCTTGATGCGCTTGAAACCATTCCTGACGTTCTTCAACTGTGACATATTTTGTATCAGCAGTCGCCATCCTTGAATCAATTGTTTCATTATATATCTTTACAATTTCTGGTAAGTCTTCTTTTAAAGCTATTTCAAATTCCACCGTCAAATCCAACACTTCTTTCTATAATTGAGTTATGAAGAATAATTTATATATCCAAGTATCGCATAAAAAAGCGACCTGTACTGACTTATCAATTTTAATAAATAGGCATATTTTTTGAATCCGTTTTCAACGGTTGTTAGACTGAAGGTATAATATGAAGGAGGTAATAACATGCAAGATACTCAAAAGTATACTTCTCTAACAGAATTCTTACGCTCCACCCAGAAGGGACCTTTTATTTCTGTTTATATGGATATTGAACCGAATCAGCCCGTTGAAAAGACATCTATTACACTAAAGAATCTCGTTAAACATGCTTTAGAAGTTTTACAAGCCACTTGGGATGTTGATAATGGGGATGATTATCGACAATTAATTGATTCAACCGTTGATAGTTCTTCACTTTGGAATATGGGTAATAATATAAATTCATTTGGGTTAATCACCAACGGAAAAACCATTTTTGTTCAAGAATTAACGGTTGAAACCCATGATATTGCAATGGCTACTGATTTACCATTTATCTTGCCAATGTTACTTGATTACCAAAATCGCTTTGAATTTTATCTATTAGGGATTAGCTACGATAAAATTCGCCTTTACGATTTTACAGATCGTTACTTAAAAGAATTACCGTTACCAGATGATGCACCCAAGACTTTAAAAAAGGCTTTAGGTGACGACATTCGGGGTGGAGAAACTAATTCGGTCTCTGTTGGTAATGGAAAAATCAGTGTTCATGGCCACAATGACACTTCTGCTGAAAAAGAAATCGACCATCGCCGTTACTATCAAATTGTTGATAAGTATATCATTGATAATTTTGGTAATGATCCAGCGAAACCAGTAATTTTAATGGGCCTACCTCAAAATATGACTTTATTCAAAGAAGTTAATAAAACGCCTAATCACTTCAGTGAATTTGAATTAGATCTCAATCCCACTGAACTGGACTATGATCAAAAAATTGAAGATCGGATTGAACGATTCAAACAAGAACGTAATAAAGCCTTGCTTGAACAAGATTTAGATGAGATTGATAAGGCCCGGGGTGCAGCATTAATCTCTGCCGACTTAAATCAAATTATTACGTCAGCAATTCATGGTCAAGTCGATACTATCTATTTGGCCCAGGGGGTTCGGATTGACGGACGTATTTTAGATAATGAAATAGTTGATACAACCAGTTCGCGAGCTATTCACAATAATTTGCTGAGTGACCTAGCCGATCTCACTATTAAAAATAGTGGTAACGTTCGAATTCTTCCCGAAGATAAACTTAACGATAAGGTTATTGCTAAATTACGTTACACAATCTAAATCAAAAAAAGAATTTTCCTTTGGATGGAAAATTCTTTTTTATTGTCTTAATTTAATTTTTCTAACGCTTTTGATGGAACTTCATTCTTATTCACATAATTAGGTCCCTTGTTGATTCTCGTTTTGCTAATCTCAGCCTTGGCATAAGCCCCTGGCTTAAAGGGTTTGACGTTTTCCCCATTTAATTCATACTTCATAGTTTGTTCTTTACCAGATTTGGTCACAAACTTAAATTTATAATTATATGAATAGCTACCAACGATTACTTTGCCTGAATCATCTTTAGTTTGTACCTTAGGCGGAACTTTTTCTGGAATCATAGTGTAAGCTTCAGTACTTTGGTAAGTATCTTGGTAATACCTAAAACCCAAAAAGATTGCTATAAAAACAAATACTATTGCAATAATTGAAAGAGCTCTTTTCATTTAATCCACCTCCCACTTACAGTTTACGGGAAACGTGGTGAGATAGCTATTTTAATGCCTTTAAGTTAAACAATCAAACTTAATAATAACACGCCAATTAATCCAACAATCGAAATGACTGTTTCTAGTACTGTCCATGTTAGTAAGGTTTCTTTAACGGATAAATCAAAGTATTCTTTGAACATCCAGAAGCCTGCATCATTAACGTGACTCGCAGCTAAACTTCCTGCTCCAACTGATAACACCATTAATGCAGGATCAATTCCCGCCCCTTGCATTAAGGGTAATACTAAACCGGCAGCAGTTAGAGATGCCACCGTTGCGGATCCTAAAGCCACTCGAAGGACTACCGCTATCAACCATCCTAAAATTAGAGGAGAGATACTAGATGATGCAAAGATATTTTTGACCGCATCTCCAACACCACCATCAATTAAAACTTGTTTAAACGCACCTCCACCACCAATTACCAGAAGGAGCATTGCAATTGATTTCACCGCATCTTCTAAAGTAGCCATAATATCTTTACTAGCAATCTTACGGTGATAACCCATCGACCACATTGCAAACAATAATGAAATTAACATAGCTATACTAGGAGAACCGATAAATCCAAAAAAATTGTCAACCGCATTAGGATTTTTAGGCGTAACACCGTCGTGGACAATCAATTCATATATCGTTGTGATAGCCATTAAGATGACTGGGAAAAGAGCAGTTAAAACCGAAATACCGAATCCCGGAGTTTCCTCTAATTTAAATTGTTTTTGAGGTCCTAAAGCTTTTAAATTACCATTTCTTTTAAACGCTTCTGGAAGATATTTTTTAGCAATTTTTGAAAATAATACACCTGCAATATAAACAGTTGGAATTGCAATAATCACTCCGTAAAGTAAAACCTTTCCAGCATTAGCATTCAGGACTGCAGCAATTGCAGTAGGAGCTGGATGTGGTGGCAAAAATCCGTGAGTAACTGATAAGGCTGCTGCCATTGGAATTCCTAAGGAAAGAACTGGAACCCCTGCTTCGATCGCAATTGCGAATACAATTGGTACTAATAACACGATTCCTACTTCAAAGAAAAGTGCAATCCCAATAATAAACGAAGCAACTACAACAGCAATTTGTAAGAAGCGGCGTCCGAATTTATCGATTAAGGTATTAGCAATCCGATAGGCTCCCCCTGCGTCGGCAACCAAGCGACCCAACATAGCTCCAAAGCCAAATACCAACGCTAGTTCACCCAATTGACTCCCAATTCCATTTTGAATCGTGGTGGCAATCTGGCTAGCCGGCATCCCTAAACCTAATCCAACAACCACCGCAGTAATAATCAATGAAACATAAGTATTCATCTTAAATTTTATAATTAAAGTTAACAATAAAATTATTCCAATAACTAAGACCATAATTTCCATAAATAACACGCCCCCATCTAAGTAACCGCTTTCTTTTTGCTATTAAATTAAAAAGACCGTTGATCGTCTCTTTAATCTTCTTCAGCTATTTTTGCATGTTCATTAGGATGATTTCTTTGAAATTTTGCAATACTATCGTATTCTCCAGATAATTCATCTGTTAATCTAATCCAAATTGGTAGCAATTCTCGATAGGAAGCAAAATTCTCTTGATTGGGTTTATGTGTATTTGTTACCCCAACCATATCCTTAACAACGCTCAAATCGTCGACAATTCCCAAACTCTTCATCCCTATCACCACGGCCCCCAGCGCTGAGCTTTCAAAACTTTCTGGAATATTAACATCTTGTTCAAAAATGTCAGCTAACATTTGACGCCAAAGTGCGCTCCTAGCAAATCCACCGGTGGCTTGAATTGATTTCGGTTTACCGGCTACTCCTTCAATCATTAGCATTACCATGTAAAGGTTATATACAATGCCTTCCAAAGCTGCTCTAACCATGTGTGCACGAGTATGTTGACGCGTTAATCCGAAGAAACTTCCACGTGCGTTTGCATCCCAAATCGGCGCTCTTTCTCCGCCTAAATATGGGTGAAATAATAGTCCATCTGCGCCAGCTGGAATCTTAGAAGCAATGTCGGTTAAAATTTCATAAGAATTGACTTGCATTTGTTCAGCCGTAATTTTTTCAGGAGAGAATAATTGATCGCGAACCCAGCGAAATACAATTCCACCATTATTGACCGGTCCACCTACTACCCACTTACCATCATCTAAGTAATATGTGAATAATCGACCCCGTGGATCAACAACTGGCTTATCCACAACCACGCGTACTGCTCCAGAAGTTCCAATTGTTACCGCCAAAACTCCTGGTTCAATTGCATTAACCCCTAGATTACTAAGGGTACCATCACTAGCTCCCATGATGAACGGAGTATCTTCCGGAATCCCAGTCACCTCCGCATACGATTTAGCTAACCCCGTTAATTGATATTCAGGGGAAACTAATTCTGGAAGCTGGTCTCGCGTTACACCCGTAATTTCAAGGGCTTGTTCATCCCAATCCATCGTGAAAATGTTAAATAGTCCAGTCGCGTTAGCAAGAGAGTAGTCCTGAACATACTTTCCATATAATCGAAATAAAACATAATCCTTAATACCAATAAAATGAGTCGCCTTTTTAAAAATTTCTGGTTGTTCATTCTTTAACCAAATCAATTTAACTAATGGTGACATTGGATGAGTGGGTACACCAGTATGGGCGTATAATTGTTGGCCAAGTCCATTGTCCTTTAATTCTTCAGCATACTTGCTCGAACGGTTATCTGCCCAAGTTATAACTCTAGTTAATGGATGATTATCTTTATCCATCAAAATCAAACTATGCATCGCACTTGAGAATGATACTCCCTTTAATTCACCATTCTTAACATTTCCCTTACGCATCACTTCAGTTAATCCATTAATAACTGCTTCAAAAATTTCGGCTGGATCTTCCTCGGCCATATCTGGACTATCCTGATATAAAGGATAAGGATTGTTTGCATAGGCAATTGAATTTCCCTTCATATCAAATAAAACTACTTTTGTACTAGTAGTGCCAAGATCAACACCAATCATATAATCCATATTCTGTACCTCAACTATTCTTTATGATCAACTTTGTGTCCGCCAAAACCATTTCTTAAGGCAGATACTACTTTTCCTGTCATCGTATCATCTTCTTCAGAACGATAACGCATCATCAACGAACTACTGATTACAGGGGTTGGGACGTGTAACCTTATCGCCTCTTCGACCGTCCAAGCGCCCTCTCCAGAACTATGCATAACCCCTTTTATTTCATCCAAGTTAGGATCGTTACTAAAGGCTGATTGTGCGAGTTCCATCAACCAACTTCGGACAACCGATCCATGGTTCCATACTTTGGCAACTGCTTCATTATCATAATCAAATTCACTTTTAGAAAGTACTTCAAATCCTTCACCAATCGCTTGCATCATTCCATATTCGATTCCATTGTGGACCATTTTTAAATAATGCCCTGAACCAGCTTGGCCTGTATAAAGATATCCATCTTTTTCAGCAATAGCTTTAAATAATGGTTCAATCTCCCCAAACTTGTCTTTATCTCCGCCAATCATAAAATTGCCTCCATGGCGGGCTCCGGACATCCCTCCAGATGTTCCTACATCGAAGAAATAAATCCCAGCTTTACTAAGTACCTGATTATGATGAAGTGAATCTTGATAATATGTATTTCCTCCATCAATCACAACATCATTTTTGCTTAATAAATTGCTTAATTGGCCGATAGTGTCGTTAGTGGGAGCTCCGGCTGGTACCATTATCCAAATTATTCGCAGTTGATCAAGTTGTTTAACTAGCTGTTCAATACTATCTACAGTAATTATGTTATGCTTTTCAGCATTCTCTCTAGCTTTGTCAAAGACATCAAAAGCCAATACTTCGATATTATTATCTAACATATTTTCTGCTAAATTGAGTCCCATTTTTCCTAAACCAATCAATCCAATTTTCATGACGTTCCCTCATTTCTTCATATATCTCTTAATTTATATTTATATTGTATGAAAATATGTTACATATTGCAAGCGTTTACAAGAAAATTATTTTCTTATACAATTTTGATGTTATAATTAAATAAATCACAAACTCGAGGTAATCACGATGGCAAATTTTAATTTAAGACTTCAAGCTTATCAAGCCAATTTTAGCGATAAGGAAAAAGAATTAGCACAATTTTTATTAAAAAATCAGGCCCAAACTACCCAACTTACGATATCTGAACTTAGCCATAGAACTAATATCTCTACTGCGACTATTTCACGTTTTGCCAAGAATCTAGGTTTTGATAATTTTCAAGCTTTAAAACTCTGCATAGCTCAAAATATAGAAACTAATAATCCCTATGTAGAAATCAGCCCTGCCGATTCTCCTAAAACCATGGCTAAAAAGATATTTAAATTGAATGTGGATACTTTAAATGCTACTGAAAATGCTCTAAATGGAAAAGATTTGGATCAGTGTGTAAATCTAATTTTAAATACTAAAAAACTAGGTTTATTTGGCTTAGGTGCTAGCAATATTGTTGCATTAAATGGATTTCATAAGTTTTTACGTACCACTATCGAACCCATCTATGCAAGTGATTTTCATATGCAATTAATGGAAGCAGCCCGCCTCTCAAAAAATGATGTGATGTTGTTAGTATCTCATTCGGGGGAAAATCGGGATGCCCTCGCCCTAGCTGAAGTCGCTAAAGAACGTAATATTCCATTAATATTAATTACTAGTTCTGCTAACTCAACTCTTTCAAAAAAAGCTGATGTTACTCTTGTTTCAGTCGCTGAGGAATCACTTTACCGTCCGGATGCCTTACACGCACTCATTGCTCAAATTAGTATAATGGATACCTTATTTATGATGATTGCTATTAAGACTAAACGAAATATTGCTACCAATATTCGACATGAAATTGATAAAACTAGAAATAGACAATAAAAATTTCAAAATGCTGTTATAATGCTTTTATCAAACAAACTGGAGTCGTTACTGTACCTCAAAAGTTATTAGCAGAATACGCAATTGATATCCCCAAGATTGCTGAACTATTAGAAGATACCGATAGTTTACATACTTTTTTTATAAAACTTACTCCGGGATATCAGCGCGAATGGGCTCGTTTTATTTTTGGAGTTAAATCTGAAACAAGCTTATGATCAACGCAAAAAATAAGTTTAGAACAACAATTTTTTGTACTAAACATAAAAAAGCTCCAAGAAACTGAATTGCATCTAGTTTCTTGGAGCTTTTAGTTACTTTATCGCCAATAGTAACCGTAGTATGGCTTAACACTATTCTTAATAGCAACCATCGCGGAGACCTGCTAGTGTAGGCAATAGTTTTACAACCATTAATAGCAGTATCGACAATACTTTCTTAGCTTAAATCTCAAAACGGAATGTGACTATCCATTTTTTGTAGAAAGAATTTTTAAGGAAAAATGCAAAGCAAAGAAGCTAATGGTTAAGTTAAAATGTAAATAATTGAATTGTACTCAGTAATTTTTAGTTGTGTATCTATTTTTCAGGAAATCCTTTAAATAGGTTTAGTTCTGAATCTGTTTTATCAGATTAGAAAATCCAAATTTGTTAGTAGACATTATTCTTCAGCGTGAATTCACATATAGAGTTGTTTAAATTTTATTAATTGACACAAGCATGCCTTTTTATTGACCAGAAGTAAGTCTTGAAAAGAATTGCATTTGCATTCTGCTCATACTCACTACAATGTGAGATAACCCCAAATATTAGCTGGCATCTAAAAAATCTAGTTGTTGATATGTTATAGTTTCGGATTTGACGTCAGGACCAGATAAGATAGGTATTTTTCTTTTTTAAAGAGCCTATAATATTTATTATTTAACGATACACTCACAAAAAATCAGCGTCATCTTTTAAATTTATAGAAAATGCTGGATTGCATTAAAAACTATCTTTACTAAAATTCCTCGATATACCTTACAAGTCTGAATTGTACAAATAACCATTGTTAATCCTTATCCAAATAAAATTCTTTAAGTCGGTATGTAGTTACAGGCTCAACGTAATAATTATATTTAGCAACTAGATCACAAATTTGATCGCCATTAATTAATGTAATAATTCTTGTACCTTGACGAGCAGTTTCAACGGCTTCTCGAGTAAAATCTGAATTAGTAATAAAGATCCCAAATTCGGCATTGAATTTGTCCATAGCACCACGAAATTTATCAATCTCAGGAGCGGACACCTTACTTTGCCAACGTTTAACTTGAAGAGCTACACGAGTAGTTCGATAATCATCCGAACGGACATATCCAAAACCATCTAGGCCTCCATCAGCGACAAACTTTACACCAATTACATCGTCAACATCAATGTCCATTTTCTTTAATAATCCTCGGCAGAAAAGTTCAAATTTCTTAGGATTCATCTTTATTAATGCATTTAGTAATTGCTCTCGCCAAGATTCTTCTCTAGCATCAGGCTCGACCTGTTCACTTTCAACTTCTTCGATAACCGAAATTTTATTCTCTTTTTCCTCAACTAACTGTTTTTCAACAATAGGCCTCACGTACCTTGCTGCATCAAATTCTAGAAAATTAATATTACGACCTTTTTTTGATAACTCTAATTCTCGATTATCTTCTGTTTCGATATAATCTGTCATGATAAGATACTTAATGGCAAAATTTAATGTCCAATTAAAGGGTCTGTACTTGTTGCCCGTTTTTTTTGATACCCTAACTTTATCTACTTCATTATCGGAAATTACATCTGAATTATCTCGTATATCTTGCCGAATATCCTTTCTTGTAACTTGACCTCCTAATCGATGCATTGCCTTTAATACCTCATTCATAGTAATGTTCTCGATTTTTATTTGTTGACTAGCCATCACATTGCCCTCCATACTTTCGTTCTGTAATCAATTATAATATTTAATCCGTTTCTTATCATAATTTTAATAAAAAAGCGTACTACTTATTTTCGAATAAGTAGTACACTTTTTAATCAACGAAATTTAAAATTTATTTTTATCTAAGCTCGTTCTAACACCGTAACGCTTTCTACATGTGGTGTTTGCGGAAATTGGTCCACGGGAACGATTGGTTGATTTACTACATAGCCTTGTTCGCCAAAACGGTCAATATCACGCACAAGGGTTGCAGGGTTACAGCTTACATAAACAACCCGTTTTGGCTTCATACCAACAGTTGCATCAATAACACTTTGGTCAAGTCCTTTTCGTGGAGGATCAACAACAACAACGTCCGGTTTCAAGCCATCTTCTTGCCATTTTTGCATTTGTTCTTCGGCTTTACCAACAACAAATTCAGTATTACTTGCGTTATTTTGGAAGGCGTTGATTTTAGCGTCTTGGACAGCTTCCTTAACAATTTCTACGCCATAAACTTTTTTAGCAGCTTTTGCCATCGCAAGCGAAATTGTACCGATTCCGCTATAAACATCAATCACAGTTTCTTCTCCAGTTAATCCAGCTTTATCGATAGCAAGTTGATAAAGTTTTTCAGTTTGGATAGGGTTAACTTGATAGAAAGAATGAGCTGAAATAATGAAATCCAGTCCTAAAAGTTCATCATGAATAACTGATTCACCAGCAAGAACTCGGTCTTCATCTCCCATAATGACGTTAGTTTGTTTGTAATTAATATTTTGAATTACACTAACAACTCCATCAATAGCAGCAATTGCTTCTGTAATTTCTGCTAGATGAGGAACATCTTTAGTACGCGTAATCAAAACTACCATAATCTGTCCTGAACGACGTCCACGACGGACCATAATATTTCGAATAATTCCCTTATTTTCGGCTTCACGATATGGATCAATATAAAATTCACGTAAAATATCGCGTACTTCAACGATTACCTTATCAATTACTGGATCTTGAATATAAAAATCTTCGATAGGAACTAAATCATGGCTGTTTCGCTTGAAAAAGCCAGTTTGAAGTTTTCCTTTAATTTTACGTACTGGAATTTGAGCCTTGTTACGATAACCGGTTGGATTTTCCATTCCAACTGTATCAGCCACTTCTAAATCTTCTAGATGTGATTTTTTCAATAAGTTTTTAATTTGATTTTGTTTGAATTTTAGTTGTGCATCATACGTGATGTGTTGTAATGGCGCAATTCCAGTTTGGGTATAAGCCGCATCATTACTTTCTACACGATCTGGACTTTCTTCTAGGACCTTTTCTACACGTCCAAAAGCAAAATTCTTTTGAACCTTAATAATCTTAGTTTCAATCTTTTCACCAGGAATACTATCAGCGATAAAAATTGGAAAATGTTCAATCTTAGCAACTCCCATGCCTTGATATGTTAAATCTTCAATTTCTACCGTATATACTAAATTTTTTTCAACAGGTGCTGTACTCTTCATTTATTTCCCCTATCTATTTACTGATAAAAACAGGCTGGCACATTAATACCAGCCTGTTTTATTCTCGTGTGCTACTCAAGAACTGTAACGCATTTCAGCGTATTTCTCAAGCTTTTCTTTAATCTATTTTGTTATCATCTGGAAGATTTTGAACTTCTTCGACAAATTGTTGTTCCACTTGTCGATATTCGTCATCTTCTTTAATCAAATTAACTGGTACATCATCTAAGTTAGTGAACATTTCAATATGGCGTTTTAAATTTTTAAATACCATAGGAGCATCTCCACCATACTCCCCATCCAAATTAACCATAACACGATCGTTTACTGGACGGACCGTAACTTTTCGTGCTTTCCGATAAATGATTCGCGAATCATTGACATGTTTTCCATTTAAGGCTTTAACCATTAAATGGAGTAAGTTAGGTAAATTACCTGATTTTACAATAATCATTGTAAATTTACCGTCATCCAGAGAGGCATCCGGTACAATTTGTTCAAATCCACCAATTGAATTCGTCAACGCGAGGAAAAACATGGAAGCTTTACCATGATACCGTTCTCCATCATATTCGATGTCCATTTCGACCGGTTTTACCCGTGGTAGTAATTCTGCCCCCTTAACAATATATGCAAGATAGCCAAAAATACTTTTAAGGTTTGAAGGCACATCATAAGTTAGTTCCGTTAATAAACCACCGGCCGCAATATTAATGAAATAATTTTCGCCAGCTTTACCAATATCCATCTTTAGTCGTTGATTTTGCAAAATAACTTTGGCAGCACCCACTGGATCTTCGCGAGGAATTCGTAAAGCCCGCGCATAATCATTGGTCGTTCCAGTCGGGATAATCGCCATTTTAGGACGTCTAAGTAACGGTGCAATTCCATTTACTACTTCATTAATCGTTCCGTCTCCGCCAGCTGCAACCACTAAATCAAATCCATCTTTTGCAGCTCGGCGAGCCTCGTTTTTGGCAGAATCGGGTTCAGGTGTAGTAGCAAAAGCACTTGTCTCATATCCTGCTTTCTCAATTACCGCAAGAATTTCAACTAAGTGTTGTTTAATCATTTCACGTCCTGAAGTTGGGTTATATATAATTCGCGCACGTTTCCGCATCGTACGTCATCCTCCGATTCTATTCCTCTAACGAGAATTAAGTTCTTGCATTAGGATTTTGTTAACTACTTTAGGGTTAGCTTGTCCTTTAGTTTGTTTCATAATTTGTCCCACTAAGAAGCCCACTGCTCGATCTTTACCATTCTTAAAGTCAGCAACAGATTGTTCATTATTATCAACGATTTCTACAATCATTGGCTTCAAAACAGCTGGGTCTGATAGTTGAACCAGTCCCTTAGCTTTAACCCAACTTGTAGGTTCTTCACCTTGGGTGATAGCTTTAAAGACCTTCTTAGCCATCTTAGAAGAAATCGTTTCATCAGTAATCATTTTAACCATGCTGGCCAAGTGTTCAGGAGTTAATTTGGTTTCTTGAAGATCGACTTTTTGGTCATTTAAGTAGGCATTAACATCCCCCATCAAATAGTTGGCCGTTAATTTAGGATCAGCTCCTTGAGCAACAGTAGCTTCAAAGAAATCTGACATTTCCTTAGTTTGAGTTAAGACCATCGCATCGTAATCTGTCAAACCAAGTTCTTCAACGTAACGAGCACGACGCTTACCAGGCATTTCTGGCATCTTATCTTCAACGTCTTTGATCCATTCATCATCAATGGTAATGCTTGGAAGATCCGGTTCTGGGAAATAACGATAATCTTCTGCCCCTTCTTTGACACGCATCAAAATAGTTTGCCCCGTAGCTTCATCATAACGACGCGTTTCAGGACGAACTTGTCCACCAGCTAACAGAATTTTTTGTTGACGTTTTTCTTCAAAAGCAAGTCCCTTACGAACAAAGTTAAAGGAATTAATATTCTTCAATTCAGCTTTTGTACCAAACTTTTCAGAACCCAGTGGTCTAATAGAAATATTAACGTCGACTCGCATGGATCCTTCTTCCATCTTAACATCTGAAATACCAGTAAATTGAATTCGTTGACGCAACGCTTCAAGATATGCATAAGCTTCATCTGGTGATTCGATATCTGGTTTAGAAACAATTTCAATTAACGGAGTACCCTGACGATTCAAATCAACATAAGAGTATCCATTGGGATTATGACTATTTTTACCGGCATCTTCTTCAATATGCATCTCAGCAATACCGACTTTTTTCTTTTTACCTTCTACTTCAATTTCAATCCAACCATCCGTACCAATTGGAGTATCCGCTTGGGTAACTTGATAAGCCTTAGGATTATCAGGATAAAAATAATTTTTACGATCGAAATGTTGAGTTCTAGTAATATTAGCATGTAAAGCTTTGGCAGCCATCATCCCTGCCTCAACCACACCCTTGTTAGTTTGAGGTAATACTCCCGGGTATCCCCAGTCAATTACGTTCGTATTAGCATTAGGTTGGTCACCAAATTCAACGGGTGAAGGACTAAAAATTTTCGAGTTTGTTTTTAATTCAATGTGGACTTCAAGTCCAATAGTTGTTTTAAAATTCATTATTTGTCCTCCATTTCAGGGTGCTTTGAATGTACCTCGGTCGCAGCTTCAAAAGCTGCCCCAGCTTGATACATCGTTTCTTCATCAAACGGTTTAGCAATAATTTGTAATCCGACTGGCATATTATCACTAAATCCAGCAGGAACTGACATTGCTGGTAAACCTGCTAAGTTAACTGGGATTGTTAAAACATCATTCATATACATTGTAGTTGGATCATCAACTTCAGCGCCTATAGCGTAGGCTGGTGTTGGAGCTGTTGGTCCAATAATCAAATCATAATCTTCAAAGATTTTATTGAAATCATTAATAATTAAAGTACGAACTTGGGCTGCCTTCTTAAAGTATGCATCATATGTACCAGCCGATAACGAATAAGTCCCTAACATGATACGACGCTTTACTTCATCTCCGAAACCTTCGGAACGTGATTTAACATATACATCTTCAAGATTTTTGACATCTTGAGCTCGATGACCATATCTAATACCATCGAAGCGTTGTAAGTTAGATGAAGCTTCTGAAGAACCGATAATATAATAAGCTGCTACACCATACTTACTCCGTGGGAGCGAAATTTCTTCAATCGTTGCTCCCAAATTGGTTAATGTTTCAACTGCCTGACGTACGACTTTTTTAACGTCTTCATTGATTCCATCGCCTAGATATTCTTTAGGCAAACCAATCTTCATCCCCTTAATATCTTTACCAATCTTAGATGTGAAGTCTGGTACCTTTTTGTCAGAACTAGTTAAATCGCGCTCATCCATTCCAGCAATAATATTCAATAAAGCTGCATTATCCTTAACTGTACGCGTCATGGGTCCAATTTGATCTAAACTTGATCCAAAAGCAATTAAACCATAACGTGAGATACGTCCATAAGTTGGTTTCACCCCAACAATTCCAGTGTATGAGGCTGGTTGACGAATTGAGCCACCCGTGTCTGAACCAAGAGCAGCAATTGAATTTCCAGCTGAAACTGTTGTAGCAGAACCACCTGATGACCCACCAGGAACCTTAGTATGATCCCATGGATTACGCGTATCACCAAAGTATGAAGTTTCAGTTGATCCACCCATGGCAAATTCATCCATATTTGTCTTACCAATAATAATTACATCATTAGCTTGTAAACGTTCAATAACAGTTGCATCGTAGATGGGTGTGAAGTTACTGAGCATCTTAGATGCAGCAGTAGTTTTGATTCCTTTGGTTACAATATTGTCTTTGATAGCAATCGGGATTCCGGCCCAAATATTATCAGGGTTAATTCCCTTTTCATCGATAGCACGGGCTTGAGCTAAAGCTCCCTCGCGATTAATGGTCACAAAATCATTTAAAACTTTTTGGTCGGCTTCAATTTGATCCAATGTTTCTGAAACTAATTCAGTTACTGTTAATTCTTTATCAACTAACTTTTGGTGAAGCTCTGTTACTGTTATATCAAAAAACTTCATTATGCTTCCCCACTTTCATCAAGAATTGCTGGTACACGGATAAATCCGTTTTCTGTTTCAGGGGCATTAGCTAATAATGCTTCCTTATCATTCGAACGAACAGCTACATCTTCACGCATTCGATTTAATTGATCAGTAACATTAAAAGTAGGTTCGACATTGGTTGTGTCAACCTCATTTAAAGTATCCACTAAATCGATAATATCTTCGATTTGATCCGTAAATTTTTCAAGTTGTTCGTCATTAAATTTTAGTTTAGCTAACGTAGCAACATGTTCTACATCTTTTTTAGTAATGTTATTTTCAGTTGTCATTGATTTCTCCTTCTAAGATTTAATAACTTGAAAAGACATGAGAACTAAACGTCTTTTCTTTAGCTGAGCGCGATAGGAAACTCTGGACTTCATCGGTAGATTTAATTGTTATATCAATATTAACTCCACTAGGAAGATACTTTTCAGCCTGAGTTGAAACAAATTGAGTAAAACTGTTAATCTCAGTCTCACTATAGAATTGAGTCGTGATTGATACACTCATACCTTCCATCGATTTACCGTCGTATCTTGCTTTTGCAGTAATCCCACTTAAATTAGGGAAGAAGCTTTCTACTTGCGTCTTAAAGTTATCAAACGCACTAGAATCATTGCTATTAGGTGAGGTTTCCGTATCACTAATTGGATAAACAACATTCTTGTAGTCTAAGTCTTTCCATTTTGCAAGCTTTTCACCGGAATTGTTAGAATAACGCATAAACGTTCCACCAACTAGGCTATCATTGGAAGCTTGTTTATAGACTGCAATCACAATTGGAACATTTTTAAATTCAGATTTCTTGCGAAGTCGTTCTAGCACTTTTTGAGCAATTTCTTGACTCTTAGCCTTAATCTCTGCATCTGAGATTTTAGTCTCATATTGAGCGCCGTATTGTTCTTTTTGATAATAATCAACCGAATTCATCGCTAATCCAATTGTAACCCCTTTGAGTTTCAAAGAAGTTCCTGATTTTTCCATATAATCCTGTTCTTCAAGAGCCTGGAGATAAATTGGGTTTCGTTTGTCTGGGTCTTTTGAACCATTATCCTTAGGGTTCAGCCCTTCCGGATTGCTCTTAGATTCCCGATCAAGCCAATTTTGAACAGTATCTGAACTCAGATATTGACCTTCTTGGAAAACATATTGAGAGGTTGGAAAAATCTTTTTGGAAATGTCTTGTAATCCACTCTCGAAACTCTTGGTGTTATTAACATTACCATTTTGATCGGCAGTTAATCCCCGTGACTTGCTTGTCACGTATTTTCCATTTTTAATCACCCCAGCATACGAGCCTGAAGCTGATCCTGTTGTTTGGTAATTATTTTTTTTGTTCTTTTTTCCGGTCACATTATTGGTAGAAGATTGCATTGATGAATTATCTAAACTTCCGCAGGCAGTCAGTCCCACGCCCATAACTAATGTGGCAACTAATAAACTCAATTTTTTAGTTACATTCATAGAAAAGTTTCCTCAATCTTTCATTTATCCCTAATTATACCGCTAACCTAAACCCTGTATAAAATTCTTTATTCAACAACCCGTTTAATTGGTGCAAAAGCGGCCAATAACCGCTTAATTCCTTGATCTTTAAAGGCGATATCCAATTCGGCATCTTCTCCAGCGCCAGACACCTTCACTACGGTACCAATACCCCAAGCTTTATGTTCGACTTTATCCCCAGCATTCCAGCTAACTTTACCAGCTCCGCTACCATTAGATTTAACCGCCGTAGCATGGGTATTACCATAAACACTAGCTGTTGCGCGTGCATTTCGGTTATTGTCAAACGGATATGATTTTTCTTTAGTATTTCTTGAAAAACTCTTTTCTTCATTTTCACTCTTCAAATATTGTGATCCAATTTCTGAAATGAACCGTGAAGCTGGATTAGTTTGTGTCCTACCATAAAGCATTCTAGAATAAGCATTCGTAATATACAACTTTTGACGTGCTCGGGTGATTCCAACATAGGCTAATCGTCGTTCTTCTTCCAATTGTTCTTGGTCCATCATTGCTCTAGAAAGTGGGAAAATTCCATCTTCCATCCCAACTAAAAATACGATTGGAAATTCAAGACCCTTAGCCGCATGCAGGGTCATGAGGGTTACTCCTGATGGTTCTTCTTCCACATTATCTTGATCAGAAACTAAGGCCAAATCCGCTAGGAAATCTACTAATTGAATGTTATCACCATTTTCGTCAGCAATTTCATTTCCCTCAGCTTCATTCTTATCGTCAAATTGCTTAGTAACTGTTAAAAATTCGTCAATATTTTCAAGGCGTGCTTCTGATTCCATCGTTCTAGATTTTTCTAAAGCAGCTCGATAACCAGTTTGTTCCAAGACTGCTTCTGTTAATTCTGTGATATTTAAAAATTCACCTGATTTACGTAGAGCGTCAATCATCTTAGCGAAATCTTCAATTGCATTGCGAGCTCGACTAGAAATTCCATTTGCAATCTGAACACTACGAGCCGCTTTCAATAAGGACCAATTATTTTCATCCGCGAAAGCTTGTAATTTAGCAATAGAAGTCGAACCAATCCCACGTTTAGGTTCATTGATCACTCGTTCAAAACTCATCGAATCGTCTTCGTTAGCAATCAAAGTAAGGTAACTCAGTACATCTCTAATTTCCTTACGATCGTAGAATTTATGTCCCCCGACCATTAAGTAAGGGATGTTGGATTTAACAAACGTATCTTCAATTACTCGTGACTGTGCATTCGTCCGGTAAAGAATGGCAAAATCTCCGTAATTTAAATTATGCTCTTTAATTTGCTCACGAATTTTTTGAACGATGAAATGGGCTTCATCAATCCCCGTCTGGCCACGATAATATGAAATTTTTTCACCTTCATCATTATCAGTCCAAAGTTGTTTAGGTTTACGTTCTACATTATTTTCAATCACATCATTAGCAGCATTTAAAATATTTTGGGTTGAACGATAGTTTTGTTCCAACATTACAGTCTTTGAATCTGGATAATCTGATTCAAAGTTCATGATGTTTTGCATATCGGCGCCCCGCCAACCATAAATACTTTGATCAGAATCACCAACTACACAGATATTTCTAAAATGTTTAGCTAGCATCGTTACTAATTGATATTGAGCCTGATTAGTATCCTGATATTCATCCACATGAATATAATGAAATTTATTTTGATAAAATGATAAGGTTTCAGGATTCTTTTGGAAAAGTTCGATGGTTTTCATAATCAAATCATCAAAATCTAAAGCCTGATTGTTCTCTAAGCGACGCTGATATTCTTCATAGATATCTGCGACTACCTGTTCATATGGAGTACTTGCATTCTCACGATAAGTGAGTGGCGTTTTTAAATCATTTTTAGCATTGGAAATCGTTCCTAAAACTGAACGTGGATCAAACTTTTTAGGATCATAATTTAAATCGGCTAAAATATGTTTAACTAGGGTTCTTTGTTCGCTAGGATCGGCAATCGAAAATGCTCGATTATATCCAAGTTGATCAATATTTCTTCTTAAAATTCTTACGCAAAGAGCATGGAACGTTGATACCCAAATTTCAGCAGCTTCATCACCCAGCAAACTAGTAACTCGCTCACGCATCTCTCTAGCAGCCTTATTAGTGAAGGTAATTGCCAAAACATTCCACGGATTAACACCTTTTTCTTCTATTAGATATGCAACGCGGTGCGTCAAAACTCGGGTCTTACCACTACCGGCGCCGGCCATAATCAATAACGGTCCTTCAGTTGTCTGAACCGCTTCTTTTTGCATATCATTAAGGCCTTTTATTAAATTAATTTCTGGCAATTTGTTCAATCCTCTCTATCTACGTAACTAAAAAATAACCACAAACCATTATATCAAAAAAAGCCGGTTTATTTACCGACTTTAACAGAGTTTTACCAAATATCAGTGTTATCAATTTGTTCTTGAATTTGTTTGACATCATCACCATCTGCCAAGATATATCCGATATGCTGTTTAGCATCTGCTTCATCTACTTGTGGATAGAAGTGGAAATGCCAATTTGATTTAATTAACCACTGTGTTTTGATTTTCTTCATTTGTTCATCCGTAATGTTTAACATGATGGTTGGTACTTGGAGCCGGATGTCACTAATCATCATTCCACTCAAGGCCCGGAGCATTTCTTCATAGACCGTGGTGTTTGACGCTAGATTAAATACGTTTTGTTCATCACGAATTCCAGGTATTAATTGTTCAAAATAGATGTCCTCACCATCAACATAGAAGACGATTGAAAATACACCTACGTACTCTACTAAACCAGCAATTTTAGTTGCTGCTTCTAATACTGAATTTTGAACTTTTGAATCTAAATCAACTGGAACTTTAGTTTCTTTTAGAAAATGGTTTTCGTAAACATTCTCGACCATTGGGAACATTTTTTGTCGATTATTTTGATCTTTAACAATACTTACCGCGATTTCTTTTCCACCGGTCATAACTGGTTGAAGCATATAAGTTCCACGTTCTAATAGTACGCTGGCCTTTGGAATATCTATCTCACTCTTAAGAATTAACTCTTTTTCAGTCATAGCATCCTTTAAGATTGGACGAAGAATAGCCGGATATCCAATTTCATTAATTGACTCATATAAATCGTCTAAATCTACAACTGTAACATAGGGCGTTCCCTTAATCCCTGTTTGTTCTAGAGTTGCTCGTTCTAGGATTCGATCTTGATTTAATTCAAGTAATTTAACTCCTTGTGGAATTGAAACAAATTGTTGTAAATATTGAATTGTTTTAATATCAATTAGTTCTGATTCGTATAGAACAATTTTACAACGTTCTGCAAAGCGTTGTAATTTTTCCCCATCATGAATACTACCGACAAAACTAATGTCCGCATATTGATTCACGCCATTTTTCTCAGAAGTAACGTATGTAGCAACCTTAAAACCCATTGACTTTGCAGTAGCAACGAGTTGTACACTTGAACGTCCTTCTCCAATAATACCAATTATGTCCCCTGGATAAATAATTTTTCTAGAGGTAATTACTTCACTCTCCACTTAAATCATCCCGCCTGTTCATCAATCTTCTTACTTATTTATTCAAATTCAACTTGACCATCATCCGTTAGCGCCTTAATTCTTGCTAAAGATTCTAACTGAATGTCACGGTCTTTAATAATTTGGCTTCCCTTTTGGAAAGTCTTTTCAATCACAATTCCGACTCCCACTACATCGATATTAGCTGCATCCGCAATATCAAGCAATCCAGAAACCGCTTGGCCATTAGCCAAAAAATCATCAATAATCAAAACTCGATCTTTTTCATCAATAAACCGTTTTGAAATAGAGATTTGATTACTAGTTTGCTTTGTATATGAGTAAACTGACGCTGTGTATAAATCATCAGTAAGGGTCAAGCTCTTATGCTTTCTAGCGAAAACAACTGGCACATCCATTGCTAAGCCAGTCATTACAGCAGGGGCAATTCCTGAAGATTCAACCGTTAAAATCTTTGTTACGTTCTGTTTTTTAAATAAACGTCCAAATTCTTTGCCAATTTCAAACATCAATTGAGCATCCACCTGGTGATTTAAAAAACCATCTACCTTTAAAACGTTGTTTGGTAATACGATTCCTTCGGACTTAATCTTATCTTCAAGTAACTTCATAATATCCCCCTATTTATCATAGTTATTTAAACCATATTTTTGAATTAAATTAATTAATTTACTAGGATAATCCGGATCAGTTGCATATTGGGCATCATACAGTGCTTGCGCAGCTTGTTTATAATCTGCCGCATTGATGACCGCTTGGTACTGTTGCGAATTCCAATTTGTTCCGTTAACCAAAAGAAGTGAATGATCCCGCATTGACTCTTGCCATGAAGAATAAACCCTAAATCGAGCTGAAACAGTTACCCATCTACCATTTACGAATTCCTGCGTCTTAAAATACCTACTATTAGAATCGGAATCACCTTTAATTCCATAGTAGTTATTAAACTTTTTAGATAGGGTGCTCTGTCCCCAATCCGACTCTAAAATTGCTTGAGCCATTGTAATGCTAGGTAATATGCCATATTGCCGCTGCATTTGTTGGGCATACGGTCCAATTGTTTTAATAAATTGCTGATGTTGAGCATCATTAGATGCTTCCGTAGCCACACTATCGTCCACGACATTATGCTGAGTGACATATAACTTCATGCTAACTGCTACAATCAGGCATAATGCTAACAAAACACCGATCAAGTTAGAAACGTGTAACTGACCTCGATTATAAAAAGAACTAGATTTTCGTCTTCTTTTTCTCTTCGCCACTCGCAATCCAGACCCTTCATTTTGGTGTACGTATTCAGTTTAACTGAACCATCAAAAAAATCATAGTCCTGTGACAACTAATCAAGTTAAAAATTAATTTTTTCTTTCATATTGTCTGAATCTTTCTTGTCCCACTTTAGTATATTTTAACAGCGGAATTGAAATTAGCGGTGCAATCACACCTGCTGCAATGGCCTCAGGTATTCCATGAACCCCCGCCACAGTCAATAAATATGGCATCAAATCTTGAATATTGAGAGCTGCATAAATTCCAGAACCATTGTGAAAAAAGATGTAAATCATACTTAAAACTAAACTAGTATTAACCAAAGAGCCAATGATCGACCCGACAATCAAAGTAATCTGTTGTTTAATATTAATTCTTATCATCCAGTTGACTACCAAACCTGTTACTAAACCGATTAAAATGCGAGGTACGATTGATACCATGGGGTTAGCCATCACGATGTTACTAAAAGGACTCGCTGTTAAAGTAAGTGCCTTTATCCAATCAACGATCCCCCAAATTCCACCAACTATCGCACCATCTACCGGTCCTAGAACAATCGCCGCAATAACAACCGTGATGTGAATTGTAGTTACTACAAATATTCCTACGGGGATATATCCTAATAGTGGGACATAATTTTGAATAATAATAATCGCTGCAAATAACGCAAGTATACTAATCTTCCCAGCGTTGGTTTTTCTTGTCATTGTTAAAGCTCCTTACTGTAAAAAGTATTCTATATATTATATCATTGAGGCGATTAATCAAAGGAGGATTAAGATGAAAATTTATATATCCGACCAAATTTCTAAACAAATTAGGACTAATTTACCCAAAGACAATGTGACATACCTTAATAGTTCGTCTATTACTAAGGCAGACTTAAAAGAAATCCAAGTTGCTTGGGGCTATGACCATCATGTGCAATCTCTATTAGATACTCCTCACCATCAGTTAAAATGGATTCAATCTTTTAGTGCTGGAATTGATTATTTTCCTAAACAACAACTTACAGATCAAAAAATTACTTTAACCAATACTAGCGGTGTCCACAGCGAAGCCATTGCCAATACGGTTCTTTTATATGCCTTATACTTCATGCGCGATATGAATTTAGCTCTTAACATGCATCGCCAAAAGCAATGGGATGGTAGTCGCCATTATGAGGAACTAACCCTACTCTCAAATAAAAAATGGTTAATTTTCGGTACTGGTCACATTGGACAAGAAATTGCTCGAGAAGCTAAAGCTTTAGGTGGTTATACTACCGGTGTTAACCATTCTGGTCATGCAGCTACTAATTTTGATGATACCGTAGCAGATAACGCTTATTCAAATATCATTCAAGATGCTGATATTATTATCAACATTCTCCCCTTAACTCCAGAAACTACTCATATGTTTGACCATCAATTCTTTAATCAATTAGAGCATTTATATCTATTTATTAATGTCGGTCGAGGACCATCAGTCGATACTTCTGCCTTAATGCAAGCTCTTGATGATGGTCACGTTAAACATGCCGCATTAGATGTTTTCGAAGAAGAACCGCTCACTTCAGATAGTCCACTATGGGATTATCCACAAGTTTTAATTACACCGCATAATTCAGCAGTAAGCTCTGAGATGCTGCCAGGTGTTCAGGATGTGTTTATCCACAACTTACAAACCTTTCTAAAAGATGGGCATCCCAACACAAATATTGTTGATTTAACTCGTGGTTACTAAAAAACTTGGTACATAGTAATTTTAATAGACTCCCTAGAGTTGTTATTATTGCTACGTATCAAGTTTTTTTAATTTTTAATTTGATTAACTTTTTGTAAACCTTTTGAGGTAACTTTATATAAGCCTACCTTATAATCTTCGTGATATGTTTTTCTCAACATTGTTGTGAAAGTTCGGTGCCATTCCGGTAATGCCACATATTGGTATCTTTGAACAACTTTTTTAAAGTCTGAATTGGACAACATAAAGTTTTCGCGTCCATCTACTTTATCAGAGAAGAAATAGTATTTACCAACATATCCAGCATAGTAGTCATTAACGTCAGCTGTGTGCGGATCAACTACCAATACTTTAGTATGATTGTATTTCATATCTTGTTTGGCAATATGATTAAGTTCCACCGGTAACTCTTCTTTTCCAATTGTGCTCCGATACTTAATCCCGTTAATTTCTGAGAACATCAGAATGGTTGAAAATAAAGCTAAAACTAAGGCAGATAATTGGTAAGTATTTTTTGTAATAATATTTTTGAAACTTCGTATTCCACGTTTACTTACATCAGGCTCATACATCGCTCGGTCCATCGCTACGACGAGTGCCATCGTGGCTAACAACATGTTTAAAATTACCATACTAGATAAATAACGTTCAGAACCCTCTAAATTAATTGCTTCTGAATAAGGCATTGATACAATATACATCGCAAAGACACTGAGATAGTATGCAACAAAACTAGCATCTAAAGCTAGTAGGACTTTGAGTAAATTATTAGGTTTCTTGAGATACAAGCGAATAACAACCCACGCGGTTATCAGCGTTAAATTAACCAGTAAAAAACCCCTAGTTGATAGTGAATCCAAACTGAAAATTTGATGTAAAAACTTATTACCAATCTTCATTATTACTTTTGAACTTTCACTAGCTAATTGATTTTTATATGCAGATGTACTAATTTGATGCTTAGAAACGGTGCTAAAAGTGGCATGGACATGCTGATTCCACCAGAAAAATGATAGGTAACTCCCCACCATCGTAAGGGCTGTTAGACCCAAACTTTTTCCAAAGCGCTTAAACCACTTAATTTCTTTAGAGTTCTTCATTAACAAATATAATAAGTAAAAACCAATCATAACCACATACATGGTTCCAGAATTTTTAATTAAAAACAACTCTGAACCGAACAAAAAGGCTGTAACACATTGCAACCATGGTTGATGTCGATACACATAGACACCGGCAATGCCAGCCGCTGCAACTACCGGAAGGATAAAATCAACTAATAGATTGTTCATCCGAATGGCAATGTTGAACACATTAATGAGTGAAATGGTGAGACATAAAATAAAAGCATTGGTTGACCTTGTATAATCTCTTAATACCGCAAAAACAGCATAAAGTCCCGCCCAAATTAGTAAAAATTGTCCTACTAACATTGCACCACTACTGAATCCAACCCAAGTTACAAATTGAGTGATAAATAAAGCCGTTGCCGGAGGATATGAAGTAAACGAAATGATTGCATCTGAAGCAATTGGTAAGTGTCCTTGTAACACTAAATATTTAACAATTAAAGCCCAGTGGGAATAATTATCATAGTGAAGCAAAGGACTGCTATATAAAGTCGTTCCTAGTGAAAGTCCAATCACAATCATCCACAAATCAAAATAATGAAAACCTTCAAATGGTATTTTTTGAATCTTGAAGATTGCCATTACCATACGTACCAAGAATAAAATACAGCCCAAAATAACAACCGCGCGAAGCCCAAACCTTAACCAGTTTAACATCGCCATTATGTATAGAAGAAGGGTTTGGATTATCATTGAAGTAATCCATGCCATGTATTTATTAACCCCTACCATTCTAATTGACCCAGCATAACCTAGCTGAGCAATTATAAAAATGATCAATCCGATTAACGCCAAAAAGATCCACCCACCATTTCCATTCTATTTAACTTATCTCTTATAAAGACACTTAGATTATTCTACATCTTTAACTACAACGTGTCCTAAATTCTTTATTTTTGTTATGTAACTGTAAAGACTATAAAGACGGATTAAAAGTTTTAACCGGCTAATTTTTATTGGGTTAAAGGATTAAGTATCTTTTTTTAACAGTTTCCCTACTTTGGTATGCTTTTAAAGAATTATTGTTATAATTGTAAAAAACAGAACAAACGTTCCAATTAGGAGTTTATCTATGAATTTAAATACCAATTTTTCAAATTCAATTTTGTCAGCATTATTAGATAAAAATATCGCTACTAAAACTGAATTCACGCCACAACTAATTGCTAATGCTCCGCACGAAAAATTAAAGCATCACCTAGAGCAAGAATTGCGAACCTGTACGAGTTTTACTTTTGCTGTAGCATTTATTTCTAATGCAGTATTAACCGATTTAAAGGTAACCTTTGCTGATTTAGCCCGTCATCACGTTTCTGGAAGAATTATAACTTCAACTTATTTAAATTTTAATCAACCTAAAATTTTTGCGGAACTCCTAAAAATTCCCAATGTCGAAGTACGGATCGCCGACGCTGATAGTGACTTTCATGCCAAAGGATACATTTTTAATAAGTCTGACTATCAAACATTTTTAATCGGTAGCTCAAATTTGACCAGTAATGCCCTAATTCAAAACTATGAATGGAATCTCAAATTATCTTCAAAAACTGAAGGACGTTTAGCTGAACAAATCAATCAAGAAGTTGAGAAACAATGGCAAAAAGCCCAACCATTAAATCAAAAATGGATTGATCAGTATGCCAAATTTTATTCAGAAAATGTGTCTCTATCCAGCCCCACTACTCCATTCCAATTGGAAAATAAATCACCTTTAACGCCTAACCGAATGCAACAAGCAGCACTTAAAGCTTTGATTAATTTACGTTCAGAAGGTCAGAAGCGCGGATTAATTATCTCTGCTACCGGTACTGGCAAAACATACTTAGCAGCCTTTGATGTGCGTAATTATCGGCCTCGTAAATTTTTATTCGTGGTTCATCGGGAACAAATTCTCCGCAAAGCTTTACTTAGTTTTAAAAATGTCCTAGGCGGACCAGCGGACGACTACGGTATCCTCGCTGGTGGAACTAAAGAAATTGACCGAAAATACGTTTTTGCTACGATTCAAACCCTTTCTAGACCAGACATTTTAAATGAACTTAAGGCTAATACTTTTGACTATATTTTAATTGATGAAGCTCACAAAGCTGGTGCAGCTTCCTACCAGAAAATAATCAATCACTTCAAGCCTGAATTTCTATTAGGGATGACTGCCACACCTGAGCGAACAGATGATTTTAATATATACGAACTTTTTGATTATCACATTGCTTATGAAATCCGGCTTCAGGATGCCATTGAAGAAAAAATGTTGAGTGAATTTCATTACATTGGAATTACTGACTATGAGTATGAGGGACAAGTCATCACAGATAATACGCCTCTGAAACACTTAGTTTCTAGGGAGCGCATGGATTATGTAGAACAACAAATTGATTACTACGGACATGATGGCGATCAGGTTTATGGTCTAATTTTTTGTAGTAGAACTGAAGAAGCCCACGAAGTAGCCCAAATTATGACGCAAAAAGGTCATCCAACCGTTGCACTAACTGGTGAGGACTCTGTGGATAATCGTGAAGCAACTATCAAAAAGTTTGAGAACGGCGAAATAGAATACCTTGTTACTGTTGATATTTTTAATGAAGGTATTGATATACCTAAAATTAATCAAGTTATTATGCTTAGGAATACAGAATCTAGCATTATCTTTATTCAGCAACTAGGTCGTGGCTTGCGTAAAAGTGAAGGTAAGGACTTTGTCACCATTATTGACTTCATTGGAAATTACCAGAATAATTATATGATTCCTATTGCCCTTACTGGTGATCAAACGTTAAACAAAAATAGCCTTCGTAACAAAATATCTATTAATCAAACGGTCGGACTTTCTTCTATTAATTTTAGTGAAATTGCGCGAGAACAAATCTATAATTCCATCAATAATAGTAATTTGACCCTCCTCACGAAGTTACGTGCTTCATACATCGACTTGAAAAACAAACTTGGTCGAGTTCCTTTACTGGTTGATTTTCAAAAGTACGGCTCTACCAATGCTCAAATTTTTGTGGATAAATATGAGAATTATCATCAATTTTTGTTTAAAATGCATGACCAGCAGGCGTTAACTACGCTCGAGGATAGCTTTCTGCGCTTAATTTCGCGAGAATTTTTAAACGGCATGCGTGTTCATGAATTAATTTTATTACAGGATTTATTTACTAATAATGGTAAATATTCCAAAAATGATTTAATCACCGAACTAAGTCAAATGGGTACTTATACTGATGTGGCAACTATTACCTCATTGGAAAAACATCTAGACTTAACTTATTATCAGCCTAATGACAGCAAAAAATATGGCAATACTGCCATGATAAATTTGGTTGAAAATACTTACCATTTGAATGAATCGATTTGGAATTCATATCAAAATAACTCCTACTTTAAAAAACTAGTCGACGACGTAATTACAACTGGATTAATTAATAGTAAGAACTATGATTTGAATACCAAATTTACACTCTATCAAAAATACACACGTCGCCAAGTCAACAGCTTGTTAGGCTGGCCTACAGACCAATCTTCCGCAATTTACGGTTATAAAGAAAAAATGGGATTTTGTCCTATGTTTGTTACTTACCAGAAACGAGCGGACATCCCTGATGAGTTAAACCATAACAACGTTTTCTATAATTCTTCTTTACTAAGTTGGTATACTAAAAGCCCTCGTCGTCTTGACTCTAATGAAGTAGTTCGTCTACTAGAAGGTAACCAAAATAACACGATTGATTTACTACTTTTTGTTAAAAAAAGTGACGATGAAGGCTCTGATTTTTATTATTTAGGACAAGTTGATTTCGATTCAGATTCAGTAGAACAACGATATCGCACCGTTAAAGGTAAAGAAAAACCCATTGTTAAAGCTAATTTGAAGCTCCGAACTGCAGTCAAATATGATTTATACTTAGATTTAATCGATTAACGTTTTGGAGTACAATGTTAGTAGCGTTAATTAAATCTTTTGGAGGAAATCAGTTTGAAAAATGCACATAATAAAATTACTTTAACGTTACTTTTAGGGCTTTGTACCTTACTTCTGAGCGCCTGTGGGCAAAATACTACCAACGCTACTAGCAGTAATACTAAAACAACAGGCACCTCTTCTAACACAAAAAAGTACTCTACCGCTAAAAGTTTTTATTCAAAAAATTCTAGCAATCAAAGTTCGAGTGTCTGGAATGATACCAAGGATGATAAATTAGCTTCCTTCATGGTTACTTGGGGACAAACTATGAAACAAAGCTATACTCAATGTACTCCAGATAGAAATACAACATATACTGGTTTACATTATCCCAACGATTTTTCCGACAATAAAACTGCTTTTAGCAACCATAAGCTGTCTGCTGGCTGGTCGCCAGACGGTTCAAATAAATATAAGGTAAATGTGGTAGCAATTTATGAAGATACTAATGGTGGCTCAACCATTGGCGGGCGAATTTATCTATTTACCATTCAGGATCATACTCCTATTGTCTATTACACTGAACAAAATCAAGGAACTCCCGATGGATTAGTTCATTTGAACCTACTCAAAATACAGGTTTAAGTAACGGATTTAAAAATATTGTTAATAGCAAAAAAACGGCTACTCCAAAATCTGCAACCACTAAGTCATCTAATAAATCAGGTTCATCAGATACAACCGCAGATACAAATAATCAAAAATTTGTATTTCCTTCACGAATGCAAGGAACTTGGTATACGTACACTGATGGGGATAAAATTCAAACCGTTTCTTTTGATGGTAACCTTTGGAAAAGTATGGGGAAAACTGACAAAGCTTTCGAGGCTTCAAAACATCCCTCAGAAATTACTTACAATACTAATGATACTAGTAAGGATAACTGGGTTGTTGCGACGTTTATGGAAAGTAATGATGGTATCTTTAAAGGAGACGAAAATCCCTCTAGGATAGTAAACATCCGAGGCTGGTACCAAGGCAGTGGAGATGGAACTTATTACTATAACACTACTCAAACTGTGGACGGTAAAAAAATTGAAGTACTGACGGAAGCCGGTGGTGCAATGATAGCCACTACTGCTCATTATTATAAATCTCCAGCGCTTGCTAAAGAATATGCATCAAATGATTACTACGCTGATCATCATGGAGATGATTAAAATATCAATTCAATCTAAAAGGCTTAGCTGTTTTTCAACGGCTAAGCCTTTTCAATTATTTATAAAAAATTCTATTTATCTAAAGGACCTTGGTTAAGATATGCACTAACCATCCAAATCCATTTATCAACTTCTGCCCTAAATCCGTTTAACATATCTTGAGTGGAGAAGTCCCGTTCTTCATCCGATACTTCCATACCAATCCGATACTGACTGGCAAGATACTTAAATTGATCATTAAGGCGTTGCATTAGTTCTGGTAATGAATATTGATTCCAAGTTATCTTTTCGTCGGGTAATCCGGTATG
This sequence comes from Pediococcus sp. EKM201D, assembly GCF_011800215.1. Lineage (NCBI taxonomy): Bacteria > Bacillati > Bacillota > Bacilli > Lactobacillales > Lactobacillaceae > Pediococcus > Pediococcus sp. EKM201D. Next base: position 157,527 of record NZ_JAALFK010000003.1, read on the forward strand.
ATCAATAAATTCATGCGTTGTAGCATATGGTGAACCACCCAGAGCAATTAAACGTTCAGCAATTTCATCAAGTTGTTCACCTAATTCTTCGTTATATTCATCCATTTGAGGATGTAATCTAAAGAATTCTGATCCACGCATATACCAATGAGTTTGCTGAATATTAGTTTCTAATTGACTAATATCTGCAATTAATTGATTGAGTTGTTCCATTGTCTTAGGAAATTGTGCTTTATGTTCTGACATTTTACATACCCCTTTCAAACTTATAACTTATCATCTACGCCTACAGTGTAAATGAAACTGTTTTCTATTTCAAAGAATATGAATTTTATTCTAAAAGCTTTTAAACATTAGCAATCTTCTTTGTATTTCTTTCAGTTAGACTTAGTAAAATTATTCCATTAGTCGCCATTATTCTCAAAAAGAGTTTTTTAGTTATATAAAAGTCAGTTAATCGATAGCATGTATTTAAAACCTATGCTATAGTGCTCTTGTAGCACTATGCTGATAATTTATTTTTTATTACTATTTTTTATCTTTATGATTTTTTCAACTTCTTTCCGAGCAAGTTCATTTAAATCAATATCTAAATAAACCGATAGTGCAAACATTGCTTTTATTGACATTCGTCTTGGCAATGGAGTCAACTCATCCTCATAACGAGATAACATACTAGTTGATATATCAATTCCATATTCATCATGGATTTTGCGAATTAATTCAATTTGGCTCATTTTACGTTCTTCACGAGCCTTTCTTAAAACCGAGCTAAAAATCAAGGACGGAATCCTCCTTTATATTCGAATGTTTCAATTTCAGTACACACATTTTAATTAAAGCATAACAAATATTGAAAAGGATACCCTTAAGTATTATAATTCCATGGGAGGAATCTCTATAAGGAGTATATAAAAATATAATAGGATGGTGAAATATATGAATGACGATGCCCAAGCTTCGCAAGGAGTATTAAAACACCTAAAAGCTAAGCAAATAAAACAAGAAGACGTGGCAAATTACCTCGGTATCAGTCGCACGACCTTAAATCGAAAATTAAATGGTTCAAGTGAGTTTAAAATTTCTGAAATCAAATTAATTCATAAACAATACAATGTTCCTTTAAGTTTATTTTTCGAAGAATAGTAGGTCTTTAAAAAAAGTTTGTCATAGATCAATCTCTGGTATAATCCTATATCAATACCCCTTAAAAAATATAAAAATACAATTGCAGTGATACTGTCCGAAGTTATTAAAAAGTAAGTACCCCAGCTTACTTCCCCATCTCGAATTAACGTATATACTTCTTTTATCACTGCAATTAATAACCCCCACGGATCGTTGTGCATCGATTCATGGGGGTTATTGTACTAAAAATTAAACAAATTTACATTACTATTATAAAGCTCATAATGCCCGTTATATCCTGTGAACTTTAATTATAATGTTACTAGAAAACGTCAAGCAAGCTTAATTATATTTCATTTGAAATTGCGCTCGGTGAGAAAGTAAGAGTTTTAAAATGACAATGAAATTTATACTGCTATCATATGATATATCTAAAAAAAGGATTGACCTCTATATTACAATAGAGATCAATCCTTTTTACTATAATTTCAAAATTAGCAATCACTAAATTTTAGAATAAACTACTAAATAAAATATTTGATATTTCTTAGATTACATCTTAAACAAAAAAACACTCTCCCAAAGGAAAGTGTTTTGAACGAAAATATAAATATTAACGTTTTGAGAATTGAGCTGCCTTACGAGCTTTCTTAAGACCGTATTTCTTACGTTCCTTCATACGAGGGTCACGTGTAAGAAGACCAGCTTTCTTCAAAGGTGCACGGAAATCAGGATCAACATCCAAAAGTGCACGAGCGATACCATGACGGATAGCTCCAGATTGTCCTGAGAATCCACCACCATTAACGTTAGCAATAACGTCATAGTTACCGTTTGTTTCAGTTACACCAAATGGTTGTACAACTACTTGACGTAAGTTTGCAAATGGAATGTATTCTTCGATTGGACGATCATTTACTGTGATTTTACCGGTTCCCGGTACAAGACGTACACGAGCAACGGAGTTTTTACGACGGCCAGTGCCGCGATATTGTGCTTCAGCCAAAATTCAATTCCTCCTTAAATTAAGTTCGTGATGTCAAGCTTTTCTGGATTTTGAGCTTGTTGGTTATGTTCTGAACCTGCATAAACATGCAACTTCAAAGCTTGCTTACGACCAAGAGTGTTGTGTGGAAGCATACCCTTAATTGATGTTTCAATCAAACGTTCAGGTGTCTTTTCACGCATTTCACCAGCAGTCTTAGACTTAATACCACCTGGATGTAATGTATGGTGATAGTAAATCTTACCAGTAGCCTTACGACCAGTTAATTTAATTTTTTCAGCATTGATAACGATAACGAAGTCACCTGTATCCACATTAGGAGTGAATGTTGGTTTGTTCTTACCACGCAAAATAGATGCAACTACTGTTGAAAGACGTCCCAAAGGAATGTCTGTAGCATCAACGATGTACCATTTACGTTCTACTTCACCTGGTTTAGCCAAATATGTTGTACGCACTTGAATTTCCTCCAATTTCTGTTTTGTTTAACTCAACTTTAATAAGTTTCCGGGGCTTATTTTGTGGAGGTAAACAATACCAACTTCCATTATATTAACAGTCCCTATTAAAGTCAATCAAAAATCTAATAATCTACTTCTTTTAAATATAGCCCGCTAGCAGGTGCTGTCCCCCGGGCCTGATTTCGGTCCTTAACTTCAAAGAGACGTGGTATATCATCTGCTGGACGACGTTTACTACCTATTTCAACTAAAACTGCCACCATAATTCGAACCATGTTGTATAAGAAGCCATTGCCATAAAATTCAAACACGATTTCATTTTGTTTTTTATCTTCCCATACTTTAGCTTCATAAATGGTTCGAACATGATCTTTTACGGTACTCCCTGATGCAACAAAACTCGAAAAATCATGAGTACCTTCTAAATCTTTAATCGCTTTTTGGATTAACCCAATATTAATGGGGAATTTCCAATGGCCTGTATAATTTCTTTTAAACGGGTCTACGAATTGTCCCAAAGCCATTCGATACTGATACTTTTTACCATGTGTGGTAAAACGCGCATGAAATGTTTCATCAACTATTTCAACCTTTTTTACTTGCATATCTAATGGTAATTGACTATTTAATGCGTGTAGCATGCTACGTTCTGACATTTCAATGGATAAATCAAAATGAACCACTTGTCCTAAAGCATGTACTCCAGCATCTGTACGTCCTGATCCATAAACTGAAATTTCCGGGGTTGGATTTTTAGCTATTTTATTAACTATTCTTTTTAAGACCCCTTCCACAGTTCGCTGATTAGGTTGCATTTGAAAACCTGCAAAATTAGTCCCGTCATAAGCTAATATTATTTTATATCGCATTACTAACTCCAATTTCTGAGTACCATAATCAATGCTACAGAAACCATCATGAATATCGTACCTATTATGTCATTTTTTGTATAATTTAAAACTCGATACTTACTGCGGCCTTCGCCGCCCTGGTAGCCACGAGATTCCATCGCTGTAGCTAATTCTTCAGCCCGATTAAACGCACTTTCAAAAAGAGGAATCAATATTGTAACTAACTTTTTTAATCTGGCCATAATTGATCCCGAACTAAAATTAGCTCCTCTTGAGCGTTGGGCATTCAAGATTTTTTCTGTCTCGTCTATTAATGTTGGAACAAATCTTAATGCAATTGATAGCATTAACGCCATTTCATAAACAGGAAAATGAATCTTTTTAAGTGGCATAAAAAGTGACTCGATTGCTCCTGATATCTCTAGTGGTGATGTTGATAAAGTTAATACCGTTGATACCAGAATAATCAGGACAAATCGGATTGCAATGTAAACAGCATTTAACAGACCATCACTCGTGATAGATAATATTCCCCAATGCCAATAGACGTGTCCTCCGACGCCGAAGAAGACCTGAATCACAACGGTTAATAGAATTACTCCAATTAATGGTTTAACGCCGTCCCAGAAGAATTTAGGAGCTATTCCTGATGAAGCAATGATAGTCAAAGCAATTATAAAACTAACCGCATATGCTGACCATGAATTAGCCATAAAAACAGCCACAATATAGATCAAACTCAAAATCAATTTAGCGCGCGGATCCATTCGATGTACAAATGAGGTGCCGGGGACATAACGACCAAATAGAATTTTATTCATGACTTGGCCTCCTATCTTTGACATTAACAATCTGATGTACTAGATCACTAATATCAAGTGGCATTTTATCAAATTTAACTCCCCTATCAGCTAACTTACTGGCAAAATTTGCTGCTTTAGGTAATCCTAGTTGATGTTTTATTAGCCACTTAGTGTCTCGAAAAACTTCAACCGGAGCACCATTCTTAACAATCTGTCCTCCATCCATCACAATGACATTATCTGCATAATTTGCCACATCATCCATTTGATGGGTTACTAATAGAATGGTAAGTTGCTCTTTATGATGTAATTCATTAAAAAGTTCCATCATTTCAAATCTTCCTTGAGGGTCTAATCCAGCGGTCGGTTCATCTAAAATAAGGATTTTAGGATTAGTTGCCAACACACCTGCAATTGCTACTCTTCGCATTTGTCCACCAGAAAGTTCAAACGGTGACTTCTGCCAAAATTCTTCTGGTAGCTTAACTTTTTGTAATGCATCTTTGGCTCGATTCGTAGCTTCTGTATCTGATACTCCAAAGTTCAATGGCCCAAACTTAACATCATCAACTACCGTTTCAGCAAAAAGTTGGCTTTCAGGAAATTGAAAAACAATCCCTACATGTTGGCGTAAGGAAACTAATTGTTTATTTTTAGTATTAGCATTAATTATTTGTCCATCGACATTGACCAAGCCCTTGGTTGGTCGTAAGAGTCCATTAACATGTTGAATCAGCGTCGACTTGCCACTTCCCGTATGACCAATAATAGCAGTATATGATCCATCAGGAATCGTTAAATTAATGTTTCTTAAAGATAGATTTTCAAACGGAGTATGCGCTTGGTAAACAAAATCTACGCTTTCAAAAGCAATTGACATAGCCATTCCTCCAAATCATTTTCATCCATTCGTAATTCTACTGGAGGATGAATTCCTTGTTCGACTAAGGCATCAAATAAATGTGCATTAAATGGTTTTTCTAAGCCGGTTAACTTTAACATTTCATCATCATTAAATACTTTTTTAGGAGCACCAGATTCGACGATTTTACCATCATTTAAGACAATGACATGATCTGATAGCATAGCCTCACTTACATCGTGCGTTATAGAAATGACCGTAATATCATTTTCCTGGTGAATTTCATTAATTAAATTAATTATTTCATAGCGTCCTTGAGGGTCAAGCATGCTTGTAGCTTCGTCTAAGATAATGATTTCAGGTTTTGAAGCTAATACCCCAGCGATAGCTACTCGTTGCTTTTGTCCACCAGATAATTGGTCAGGTTGTCTCTCTTTAAAATCTTCCATTCGAACTTTTTTTAAGACATTATTGACAATCTTATGCATCTTGTCAGTTTCAATGCCTAAATTTTCTAAGCCAAATGCGACATCATCTTCGACCGTTGCTCCAACAAATTGATTGTCAGGATTTTGGAAAATCATACCAATTTTCTTACGAATGTCCCAAACTGTATCATCGGATAAAATAATTCCATCTACATTAATTACACCCTCGTTATATGACATCAATCCATCAATTGAACGTGCTAAGGTACTCTTCCCACTCCCATTATGCCCAACAATTGAAGTCCAACTGCCCTTTTCAATAGAGAGCGAAACATTATCAAGTGCTTTTTTGTCACCACTATTTGCATATTTGTATGTAAGATTTTTTACGTCAATAATGTTATTCAAAGTCTCTTATCTCCCTAAACAATATGGACTTAATTCTATCATTCTATACAAAAAAAATCACTGAAGATAATGATAGCAAGTTAAAAACTCGCCGTGGGCTAGACTAGGATTTCTCCAACATCGTAACACCCTACCATTATCTTAAGTGATAGATTTTGTTATTATTAAAATCGTTTTAAATTAATTAATCAACTAATTCTAAAACAACCATTGGGGCACCGTCTCCACGGCGTGGCATCGTCTTGTAGATACGAGTATATCCACCTTTACGATCAGCATAACGTGGAGCTAAATCAGCAAACAATTTTTGAAGTGCTGAAGAAACTTTTACGTCCTCACCATCTTCAGTAACATCAGCAACAACATTACGAACGAATGCTGCAGCTTGACGACGTGCATGCAAGTCGCCACGTTTACCCAATGTGATCATTTTTTCAGTAGTAGAACGAACTTCCTTAGCGCGTGCTTCAGTAGTAACGATCTTTTCGTTAACAATTAATTCTGTTGTGAGATCGCGAAGCAACGCTTTACGTTGGGAGCTTGTACGACCTAATTTACGATAACTCATCTATGGGAACCCTCCTTATGATTAGTCTTCTGAACGGAAACCTAAGCCCAATAAACTAAGTTTCTCTTGGATTTCAACCAATGACTTACGTCCAAGATTACGAACTTTCATCATTTGAGCATCAGTGCGGTCAGTTAATTCTTGAACACTGTTAATACCTGCTCGTTTTAAGCAATTGTATGAACGGACCGAAAGATCTAATTCTTCAATTGTCATTTCAAGCATTTTTTCCTTGTGAGTTTCTTCTTTTTCAACCATAATTTCAGTCTCTTTAGCCTGATCATTAAGGTTAACAAAGATTGCAAGGTGTTCTGTTAAAATTTTAGCAGATAAACTTGTTGCCTCACTAGGAGTGATAGAACCATCAGTCCAAATATCGAGCGTAAGTTTATCATAGTCGTCTCGTTGACCAACACGAGTATTTTCAACTTGATAATTAACACGTTCAATTGGGGTATAAATAGAATCGATTGGTAATACACCGATTGGCATATCAACCTTTCGAGCCTTGTTTTCGTCCGCAGATGTATATCCACGGCCAGTGTCAGCAGTGAGTACTGCATGGAATGTAGTACCTTCAGCTACAGTACAGATTGGTAACTCAGGATTAAGAATCACTACGTCACCGTCTCCCATAATATCGCCAGCAGTTACATTAGCAGGTCCCGCAACATTGATTTCTAATGTTTTATCTTCATCAGATTCAATCTTCAACGAAACCTTCTTAAGATTCAAAATAATTTGTGTTACGTCTTCTACAACACCTTCAATGGTTGAGAATTCATGTAAAACACTATCAATTTGAACGCTAGTAATAGCTGCTCCTGGCAATGATGATAATAGGATACGACGAAGTGAATTACCAAGCGTTGTACCATATCCCCGTTCTAAGGGTTCAATAACAAATCGGCCATAATTGTCATTTTCGTCAATTTTATGAATTTTTGGCTTCTCAAATTCGATCATTCTAATTTTTACCCCTTTCAAAACGCAGTCTGCATTTCGATTTTGAATGCATTATAAAGTTTGCCCTCAAACAGAACCGAACTCTATACACGACGGCGCTTTGGAGGACGAGATCCATTATGAGGAACTGGTGTAACATCACGAATTGCACTTACTTCAAGCCCAGTAGCTTGTAGTGCACGAATAGCAGCTTCACGACCTGAACCAGGTCCCTTAACAGCAACTTCAACATTCTTCATACCATGTTCCATAGCTGCTTTAGCAGCAGCTTCTGATGCCATTTGTGCGGCAAAAGGTGTAGACTTACGACTACCCTTAAATCCAAGAGCACCAGCAGATGACCAAGCAACTGCGTTACCTTGGGGATCTGTAATCATAACAAGAGTATTGTTGAATGTTGAATGGATATGTGCTACTCCAGATTCAATATTCTTTTTTACTCGACGTTTGCGAGTATTCTTTTTCGTTGCCATAAAAAGTTAGCCTCCTTTAATTATTTTTTTCTACCTGCGATAGAAACTTTCTTACCTTTACGTGTCCGAGCGTTATTCTTCGTATGTTGTCCACGAACTGGCAACCCACGACGATGACGCATACCACGGTATGAACCGATTTCTTGGAGACGCTTGATATTGAGACTAACTGTACGACGAAGATCACCTTCAACTAGATAGTTATCTACTTCTGCACGGATCTTGTCTTCTTGATCGGCTGTTAAATCACGAACGCGGATATCTTCTGATACTTCTGCGTCCTTTAAGATTTTTTGAGCGGTAGTGTTACCAATACCGAAAATATATGTCAAACCAATGACAATTCGCTTGTCACGTGGTAAATCAACACCTGCAATACGGGCCATTAAATTTCACCTCCAAGTATAATATTATTTTCCTTGACGCTGTTTGTGCTTAGGATTTGCTGAGCAAATTACCATAACGCGCCCTTTACGTCTAATGATTTTGCAATGTTCACACATTGTCTTAACTGATGGACGTACCTTCATGAATAAATCCTCCTAAACGAATAAAACTTATTTGAAACGATAGGTAATGCGACCTTTGGACAAGTCGTACGGTGACATTTCAACCGTAACCTTATCGCCAGGTAGAATTTTGATATAGTGCATGCGAATCTTTCCCGAAACATGAGCAAGAATTTCATGACCATTTTCAAGCTCTACTTTGAACATCGCATTAGGCATAGTTTCTTTAACTGTGCCCTCAATTTCAATGACATTATCTTTAGCCACTAAATTTGTGCCTCCCATTAACTTTTCTAATAGTAATAACCAACAAAAAGCCTCAAAATATGTATTTCGAAGCTAAACCTGAATTAGCTTACCATACGAAAAAACTATTTGCAAACAATGAACGTTATCTATAGTACCAACAAGCACGAAATTAGAGAGCCTCTAATACTTTTTTGACTTCAGAATAAACATCGTTGATATCCTGATCGCCATTAATGTTGTAAAGGAGATGCTTTTCTTCATAGTAAGAAATCAACGGAGTGTTAAGTTTAGTATTAACAGCAATGCGATTTTTTACAGTTTCTGGCTTGTCGTCCTCACGTTGGAAGAATTCGTGATGTCCGCAAACATCACAAGTTCCTTCAACCTTTGGTGGATTGTAAAGCTTATGATAAGTAGCTCCACAATTTTTACAAATAAATCTGCCAGATAGTCTTTCAACCAAAACTTCAGGATCAACATGAATGTTAATCACTGCTGTAAGTGGTTTGTTTAAACGAGATGTCATTTCATCTAGCGCCTTAGCTTGATCGATATTTCTAGGAAAACCATCAAGCATAAAACCATCGTTGACATCGTCCATTGCAAGACGATCTTCGACGATCCCGTTAGTTACACTATCGGGAGCAAGTTCACCCTTATCAATGAACTTCTTTGCTTCCACACCCATTTCGGTTTCATTTTTCATAGCTTCACGGAAAATGTCACCAGTTGAAATATGTGGAATTTTGAAATCCTCAATAATTCTCTGAGCCTGTGTACCTTTACCAGCACCTGGAAGACCCATCAAAACGAGGTTTAATTTACTCATTTGAAATTCTCCTTCATTGTTAAACTAACGAATTATTTTCGAATGAATCCAACGTATTCTCGTTTCATCATTAACCCTTCAAGTTGATTTGCCAACTCGATTGCTACACCAACAACAATCAAAAGACTTGTTCCACCTAAACCAATTGATTCGTCCAAACCAAAAATGTTTGAAGCAAGCAATGGAATTAAGGCAACCAAGCCAAGGAATAATGCCCCAACTACACTAAGTCTAATTAAAAGACCTGACATATAATCTTGGGTTTTCTTTCCCGGCCAAACTCCTGGAATATAACTGCCTTGTTTTTGTAAATTTTCAGCTAGTTTTTCAGGGTTAACCTGAACAAAAGCATAGAAGAACGTAAACAATACAATTAACACAGTATATAAGATGGCACCTTTAGTGGTTTGCATATTGAATACATCGTTTAAAACAGTGTACCAAGTATCATCAGAATGTGATGATGCAAAAGCCATTAAAATGGTTTGCGGTGTAGAAATAAAAGAACTAGCAAAGATAACTGGAATAACACCAGCTACGTTAACCTTAAGAGGTAAATAACTACTATCAGAAGCGCCAGAAGCTCTTCTTGTATATTGAATTGGAATTTTACGACTTGCTTGTTGTACCCATGTAACAAAAATTACAATGGCTAAAACTGCAAGGATAATTGCTCCAACAATAATAAAACTTTGCGTCCATTCGCTTTTCGCAGTATTAACAAACTGCTCAGTGTAAATTTGCTGAATCCCAACTGGTGTACGAGCAATGATACCTGCAAAGATAATCATTGATACTCCTTGTCCAATCCCACGTTCCGTAATCATGTCACCTAACCAGGTAGTTAACATAGTTCCGGCCGTAAGAATTAAACCAATCGTTAGAAAGGTTTGGACACTTGGTGATTCAACCAAATTCATCTGACTTAAATAATTAAAACCAGCTGTAATTCCGATTGATTGAGCAAAAGCAAGGACGATTGTTAACCATCTCGTAGCTTGATTAAGCTTTCGACGACCAACCTCACCTTGCTTACTCCATTCCACAAATTTAGGAACGATATCCATTTGTAGCAATTGTACAATAATTTGTGCTGTGATATATGGCGAAACCCCCATTGCGAAAATGGAGTAATTCGTTAATCCACCACCACTGAACGTATTCAAAATTCCAACTAATCCTGATGAAGACATGCTTTCCAATGCTTTCGCATTAACACCAGGAACAGTGATATATGATCCTAAACGAAATACAATCAAAATACCGAGTGTGAACAGAATCTTATTTCTAATATCCTTCACTTTTAAAGCATTTTTGACAGTCGTCAGCATTAAATCACCTCGGTTTTACCACCAGCAGCTTCGATTGCTTTTACAGCACTTTCAGAGAATTTGTTAGCTTTAACAGTAAGCTTCTTAGTAATTTCTCCATTACCAAGAACCTTAACACCGCTAAGTTGTTTACTAATGATACCAGCTTTAAGCAATGATTCTGGTGTTACTTCAGCACCTTCATCAAAAACGTTAAGAGCATCAAGGTTTACAATAGCAAATTCTTTACGGTTGATGTTTGTGAATCCACGTTTTGGAATTCGACGGTAAAGAGGCATTTGTCCACCTTCAAAACCTAAACGAACTTTACCACGTGCCTTTTGACCCTTTTGACCACGACCAGCAGTCTTACCTGTACCACTAGAAGTACCACGACCAATACGTTTACGGTTAGTGCGTGAACCTTCGCTAGGCATTAATTCATTCAACTTCATGCAAGGAAACCTCCAATCTTACAAAAATTATTTTACTTCTTCAACTTCAATTAAATGTGCAATGTGGAAAATAGCTCCACGAGTTGCCTCATTGTTAGGTAGGACTACAGAGCTATTTACTCGGCCAAGACCTAATTCCTTAACAATTGTTCTTTGTTTTGGGAGGCGATGTGCAGCACTTTTAATTAATGTAACTTTTAATTGTGACATCAGAATATCCTCCTTATTCAGCTAAATGATCGACTGAAACCCCACGAAGGGCAGCAACTTCTTCTGCATTACGCATGCTCTTAAGACCTTCGAAAGTAGCACGAACAACGTTAACAGCAGTGTTTGAACCCAAACGCTTACTTGTAACATCATCGATACCTGCTAATTCCATAACGGCACGAACAGCACCACCAGCAGCTACTCCAGAACCTTCAAGAGCTGGCTTCATCAGAATTCGTCCACCACCGTAAACACCGACGGCTTCGTGAGGGAGAGTTGTTCCAACAATAGGAACTTCAATCAAACTCTTACGTGCAGTTTCAACCGCTTTACGGATAGCTTCTGGAACTTCTTGAGCTTTACCAGTACCAAAACCTACATGACCGTTCTTGTCACCAACAACGACTAAAGCAGCAAAACGAAGACGACGTCCACCTTTAACAACCTTTGTAACACGGTTGATGGCAACTACGCGATCTTCAATTTCCAATTTTTCTGGATCGATAAATTTAGACATGTACGTATTTCCCTCCTATCCTTAAAATTTAAGTCCGTTTTCGCGAGCAGCTTCAGCTAAAGCTTGAACGCGACCATGATAGATGTATCCACCACGATCAAAAACGACATTTTCAATTTTCTTTTCAACAGCTCTCTTAGCAACTAAAGCACCAACTTGTGATGCTAATTCAGTCTTTGAGCCACCTGAAATTTCGCTATCTAATGTTGAGGCACTAACTAGCGTTACACCCGCTACGTCATCAATTACTTGAGCGTAGATGTTTTTGTTAGAACGGTATACATTTAAGCGTGGGCACTCTGCAGTACCAGAGATTTTTGAACGAACGCGTGCATGACGACGTTGACGTTTTTTGTTCTTATCTGGTTTAGAAATCAAAATTTTCACCTCATATTTTTTGAATCTCAGCTAATTATATCAAGCTGCGTGATTATTTACCTGTTTTACCTTCTTTACGGCGAACATATTCACCAACGTAACGAACACCTTTACCTTTATATGGTTCTGGTGAACGTACGGCACGGATTTCAGCAGCTAAATCACCAACACGTTGTTTGCTGATACCACTGATATTAATGTGTGTGTTGTCAGGAACTTCAACCTTAAGGTCTTCAGGAGTTTCCATTTCAACTGGGTTTGAATAACCTAAGTTTAAGATTAATGTCTTACCTTTAAGTTGTGCACGGTAACCAACACCAATTAGTTCAAGTTTCTTTTCAAAACCATTTACAACACCTTCAACCATGTTGTTGAAGTTAGCGCGTGTAGTACCATGTAATGCACGCATTTTGTTATTGTCGTTTGGACGATCAAATGATACAACGTTTCCGTCAACGGACATTGTAATATCTGAGCTCATTGTACGTGTTAATTCACCCTTAGGTCCTTTAACAGTTACGACGTTTCCGTCTTGTTTAATTTCAACACCAGCTGGAATTTCAACTGGTTTTCTACCGATACGGCTCATTGAACGGCACCTCCTTATCTAAAAATTACCAGATGTAAGCTAATACTTCTCCACCGATTTTCTTAGCACGTGCTTCTTTATCTGTGATGACACCTTCAGAAGTTGAAATGATTGCGATACCTAAACCATTCAACACCTTAGGAACTTCGTCAGATTTAACATATGAACGCAATCCAGGTTTTGAAATACGTTTCAAACCAGAGATAACTCGTTCGTTGTTCTTTCCATATTTTAGGAATACACGAATGATGCCTTGCTTGTCATCTTCAATATATTCAACATCCTTGATAAAACCTTCGTTCTTAAGAATTTCGGCCATATCTTTTTTGATTTTTGATGCAGGTACTTCTAAAGATTCGTGGCGAACCATGTTCGCGTTACGAATACGAGTAAGAAAGTCTGCAATAGGATCTGTCATAGACATTCAGTATTACCCTCCTTTGACTCTGATTTCTTTTTTTACCAACTAGCTTTCTTCATACCAGGAATTTGTCCTTCATGAGCTAATTCACGAAGGCAAATACGGCATAAATGGAATTTACGGTATACAGAGTGTGGACGGCCACAACGTTCGCAACGTGTGTATGTTTGTGTCGAGAACTTAGCAGGACGTTCACTCTTTACAACTAATGATTTTTTAGCCAATTTGTTTGCTCCCTTCGCTTACTTTTCAAATGGCATTCCGAATTGTGCCAATAGTTCACGTGATTCTTCATCTGTGTTTGCAGTTGTAACGATAACAATATCTAAACCACGAACACGGTTAACATTATCAAAATCGATTTCTGGGAAAATCAATTGTTCGCGTACACCTAATGTGTAGTTACCACGACCATCAAAGGCCTTGCTACTTACACCACGGAAGTCACGAACACGAGGTAATGAAACGTTAACTAACTTATCTAAGAAGTCATACATTCTTTCACCACGTAATGTAACCTTAGCACCAATTGACATACCTTCACGAAGACGGAATCCAGCGATTGACTTTTTAGCCTTTGTAACAAGTGGCTTTTGACCTGAAATAAGTTCCAATTCAGCAACTGCTTCATCTAAGTTCTTAGAGTTAGTAACTGCATCACCGACACCCATATTCAAAACGATCTTTTCAATCTTTGGTACTTGCATAACTGATGTATAGTCAAACTTTTTAACCAAATCAGGTGTGATTTCGTTAACGAATTTTTCTTTTAAACGATTTGCCATGAATATTATTTCCTCCCTTCGCTTAGATTATTTGTCGATACTCTCGCCAGATTTTTTTGATACTCGTACTTTCTTACCATCAACAGTTTTGAAGCCAACACGTGTTGGTTCATTTGTAGATGGATCGATAAGCATTACATTTGAAACATCCATAGGTGCTTCAACATCAAGAATTCCACCTTGAGGATTTGCATTGTTAGGCTTTTGATGTTTTTTAATCATGTTAAGGCCTTCAACAACAACACGGTTCTTTTTAGCAAGGGTTTGTTTAATAGTACCTTCCTTGCCTTTGTCTTTTCCGCTAATTACGCGAACTTTGTCGCCAACTTTTACGAACATTAATGGCGCACCTCCTTCGTTATGATGGTTGATTACAATACTTCAGGAGCCAAAGAAACGATCTTCATGTAGTCCTTGTCACGTAATTCACGTGCAACTGGGCCAAAGATACGAGTTCCTTGAGGGCTCTTATCATCTTTAATTAATACTGCAGCATTTTCGTCAAATTTGATGTATGAACCATCAGCACGGTGTGCACCTTGTTTTGTACGAACAACAACAGCTTTTACAACGTCACCTTTTTTGACAACGCCACCTGGTGTTGCTTGTTTAACAGTAGCAACGATAATGTCACCAATGTAACCAAATTTAACACGGGAACCACCCAATACTTTAATAACCAACAGTTCACGTGCTCCAGAATTGTCAGCAACTTTCAAACGACTCTCTTGTTGGATCACAGTTAGTGTCCTCCCTTCAATTTTGTATCAGAATACGAAACATGAGCTAGATAATAACCGCTTTTTCAACGATATCAAGCAAACGGAATCTCTTTGTAGCAGACAAAGGTCTTGTTTCCATAATTGTTACGATATCGCCCATCTTAGCAGCGTTGTTTTCATCATGTGCCTTATATTTCTTTGAGTACTTTACACGCTTACCGTAAACAGGATGTGTCTTGTAAGTATCGATTTGGACTGTGATAGTCTTATCCATCTTGTCAGAAACTACGCGTCCTTGGTAAACCTTTCGTGCGTTACGTTCTTCACTCATTGATTAAGTCCTCCCTTCGTATTCTTTTACTTGTTTAATTCTTGTTGACGTAGAGCAGTTTTGATTCGAGCAATGTTCTTACGAACAGCTTTAAGGCGAGCAGTGTTTTCAAGTTGACCTGTAGCCAATTGGAAACGTAGGTTGAATAACTCGTCCTTATACTCTTTTTCCTTATTGATCATTTCGTCAGTGGTTAATTCATTAATTTCTTTAGCCTTCATCTGATTCGCCACCTACTTCCTCGCGTTCGATAATCTTTGTCTTAACAGGAAGTTTCATTGCTGCCAAACGTAGAGCTTCGCGAGCAACTTCTTCAGGAACACCTGCAACTTCAAACATAACCTTTTCGCGTTTTACTGGTGCAACCCAGCCTTCTGGAGTACCTTTACCATTACCCATACGAACACCCACACCTTTAGATGTGTATGACTTATGAGGGAAAATCTTAATCCAAACTTTACCGCCACGTTTCATATAACGTGTCATAGCCACACGAGCAGCTTCGATTTGGCGGTTAGTAATCCATGATGAAGTTAATGCTTGTAAACCATATTCACCAAAAGCAACTGTTTTGCCACCTTTAGCAGCACCACGCATACGACCACGATGTTCGCGACGATGCTTTACTCTCTTAGGTACTAACATGCTTATTTCCCTCCTTGTTCTTTAGAGTTTTTCTTAGCGTCCTTTACTTCAGGTAAAATTTCGCCACGGTAGATCCATGTCTTAACACCAAGTTGTCCGTATGTAGTACGAGCTTCAACCCAAGCGTAGTCCACGTCAGCACGAAGTGTGTGAAGAGGAACCTTTCCTTCTGAGTAGCGTTCTACACGAGACATGTCAGCACCGTTTAAACGACCTGCAACTTGTGTTTTAATACCTTTAGCACCTGAGCGCATTGAGCGTTGCATTGCTTGCTTCATAGCACGACGGAATGCAACACGTCCTTCTAGTTGAGCAGCGATGTTTTCACCAACAAGTTTTGCTTCGAGATCAGGTTTCTTGATTTCGACAATGTTGATGTGAACACGTTTGCCAGTTAATTGATTTAGTTGATTACGCAACTTTTCAACTTCTGATCCACCTTTACCGATAACCATACCTGGTTTAGCAGTGTGAATTGAAATGTTAACACGATTTGCTGCACGTTCAATTTCAACAGTAGATACAGAAGCATCAGTAAGTTGCTTTGCGATAAATTCACGAATCTTGATATCTTCGGCTAAGAACTTTGAAAAGTCTTTATCAGCATACCATTTAGCTTGCCAATCACGAATGACACCAACACGGAATCCATTAGGATTTACTTTTTGACCCACGCGTTATCCCTCCTGTTTTTCTGATACTACAACTGTAATATGACTTGTACGTTTGTTAATTGGTGATGCAGAACCCTTAGCACGTGGACGGAAACGTTTTAACGTTGGTCCTTCGTTAACAAAGACTTTGCTAATTACCAAATCTTCACGATCCAAATCAAAGTTGTTTTCAGCATTCGCCACTGCAGACTTCAAAACCTTTTCAACAACAGGTGAAGCACTACGTGGTGTAAATTTTAAAATTGCAAAAGCTTCAGCGACACTTTTACCTCTGATAAGATCGACTACGAGACGAATCTTACGAGCGGCAATACGAACAGTCTTTGCAGTTGCCTGTGCAGATGTTACTTGTTCAGCCATGATTCATCCTCCTTACTTTCCAGATGTCTTTTTGTCGTCGCCACCGTGACCACGGAATGTGCGAGTTGGAACAAATTCGCCAAGCTTATGACCAACCATATCATCTTGGATATAAACTGGAACATGTTTTCTACCATCGTATACAGCGATTGTGCATCCGATGAAACTTGGAAAAATTGTTGAACGACGTGACCATGTCTTGATTACTGGCTTCTTGTCTTGATCTTTTTGTGCATCGACCTTCTTTAGAAGATGTTCATCAGCGAATGGTCCCTTTTTTAAACTACGACCCATTAATTTGACCTCCTTCGAAAACTGTTCTAGATGTTACCTAAGCGACCGCGCTTACGACCACGAACGATAAATTTGTTTGACTTGTTATGTTTGTTACGAGTCTTCTTACCGATTGTTTTCTTACCCCATGGAGAAAGAGGAGATGGACGACCGATAGGAGCCTTACCTTCACCACCACCATGTGGATGATCGTTAGGGTTCATTACAGAACCACGAACATGTGGACGTTGGCCAGCGTAACGTGTACGACCAGCTTTACCAACGTTAACTAGTTCATGTTCTTCATTACCAACAGCACCGATTGTTGCACGGTTTGTTGCAAGAACCATACGAACTTCAGAAGAAGCAAGACGGATAAGTACATACTTACCTTCTTTACCAAGTAATTGTGCTGAAGCACCAGCTGAACGAACAAGTTGTCCACCTTTACCTGGTTTTAATTCGATATTGTGGATAACAGTACCAACAGGAATATCCTTAAGTGGTAATGCGTTACCTACTTTGATATCAGCTTCTGATCCAGATTGAACCTTGTCGCCAACCTTCAAACCTTTAGGAGCAATGATATATGACTTAACACCATCAGCATAAACAAGCAAAGCAATGTTAGCTGTACGGTTTGGATCATATTCAATAGCTTTTACTGTAGCTGGTACATCATCTTTAATACGCTTAAAGTCGATGATACGGTATTGACGTTTGTTACCACCACCACGATGGCGAACAGTCATACGACCGTAGTTATTACGACCAGCAGTATGGCTTTGAGATTCCAACAATGACTTTTCTGGACTCTTCTTTGTGATTTCAGAGTAGTCCAATTGTGTCATGCCACGACGGGCATTTGTAGTTGGTTTAAATTTCTTAATCCCCACGTTGTTTTCCTCCTATATTTATTTATTCTTCACCAAATAATTGGATTTCTTTTGAATCTGCAGAAAGTTGCACGATTGCCTTACGACGCTTCTTTGTGTAACCAGCGTAACGGCCTTGGCGCTTCAACTTACCTTTAACATTCATAATGTTGATCTTAATAACTGTAACTTCAAAGATCTCTTCGATAGCTTTTTTAACTTGAGTCTTTGTAGCACGTGGATCTACATCAAATGTGTAACGTTTGTTATCGATTAACGCCATTGATGCTTCTGTAACAACAGGGCGTAGAATAATATCACGTGATTCCATTATGCTAGAGCCTCCTCTACTTGAGAAAGAGCCTTTTGTGTAATGACAAGTTTGTCGCTATTCATAATATCTAAAACATTGATACCTTCAGGTTCAACGATTTTTACATTAGATAAATTACGAGCAGCCAATACAGCACTTTCGTTATCTTCTTCAAGAACTAATAGAGCTTTTTTATCAACATTAAGGTTACCTAATGATTGAGCAAAGTCCTTAGTCTTTGGAGTTTCGAACTTGAATTCATCAACGACTACAAGGCTTTCATCCAATACCTTTTGTGAAAGTACTGACTTCAATGCCAAGCGACGCATTTTCTTAGGAATGCTGTATGCATATGAACGAGGAGTTGGTCCAAAGACAATTCCTCCACCACGCCATTGTGGTGAGCGAATTGAACCTTGACGAGCACGTCCAGTACCTTTTTGACGCCATGGTTTTCTACCACCACCACGTACAGCACTACGATTCTTTACTGCGTGTGTACCTTGACGCATAGATGCACGTTGCATAACTACTGCTTCAAAGACTACATCGTTGTTAGGTTCGATACCGAAAATATCGGCATTTAATTCAACGTCACCATTTTTAGTTCCGTCTTGTTTGAATAATGATACGTTAGCCATTTATATGGTCCTCCTCTCTTATTTAGTATTCTTTACAGTACTTTTAACAACTAAGTATGACTTCTTAGCGCCAGGTACATTACCCTTAACTAGTAATACGTTGTTTTCTGTATCTGCTTTAACGATTTCAAGATGTTGAATTGTTACTGTTTTGTTACCCATGCGACCTGGTAATTTCTTTCCTGGGAATACGCGGTTAATAACTGCCCCAAGTGAACCAGGACGACGGTGATAACGAGAACCGTGCGCCATCGGACCACGACGTTGACCGTCTTTTTTGATAACACCTTGGAAACCATGTCCCTTAGTAGTACCAGTTACGTCGACGATTTCGCCTGCTTCAAAAATGTCAGCTGCGATTGTGTCTCCAACTTTGACGTCCCCAAGCTCAACATTTCTGATTTCGTGAATGAAGCGCTTAGGATTTGTATTTGCTTTTGCTACGTGGCCTTGTTCAGGTTTGTTGCTCAAAACTTGACGTTTGTCGTCAAAACCTAATTGAACTGATGAATAACCATCATTTTCAACTGTCTTGAGTTGTAATACAACGTTAGGAGTTGTATCGATTACTGTAACAGGAATTAATTCTCCAGCTTCAGTAAAAACCTGTGTCATTCCGACCTTTTTACCTAAGATTCCTTTTGTGGTCATTAGTACACCTCCGTTTATACTTTAAATTATAGTTTGATTTCGATATCTACACCACTTGGCAAGTCAAGCTTCATCAATGAATCCACTGTCTTTGGTGTTGGGTTAACGATATCGATCAATCGTTTGTGCGTACGCATTTCGAACTGTTCACGAGCCTTCTTAAACTTATGTGGAGAACTCAAAACAGTATATACTGTGCGTTCTGTTGGCAATGGGATTGGACCCGAAATTGTTGCACCAGTACGTTTTGCTGTTTCAACAATCTTGTCAGCAGATTGATCTAAGATACGGTGTTCGTATGCCTTTAGGCGGATACGAATTTTTTGTTTTGCCATTGTGTTACCTCCTTCGTCTATTTTAAAAATAAGACTTGCTCCGTGAAAATTACCGCCACACCCTGTGGCAAAGCGGCCGGGTGTGTCGCAACCTTTCACATCAACGCTATGCTTATACACCACCGTTTAGAGAGCATAATGCTCCCTCGTTTGAAAACGGTACTTGATAATAATACATGATAATCAGCGTTATGACAAGGGTTTTGAGAAATAAATTTAAAATAAAAAGAAGTTTTCTCCTTCAATTAAATAATTGAAAAAAGAAAACTTCTTTAATTTTAAAGATTATTCAGCATGTCCGCCATTTTTCTTGATAATTTCTTCTTGAATTGATTTTGGAACAGCTTCGTAATGATCAAATGTCATAGTAAATGTACCACGACCTTGTGATGCTGAACGAAGTGTTGTAGCATAACCGAACATTTCTGATAGAGGAACAAATGCATGGATTTCTTCAGCACCAGCAATTGCTTCCATACCATCAACGCGTCCACGACGTGCAGTAACTTGTCCCATGATATCACCCATGTATTCTTCAGGAACACGGATTTCTACCTTCATAATTGGTTCTAGGATAACAGGAGCAGCAGTCTTAGCAGCAGCACGTAAAGCAAGTGATGCAGCCACCTTAAATGCAGCTTCACTAGAATCGACATCATGATAACTACCATCATATAGTTTAGCCTTAACATCAACCAATGGATATCCGGCAAGAACACCATTGTTCATAGCTTCTCTCAAACCTTCTTCAACTGATGGAATGTATTCACGAGGAACTACACCACCAACGATGGCATCTTCGAATTCAAAGCCTTTACCTTCTTCGTTTGGTTCGAATTCAACCCAAACGTCACCATATTGACCTTTACCACCAGACTGACGTACAAATTTACCTTGTGCGGAAGTCTTCTTAGTAAATGCTTCACGGTATGATACTTGAGGAGCACCAATTGTAGCTTCAACGTTAAATTCACGTTTCATACGGTCAACAATGATATCAAGGTGAAGTTCACCCATTCCGGCAATAACAGTTTCACCTGTTTCAGGGTTTGTTTCTGCACGGAATGAAGGATCTTCTTCAGCAAGTTTTTGAAGAGCGATATCCATCTTATCTTGGTCAGCTTTTGACTTAGGTTCAACAGCAACTTCGATAACTGGATCTGGGAATACCATTGATTCCAATTGTAATGGATGTGCTGGATCAGTCAATGAATCACCAGTTGTAGTGTTCTTAAGACCGATAGCAGCAGCGATATCTCCAGAGAATACTTCTGGGATTTCTTGACGTTGGTTAGAATGCATTTGTAGCAAACGACCAACACGTTCACGCTTGCCCTTTGTGGCGTTAAGAACATATGATCCTGATTCCAATGTACCTTGGTATACACGGATAAATGTTAAACGACCAACGAATGGGTCAGTAGCAACTTTAAATGCTAAAGCAGCGAATGACTTGTCATCACCAGCAATCAATTCAACTTGGTCGCCTGTTTCAGGATCTGTAGCACTATAAGGCTTAACATCCAATGGTGATGGTAAGTAATCAACAACGGCATCAAGCATCATTTGAACACCCTTGTTCTTAAATGCTGAACCAGCAAGAACTGGGAATAATTCAAGAGCTAAAGTACCTTTACGAATAGCAGCTTTGATTTCAGCAACTGAGATATCTTCTCCACCAAGGTATTTTTCCATGATGTTTTCATCAATATCAGCCAATTGTTCAATCATTTCGTTACGACGCTTTTCAGCTTCTTCTTTGTATTCATCAGGAACATCAACAGTTTCCCATTCTGTACCTAATTCATCAACGTCATACAAATCAGCCTTCATTTCAACCAAGTCAATAATTCCTTGGAAATCATCTTCAGCACCGATTGGCATTTGAATTGGCAAAGCGTTAGCTTGCAAACGGTCGTGGATTGATTGAACTGAGAAATCAAAATCAGCACCAAGCTTATCCATCTTGTTAGCAAAAACGATCCGTGGAACATCATAATCTGAAGCTTGACGCCAAACAGTTTCTGTTTGAGGTTCAACACCAGCTTGAGCATCAAGAACCGCTACGGCACCATCAAGCACACGGAGTGAACGTTCAACTTCGATTGTGAAATCAACGTGTCCTGGTGTATCGATGATATTGATACGGTGGTTCTTCCATGCTGCTGTTGTTGCAGCAGATGTAATTGTAATACCACGTTCTTGTTCTTGGGCCATCCAGTCCATTTGTGAAGCACCTTCATGTGTTTCACCAATCTTGTGGATCTTACCTGTATAGTACAAGATACGTTCTGTAGTTGTTGTTTTACCAGCATCAATATGAGCCATGATACCGATATTACGAGTTCTTTCTAGAGGAAACTCACGTTTGTTAGCCATTATATAAAAGGTTCTCCTTCCAAATGAAATCAAAGTAATAGCTGTTTTTAGAAAAAATGACTACTATATGCATCCATATAATAGTCATCATGGTTGCAATGATTAATTGCAACGACTGAATCTTACCAACGGTAATGTGCGAATGCACGGTTGGCTTCAGCCATCTTATGTGTGTCTTCACGTTTCTTAACAGATGCACCAGTATTGTTAGCTGCATCCATAATTTCACGAGCAAGACGTTCTGGCATTGTGTGTTCACCACGGAGACGAGCGTAGTTAACTAACCAACGTAAACCAAGTGTTGTACGACGATCTGGACGTACTTCAATTGGAACTTGGTAGTTAGAACCACCAACACGACGAGCCTTAACTTCAAGGACAGGCATGATGTTGTTCATAGCTTCTTCGAAAACTCCTGTTGGTTCTGAACCAGTTTCTTTTTCGATAATATCAAAAGCATTGTATAAAATCTTTGAAGCTTTACCACGCTTACCATCTAACATTAAACGGTTGATTAAACGTGTAACAAGCTTTGAGTTATAAATTGGATCTGGTAATACTTCGCGTTTTGGTGCTGGACCTTTTCTTGGCATTTATACACAACCTCCTTACTTCTTAGGTTTCTTTGTACCGTATTTAGAACGGCTTTGTTTACGATCAGTAACACCTGCTGTATCAAGCGCACCACGAATGACATGGTAACGAACACCAGGTAAATCCTTTACACGACCACCACGGATCAAGACAACACTATGTTCTTGAAGGTTGTGACCAATACCAGGAATATAAGCTGTAACTTCAATCAAGTTTGACAAACGTACACGAGCGTACTTACGTAAAGCTGAGTTAGGCTTCTTAGGTGTCATTGTACCAACACGTGTAGCAACTCCACGTTTTTGAGGAGCTGGGTTGTTAACTTGAGACTTCTTCATGCTGTTATAGCCGTAGTTCAAAGCTGGAGCTTTTGACTTCGAGCTTTGTGAACGACGACCCTTACGAACCAATTGGTTAATTGTAGGCATCGATGTTTCTCCTTCCAATATATGAAAATAAATAAGTATTCTTTAAGTACACATATCCAGGCGGTTCTTTTTTTGATATAAAAAAAGACGGCCGAGACTTGTACCAGGGCTAACGTTTCCAGTCAGCATGTCTGCATTTGCAGAAAACCTGTCCACAAAAAGCACCTTAAATAGAATATCACGCAATTTTTATGAATGCAAGTAAATTAAGCAAAAAAACGGAGCGTTATTTCGTATATTATCTAATACCAATCATTAAGTTAAGGAGAAATAACATGCTCTTATTTTATTATTTACTTATAGGAATTCTAGGTGCCAGTTGGGGATCATTTCTTCTAGTGCTTTATGAACGCCGTTTAGTCGGTCAATCCATCATTTTTCCACCCTCCCACTGTTCAAACTGTTCTACTCCACTGCCGTATTATTGCTTAATTCCAATTGTTAGTTATTGGAGTTGCCGAGGGCGATGCATTTTTTGCGACGTATCGATTCCTACCTACTCCGTGATGCTTGAAATATTGTCAGCCTTATTCTTTTTAACGATCGTGCCTACCACTTCGCCAACACCATTTAGTTTTATTTGCTTTTTTATCCTCAGTTACCTAGCCGTGGAGGATGTAGCCGTTCAATCAGTTAGCACGCATATTTTAATTTTTCCAGCCTACTTATTGGTCAAATTTAATTTTTCTTGGTTAAACTTCGCTATTTTACTCATATTAACCTTTTTATTATTCAATAATTTAGAACACCTAGCTTGCTTTCAAAAAATAGGACAAGG
Source organism: Pediococcus sp. EKM201D (assembly GCF_011800215.1). Lineage (NCBI taxonomy): Bacteria > Bacillati > Bacillota > Bacilli > Lactobacillales > Lactobacillaceae > Pediococcus > Pediococcus sp. EKM201D. Next base: position 181,732 of record NZ_JAALFK010000003.1, read on the forward strand.
CGATATAGAAATCTTATTATTTTTCACTTTATTAGTTGGTGCCCATTTGACTACCCTCATTATTTTGATTGCTGCTACCCTTGGAGCAACCGTACTATTTTTTACTAAAAAAAGCATAATTCCTTTTATTCCATACCTTTTCACTGCATATTATTTATTAATGTTTGCATTTCAGTAAAAATCATTAATATACTTCGCGAAAATCATTTTATAAACACAACATACGAACTTTATGCTATCATTACTTTAATAAATTTGGGAGGTCCTACTTTGCAAAATATTTATTTTAATCATGATGGTAATGTCGACGATCTTGTATCTTTACTTCTACTATTGGAATTTCCAGATACAAAGTTAATTGGAGTGGGGGCAGTTGGAGCAGATTCCTATGTAGAACCTGCTGTTTCAGCATCTAGAAAAATCATTGATCTTTTTGGTCAAGATACTACCCTAGAAGTTGCTAAATCTAATTCACGCCCAGTAAATCAATTCCCCAAAGAATGGCGCCTCAGCGCTTTTTCATTTGATGATTTTCCCATTTTAAACGAACACTTGGATAACAATAATCAACCTAAAACTAAATTGGCATCTCAACCAGCTCATTTAGATATGTTAGAGAAGATTAAAGCTTCTCAGCAGAAGGTGACTTTGATTATGACTGGTCCATTAACTGATCTGGCTCGTGCCATCGAAATCGATCCTACAATTGTGGACAATATCGATGAACTATTCTGGATGGGTGGATCAATGAACGGGGTTGGTAATGTTGCTGAACCCGAACATGATGGTACAGCTGAATGGAATGCATACTGGGATCCTCAAGCTGTCGAAACCGTCTTTGATACGGACCTAAAAATTACCATTGTTAGTTTAGATAGTACTAACCAAGTTCCCTTGACTAAAGCTTTACGTATTCGTTGGGCTAAGCAGCGCCAATTCCCTGCTTTAGATTTAATTGGTCAAGGTTATTCTCTAGTTCACTCTTTTGAAGCTAACTCAACTTATTATTTATGGGATGTTCTAACTACTCTTGTAAGTAAATATCCTGAATTAGTTGATAGTAAACCAATTAAAGCTGCTGTTATCACCGATGGTCCCTCGGCTGGAAAAACTTTTGTTACTGATAACGGACGTCCTTTAACCTTCGTTACTCAAGTAAATTCCGCTCTCTTCTTTGATAAATTCGATGAGCTAGCGCAAGCAGCTAAAACCAACTATTAATTCATCGCGTTTCTTAAAATTACCATAATAAAAAAGCTCACCAAACTGTGTTATCCACAATTTGGTGAGCTTTTTATCTAAAAACTATTATTCAACAGTTTCATTCATTTCTTTTTCAACGTCACTTAATGATTGAGGTTGTTCAACGTTTCCGCCCACAACTTCAGGCTTGATTTGACGATAATCCGTCATACCAGTACCTGCAGGAATAATCTTACCAATGATAACATTTTCCTTCAAACCAACAAGTGGATCATTCTTACCACGAATAGCAGCATCAGTAAGAACTCGAGTTGTTTCCTGGAATGAAGCAGCTGACAAGAAACTATTTGTTTCAAGAGCAGCCTTAGTAATACCAAGAATTACAGGACGTGATGTGGCAGGAATACCACCAGCAATCAAGGTCTTGTAGTTATCATTCTTAAAGTCATTAATGTCCATTAATGTACCTGGAAGAATGTCAGTATCACCAGGATCCATTACCCGAACCTTACGAAGCATTTGACGAATCATGATTTCAACGTGCTTATCACTGATTTCAATACCTTGCATACGGTAAACTTTTTGAATTTCACTTAGCAAGTAATTTTCAGTAGAAAGAACGTCGCGAACTTTGATTAATTCCTTAGGATCGATTGAACCTTCGTTCAATGCTGAACCACGGTGGATGTAGTCACCTTCTGCAACCTTCATACGAGCCGTGATTGGTAATGTGTAAGTACGAGTATCGGTTTCACCCTTAATCGTAATATCCTTTGTACCTTCAGCAGGATCTTCTTCAATAGCTTCGACTGTACCAGTAACTTCTGAAATCTCGGCTGGTCCTTTAGGATTACGAGATTCAACAATTTCTTGGATACGTGGAAGACCTTGAGTGATATCGGCATTACCAGCCACACCACCAGTATGGAAGTTACGCATAGTAAGCTGAGTACCAGGTTCACCAATTGATTGAGCAGCAACAGTACCAACTGCTTCACCAACTTCAACACGGTCACCAGTAGCCATATTACGTCCATAACACTTCTCACAAACACCATGCGCAGTGTTACATGTAAATGCTGAACGAATAGTTACTTCTTGAACGCCGGCTTCAATGATTTGTTGTGCTATAGCTTCGTTAATCATCTCATTTGGTCCAATGATGGTTTCACCATTTTCAGGATTGAAAACAGATTTCATTGTGTAACGACCTAAGATTCGATCATAAAGTGGTTCAATCATTTCATTACCTTCAGCAATTGCTGAAATCAATAATCCACGATCAGTTCCACAATCTTTTTCACGAACGATAACATCTTGAGCAACATCAACAAGACGACGAGTCAAGTAACCAGAGTTAGCGGTCTTCAAGGCGGTATCGGTCATACCTTTACGAGCACCATGAGTAGAAATAAACATTTCCAAAACACTAAGTCCTTCACGGAAGTTAGAAAGAATTGGAAGTTCCATGATTTTACCATTAGGAGCGGCCATCAAACCACGCATACCAGCAAGCTGAGTAAAGTTAGAAATATTACCACGCGCACCAGAATCAGACATCATGAAGATTGGGTTTTGTGGATCAAATGTTTCCATCAGTCTTTGTTGGATGTCATCTTTAGCATCGTTCCAAATTCCAATTACCCGTTCATAACGTTCGTCATCAGTAATAAGTCCACGACGGAATTGCTTTGTAACAGTAGCAACTTGTTTATGAGCTGCAGCAATAATTTCTGGCTTTTCAGGCAAGTTAGTAATATCTGCAATACCCACAGTTAAACCTGAAAGGGTTGAGCGATAGAATCCTAAGTCTTTCATTCGATCAAGTAATAATGAAGTTTCAGTAACTTTATATTGCTTGTAAACTTCAGCGATAACGTCACTCAAGAATCCAGATTTGAATGGTGCAATTAATGGTCGTTGATTTAGTTGTTCACGGATGTCTTCGCCACTTTCGAGGAAGTATTCATCCGGTGTACCACTAACCAAGTTTTCATTAGTTGGAGCATTCAAGTAAACAAAGCCCTTAGGAAGAATGTCATTGAATAACATTTTACCAACAGTAGTAATCAAGATTTGTTTACGTTGTGCATCAGTAAATGGCTTTTCAGGCATTGAATTAGCACGAACACCAATTCTTGTATGAATTGAAACATAACCATTTTGAAGAGCTAAACGAACTTCATCAAGGTCGTTGAAGATCATGCCTTCACCGACACTTTCAGCTCGTTCCATTGTTAACCAATAGTTACCAATAACCATATCTTGAGATGGAGTAACAACTGGCTTACCATCCTTAGGAGCAAGGATATGGTGAGCAGCTAACATCAAAAGGCGGGCTTCAGCTTGAGCTTCATTTGATAAAGGTAAATGAATAGCCATTTGGTCCCCATCAAAATCGGCATTGTAAGCTTCACAAGCTAATGGATGTAAACGCATGGCCTTACCACTTACTAGAACGGGTTCAAAAGCTTGAATACCAAGTCTATGAAGTGTAGGGGCACGGTTCAAAAGAACTGGATGTTCTTTGATAACATCTTCAAGAACATCATAAACATCATCATCTTTACGATCAATTTTACGTTTAGCATTCTTGATGTTAGAAGCTAAGCCACGACCAACGAGTTCCTTCATAATAAATGGCTTGAATAATTCCATTGCCATTGGAACTGGAAGACCCATTTGGTTCATCTTCAATGAAGGACCAACATCAATAACTGAACGTCCAGAATAATCAACACGTTTACCCAGCAAGTTTTGACGGAAACGTCCTTGCTTACCTTTAAGCATGTGTGACAATGACTTCAAAGGACGGTTACCAGGTCCAGCAACAGGACGACCACGACGACCATTATCAATCAAAGCGTCAACCGCTTCTTGAAGCATCCGCTTTTCGTTTTGAACAATAATTCCAGGTGCATTTAAATCTAACAATCGTTTCAAACGGTTGTTACGGTTAATTACACGACGATATAAATCATTCAAATCTGATGTAGCAAAACGACCACCATCCAATTGAACCATCGGACGTAAATCAGGTGGAATGACTGGAATAGCATCGAGTACCATCCATTCTGGGTGGTTACCAGATTTAAGGAAGGCTTCAATAATGTCTAGACGACGAACCGCACGGGTACGCTTTTGACCAGAAGCTTCCTTCAATTCTTCTTTCAATTGGTTAGCTTCTTTTTCAAGATCTACTGTTTCAAGTAAAGCTTGGATAGCTTCCCCACCAATTTTAGCTACAAATTTATCACCATATTCACTTAACTTATTACGATATTCGCGTTCAGTTAATAGTTGTTTCTTTTCTAGTGGAGTTTCACCAGCATCGATAACAACGTATGAAGCAAAATAGATGATTTCTTCCAATGAGCGAGGACTCATATCAAGAACTAGTCCCATACGACTAGGGATTCCCTTGAAGTACCAGATGTGTGTTACTGGTGCAGCAAGTTCGATATGACCCATACGTTCACGACGAACCTTAGATTTTGTAACTTCAACACCACAACGATCACAGACGATTCCCTTATAACGGATACGTTTGTACTTTCCACAAGCACATTCGTAATCTTTGGTTGGTCCAAAGATTCGTTCGTCGAATAATCCATCTTTTTCTGGTTTTAAAGTTCGATAGTTAATGGTTTCAGGTTTTTTAACTTCACCATATGACCACATACGGATCTTATCAGGAGAAGCTAAACCGATTTGCATACTTTCGAATTTATTAACATCGATCAACGGACTGACCTCCTCTTTCTTTTAAGTAATTAGTTTTGATTGTTTTTAGTTTCAACAGGAGCTGATTCCGTTGATGGAGCCTTTGCTTCTTCAGCGCTAGCATTTGTTTTTTCATTTTGCTTTTCAGCATACTTGCTAAGAGCATCGACATTCACAACATCGTCATCTTCTTCGTCCATATCACGAAGTTCAACTTCTTGGTCATCCCCACCTAGAACCTTCATATCAAGTCCTAAAGCTTGTAATTCTTTAACAAGAACTCGGAATGATTCTGGAACACCTGGGCGTGGAATTGGTTCACCCTTAACGATCGCTTCGTATGTCTTAACTCGACCAACGACGTCATCAGACTTGTAAGTAAGGATTTCTTGAAGAGTATATGCAGCACCGTAAGCTTCAAGAGCCCAAACTTCCATTTCACCAAAACGCTGTCCACCAAATTGTGCTTTACCACCAAGTGGTTGTTGTGTAACAAGTGAGTAAGGTCCAATTGAACGAGCATGAATCTTATCATCAACCATGTGAGCAAGTTTCATATAGTGCATGACACCAACAGCCACACGTTGTTCAAATGGTTCACCAGTACGTCCATCATAAAGCACAGACTTAGCATCAGAATCCATACCAGCTTCAGCAACTGCTTCCCAAATATCTTTATCTTGGGCTCCATCAAAAACAGGAGTTGTCATGTGGATACCTAAGTTACGTGCAGCCATTCCCAAATGAAGTTCAAGAACTTGTCCGATATTCATACGAGAAGGCACACCCATTGGGCTAAGCATAATGTCAATTGGAGTTCCATCAGGCATGTAAGGCATATCTTCTTGTGGGATAACCACTGAAACAGTACCTTTGTTACCATGACGTCCGGCCATCTTATCACCAACTTGGAGTTTACGCTTTTGAGCGATATAAACACGAACCATCATGTTTACACCAGGTGATAATTCGTCACCATTTTCACGAGTGAAAATCTTAACGTCTTGAACGATTCCGCCGCCACCATGTGGAACACGGAGTGATGTATCACGAACTTCACGAGCTTTTTCACCGAAAATAGCATGAAGCAAGCGTTCTTCAGCAGATAATTCTGTGACCCCCTTAGGAGTAACCTTACCAACCAAGATGTCACCATCTTCAACTTCAGCACCAACTCGAACAATACCATCTTGATCAAGATTGCGAAGGGCATCTTCACCAATATTAGGAATTTCACGAGTCATTTCTTCAGGTCCAAGTTTTGTATCACGTGCTTCTGATTCATATTCTTCGATATGAATTGATGTATATACGTCATCACGAACTAAACGTTCATTAATCGCAATCGCATCTTCGAAGTTATAACCTTGCCATGTCATGAAGGCGATCAATGGGTTTTGTCCAAGGGCTAATTCACCTTGTTCCATTGATGGACCATCAGCTAGTACTTCATCCGCGTCAACTTTATCATTAACTCGAACAATTGGGCGTTGGTTGTAGTTCTTACCACCATTTGAACGGCGGAACTTCATGAGCTTGTAAGTATCAAGTGCGCCATCATCACGACGGACACGTACTTCACGTGCATCAACATATTCAACTACACCAGCGTGTTGACATAAAAGAGCAACCCCAGAATCATGCGCAGCTTTATATTCAATACCAGTACCAATTAATGGAGAATGTGGATCAACCAATGGAACAGCCTGACGTTGCATATTAGCACCCATCAAGGCACGGTTAGAATCATCATTTTCCAAGAAAGGAATACATGCTGTAGCAACAGCAACTACTTGCTTAGGAGAAACGTCCATGTAATCGACATTTTCAATGCTAGTTTCGATGTTATCACTTTCATGACGAGCCATAACTACGTCGTCAGCAAATGAACCATCATCATTAAGTGGAGAGTTAGCCTGAGCAATAACAAATTGATCTTCTTCGTCAGCAGTTAAGTAATCAATACGATCGGTAACTTTATGATCTTCCCATGAAACACGACGATATGGTGTTTCGATAAAACCATAACGGTTGATCTTACCATATGAAGCCAAGTTATTAATCAAACCGATATTAGGACCTTCGGGAGTTTCAATCGGACACATACGACCATAATGCGTATAGTGAACGTCTCGAACTTCATATCCGGCACGATCACGAGTCAAACCACCAGGTCCAAGTGCTGATAGACGACGCTTATGTGATAATTCACCAAGCGGGTTAGTTTGATCCATGAATTGTGACAATTGTGAAGAACCAAAGAATTCTTTAGTTGCAGCAACTACTGGACGAATGTTAATCAATTGTTGTGGTGTAACTGTTTCAGCATCTTGGATTGACATACGTTCACGTACTACACGTTCCATACGTGATAAACCAATGCGGAATTGGTTTTGAAGTAGTTCACCAACTGAACGGATTCGACGGTTACCCAAATGATCAATATCATCTGTACTACCAATTCCATCTTGAAGAAGGAAGAAGTAATTCATTGAAGCAATAATATCAGCAGGTGTGATGTGCTTCAATTTAGCATCGATATTACCATTACCAATCATATTCAATGTACGTTCTGGGTCGTTAGGGTCTTGAACTTTGATAACTTGGATAGTCATTGGTTCAGTAACGACTGCTTCTTCAGATGGTTGGTATGTAACCATCTTGAAGTCAGGACGATCAAGGAAAACTGCTAATTTCTTCATTACGTCTTTGTTGACCATTTCACCCTTTTGAGCAATAACTTCCCCTGTATCAGGATCAGCTAATGTTTCAGCTAGGGTTTGACCTAAAAGACGAGTCTTAAGGCTAAGTTTTTTATTTACTTTGTAACGACCTACTGGAGCCATGTCGTAACGTTTTGGATCAAAGAAGCGCGCAGTTAGCAAACTTCTTGAACTATCTGCAGTCTTAGGTTCACCAGGACGCAAACGTTCGTAAATATCCTTCAATGATTCAGCAACCCGTGAATCTTCGGGATTCTTATGAACATCTTTATCAAGAGTGAAATCTAAACTATCAGAACCACCAAAAATATCGATGATTTCTTCATCAGAGCCAAATCCAAGGGCACGAACTAATTCGGTCATTGGAATCTTACGAGTACGATCAATCCGTACATAAGAAATTTCTTTAGCATCTGTTTCATATTCTAACCAAGCCCCACGGTTAGGAATAACGGTTGTTCCCCAAATTTTACGATTATTTTTATCTGTATCTAAGTTGTAATAGACACCAGGTGAACGAACTAATTGTGAAACAATAACACGTTCTGCTCCATTAATAATGAAAGTACCTTGTTCTGTCATTAATGGGAAATCACCAAAGAATACGTCTTGTGATTTAATTTCGCCAGTTTCGTGGTTTGTTAAACGTAAAGTTACGTGCAATGGTGCAGAATAGTTTGCTTCATGTTCACGAGCTTCGTCAACCGTGTACTTTGGTTCTAGTAGTTGATAATCGACGAATTCAAGTGATAATTTACCTGCAAAATCTTCAATCGGCATAATGTCATTGAACATTTCACGGAGACCTTCGTCTAAGAACCATTGGTACGAATCAGATTGAATCTCGATCAAATTAGGTAGATCAAGCACTTCTTTAATTCGTGCATAGCTCCGGCGCGTACGATGTTTACCATACTTAACTAAATGTCCTGCCAAGTTATTCACCTCTCCAATTTCTAAACGAGTTAAATGTTACAGTTTGATTACAATTTGCACTGAAACCTGTTTTTTAGCAAAAAAAAACCAAAAATAGTCCTCTATAAGAAACTATTTTTGCTTTTTTATCTAGAACACTGCGGACAATAGATCGCACTGTCTCATTTAACCCTGCTTTAACATACATATTACATTTTATTCCTTGCCATATGCTTTGTCAAACAACTTGCAATGTTAAATTATTTATTTTTTATTAATGTTTTATTTTTAACTTTTAAATTAATTTTTCCGTTGCGCGCTCCGATCGTAATATCGTCACCAACCTTAGCTTCACCGGACAACATTAATTCACTTAATTGGTCTTCAACCTTAGTTTGTAAGGCTCGACGCAATGGACGTGCCCCATATTCAGGATCAAATCCAGCTTCAGCCACCACATCAATTGCACTAGGAGTAAACTTGGCATTAATTCCCTGCTCACTCATCCGCTGAATGACATCTTTAGCCATCAATTTAACGATTTGATGGAGTTCAGGTTTCGTTAATGAATGGAAAATAATGGTTTCGTCAATCCGGTTGAGGAATTCGGGACGGAAACTCTGCTTCAAAACTTCACGTACTTTATCTGCCATAGCATGGTAATCTTCAGCTGCATTTTGAGCACCAAAGCCGACTGATTTTTCATCCCTCAATGCTGTAGCTCCCAAGTTAGACGTCATAATGATAATAGTATTTCTAAAATCAACTCGTCGGCCCTTAGAATCAGTTAGAAAACCATCATCAAAAACTTGAAGTAACAAATTAAAGACATCTGGATGAGCTTTTTCTACTTCATCAAATAAAACAACTGAGTATGGTTTCCGACGAACCTGTTCAGTCAATTGTCCACCCTCGTCGTAACCCACATAACCTGGTGCTGATCCAACTAGACGACTAGTGCTGTAACGTTCCATATACTCAGACATATCAATTCTGATCATATTATCTTCCGAACCAAACATAATATCTGCTAAAGACTTAGCCAGTTCTGTTTTACCAACCCCTGTAGGACCAAGGAACATAAAAGAACCAATTGGTCGCTTAGGGCTCTTCAAACCTGAACGCGCACGGCGAATAGCTCGAGCTACTGACGAAACGGCTTCTTTTTGACCAATTACTCGTTCGTGCAAAGTTTTCTCTAAATTAATCAAGCGATCTGACTCAGATTGTTTCATCTGCGTTAAAGGTACACCAGTCCAATCTGAAACGATTTGCGCAATATCTTCGCCATTTTCAATTAATTTATAATCTTTTTTAGCTTCATTGGTTTCTGGGTTATTTTCAGCACGCTCAATCTTACGGCGTAACTTCATTTCTTTCTTACGGATGTCGGCAGCCTTTTCGAAATCTTGATTATCAATCGCTTCTTCTTTAGCTGTTCGTAATTTTTCTAATCGATCTTCATCCGTAACTTTTTTCACTTGCTTCTCAGAGGCATCGATTCGAATTTTAGCAGCCGCTTCATCGATTAAATCGATGGCCTTATCGGGAAGAAAACGGTCTGCAATATAACGTGATGATAAAGTAACTGCTTGTTGAATGGCATCATCTGAAATTTTAACTTGATGATGTTCTTCATACTTAGGACGAATTCCTCTTAAAATTTGAACTGCTTCAGCTTCCGTAGGTTCATCAACTTCCACTTTAGCAAAACGTCGTTCCAAAGCAGCATCAGCTTCAATATACTTTTGGTATTCTGTTAAAGTAGTTGCACCAATCGTTTGTAGCTCGCCACGAGCTAAAGCTGGTTTTAGGATATTAGAAGCGTCAATGGCTCCCTCAGCCCCGCCAGCTCCAATTAACGTGTGTAACTCATCGATAAAGACAATCACTTGACCATCATTGCGAATTTCTTCAATCACCTTTTTTAAACGATCTTCAAATTCACCACGGTACTTAGTTCCCGCCACTAAAGAACCCATCTCTAGCATCATTAATCGTTTATTTTGCATATCAGTTGGAACATCTTGATCGATAATCTTTTGAGCTAATCCTTCGGCAATCGCCGTCTTCCCAACTCCTGGTTCACCAATCAATACTGGATTGTTCTTAGTCCGTCGGCTTAAAATTTGGATTACGCGACGAACTTCTTTTGTCCGCCCCACCACTGGATCAATTTTTCCTTCAGCAGCCATCGCCGTCAAGTCTCGTGCAACTGAATCTAAAGTTGGGGTTCCTTCAGCACTTGTAGCCCGTTGCTTACTACGTCGATTTTGAGTAGCTGGATTTACACCTAATTTACGTAAAGTAACTTTGCGAACCTCGGCAATATCTGTATCCAACGCCAATAAAATTCTTGAAGACAAAATATTATCATTTTGTACTAAAGCAAGTAATAAATGTTCGGTTCCAATTTTAATAGCGTTTAATTGCTTAGCCTGCTCTTGAGCGTTGGCTAAAATTTCACTAGCTTTTGGTGAATATGGTAAATAATCATCTTTTACTGTTCGTAAGTTACCATAGCCGGTAAATTGCTCAATTTCCTCAGCAACGTCCACTTCTGTAACATTGAATTGTCCTAAGACGCTTCGCGCTACACCATTGGTCTCAATTGCCAATGCTAACAACAGGTGTTCAGTACCCACCGCGGGGTGTTTAAATCTTTTTGCTTGTTCTTGAGCAATAACCAAGGCATTTCTTGCACTAGGGGTAAATAAATTTTCCATTTTCCACCTGTCTTTCTCTAATCTCTACTATTCATATCTGAGATGATTCAAAATTCCAATCATCACTTTTGCTCTAATTTGTTCTTCTAAATTACGATCGCCAATATTTAAAGTACTTTTGGAAAGGGTCGAGGCTAATAAGCTCGCTTCTCGTTTACTTAGTACGGAGTCTTCATATAAACTGCCTAGAATTGAAATCGCATCACGTTCATCCAATGAATCTCCAATCACCCGTATTAAAGAATCCAAAACATCAATATCGTCAAGAAGTTTAACTTTTTCAATTCTAATGTATCCACCGCCACCACGCTTACTTTCAACCACGTAACCATTTTGAATGGTGAATCTAGTCTTAATTACATAATTAATCTGAGATGGTACGACATCGAATTGATCGGCAATTTCAGAACGGCGAATTTCAATCTCCTCTGAATTAGCCAAGATTTCCTTTAAATACCGCTCGATTATATCTGAAATATTCTGTCCTTGCATAACGACCACCTTTCTATACTCTGACTAATGTTGACTATTATTATACGAGACTGACAGAAAATTGCAAAAAATATTAATTATTCCGCCTTAAAGCTATCAAAACCTTAAGAAAATAAAAAAACTTACCATCAATTAAACATCAATAATAAGTTTATTCTTGACCTATCTCAATCGGGAAAACAAGATTTGAACTTGCGACCCCCACGCCCCGAACGTGGTGCTCTACCAAGCTGAGCTACTTCCCGCCAACCATTATATTCTAGCACAAATTTAAACCGGTGATTTAGAAAACAAAAAAAGCATTAATCATATCCGATTAATACTTTTTTAAGCGATGCACCCAGCAGGAGTCGAACCTGCAACCTTCTGATTCGTAGTCAGACACTCTATCCAGTTGCGCTATGGGTGCAAAATATTAAATTTGGTACAAAGCGGAAGACGGGATTCGAACCCGCGACCCCCACCATGGCAAGGTGATGTTCTACCACTGAACTACTTCCGCAAAATGCCGACTAGAGGATTCGAACCTCCGACCCCCTGTTTACAAGACAGATGCTCTGCCAGCTGAGCTAAGTCGGCTTAAAATCGATATGCGGGCGAAGGGATTCGAACCCCCACACCTTGCGATACAAGAACCTAAATCTTGCGCGTCTGCCAGTTCCGCCACGCCCGCAAATAATTCTATTTTATTAGACCATTGAGAATCGCTTCTCAATGGAGGATACAGGGCTCGAACCTGTGACCTCCTGCTTGTAAGGCAGATGCTCTCCCAACTGAGCTAATCCTCCATAAATCTCTCGTGAACACATTTATATATAATACGGATAAAACTCCGTTATGTCAATCACTTTTGCAAAAAAAATTAAATTTTTCTTTATTAATTTTTTTAATAGCTTTAAATCACCCTTTTTCTCCCATATTTGCTGAAAAACATTTCTAATCAGAGGCTTATCCTTTATGGATTCCATAAAAAAATAAGAGATCTCAATGCGATCTCTTATTTTTAGATAACTATTTACTTTTTACCAATTACAGTTGTCCCTTGCATATAAGGTACTAAAGCTTCCGGAACGTTGACTGTTCCATCTTCATTTTGATAGTTTTCTAAAATTGCAGCTACTGTACGTCCGACCGCCAAACCAGATCCATTTAGGGTGTGTACGTATTGCAACTTACCATTTTCATCGCGGAAACGAATATGTGCACGACGAGCTTGGAAATCAGTACAGTTTGAACAACTTGAAATTTCGCGGTATTTATCTTGAGCTGGAATCCACACTTCAAGATCGTAAGTCTTGGCTGCCGTAAAACTCATATCCCCAGTGGTTAGGGTAATCACTCGATAAGGCAATCCCAATTTTTGAAGAAGGGTTTCAGCATGGGTAGTTAATTTTTCTAATTCATTCCATGATTGTTCTGGCTTAGCAATCTTGACCATTTCTACCTTGTTAAATTGATGCATACGAATCAAACCACGTGTATCTCGTCCGGCACTTCCTGCTTCTGAACGGAATGCTGGTGATAATGCTGTTACGCTAATTGGTAACTTTTCTTCATCAATGATTTCATCTCGATAGTAATTTACCAAAGGTACTTCAGCTGTAGGAATTAAAGTTAGTCCTTCATCTTTTACTTCATAACCGGCATGGGTTTCTTTAAACTTTGGAAATTGACCAGTTCCAAACATTGATGCATCGTTAACCATGTAAGGTGTGATTTCTTCTGTAAAGCCAGCTGCATTATTTTGATCTAAAAAGAAATTGTAAACTGCTCGTTCAAGACGTGCACCATCCCCAACATAATATACAAAACGACTACCAGCAACTTTAGCTGCCCGTTCAAAGTCTAAAATACCAAGCTCTTCTCCAATTTCCCAGTGAGCCTTAGGCGTAAAGTCAAAAGTCCGTGGTGTTCCATTACGACGTTGTTCAACACTACCCTCTTCAGTTAAACTAACCGGTACATCTTCATGTGGTAGATTAGGTAGATGAGCAGCTTTGCTTTCAACTTCTTCGGCAATATTTTCCAGTTGTTCGTCTAAGCCTTTAATATCTTGGCTCACTTTACGCATTTCTTGAATTTTATCGTTAGCGTCTTCTTTATTACGTTTTAATTGTGAAATTTGATCAGACACTTCATTACGAAGCTTTTTCAAATTTTCACTCTTTACAATCAATTCACGGCGTTCATTATCCTTAGCCAATAAATCGTCGATTGCTTCAGGTTTTACGCCCCGAGTTGCTAATTTAGCTTTGACGTCTTCTACATGATTACGAATCATTTTCAAATCTAACATAATTACATCCTCCTTAAATATAGAAAAAGAGCCTCTATCCACATTGGGACGAAGAGACTCTTTTCGCGGTACCACCCAAGTTCACCTGCTTATATAAGCGGTGCACTCAATCCGACGATAACGGAATCACCGTGTGGCATTACCCACCTTTTAACTAGCGCCGGAGTTTCGGCTAATCCTTTCCACCATGCGGATCTCTCTAAAAACCTACTTTAAACGCCTTTAATTTCTCTATTAATTTATAAACTAATTCTACAAAAAAGCCGGGTAGATATCAATTAAATTGTGGCAATCTTTTCATCAATTAGTTGAATAACTTTTTGACGAGCTTCTGGATTTTCCACAAAATCATATTTATCACCGTCAATTTTAATTTTAGCACTTTGATCATAATTATCGAACCAAGCAACATAGCGCTTATTGAGTTCGTGATAGTATTCGTATAATGATGGATCATTTTCGATTTGTTCGAATGAACGACCGCGCTTTTTGATCCGTTTTAACATTGTATCAAACGAAATATCAATATGAACTAGTAAATCGGGATTCTTCTTATATGAAAGACGTGGCAACTCTTGCATCATATTTTTAAGTAACGAATCGTAAATATCCACTTCTGTATTAGTTGCTCGTCCTAAATCAGCGTTCAAATGGAACAAAAGTGAATCTTCATAAATCGAACGGTCCATAACACTACGAGCATCGCTATTAGCTTGCTTGATACTATCCATACGTTTATTCAAAAAGTAAATTTGAAGTAAGAACGCATAGCGTTTAGGATCTTTGTAGAAAAGTGGCAAAATTTTATTATCATCTACTGATTCGTAATAAGCATCACTTTCCCAGTGACTTGTTAATAATTCTGTAAGTGTTGTCTTTCCTGCGCCAATTGGGCCTGATAAAGCAATCATTATAAGAAATACCTCTTTTTTCGTTTTTTAGCACTACATATTGTACCACCAAACGACCCCAAAACAATATCTTGAAAAAATTATTCTTTCGTGATATCTGGACGCGATAAATCGATTTCTTCCAGCGGTATTAACTTCGTTTTATATCTAATTTTATAATAGGTATACAACACAATGAATAGCGGAATTGCCATGTACGTAATCCCAATTGCTTGCCAATCGAAATTAGCAATGGAATGAATATCTTGTCCCGCAATCACAATAATACTGAGAACAAAGGCAAAGAGTGGTCCAAATGGGAACCATTTTGCACGATATCTAAGTTCTGACACGTCATGTCCTTGTTTAATAAAAGCCCGACGGAACCGCCAATGAGCAATCGCAATACCGACCCAAGCCACAAAGCCAGTCAGTCCACTGGCAGCAACTAACCATATATAAATTTTAGGTCCCATAATACTGGAAATAAAGGTTAGCAATCCTACGATAGTTGTACCAAGTAAGGCCAGGTATGGGATTCCTCGCTTCGAAGTTTTACCAAAAATTTTGGCAGCAAATCCTTGTTTCGAAAGCGAATATAACATTCTAGTCGAGGCATACATCCCCGAATTAGCTGAGGATAGTACTGAGGTCAAAATAACCGCATTCATTACCCCAGCTGCTCCTGCTAGTCCTGCCCGACGGAACACAAGGGTAAATGGACTAATGGAAACATCACGGGCTGATGATCCTAATAAATTAGGGCTTGTATAAGGGATGATACAAGCAATCACAAAAATTGCTAAGATGTAAAATAGTAAAATTCGCCAAAATACTTGGCTAATGGCCTTCGGAACACTAGTTTCAGGTGTTTCAGATTCGCCAGCTGTAATTCCAATCAATTCTGTACCTTGAAACGAGAAACCAGCCACAACGAAAACACTAAGAATAGCAGGGATCCCACCCACAAACGGGGCTTTATGATACACAAAGTTTTCTAAATATGTGGCTTTACCTCCCATAATTCCAACAATGGTTAAAACTCCTACGACCAAAAATATAATAACCGTGACTAACTTAATTAAAGCAATCCAATATTCAGTCTCACCAAAAGCTTTAACCGTCAAAGCATTTACCAAGAAAACTAGCACTAGTGCCAACAGGCTCCAGATCCACCCCGGAGCGTGAGGAAACCAGAATTTCATAATCAAGGCAATGGTACTAATATCAACTGCAACCGTAATAGCCCAGTTAAACCAGTAATTCCATCCCATTGCAAAGCCAAAGGCTGGATCAACGTATTTAGTTGCGTACGTTGAAAACGAACCCGAAACCGGCATATAAGTCGC
Organism: Pediococcus sp. EKM201D; assembly: GCF_011800215.1. Classification (NCBI taxonomy): domain Bacteria; kingdom Bacillati; phylum Bacillota; class Bacilli; order Lactobacillales; family Lactobacillaceae; genus Pediococcus; species Pediococcus sp. EKM201D. The sequence continues at coordinate 198,049 of NZ_JAALFK010000003.1, forward strand.
CATTTCTCCTAAACTAGTCATGAGGAAATAGACCATGACCCCCATCCCAACGTAAGCTAATAATGCACCACCGGGACCTGCAGTGGAGATTGCCGATCCACTGGCTACGAATAGTCCTGTACCAATACTTCCACCCAGTGAAATCATTGAAATATGTCGCGTCTTTAAGGCACGCTTAACCTGACTACCACCTTGTTCTGCCATAAGAAAACCTCCTATAAAATAAAAGAGGCGCTGTTGATTTTCAAAAAACAAAATAAAAAGCCTTTTTGTGAGCATTCCTACGCACAAAAAGACTGTTTAAAATCATTAGTCAAATCGTAGATAGCGCTCCGCAATTTTCATTGCGACAGTCTCTGGCTTATTCAACCAGAGCCCAAATCGTACATGAATAAGCATGTAGTCATTTCGGCCTCTTTTCCTTTCAATTCGGGTCATTGATGCTTAGTCATCTAGCCGGATCTACTAATAATTGAGGCAACCTCTTCTTTCGATGTGATTCAAATTATAACAAATCTGTTCAATTATTCAAGTAATTTTACATTTAATTCGTAGCGATACTCTTTTTGTGAGGATTGATCATAACCAGAGATTCCCGTGGTAATCTTTTCTAAACGCTTAAAACCATTGCGCTTTAGTACTTGCTGAGAGGCATAGTTGTCAATACAAACATTAGCAAAAACTTTAAAATCTCGTTTATTTCGATTTTTCAAGTTTTTAATTGCAAAATGTACTGCTTTTGACATAATACCTTGGTTCCAATACTCTTCACCCAATAAGTATCCTATTTCATATATATCTTCTGCAGCTGGCTGAAAAATAAAAATTCCGCCCACAACTTGGTCTGCTTCGTTGACGATTGCTAAAAAGCCTTGACGTCCAACCATCCCTTTAAACGCCATCCATTGTTCAAACGCGTTTGTCAGAATCTTCATCCCCGCTGATTTAGCAATCTTTCGATTATTAGCTAACGCCTGATAATTACTAAAATCATCTTCTAAAAAATATCTTAATTTAAACTTCATTTCGTAGTTCCTTACCTTTTCTTTGGTGAATAACAGTAAAAAGATTAAAATGTAACCAAATATATAATTCTCAAAAAGGAGTCAACATTATGGAAATTGTTAAAACTAAACTTAATCATACTAATTCTAAATCAAAAGCCGAATTAATTTCATATATATCGCCCAATTTAACTGATCAAAAAAGTCCATCTTTAATCTTTGTGCCCGGTGGATCCTACACCCACATCGATTTAGCTCAAGCTGAAAAAGTTGCCTTACGTCTGGAATCATTTGGTTACCAAGTCTCCGTTCTAAGGTACTCCTTGGTTGATGAAGTTCAGCCACTTTATCCAGCTCCCTTAATCGAATTAGCCGAAGCAATGGATATTACGCATCAAAACGCTGAAAAATGGCAGGTTGACGTTAATCAGATTATTTTAATGGGCTTCTCGGTTGGCGGTCATATCGTCAGCAATTTTAATAATAACTGGAATGCAGCCTGGCTTAGTTCACAAACCCATTTAGCATCAACTACATTGCAGCCTTTTGCAACCATTTTAGGTTTTCCTGTAATTACTCCTAATGATGGTTTTCCTGACGCTAAAACTTTAGCTAAATGGACCACCCATCCTCAACAATTAGCAGCTGATCAAAATGCCACTAAAGACAATGCCCCAACCTTCATTTGGGCAACGGCCGATGATCAGTTAGTTCCATCCCAAAATGCGGTTGATTACTTCTTAGCCCTTCAAGCTCTGCAGGTTCCAACAGAACTTCATCTTTACCAATATGGCCCTCATGGGATGGCTCTAGCCGATGAAACTACCGCCTATGATAACCATCACGTCGATCATCGGATTGCTACTTGGTTAACCACGGCGCTGGCCTGGTTGCATGAATTGAAATAAGTTCGTTATTAATGTCGATATACCAATTTTTTGTGTACTATTTGTTAAACTTTCTTAAACAAAGTTATAGATAATCCATTAATTTGGTATCATATTAATGATTGAATTTTTTAGTATAACTCGGAGGATAAGTTGCATGAATTCTGAATCACCCAGATCCAATTCAAGCCGATTCAGCAGAAACCGGTTCAATTACACACCTGATGACAATAATAACAATGGTGACAACGGTCAAAATAAACAAAACCAGCGCCGAAAACCACGAAAGAAACGACCTCGTAGAAAAAAAACCATCATTGTCGTTTCCATTATTGCTGTTATATTGGCTATCTTTGGGGTTAAGAAATGGTACGATGCCAAAAATGCTGTAGATTCGATTTTTGATAGTGCTAAAATCCAGAAATCACGTGATGTTTCAGCTACCTTAAAGCAAAGTAAACCAATTTCAATTTTGCTTTTAGGTACTGATACTGGGGCCCTCGGGCGTAATTATCGTGGCCGAACAGATACCATTATCGTGGCAACCTTGAATCCTAAAAAGAAAAAAATGACTTTAACTAGCATCCCTCGGGATACGGTTATGTCGATTCCTGGTTACTCAAATTATTCTCCTTCCAAGATTAACGCTGCTTATGATTTAGGTGGAGCCGGTACAGCAATCAAAGCTGTCGAAAAACTACTAAATATTCCCATTGATTATTACGGCTTAATTAACATGGGTGGCTTAGAAAAGATTGTTGACGGGGTTGGTGGAATCGATATCACTCCTAAATTAACCTTCAAATATGGACATGCCGACGTTACTAAAGGTAAAAAAATTCATCTAAATGGTAAGGCAGCACTGGATTATTCACGGATGCGTTATACCGATCCAAACGGTGACTATGGTCGTCAAACTCGTCAACGCCAAGTTTTAATGGCCATTTTACGTAAGAGTGATTCAATTACGGCTTTATTAAACCAAAATTTCTTAAATTCTCTTCAAAAACAAACTAAAACTGATTTAACATTTAATGAACTTTTAGCACTCTCGACTAATTATCGAGTTGCTACCCATCATTTAAAGTCTACTCACCTCCAAGGTAATGGTACTACCATCGATGGTGGTTCTTATGAATTAGTTTCTAAGAGCGAACGTCAGCGTGTTACTAATTTCATCCGTAAAGCCCTTGATTTATCTGCTAAAGAAACTGGGACAACTGGATTAAGCAGTATCTATACTGGCGAAGAAGATGATACCGATACTACCAATTCAGATACTAACAGTTCAGACACTACTAGCTCCTCCACTGAAGATTACGGAACCACAAGCGCATCTTCGGTGGAGACACCGGCTAGTGACACAACAGGCGGTGCAGATAACAACGGAGCTACCACTGATAACACTCCTACAACTCCATCACAAGCTGATCCGCAAGGAAATGCTACTGGTAACTACAACTACTACGGACAATAAAGCTTTAATTAAAGAACAAAGGGCAATCCTGATTTTAAATCGGGATTGCCCTTTTTATAATTATTCCGTTAATAGCTTCTCTGCCAATGCAAAATTACCGACATTCGCTGACCCATTATTTTTAACTTGAGGCATCGTGATATATTGATCCAAATCTGGCACAGTCACATAGCCATTAAGTAATTTATCAAATTCTTTTCGCACTTTCTCTAAGAGGGTTGCATTAGTAACTCCACCACCAAACACAATCTTGTTTGGTCGTAATATTAATGTACTTTGTACAGCTGCTTGAGCAATATAATAAGCTAAAATATCCCATGTCTTATCCGTCAAAGGCACATCCTTACCCTTTTTACCTAATCGCGCTTCAAAAGTTGGTCCAGCAACCAATCCCTCTAAGCAATCACCATGATAAGGACAAACACCCTTAAAATCAAGATCTTCGGGATGACGTTTCAAAGGGACATGTCCCATTTCTGGATGGCCAATCCCACCAATCAAATGCCCATCGATAACCGCACCTGCACCAACTCCTGTTCCAATCGTATAATAAACTAATGAATTAATTTTTTCGTTAAATAGCGTTGACATTGTATACTCCCCATAGGCCGACCCATTAACGTCGGTTGTCCAAGCCATGGGAACATTAATTTCTTTTTTCATGTAACCCAAAAAATCAGTATCTTTCCATCCCGGTTTAGGAGTTGTAGTAATAAATCCATACTTAGGCGACGTTTTTCGAATTTCAATCGGACCAAATGAAGCAATACTTAAAGCTGCTATATCAAATTGTTTAAAATATTTTACAACGGCCGACAATGTCTCTTCCGGGGTCGTTGTTGGAATTTGAATTTGATCTTTCACCTGATAATCTTCGTTCCCAACTGCGCACACAAACTTGGTTCCACCAGCTTCAATACTACCTAATAACATTTACTTTCACTCCTATAACTCAAATTTTTCAAGTCACCATGGCTAAAATTTCGTTAACTTAGATGTCTCTTTCTACTAGTAAATCGCTCTATAAAATGAAAGTCAAGTAACTTTTGTATTCGCTTTCAAAAAGAAATAAAAAAATGTCCAAATTAATTTGGGCATTTTTTAATCCTACTCTTTTTCAGTATTATTAGCACTTTTACTTTTGCTACGTTGTTTGTGTTCCTTCAAAGTAATTATAATTTTACGTTGCAATCGATCGATAAATTCTGCCATTAAAAAACCGATTCCAATTGACCCTGCAATTTCTCCTACTTCTAACATAAAATGCGTTGCCATATCACTGTTAGAAAGCGCAAAGTTTCGAATCATCTGGTATGCTTGTCCTCCTGGAACGAGCGGTACAATTCCAGGAATATTAAAAATAATCATCGGAAGTTTCATTCGCCTAGCAGCGTATAAACTTAATAAAGCAATGACAGTGGTCGCTGTTAAAGCACTTAACGCTAAGCCTAAGCGCACTTGGAGCATCGCCCAGTAAATCGTCCATGACACGCCACCAATGGCACCTGCAGCAATTAAAGCCCGTTTAGGTATATTAATAATAATTCCAAAGCCGATGGTGGCAATGCCGGCCATAAAAAATTCTAGTAGTAATTGCATCTCTTACTCCTTTGTTTACAAAAAACGAAATACGAAGGCAATCCCAAAACCAATTGCACATGCTGATAATAAAGCTTCAATTCCACGAGCCGGACCACTAACCAAGTGACCATTTAAAATATCGCGAACAGCATTAGTTAGTGGCACCCCCGGTACTAACGGCATCACTGATCCAATAATAATATCATCGATAGAATGTCCCCATCCCCAACGCACTGCGAATACAGCTATAATTCCGATTATAATTGATGCAAAAAATTCGCTAATATATTTAATATTTAAAATCCGATTTACAAAATAAAATAGCGTATAGCCTAACGCCCCAGTCAAAGTAGTAATTCCTAAATCAACCATATTTCCAGAAAAGGCTGTCATTAAAGGTCCACTAACTAGGGCTGCTCCAATCACTTGAAGCCAAAATGGGAAGGATGGCGTCGCCTCATCCAAAGTATTTAGTTTTTCGTAAAACTCTTCTAACGTAATATCTTTGTCCGCATAGCGTCTTGAAAAAGTATTAACCGCAGAAACTTTCTCTAGGTCAATCGCTCGCCGATTAATCCCTTCCACCTGAGAGTCCATTGAATTTGGAATTGAAACAATAATTCCAGTAATCGTCCCGAAAATTTTTAAATTATTAACACCTGAATTCATCGCAATTCTTTTCATTGTATCTTCTGCTCGTGACATCTCAGAGCCATTTTCAATCATAATTCGACCTGCAAGTAAGCAAGTATTAATAACGATTTGGTTAGTTTCAATCATTCTTCAAGGCCTCCTCTTCAATTAATTCATTATACCTAATTAATTAATAGTATTTAACTAAATCTTTATGTTTTGCATAAAAAAAGAGTAGGTTGCCGAAGCTCCCTACTCTCATAACTATTTTAATTTAAATTAGTTTTTGTTTACGTTAACTGCTTGTGGTCCACGGTCGCTTTCTTCAACGTCGAAAGAAACTGCTTGGCCTTCTTCAAGAGTCTTGAATCCGTCACCTTGGATAGCTGAGAAGTGAACGAATACGTCACTACCATCTTCGCGAGTAATAAAACCAAAACCTTTATCAGCGTTAAACCATTTAACTGTACCTTGTTCCATTATGAACATCCTCCTGTAAACCTAATCTATATAGTAATAGACGGCATTGTTTAATTTGTAGCTTGAGCCGGTAGTAATGGGGATAGTTCAAAATGAAACGATCTGACCAAAAGCACCTAACCAAAAGCACAAGCTCATTATAGCATGCTCAAAAAAAAAAAGATACCTTCTTTAATATTTTGTTTTAGGCCGCTAAAACATTGATAGATTAATAATTAAAAGGTTTTTCTTCCAAAAAACAAATTATTTTTTAGAAACCGCTTTACCAAAAAAGTCGTTTTGGACCGGTTCGATCAGGAAATAATCAGAAAAAAAGAACCTAAAAGATTAGGCCCTTAAGTAAAATATTTTAATGTTGTCGTTGATGTCGTCCCCCTGAAGGAGCAACAAAGCTGGCAATCCAATCATATAGCATCTGGTAAAGCCATAAAGCAACCCATAGCCACACTATGCCTAAAGCTACCGCCGTAACCGTATCAGTAAGGTAATGAGCCCCCATATAAATTCGTGACCACATTACTAAGACTTGCCATAGAATCAATCCTCGAAAAGCCCAACGCCGCTTACTATCAGACTGAATTGGACGGACAAAATAAAGGTAAATAAAAGCTAACACTAAAAATGCTTCAAAGGTGTGCCCACTAGGCATACTAAAACCTGTTTCTGGAATAATTTGATCAATAGTTGGGCGCGGACGCTTAACCAATTCTTTTAGAATAAACGCTACTACAGCGCCACCAAACATTGTACAAATGACCCAGATAGCATCTACTCGTTGCTGTTCTTTAAACCACAAATATACTGCAATAATGATTGCATAAATTAAACCAAGCTTGGTATCTGCAATCATCGTAATTAAGCGCATGATTGGCTCAAGAAAAGAAAAAGCCGTTCCTTGAACGATACTACTAAATAACTGGTCAAAAAATTGCATAAATGTGTTTTGTAACTTAACACCTAGTGCAAGTAAAACAACAACGGCTGCGGATACAATCACATACCCTCTGGGTATATTATCAGTATCTTTTAACATTCCTAAATCCCCCTAAATTCACTGTTACCATTCTTTTTTAAACTCATTTACGAAGCTTTTCATATACTCCGTCCGTTCTACCGCAATTTTTTGTGCTAAAGGTGTGTTCATGTCATCTTTAAGCTTAAAAAGTTTTTCGTAAAAATGATTGATTACCGTTTTATTGTCACGATATTCATCATGCGTCATTTTTTCACGAGGTTGGATTTCGGGATCATATAAAATATGTCCATGTGCACCCCCGTAATAAAATGTACGGGCAATGCCAATTGCTCCGATGGCATCCAAACGATCCGCATCTTGGACAATCTGTCCTTCCAAGGATAATTTATATTTCTGTCCTAAATTATCAGAAAATGACATATGCGTGATAATATCGAAAATATGAGCAATATCAAAATCGCTAACTCCAAGGCTTCTTAGAAACCGAGCTACTTCATTTTCAGCAACGGCCTGATTCTCAACTAATTTTTCATCAATCACGTCATGCAAATACCCTGCAGCGAAAACTATAAACTGATTTACATTTTCAGTGCGATCATCAATTAAGCGTTTAGCCATCTTAACCACTCGTTGAATATGAGCATAATCATGCCCGGTTAAGTCATCTTGAAGCTTCTCTTTAACAAAACTATCGATTTTTTCTAACTGTGCGGTGTTGTCTTCACTCATGCTTGTTTTTTCTCCACGTATTCTACAATCTCTAACTTTCTAACAACCGTTACCTTCACCTGACCAGGATAAGTAACATCCTCTTCAATCTGATTCTTTACGTTAGTAGCTAAACTATGAATCGTCTTATCATCTGTCTCTTTAGGTTGAACAATTACTCGAAGTTCACGACCAGCTTGGATAGCATAACTTTCCTTGACTTCTGGATGTTTGTTAGCAATCTCTTCTAAGCTCTTAATTCTTTGGATATAGTCAGCCACTGATTCACTTCTAGCACCTTGACGAGCTCCAGAAATGGCATCCGCTGCCTCAACCAAATTAGCAATTACATATCGAGCTTCAACATCCCCATGGTGAGAAGCAATAGTATTCACTATCACTGGACTCTCTCGATATTTGGTGGTCAATTCCACACCCAATTCCACATGAGTCGCTTCAATATCGCGATCAATAGATTTACCGATATCATGTAGTAAGCCTGCACGTCGTGCTAAAGTAGCGTCTTCACCTAACTCAACAGCAAAAATACCTGCTAGCTTAGCAGTTTCAATAGAATGTTCTAAAATATTTTGTCCATAACTCGTCCGGTAATGCATTCGACCAATAAATTTGATTAAATCCGGCGCAACATATTTTAATTTCAATTCTCGAACCGCGTCTTCCCCATACTGGCGAATACGCTGGTCAATTACTTTATTAGCCTTATTAACCAACCGTTCGATTGTATCTGGAACAACTCGTTTCTCAGTTTTAATCATTTCCATGGTTTCCATGGCCACTGCTCGACGAACTGGGTCATATCCGTTAAGAATGACCTCTTTTTCTTGATCATCAATCACAATATCTACACCAGTTAATGCTTCAATTGCTCGTACATTCTGACCCGAATTTCCAATCAGTTTACCAAGATATTCAGCATTTTCTGCAATAAAACTGCGGTGATTTTCGGCTTGACCTCTTGGAACATCACTATGTTCCATGGCTAAAGCTATCAAATCCTCAGCTTCACGCTCGCAGGAGCTTTCTAATTCGGTTTGAGCGTTATTAACAAACTCATCTTTAGAACGAATTGCATCTTGTTTAGTTTCTTTCAAAACCAACTTTGAAGCTGCTTGCTCTTCCAAATCAGCAACTTCCTGAAGTTTATTCCATCGATCAGTAATTAGTTGTTTAGCTTCGCCTAAAGTTGTCCGTACGTTGTCACGTTCTTGTAATAGACTTTGTCTTTTTTTAGCTAATGCATCTGCTCGATTAGTTAACACAATCTTTTTTTGGTTCAATAAGTTCATTCTTTGTTCAATCCACGCCTCTTTACGTTGATTATCATGTAGATCATCTGCGAGTTCTTGGTCAATGGTCTCTTGATATTGTTGAGTTTCTTGAACACTATTTTTTTCATATTCAGCCACTTCGGCTTTAGTTTTTTGCCGTTCATGTTCAATAATTTTTTCTGCCGCTTTGCGGGCTTGCGCTAATGTTTCACTATGCTTTTTGGCTCGCAACCCATACCCTACTCCAATGGAAGCCAATAGCAAAACGACGATCAAAATCGTTGCCATCGCGTCGCCCCTTTCTTTTTAGTCGAAGTTAATTATATCATAAAAATATATTCAAAAAGTTGGTACAAAAAAAGAGCTTCTTAGAAGAAACTTACGTTAATTCGCTCCCCATAGTCCGCTCTTTTTAAATGTAAAATTTTATTGTTCCACCATGCGCCACATACCTTCGCCAGCTTTTTCCATATCATTAACAAAACTCAATACCATTTTGGCACGATCGGGATCTTGTTCGAATAATTTGTTTAAGCCTTCACCCGTTGTCATTGGAGTTCCTAGATTAAACTGCCCTTCACCTAAATCTGCTTCGGAAAAGGCTAGGACCCAATCGCCGGTATCAATTTCTGTATATAGAAAGAATAGCGCATATTCGTCACTTAAATAAGCTGGAACTGCCCATACATTTTCCCCAACTTCTTGGGTTGTATTACCCATAAAGTTATATTCTGACGCATTGCTAGCGTTTACCTCATGCGTCATTTGCATCAACATCGCATTAAATTCTGGTTCGCCTAACGTCATTTCTACGTCTTCAAATTCATTTTCTTGTGTCATTTTGTTCTCCTATCTGAAACTGCAATTATGCTACTCTTCCATCCCGATTTGCTTTAAATCATCTGGTAATTCTGCTGTAAAACTAACCTTTTCATCAATAAATGGATCAAAAAATCGGATCGATGAAGCGTGCAAAGCTTGCCGTTTAATTCCTCTATCCATTGGTCCATCGTATAACTGATCACCAACTAGAGGATGACCTGCATTCGCAAAATGAACTCGAATTTGATGGGTTCTTCCTGTTTTTAAGTGAATTTGAACCAGCGTTTGATTTTCAAAACGTTTGAGCACTTTAAAACTAGTAGTGGCTTGCTGTCCATCGTCCCGTACTTCTCGATGAATTCCATCGGCTGCTAACCCTAACGATTGATTAAATGTTCCTTTTTCAGCTTGAACTACTCCATCAACCATCGCTAAATAAATCTTTTTAATTTTATGATGCGCAACTTGTTCACTTAATAAACTGTTAGAAACTTGGTGACGGGCGACCAAAGTTATTCCACTCGTAAATCGATCTAAACGGGTAACTAAATGAGGCATCATATTTTTAGATTCAATGGCCTGCCAATGACCTTTAATCCGGTTGACCAATGTATCTTCTCGATCACTTGGACCAGGGACCGCGGTTAGTCCAGCAGGTTTATTAACTAATAACCAATTTTTATCTTCAAAAATAATGTCTAATGGACCATCACTAATTGCAACATTTTGATCTTGTTCTTCATCAGGCAATTCAATCCAAATTGGTTCAAAAGGCATTAATTTATCACTAAATTCTACATCGTTTTCGTTTTCATCAATCAGGCGACCCTCATTTTGGATTCTTTGCAATAATCTCTGGCTCATCCCTGATCTTTGTAATACTTTTTTGGCACTAATAATTTCTTCTAAGTTATTTTTAAATTGGTATCGCATACGTACTCCCATTCATCTGGCATAATTATTACATCATTAAAGCCATTATATACGATTTTTCATATTAATTAACGAATTCATTCTCTTTATTTTTATTTTAAGTTGGTTATAATGAACTTAGCTCTATCAATGGAGTAGGAATCGATGCGTTAAGTGCCAACAAGACGGAGAGTTGCTTGTTGGACGAATGCTTGTCAGCGATATCGATTCCGCATCTCGCCGTTGAATTGGGAAGTTTTTCATGCTATTTCCTTTTCGTTAAAACGGCCAACTAAAGACTGGAGGGATTTGCATGAAGAATTTTTTTAGTATCAAAAATGTTTTTTCTGTGCGAAATCTAACCATTATGGCTTTGTTGGCAGCATTGGATGTTGTGTTAGCGCGTTATACCACCATCCATTTGACGCCTCAATTTACCTTGGTTAGTTTCGAATATATACCAGCAGCCGTTGTGTCTGCGCTATTTGGACCTTGGGCAGGAATTGTCTTTGGATTAGTTAGTGATACCGTGGGGTATTTTTCTAATCCGGTGGGACCTTACTTACCCATTTGGGCCATCAGTGCTATGGTTGCTAATTTAATCCAATCGATATTCCTATACCCAGGTAAATTCGACTGGTGGCGGATTATTGTGGCACGCCTCTTAGTGATGCTAATTGTCACGATGGGCTTAAATTTCATTTGGCAATCCATTTACTTTGGTGCAGCAGCGGCCGTTTATTACAACTCAGCTCGCATCATTAGTAATATTATTCAATTGCCAATCCAAGTAATTTTAATTCGTATTTTTGGTAAAATTGCAATGCGAACGGTCCAGCGACTCAATGCGAACCGCCAATCCATTTAATAAATTTATTTGCTTTTATCTACCATTCATCATAGAATAGTAATTGATTATTTTTTTCTGAGGAGGATCACCATGAAGTCACCATACAATTCATTTGCACGTGCACGTAAAGTTTCTGGTAAGCGCGAACGTCGTCGCCGTCAAGAACGCGTTGTTGCTATCCAACAATTTGCTAAAGGCAAGACTGAAACAATCGCTGAAACACCAAAAGTTAAATAATAAACTATAAAAAGAGCTGTAAACGAATACTTCGTTTACAGCTCTTTTTTAGTTTACCCGTGTCCATGCGTCAATCGTTTGCCCTTTAGCATCTTTCAGGACTAACCAGCTATTAGTTCCCGCAAAATACAGAAACAACCCCACTTCGTTGACACTTTTTAATATTATATCTTCTGTGGTTTTAAAATCTTTAAAAGATTGTTGATGATCTTCTCGAATTTTCTGTCCCATTTTAGCAGCAAATCCAATTGAACCATTTTTATTCAATGGAACCTCGCGTTTCATTATCGCTCCGGCCCTAATTACCATTTCATTTCGCTTTACCCATTGAATTTCTGCCTGACATTCTTTGGTATCCACATAAAATGGAATCTGACTAACCATTTTATTCCAACGGTGGCTAGGCTTCCCTCCTAGTTTTGACTTTTCTGAAATCAAAACATGATCCGAGCCAAATCGATTAATGATAAAAAGCTGTTGTTGAACAAACCGATCTACTAACTCTTGAACTGCTGGGGGAAGCTTTTCTTTCTTTAAATGTTTTGGCAAAGTCACTTTATTTTTTATTGCCACATGAATGAACCCTTGTAACACATGATGGAGTCTTAAGTTAGCAGGAATAGATATTAAAATTAATCGATCCCAACGATCTCCCTTCACTTTTAACTCTTTTTCTACTTGGAAAATATTTTTAACTTTTCCCTTAAATAATAAAATTCCAATACCAGAATGGTTAACAACTGGTGGTTTAGTTCCATCGTAAATCTTAATTTCGATTGCATCTTCTTTTGAAATAATGTTAGTCCAATGTTCCTTCAACTCGACATTTAACTTCATGAGACCCGCTCCATCGTTTTTCTTCCATTATACTCAGAAAATAAAACAAGAGACCATACCAAATAGTATCATCTCTTGTTTTTAATTATATATTTTAAATTAAACTATTCTCCATCAACGGCTTGGTTACCGTTCAATAGAATATTCATAATAATTGCTGTGATACAGCCTACTACCATCCCATTATCTAAAATTGTTTGAACTGAGGTTGGTAAAATGTGGAAGAGCGTTGGTTGAGTAGTTACACCTAAACCAATTCCAATCGATACAGCAATTACCAATAAATTATTAACGGTCATTTTAACGTTAGCTAGCATTTTAATTCCTTGGGCACCTACCATCCCAAACATTACTAACATTGCTCCACCTAATACAGATGTCGGGATTAATGTAGCAATCGCGCTAAACTTAGGAATCAATCCTAAAATCAAAAGCATTCCAGCAGAGAAATAAATTGGTTTTAATTTCTTAATTCCAGATAATTGCACAATTCCCACATTCTGTGAAAAAGTTGAATATGGGAAGGTATTGAATATCCCGCCTAAAATGGCTGCAATTCCTTCTGAACGATATCCTCGTTTTAAATCATCGGCTGTCAGATTCCGTTTGGTAATATCTGCTAAAGCAAAGTAAACTCCCGTTGATTCAATCATACAAGTTACTGCTGCCAAGAGCATGGTTAAAATTGAGGACCATTCAAATTTGGGAGTTGCAAAATAAAAAGGCATTGGAATTTGAATCCAGTGAGCTTGGCTGATTGGTGTAGGATCGATTAATCCCATTACCACTGCTATCACTGAGCCAACGATAATTCCGATCAAAACTGAAATGCGTTTGATGAATCCGTGCGCAAAAACTTGAATTAAAATAATAACTAAAGCTGTTAAAAATCCTAAAATTAAGTTAGAAGAACTTCCAAAGTTTTTATCAGCAACGTTTCCACCACCAATGTTCTGGAAAGCAACGGGGATTAAGGTAAACCCAATTAAAGTAATCAAAGAGCCCGTCACAACGATTGGAAAAAATTTTCTTAAACTAGCAAATAATCCGCTAATTAAAAACACAAAAATTCCGGCTGCAATTACTCCACCATACATATACCCCCAGCCCATTGTATTACCAATGTGCTCCATCGGTGCCAAGTATTCAACTGCTGATCCTAAAACAACTGGTAAAGCAATCCCAGTTAGTGGAGTGCGTTTAACCTGTAAAAAAGTGGCAACTCCACACATGAAAATATCTACTGAGATTAAATAGGTCATCTGTTGCGCATTAAACTTAAGCGCCGCCCCAATTAATAATGGAACCAATATATCCCCGGCATACATTGCCAGTAAATGCTGAAAAGCTAATAAAATCGTCTTTGGTGTTGATAGTTCAACATTTTTGGCACCTTGTTTTTGTATATCTTCCATATTTCCTCCAACTCCACGTAATTATTAAGATAGCTACAACGAACATTTTAGCACATTAACCTTTTCATTAAAACAAAAATACGAACATTATTATTTTTAAAACGTTTTATCGTTCGTTACCAAAAACAATTTAAAAGCGCTATAATAGAAAATAACAAATTTTTAGGAGGTTTTTAATCTATGAATAAGAAAATTAAAGGTTCTTGCACGACCATTTTGGTCGGTAAAGATGCTTCTATTGATGGTTCAACGATTATTTCCCGTAATGATGATGGTCATGAAGCTCTTGATCCTCAACGTTTCGTGGTCGTTAACCCCGAGGAACAACCACGTGATTACCAAGCCGTTATCAGTGGTGTTAAAATCAAGCTTCCTGATCAGCCTTTGAGTTACACATCAATGCCAAATTCCATTTTAACTAACGGAATCTGGCCCGCAGCGGGGATTAATAGTGAAAATATTGCCATGTCTGCAACCGAGACAATCACTACTAATTCACGCGTCTTAGGTATGGACCCCTTCGTAGAGAATGGAATTGGTGAAGAAGACATTGTTACTCTCGTCCTTCCATATATTCACAGCGCACGTGAAGGTGTTAAACGCTTAGGCGCTCTTTTAGAAAAGTTTGGAACATATGAACCTAATGGTATCGCTTTTTCTGATAACGAAGAAGTTTGGTGGTTGGAGACGATTGGTGGCCATCATTGGGCTGCCGTTCGTATACCAGATGACGCCTACGTTGTGGCACCTAACCGTATGAATATTGATCAATTTGATTTTGAATCTGATGACACGCTATGCTCAGTTGATTTAAAAGATTTAATTGATGAATATCACTTAAATCCTGATTTTGACGGTTATAATTTCCGTCATATCTTTGGTAGTGCTTCTATTAAAGATACTGTTTACAATAATCCCCGTACTTGGTATGGCCAAAAATACTTCAACCCTGAGATTGAAAATGATCCCATGGAGCAAGATTTACCTTTTATCTGTCATGCTAACAAAAAGATCTCTATTGAAGACGTTAAGTTTGTTTTGAGCTCCCACTTTGAAAATACGGAATTTGATCCATATGGTAACGGTACTGAGGACCAAAAGACCCTCTTTCGTCCAATCGGTATCAATCGGAATCATAATGTCCACATCCTTCAAATCCGAAACCATGTTCCAGCAGAAATTGCCGGCATTCACTGGCTTGCATACGGAGCCAACACGTTCAACACGGTAGTTCCTTTTTACGCTCATGTCACCGACACACCAGCTGTCTATAAGAATGCAACTGGTACATTTGATATGAACAACATGTATTGGCTGAGCTGTACTACCGCTCTTTTAGGTGATACAGATTACGACTTATACGTTGATCTTCGGAACACCTTCGAACTTGAAACCACTGGTATTTATCGTCGAATTCAAAATGAAACTGATCGGGCAATCAAGCACCAAACTAACCCAACTCAATTTCTTGAACAAGCTAATGAACAACTAGCTACAGAATCCTTTACCCGTCAAACTAAATTACTTGGTGACATGGTAACATTAGGATCAGCTCACATGAAATTACGCTATAACTTAAATGATTAAAATAAAAAAACGATTTTAAGTAACTATGATATCTTCCGAATTGAGACAAAAATTCTAAGATAACAGTTAATGTCCTCATCGACACTTAAAATCGTTTTTTTATTTTTTATATTTTTCAATAATTTTTAAAAAGTCTCCATGATGATGTTTATTTCCCAGATGGCGAGTAGCTACTTTTAGAACATGTTTTTTATTTTTAGTATCCACAATTATGAGCTTATCCGATAGAATGCTCTTTTTTAAGGCAATACTTTTAATTTTTTGATTATCGAAGGGGATAATTTCCCCGGTTAGATTTCCTTGCTGAGCAACAGGTAACAGGGTAACCCCCCGATCACTCAACGCAATCCAATATCCCCTTTCACCTTTGGTACCATAGACAATCCATTCGTTAGTGCTATCTAAGTTATTACCCTTTAATAATTTTTTGATTTCATCATGTTGAACAACCATTTTTATAACTTCTCCCAAAACATTAAATTTATTTCTTCTTTTTTAAAAGCTGAATATTACTGGGTACTCTAAGTTCATACATTATTTGGATATCTTACATTAAAAATATTTAGATAACATACTACTCACAAAACGGACAAGTTAATTAACTCATCCGTCGTAATTTCACTATCAAAATTTCCATTAAACCAATAAATGATGTATCGATTAAATTTCATAAAAGAAGTATACAAACCACATTTCTTAAGTTAGTGCTCATTAAAATCATGACTAAACCGATTACTTAAAATGTTCATCAAATAATCTTGCTTTACTCTGTCATTGTCCTAATCTCTCAAACCCTGTTCAGTTTGTTTGGGAAATCACTCAATGACAAGTAAAAATTATCTCGTTACTTCTTTACTATATCTATACCACACTTACGATTAATTATAGCACTTACTTAAAACGTTTTACACTTTATATAGTATTAAATGTTACTAATTTTTTAGTTAAAAAAACCATGGAATCGAATTATTTTAAGTCGCCGTCATCGTTCTTCCATGGTTATTTTTTATTTTGCTTTATCTCCAATATCACTTCGATAACGTAAGCCCAGAATTGGATGCTGATTTAACCATCCGTACAATATTGCTTGAGCTTTCGTAATATTGCTCGCTCCAGTGGTCAAACATAGGATTCGTCCCCCATTACTAATTAATTGGCCGTCTCGCTTGCAACTAACGCCCGCATAATTAACTGTAATATTGGATGGAAGGTAATTAAAATCTGCTAGTTCAACTCCCCTTGCCGAAGCTTGCGGATAAGTTTGCGAACTAATTACTACTCCTAAGTAAACCTGGTCTTTTTGCCATTTAACCACTGGCACTTGGTGGTGGAGCAATCCCTGCAACATTTCGTATAAATCACTTTGTAGCTGCGGTAATACTACCACCGTTTCAGGATCACCCAACCGTACATTAAATTCAATCACTTTAGGACCGGAGTCTGTCATTATTAGACCAGCGTATAGAATCCCACAAAAAGCAATATTCTTCTTTTTAAGTGTTCGAATAATAGGACGAATAATTTTTTCCACACCTTCATTAACCAAATCACTTGGAAAATGCTGCAAGGGACTATACGCTCCCATCCCACCTGTATTGGGGCCTTCGTCACCATCATAAGCTGCCTTGTGATCTTGCGATAGAGGCATGGGAATAATTTGTTCGTCTTGAATAAAAGCCATCAAGGAAAATTCCTGTCCTGTTAAAAATTCTTCGATAATAATAGACTTAGTATCAAATTGATGTTCACCCAACATTTTATGAATCGTTGTCGTAGCTTCCTTCTGACTTTTAGCAATAACGACTCCTTTTCCAGCCGCTAAGCCATCCGATTTAATTACCAGTGGATAATCATTTTTCGCTAGCCCTTTGATTGCGGTAGCTTCATCTTGATAGCTAACATAACTAGCCGTGGGGACCCCCGCTTCTTGCATAATCTTTTTAGCAAATTCTTTAGAACTTTCTAGTTTAGCGGCTGCTTGAGTCGGTCCAAAAATCGTTAACCCCGCAGTACTAAAATAATCTACAATTCCTTGCTGTAGAGGTTGTTCTGGTCCGACAACCGTCAAATCAATACCTTGTTTCCGGGCGAACTCAACTAATTTCCCAAAATCTGTGACGCCAATAGGAATAATTTCAATGCCACTTTCCAACATCCCTGGATTTCCGGGTGCACAGTAAACTTTTTCTACTTGATTACTTTTCAATAGCTGACGTCCAAGAACGTGCTCCCTTGCACCATTTCCAACCACAAGTACTTTTGCCATCTGGTACCTCCGCTTAATGTCTAAAGTGACGACGTCCACTAAATATTAATGAAATTCCTAACTCATCCGCCTTATCAATTGAAGCTTGATCTTTGATACTTCCACCAGGTTCAACGATAGCTTTAATTCCATGTTTAGCAGCATATTCAACACAATCTTCCATAGGGAAAAATGCATCCGAAGCCATCACCGCATTTTTAAAATTGGCTGAACCTTCAGCCTGTTTAACCGCAATTTCAACCGAACCAATTCGATTCATTTGGCCTGCACCAATCCCTAAGGTTTGTTGATCAGTTGTAATCACAATTGCATTACTTTTAACGTGTTTAACAACGGTTTGACCAAATACCATTGCCTTAAGTTCACTTTCCGTTGGCTGACGTTTAGAAACCACTTTGAAGTCAGTCGCCGTTTCAACTACCGCATCCTGTTCTTGAACCAAGAGCCCGCCCATTACTGAAACTGTTTCAAGTTCTTTAGCATCCTGATGTTGATTAAAATCGACCGTCATAATCCGTAAGTTCTTTTTTTGAGCTAAAACTGTAAAAGCCTCTTTTTCAAAACTAGGTGCAATAATAATTTCAAGAAAAAGTTTATGCATTTTTTCTGCTGTCGCCAAATCTACTGGTCGATTTAAGACGATAATCCCACCAAAAATTGACATCGAGTCTGCTTCATAAGCGCGGTCCCAAGCTTCTTCAATATTTTGACCTAATCCAATCCCACATGGATTCATATGCTTAACCGCAACCACGGCTGGTTGATTAAATTCGGCGCTCATTTTTAAAGCGGCATCAGCATCCTTGATGTTATTGTATGACAATTCTTTGCCGTGCAATTGTTGAGCTTGAGCAATCGAAAATGGTACAGGTAGCGCATCTTCATAAAAGGCTGCTTTTTGATGACTATTTTCGCCATAACGCATTACTTGTTTTTTAGTATAAGTCTTGGTAAGTTCATCTGGAAAAATTTCACCGTTTTGTCCAAGATATTGAGCAATCAAAGTGTCATAAGCAGCAGTATGCTGAAAGACCTTCAAAGCTAACGCTCGCCGAAATTTAACATTGTCCGTCTGATGGGCTAGTGCAGCTAAAACTGGTTGATAATCTTTAGGATCAACTACGGGTAAAACTGATGCAAAATTTTTAGCCGCTGAGCGTAACATACTAGGACCGCCAATATCAATTTGTTCAATTGCTTCTGCTTCCGTCACTCCATTTTGCATAATAGTCGATTTAAACGGATAAAGATTAACACAAACTAGATCAATCAAATCAATATTATGTTCTTTGAGGGCTGCCAAATGTTCCGGTAAGTCACGGCGCGCTAACAATCCTCCGTGAATGGCAGGATGTAGCGTCTTAACTCGTCCGTCCAACATTTCTGGAAAATTAGTAATAGCTTCAACACTAACAATAGATAATCCAGCTTCTTCCAAAACTTTTTTAGTTCCACCCGTTGATATGATTCTAAAATCTGCCTTAACTAAACCTCTAGCAAATTCAACGATTCCAGTTTTATCTGACACACTCAGTAATGCAGTTTTCATGGCTTAATCTCTCCTTAGTTAATCAACTTTCTCTGTTTTAATACTTGGCAGATGCTTCTAAAATATAAATCATGTTCAACTTGATGGATACGTTGAGCTAAATGCTCTACATCATCCCCTTGTAAAACCGGTACAGGTTGCTGAGCAATAATCGGGCCAGTATCAATCCCTCCGTCAATCCAGTGAATCGTTACTCCCGTAATTTTTACTCCATATTCAAACGCATCCTCAATTCCATGGCGCCCCGGAAACGATGGTAACAGCGCTGGATGGATATTAAGAATGGCATGTGGATAAGCCTCTAACAAAACTTTGGTAACAATCTTCATGTACCCAGCTAAAATGATTAATGCTAAATTATATTTTTTTAGCTCACGTAAAATCGCCTTTTCATAGCTCACTTTATCTTCAAATTCTCTCAAACGGTGGGTCCAGACTGGAATTCCTAACTCATCAGCTTTAGTAACAACCGGCGCATTGGGTTGGTCACAAATTAAGCATGCAATTTTAATGGGAACTTTTGTTTCTCGAATATGTTGGTATAATGCCATAAAATTAGTCCCTGTTCCTGATGCAAAAACTGCAATATTAATCATCTGCTCCCTCCTGAAAGGTAAACCGCTGGTGCATCTTTCTCCCGTTTTTTTACTTTACCAATCTTAAAATATGTTTCTTTCTGTTGTTCAAGTTCTGCTACCACTCTGGCATAATTGTCGGGGCTAACAGCTAGTACCATCCCAATCCCCATGTTAAAAGTTTCATAACAGTCTGTCTGGGATAGCTTTCCAAGTTCCGCTAGGATTTTAAAAATTGTCGGCTTTTCCCAACTATCCAACTTAAATTCAGCCTGTTGCTGATCTTGTAACATTCGCGGAACGTTATCTAATAATCCTCCACCGGTAATGTGAGCGATTCCGTTGACCAATTTTTGTTTTAAAAGAGGCCGAATTACGTTGACGTAAAGACGGGTGGGTTGCATCAATTCTTCAATCAAACTACCATTTAATCCTGCCAACTGATCATCAAATTGGAAATCATGATCTTCAAATAAAATTTTACGAACTAACGAATAACCATTACTATGTAATCCACTGGAGGGAAGGCCAATTAAATAATCTCCATTGTGGACATTTTTTGCTTGGAGTAAATTACGTTTAGCAGTTAGTCCCACAGCAAAACCCGCTAAATCAAAATGATGCTTCTGATAAATTCCAGGCATTTCAGCTGTCTCTCCGCCTAACAGGGTGATTGACTGAGCTTGGCAGGCTTTTAAAATTCCGTTTAAAATCTTTTGAACCTGATTTTTCTCTAAATGTGATAGTGCTAAATAATCTAAAAAGAATAATGGCAACGCCCCTTGCGCCAATAAGTCATTTACACACATGGCAACCAAATCTTGCCCAATCGTTTCAACTTGACCTGACTGGGCCGCTAAAAGCACTTTGGTTCCCACTCCATCACTTCCCGCTACTAAAACCGGCTGATCCAATTGATCTTTTGATAACTGGTAACATCCAGCAAAACTGCCAAGTCCGCCTAGAACATGAGGGTCTGGAGCACCTAATTTTTGCTTTAGATCAGCTACAAGTTCTTCACCAGCTGTAATATTCACACCTGCTTTTTCATAAGCACTTTCTACCATTATTTTTCCTCCACTTGGGCCATTGCTGATAATGTAAAGTCGTTAGCTGTTTTAGGGATCTCAAAATCTTTTTCATAATCATAAAGGGGGGTGGGATATTTACCATCAAAATACGCTACACATAAGCCATCATTAGGGGCATCTTGATGTAAACCAATCGCCTCAATTAAACCTGGCAGGCTCAAAAAATGCAGTGAATCTGCTCCAATTTTCTGACACATCTCACTTACCGTATAATTAGCAGCCATCAATTCACGTGTATGTTCAATATCAATTCCATAAAAACATGGATATTTAAGTGGTGGAGAACTTATCATCAAATGCACCGACTTAGCTCCTGCATTTTTTAACATTTTCACAATATACTGACTGGTGGTACCCCGCACGATTGAATCGTCAACTAATGCCACATCTTTCCCCGCAATTACTGCTTTTAATGCAGATAATTTCATCTTCACTCCCTGTTCACGTAGTGCTTGGGTCGGTTGAATAAAAGTCCTACTACTATATTGATTTTTAATTAATCCCATTTCATTGGGAACGCCTAGTTGTTCGGCCACTCCAGATGCTGCTGATAACGAAGAGTTCGGCACCCCCACCACCATATCGACCTTAATGGGGTTTTCTTTTGCCAATCGTTGACCCATCCGTTGACGAGCGAGATGAACATTAACGCCATAAAGATTTGAATCGGGTCGCGCAAAATAAATGTATTCCATCGAACAAATTGATAACTGGGTTTTAGTAGTAAAATTACTAATTTGGAGCCCATGATGATCAATTTGAACTAACTGTCCCGGTTCAACATTTCGAACCAAGGTTGCTCCGACCGCATCTAAAGCACAGGTTTCACTAGCAACAACATACGAACCGTTAGCTAATTTTCCAATTACTAAGGGCCGAAAACCATTCGGATCAAGGGCCGCGTACAGTGCATCTTTGGTAAGGATTAAGTAAGCAAATCCACCTTGAATTTGTTTTAAACTCGCTTTTAATTTTTCAATAAAAGTTGGACCTTTTTGATGCTGAATTAAATGCATTAGTACTTCCGTATCAGAATTAGATTGAAAAGTAGCACCACTTTTTTCTAATTCGCGTCGTAAACTAACTGCATTGGTTAAATTACCATTATGGGCCATCGCCACATCCCCCTGTAAGTAGTGGAAAAGTAACGGTTGGATATTTTCAATTCCTCGGTTTCCAGCTGTTCCATAGCGCACATGACCAATCGCACTCGGCCCAATTAGCTGTGCCAAATCATCGGGACATCTAAATACATCTGCCAAAAGCCCCTTTCCTTTATGAATTTTCAACTGTCCTTCTTGATTACGAACGACAATACCAGCACCTTCTTGGCCTCGATGTTGTAAGCTGTGAAGTCCGAAGTAGGTCCGTTGGGCAGCTTCTGAATCATTCCAAATACCAAAAACACCGCATTCTTCGTTTAGACCCTTTAATTCAGCTGCCATGCTAGGGCTCCCTTCCAACTCTCCTTAGTATTTTTCAAATCAACATCAATTACATCATCCATCGTTGCAATTTTGATCCGCTTACCGCCAACTTGGCCGATTAAAGTTGCTCTGTTTGCCACTTGTGCTTCAAAAATCTTTTGTTTATCTGGAGCAATCGTCACAATAAAGCGGGCCTGATTTTCGGCAAATAGTTCTGTAGCTGTTAAATTAGTCTTGACGTCACATCCTAACTCACTAGCGAACACGCATTCAGCTAAACCAACGGCTAAGCCACCTTCGGCTAAGTCATGCGCACTATTCAAAAGTTCCGCGTGAATTAACTGAGTCAACAATTCTTGTTGCTCCTGTTCATAGCGTAAATCGAAATTAAATAATGGACCTTCAACATGTCCGAGTTGCATTTTTTGTAATTCACTACCATTAAGTTCTGCTGTTGTTTCTCCCAAAATATAAATTAAATCACCAGATTTTTTAAAATCTATGGTTGTTATCCAAGCTGGATTTTCAATTAAACCAACCATTCCAACCATTGGTGTTGGATAAATGGGTTGTTGGTTGGATTCATTATAAAGTGAGACATTACCTGAAATGACGGGTGTATCAAATAATTTACAAGCCTCCGTCATCCCTTTAGTAGCCTGTTCTAATTCATAGAAACTTTCTGGGTCTTCGGGGCTACCAAAGTTCAAACAGTCGGTAATTGCCAATGGTATTCCACCTGTAGCAACTATGTTTCGAGCGGCCTCACTGACCGCGATTTGTCCACCATAATAGGGATCTAAATACAAATAACGCGGATTAGCATCGGTCGTCATCGCCAAAGTTTTCTGAGTTCCTCGAATACGAACCACTGCCGCATCACTTTGTGTCGTTGAAATTGTATTAGTTTGAACTTGAGAGTCATACCGTTCAAAAATAGCACCTTTATGCGCAATTGTGGGTTGTTGCAACATCGCTTGGAAGGTTTTAGTTAAATTTTCAATTTTAGGTTGATACTGTTGCTTTTTAGTTTCACTGATATGCTGAGGTTTCTGACTTGGTTGATGGTAAACTGGGGCTTCATCCACCAAAGCATGCACTGGTACATCAGCAACTTGAACGCCCTTAAAGGTTAATTGATAGCGGTCACCTGCAGTAACTTCACCAATTTTTACTGCTTCGCTCTCGTATTTAGCAAATAGTGCTTCAACTGCGGGTTCAAATCCTTGTTTGACACAGAGCAGCATCCGTTCCTGAGATTCAGATAGCATTAATTCATAAGGGATCATTTCTTCTTCACGTTGTGGAACTAAATCCAAATTCAAATGCATTCCATATCCAGCTTTAGCAGCCATTTCTGCAGATGATGAAATCAACCCCGCTGCTCCCATATCTTGAATTCCCACTAGATATTCGGAATGGTTATGAATCAGTTCTAGACACGCTTCCATTAGTTGTTTTTCAGCAAAAGGATCTCCAACCTGGACGGCTGAACGTTGCGTTTCTTGTTCGTCACTAAATTTGGTTGAAGCAAAAATGGCTCCTTGAATTCCATCACGTCCCGTTTTAGCCCCCACGTAGTAAATGGCATTACCTACACCAGCAGCCGCTCCTTTTTGTTGGTCGTTGATATCCAATAACCCCACACACATTGCGTTCATGACTGGATTGTTTTGATAAATTGTATCGAAGGTCGTTTCCCCTCCTACTGTAGGTATTCCCATACAATTACCGTAATCGCCGATTCCAGCTATTGTCTGGTCAACAAGATACTTAGTATGGGCATCATTCAATTCACCGAAATGTAAACTGTCCATTAATGCAATCGGACGCGCTCCCATGGAAAAAATATCACGAATAATTCCTCCAACTCCAGTAGCCGCTCCTTGATAAGGCTCGACTGCCGTAGGGTGATTATGACTTTCTGCTTTAAAGACCACCGCTTGATTGTTACCAATATCAACAATTCCAGCTCCTTCCCCGGGCCCTTGTAAAATCTGTGAACCCGTTGTTGGAAATTGTTTTAAGAGGGGTTTAGAATTTTTATATGCACAATGCTCACTCCACATCGCAGCGAACAAACCCGTTTCTGTAAAATTAGGTAGGCGCCCTAAAGCATCATTGATTTTCTGATATTCGTCTTCGCTTATCCCCCATTGCAAATACAATTTTTGATCTCGAATTTCGGTAGGTGTTAATTCCTTCATCATTGCGAAAACTCCTTTAATTAAACATTTTGCGTCATGCTTTCAATTAAACTTTGGAACAGCATTTTGCCATCTTCGCCACCTAGGACGGCTTCACTAGCGCGTTCAGGATGGGGCATCATCCCTAGCACATTGCCTTTCTGATTGATAATTCCCGCAATATCGTCTGTACTTCCGTTGGGATTATTTTGATAACGTAAAACAATTTGATGATGATCCTTTAAGTCTTGTAAAGTAGCCGAATCACAATAATAGTTACCTTCACCATGGGCAATGGGAAACATTACGGTCTGTTTTAAATCAAAACGTTTGGTAAAGATAGTCTGATTATTTTCAACCACTAATTTTTGTGGTTTACAAATAAAATTCAAACTATCATTCGATCGCAAGGCCCCCGGAAGCAGCCCGGCTTCGGTTAAAATTTGAAATCCGTTACAAATTCCAATTACTGGGTTTCCCGCATAGGCAAATTTTTTTACAGCATCCATGATGGGAGAAAAACGTGCGATTGCGCCGCTTCGTAAGTAGTCACCATATGAAAAACCGCCTGGAATTAAGACTGCAACTGTATCTTGCGGTAAGGATTTTTCGCGATAGTCCACAAATTGAGGCTCAACGTTCATAACGTCGCGCAAAACATAGTACATATCCCAATCACAATTAGACCCTGGAAAACGAATAATGCTGTAAATCATTGCTAGTCCTCCTCAATCCTGCTAATCTCAAATCGATAAGTTTCCATGTTAATGTTTGCTAGTAGCTCATCACTCATTTTTCTAACTTGCTCTTCAATATTTTGACCATGATCTTCAATTTTTATTTCAAAATATTTTCCGACAGTTACAGCTTTAACATTTTCGTAGTTTAATCGATGTAACGCTGTTTTAATTGCTTCTCCTTGGGGATCTAAGATCGATTCTTTGTAAGTAACGTAAATTTTGGCGTTATCCATGAACTTCCTCCTGTGAATTATTCAAGCGATTTAAAACTTCCTGATAGACGGTCACTAAATCTCCAGTTTTTTTACGAAAAACATCTTTATCAAGTGATTCTTTAGTTGTTAAATCAACCAAGCGACATGAGTCTGGTGATATTTCATCTGCTAATACAATTTCGTCATCTGCGGTTTTACCAAATTCAACCTTAAAATCAACCAGTTGCAAATGGGCTTTAGCAAAGCGTTCTTTTAAAATTTGATTAATTTCTAACGCCATCTTTTCCAATCGTTGACTCTCTTCTAAGTCAATGATTTTCAACGCAATTGCTTTATTAGTATTAATAAATGGGTCATCTAATTCATCAGATTTATAAAAAAATTCCACAACAGGCTGGTCAAATGCTTGTAGATACGAAACATCAAACTTACGTTGGAAACTGCCTGATGCCGCGTTACGCACGACTACCTCTAGTGGAATAATTTTTACTTTACGATTCAATTGTTCGTTGTTTGAAAGTTTTTGGACAAAGTCCGTGTGAATCCCTTTTGCAACTAATTGCTCGAATAAAATACAATCGATTTGGTTATTCAATTCACCTTTACCAGCAATGTGATCTTTACGTTTTCCATTTAGGGCAGTTGCTTGATCCATATATTCAACCCACACCAAATCCTTTTCATCTGTATTGTAAAGTCTTTTTGCTTTGCCTTCTTTAATCAACGTGGTCTTCTTCATTATTTTATCTCCCAAATGTTTTCTGATTTAATTGAATCTAAGCTTTTTTGAATATCACCTAATATTGTGATGTGTCCCATTTTTCGATTCACTCGACTTTCGACTTTCCCATAGTCATGAAAATGCCAATCGGGTCTTTGAACTAACTTCTGACGAGCAGCTTCAAGGTGCTGCCCGAGAAGATTTACCATCACCGCTGGTGTAGTTTGTGTGACTTTTGGTAAAGCCAATCCACAAATACTCCGAATGTGGGCTTCGAACTGCGAAATATTACATGCTTCGATGGAATAATGTCCCGAATTATGTGGCCTTGGTGCCATTTCATTAACCAATAATTGGCCATTTTCTAGCATAAAAAATTCGATTCCTAAAACGCCCCTTAGTTCTAATTTCTGAGCAATTTTTTGAGCAATTTTTCGAGCATTATCTTGTACGTTTTGAGAAACCCGGGCTGGTACAATGCTTTGATGTAGAATGTGGTGCTGATGTTCATTCTCGGCTACTGGAAAACATTGGACGATTCCTTCGCGGCTGCGCGTTACCATGACAGATAATTCTTTAGTAAAATTTTGACGTTGTTCCAATATACATGGAGCTTGGGCTACTAAACGTTGTCCAGCAAGTAAATCCGCTTCGGAATTAATATCTTGTTGTCCATGTCCGTCGTAACCTCCTTCACTAGTTTTCAAAATGCTTGGATAACCTAATTTAGCAATTGCCATTTCTAAATCAGTAGGCTTTTCAACAACTTGATAGGAGGTAACCGGAATTCCATGACTACTCAAAAAATTTTTTTCTCGGATTCGGTCTCCAGTAATAGCTAGTAAGTTGGTTCCCTGCGGAATGGTTACCAATTCTTGTGCTACTTTCAAACTAGCTAAATCAACATTCTCAAATTCATAAGTTAAAACATCGCTCTGCTCCGCCATTTGCATTAAGGCGTGATGGTCAGTATATTCGGCTACAATCTGAAAATCACAAACTTGGCTGGTTGGGCAATCTCGCGTAGGATCTAGAACCCCCACCTTATATCCCATAGCTTTAGCCGCTAACGCCATCATTTGACCTAACTGTCCACCACCAATAATCCCAATTGTTGCCGGTGGTAAAATAATCCCTTTTTCAGAATTGCTTTTCACTCTCAATAGCCTCCTGAGTCTGTTTTTGACGGAATTCAATTAATTTTTCAGCAACTTTTTTATCGGTTAACGCTAAAATTTCAGCTGCTAATAAAGCGGCATTTTTAGCACCTGCACTCCCAATAGCCGTAGTCGCAACGGGGACTCCACTAGGCATTTGGACAATTGATAGTAATGAATCCATTCCGTGTAATGCATGACTTTCAATAGGAACCCCAATTACAGGTGAAATTGTGTTGGCTGCTAACATTCCCGGTAAATGAGCTGCTCCGCCAGCTCCTGCAATCAGCACGGCATATCCATTTTCTTGTGCTTGTTCACCAAACTTCTGTAATACTTTCGGCATCCGATGTGCTGAAATAATATGACGATCATAATCGACTTCAAATTCATCAAGTATATCTGTGGCCAGTTTCATGGTTGACCAATCAGAAATTGAACCCATAACTACTGCGACTTTTCTCATGACAATTCCCTTCCAAATTTAAATGCTGTATCAAATTTCAAGTTCAGTGTAACAAGTAAAATTAGTTTTATCAAGATATTTTACGAACTTTTTATTTTATTTTTTAATAAAAAGTTCGTTTTTGAAAAATAAACAGTTCGATACGTTAATTAAAAGCTCGGAAATTAATAAAAAAAAGCCTTAATGCAGTATTTAGCTACATCAAAGCTTTTTGGAAATTAATATAGTTTTAAAAAGCGATCTTTCCAAATATCTTCATAAAAATCGATTGTATCCTTAGCAGTCATAAATTCATTATCATAAGTTGTTGTACCATTTTTCTGCATTTGTAAGTTATAGCCTAGTCCATGCGCCATTTTAACTGTACTATCAATACAATATTGCGTTTGAGCCCCACAAATCTCGATTGAATGAATGTTTTTGCTTTTTAAAATTTTTTCTAAATTAGTGAGATAAAAAGAGTTAGCATGGGTTTTATCTACATAAATGTCTGTTATTTTGTTATTTATTTCAGGAAGAATTTTCCAATTAGTAGAGCCACACACTAATCCAACCTCGTTGTGCTGAATAAAAATAATCTCTTTTTCCTTTTTTCGATAACACTGAATTAATTGGTTTACTTGTAAAATTAATTTTTCTAAATGATCAATATCTGTTCTACCTCTGCATACTCCATTTTGTAAATCAATCACTAACAATGCATCTGAAGTTATCATACTTTCCACCTAGTTTTATTTTTAAAATACGCTTTTTTATTTATCTGTCAACAAATTTATGTTTTACAACTTCAGTTTCTTATGATAATATGATAATCAAATTAAAAATCAATGAAGACAAAAAGAGAGACGAGTAGAATTTATCATTCTGTCAGTGAGTTGGGATAAGTGGGAACCCAATCAGACCCTGATACTTTTGAATAACACTTTCTTAGTTTCTAACTGAAATAGCATAGGCTAAAGTAGGCTTAGACGTGACCGGTACGTTACCAATCGGAGGAGTATGTTTGTACTCTTATTGAGGTGGCTTATTAAATATAGGCAACTTGGGTGGTACCGCGGAAAGTCTTTCGTCCCTTGTCATGGATGAAAGGCTTTTTCTTTTATCCTTAAAATCTAATTTATTAAAGGAGAATCAATTATGGATTTAATTATTCCTGCATCATACGATCCAAAATTATCAGTACGTCAAACCCAAGAGGCCATTCGCTACATCCGCGAAACTTTTCAAGATGAATTTGGAAAAGAACTCAACCTCTCACGTCTCTCTGCACCAATGTTCGTTCCTAGTGCCACTGGGTTAAACGATAATTTAAATGGAGTTGAAACCCCAGTTTCCTTCTCTATGCAAGATATGCCTGAAACCAGCATCGAAATCGTCCACTCTCTAGCTAAATGGAAAAGAGTTGCTTTGAAACGCTTTGATTTCGAGATGCACAGTGGACTTTATACTAATATGAATGCCATTCGTAAAGACGAAGATCTTGATAATATTCATTCCATCTATGTTGATCAATGGGACTGGGAAAAAGTTATCGATCAAAGTGAGCGTAATCTAACTACCCTTAAAGAAACAGTTCAAACAATTTTTAAAGTAATCAAACACATGGAGCACGAAGTTTGGTATAAATATCCTGAAGCCGTCTATCATCTTCCTGATCAAATTCATTTTGTCACTACCCAAGAATTAGAGGATCGTTTTCCGAAATTAACTCCTAAAGAACGCGAGGACGCCATCTGTAAAGAACTGGGTTGCGTTTTCTTAATGCAAATTGGTGGGACGCTAAAAAGTGGTGAACGTCATGATGGACGCGCACCAGATTACGATGATTGGCAATTAAACGGCGATATTTTATTTTGGTATGAACCTCTTCAAAAAGCCCTTGAAATTTCTAGCATGGGAATCAGAGTTAGTGAAGAGTCGATGCTAAAACAACTAAAAATAGCTAACGCAGAGGATCGAATCCATCTCCCTTATCATCAAATGTTGTTGAATCATCAACTGCCCTACACCATTGGCGGTGGAATTGGTCAATCACGTCTTTGCATGTTGCTATTAGGTAAAGCCCATGTTGGTGAAGTTCAAGCTAGTGTCTGGCCTCAATCGATGATTGATCAATGTGAAGAAAATCAAATTCATATTTTATAAACTAAAATAAAAAAGCTATGACTTAATAAGCGACTTATCCGTCGTTTAGAAATTGAGTCATAGCTTTTTGTATTTTTTAATCTTGATCCATTGAGTAAATCAAGGCTTGTAATTCTAGAGATAAATCAACATCATGGATAGTTACATTATAAGGTACATCAATAATTTCAGTGGTGAAATTCATAATTCCTTTGATGCCTGCTTCTACAAGTAAATCGGTAACCCGTTGTGCTTGTGAATTAGGCACTGTTAAAATGGCTACTTCAATCTTCTCATCTCTAACACGTTGCTTGATTTCATTAATATCATAGACCGGAACTTCGCTTTGAATCGTACCTACTACCTCAGGATTAACGTCAAATGCCATTTTAATCCGAGCATTGCCCGTCTTATGAAACTTGAAGTTAATTAACGCATGCCCCAAATTACCTACACCAACAATGGCAACATTAGCAGCTGTATCTTGTTTTAAAACGTCGTTAAATAATTCCAATAAAATCTTCACATCATATCCATATCCACGTCGCCCCATTTGACCAAAATAAGAAAAATCACGACGTACGGTTGCAGCGTCGATTTTTAATAACCGTTCCAAAACGGCTGAAGAGACTTTATCTTCGCCTTTTTCATTTAGTTCACTCAAGCAACGGTAGTATAATGGTAAACGACGAGTTGTTGCCAATGAGATTTTATTATCATCCATTTTTTCTTCCACCTTTTCTACTGAATTACCTTTAATAATCCTGTTAACATTTTGGCATGAACTTGATTATTTTCCACAAAGTTATGAAGAACGACCATACCTTGTTTTTTCTTAACATTAAATGCGATAACCCCAGTTGGACTACTGCCATAAAATACGTCAGCATTGGCGCTAAAACGACTCCAACCAAGTGATTGCCCATCAATGTTGAATTTTTCCATCGTATCAAATAGCTGTGGATCAAGGACTTCTTTTCCTTGATAATTACCACGGTTTAACATCATTTCAACAAATACTGTTAAATCATTCAAGGTTGAAAATAATCCAGTGTAACCACTTTCTCCATTCAACAACAAGCCCAATTGATCTTCAACTTGTCCTTGGATTTGTCCTCGCTTAGCATCTTTTCTAGTTGGTACAAAGCGAGCCTTAGGACGGTTTAAATTAAAACCAGTATTAGTCATTGCTAGTGGATATAAAATGCGATCTTGAACAGCACGATCAATGGAACCGTCTACTGTTCGAATAATAATTCCTAGCACCACAAAGTTAAGTGGTGAAACTTGCATTTTTTCACCAGGTTTAAAATCTAGACCGACAGAATATAGTGCGTTAGTAAATTCGATTCCTGTAAAATGTTTCGATTTATTAACCGTTACTGGTAATCCACTAGTATGGGTTAATAAATGTAGAATCGTAATATCTCGATTTGAAAAACCAGGTAAATATTTAGTGACTGGATCTTTTAAGCCAATTTCTCGAATTGCAAGTAATTGAAAAATTCGAGTTGTGGTTGCAACTACCTCTGTCATTGTACTTAGGTCATAAATCATTGAAGGATCTAATAAAACGGCAGATGGTCCTTCTCCTTGGACACCTTCATAACGATTTTCAATTTCTTTTGGCGTAATCAAGCTATAGGAAGCACCATAAATATTATGATTTTCAATTTCCTTTTTAATAACTTGATGAACTTGATGCATTTGCTCAGTCATATTTATTCACCCACTCTTTACTTAATTGCTTCTGGTTCCCAATCAAATTCTAAACTTGGATCAGCATTTAACGTCATATCAGCAAAAACTTGGTGTCGCATTAACATTTCACCAGCAGCACCAATCATTGCTCCATTATCACCACAAAGATCCAAAGGTGCCTTAACGAAATCTAAATGATTAAATTTTTCGCCAAGTTCTTTATCTAAAGTATCCCGTAAACCACGGTTAGCTGCAACTCCTCCAGCTAAAATTAATTGTTTTATTTCTAACTGCTCGCAAGCCCGAACCGTTTTAGCCGTGATAACATCTATCACGCTTTGTTGGAAGCTTGCTGCTAAATCTTTTTTACTAAGTTCTTCATTAATTTGATCTGCATGATGCACTGTATTAATAAAAGCACTCTTCAAACCACTGAAACTAAAATCAAAATTATCTTCGTGTTCCATTGCTCGTGGGAACTTGAAGATGTCTTCGCCTTGGTGAGCAAGTTCGTCGATTGCTTTACCCGCTGGATACTTCAAACCCATTACGCGCCCCACTTTATCATAGGCTTCACCGGCTGCATCATCACGAGTCTCACCGATAATTTTAAATTCATTTTCGGTTGGCATATATACTAGTTCTGTATGACCCCCCGAAACAAGGAGAGCTAAGGCTGGAAAAACAATGGGTTTTACAAAACGTGCAGCGTAGATATGTCCAATCATGTGATTAACTGGGATTAATGGTAATTCATTTGCAAAAGCAAAAGCTTTAGCAGCTGAAACGCCCACTAAAAGTGCCCCAACTAATCCGGGTCCATACGTAACTGCTACAGCATCGAGGTCCTCTTTACGTACTTCAGCTTGCTTTAAGGCTTGTTCAATGCAGATGGTAATTTGCTCGATATGATGGCGACTGGCAACTTCCGGAACCACCCCGCCAAAGCGCTGATGGCTATTAATTTGTGTTGCAATTATGTTAGATAAAATAATGTCACCATTTTTAATAACTGCAACACTAGTTTCATCACAACTTGATTCGATTGCTAAAATTAAACTAGTTTGATCCACGATATCCTCCTCGCCACTTCGACAAATCTAATGTCATATCAATTGCATCTTCATGATCGCCGAAATAATACCTCTTCTTGATTCCTGTCTTTTCAAAACCAATCTTTAAATATAATGCTTGAGCTGTAATATTACTTTTTCTTACTTCTAAAGTGATTGATTTGTATTCAATAAATTGAGCTTTTTTAATAATCGACTCAATTAGAAACGATCCAATACCACGGTTTTGATATTCCGGTAAGATAGCTACATTAGTAATGTGCGCCATTTTACTACGATCATCAAAAGAAGCTCCGATAAAGCCCAACAGTTGGTCATTATGCCTAATAACTAAATATAATCGGTCTAATTTTCTTCGCAATTCGTTGGCAAAGGCCATTCGATCCCAAGGGGTTTGTCCGTCATACACAGCACGTTCAACCGTTAATATCTCCGGAATATCGGTATTAGTAGCCTGCGCTACAAAATATCTTTCACCTTCGATTACAACATTATGGTGTTTAATTTCAAAAGCCTCCTCACGCAAACGTCGTGTCCGATTAAAAAAAGTGTATTTAGCCCAATTAATTAATTTGTCTAACATATGATTCTTTGTTTTCATCGTTTGGATGCTTTTCCTTCCAATTTCTTTCTGCTTCTGTCACTCGTAAATAAGCTGGTACAAAAGTATAAACATTTTCAAGTTCTGTTTTTTGTAATCCTAAGATTCCTAATGCATGCGCATTTGGTAAACTGTTTAATTTTCCAGAATGTTCTGCAACAACAACCAACGTATTTTCTACCATTGTTTGAAATTGTTCAAATTGAGAAGATACAAAGTAAACTGGTCGACCTAACTCATTAATCTTAGCCAATAATTTTTCAAAACTAATATGTTGGTCTGCTAGTACGTTTACAACTTGTTCTCCATTTTTCTCATAAATTCCGGCGAATACATTTCCATTTCTAGCGTCAAAGAATGGGACTACTAAACCATTTTGAGGTGCGTTAGGAACCAACATTTCTAAACTAGATACTCCTACTAACTCAGCATTTAACGTTAATGCTAATGTTTTGGCCGTAGTAACGGCGATTCGTAACCCAGTATATGAGCCCGGTCCTTTGGCAACAACAATCCGGTCAATTTCGTTTAGTGCCATCCCTGCTTCTGCAAGAGTTTGCGAAATAATTGGCATCAGTTGTTTACTATGATTTCTTTTAATATTAGTGGTTTGCATAGCTAGTAATTGTTCTGAATCCAAAACCGCTACACTTAAAGTAACGTTGGACGTATCCATAGCTAAAATCTTCATTCAGTTCGCTCCCTTTTAATTCCTCTACATATTATCCTACAGAATAGTGATGACGACAACAAAGAATAAATTCGTCCTTTCAAGGTCATTTCTTTCAAAATTAAAGAGGTTATGACAAATTTTTATGTCATAACCTCAATTAAAATTATTTATACGTTTATTTTAGTGGTCTTCATAACCATTGGGATGTTTCTGAGTCCAATTCCACGCAGTTTTAATGATTTCTTTAACGTCATCATATTGAGGATTCCATTTTAAGATTTTGCGTGCTTTTTGACTTGCAGCAATTAATGAATCTGGATCTCCAGGACGACGAGCCGCAATTTTAGCTGGAATGGCTTCACCAGTTGCTTCACGTGCTGCTTCAACCATTTCTTTAACTGAGAAACCAGTTGATGAACCTAAATTGAAGACGTCGCTATCATTACCTGCTTTAAGATAATCGATTGCTAAAATATGAGCATCCGCAAGATCTAAAACGTGCACATAGTCACGTACGTTCGTACCATCTGGAGTATGATAGTCATCTCCAAAAATTTGTAATTGGTCACGTTTGCCTAAAGCCACTTGCAAGATAATTGGTGTTAAATGAGTTTCTGGTCCATGATCTTCGCCAATTGAACCATCTGGATAGGCTCCTGCTACGTTAAAGTAGCGGAGGGCTACAAATTTGATTCCATAAGCTTGATCCGCCCATTTAATGATTTTTTCCATCATTAATTTACTTTCACCGTAAGGATTGATAGGGGCTTGACGGTCGGTTTCTTCGATCGGAGACTTTTCAGGAACTCCATAAGTAGCAGCTGTAGATGAGAAAATAATGCGTTTTACATCGTGATCCCGCATTTCTTCAAGAAGAGCAACCATTCCTGCCGTATTATTATCAAAATACTTAAGCGGTTTTTCCATGGATTCAGGAACAATTGAAAATGCAGCAAAATGCACAACTGTGTCAATTGCTTCTTGATCAAAGACTTCCTTTAAAAAGGCATGATCTCGGATATCGCCCTCATAAAATTTTACGCCTTTATCCACTGCGCCACGATGACCAGTTGATAAGTTATCCACAACGACTACATCTCGATTTTGTTCGACTAATCGCTTAACCATATGTGAACCAATATATCCGGCTCCTCCAACTACAAGAATACTCATTCATTCATCCTCCAATGTAAAATTTAAACTACGCTCATTGTAACCTTAACGGTGATTCCATTCAACATTTGCTTCACAACACAAAGTGTCATTAGCAAAAATTTTATGATCACTTTTGAGTGTATCATGATCCATCGTAAAAGTGCTATGGGCAACCTGGTTAGGTTGGATTTCCACATGATAACGAATGTTAATCATCGCTGGATAATAGTTATTTAGAGTATCTTGATCAACCGTATTAAAAATCCATTCAAAATATTTAGCATTATTCACATGCCGATTTGGATCAATATCAAAATATTCTACACTGAAATCCTTAGCAACTGATGCTCCTTCAATGGTTTCCAGTTTAGGCAAACGAACAATACGTTTAACCTGGTCAGCTTCATAGGGTTCAATAATTTCAGGTAAGAGCTTGTGCATTCTTCGCGTTGTTCGATCCATCAATACAAAAATTGAAGTGTTTTCCACAATCACTTCACCTTTTTGATCTTTAACCCAAAAATCCCGTTGGCAGAAATAATCATTGTTATTAACTGCTCTAGTTCCTACTACAATTTGTTCTCCAACCCGTGGTAGTCGTTTGATTTTCAGCACGTATTGCGTAATTACCCAGCCTAATCCGGTTTTATCCACAACTGCATTTCCGACACCTAGTTGCTGACTTTGATTATCCGAAGTTAACAACATGGCGTTAATAATCATGGGAACTTTCATTGTTCCGGTCTGGTCACCTTCGTAATGCGTTACTAAATGTTGTTCTTCATGTATCTTTCCAGCCATTATTCTCTCCTATTGCTCTAACTGATGATAGATGTCATAAACTTCTTGTTTACTTAAACCTCGCAATTTAGCGACCTGTTTAATCGCAATTGTTGGTTTAACTTGTTCATCATCGATAATTTTTTGCACATGTTCATTAATCGTCATGCTTTCCCACTCGTTATTGGTAGTAACCTGTGGATGATCATTTCCTTCGACCATCACTACAAATTCGCCTCGTACTTCATTTTCAGCAATCCATTGCTGAACTTCTTCAATACTTCCACGAATAAACTCCTCATAGCGTTTGGTAAGTTCGCGTGCCAAAACCATTTTACGAGTCGTACCGAAACTACTACCAATTTGTTTGACGGTCTTAGCTAAACGATGCGGTGCTTCGTAAAAGATAACTGTATTAGGATTATTTTTTAAAACCTCAAGCTCTTCTTTTTGCTCTTTAGTTTTGCGTGATAGAAAACCATAAAAAGTAAAGGGTTGGGGAACTAATCCTGAAGCAATTAATGCTGTAATTCCGGCATTCGAGCCTGGTAAAGGTACGACGTTAAGGTGTTGTGATACTGCTACCTTTACTAACTCTTGACCAGGGTCACTAATTGACGGCATCCCCGCATCTGATACCTGAGCAATTTGTTGACCATCTTCTAACATTTTCAAAATTGTTGGAATGCGCTGCTGAGTATTGTGCTCATGGAAGCTCATCTGTTTGGTATCAATTTCAAAGTGATTAAGTAGTTTTTGAGTATTTCGTGTATCTTCAGCTAGGATTAAATCAACATCTTTCAAAATATTAATTGCTCTGAAAGTCATATCTTCTAAATTTCCAATCGGCGTTGGTACCAGATATAATCGTCCTTCATTCGATTGGCTGAAACTTTTTTGCGTTAACATATTAGCGATCTCCATAGATGACGGTTAAACAAAATGCGCACTCTTCTTCATCTTGACGATGCTTACCGTAAAATTCATTACAAACGTGATATCCGCTCGCATATAATTTTTCTAAGTTTTGAAGTGACTTTGATAAACCATATTTTGTGTTCTTAGTTCCTTCATTTTCAGCAGCGGTTGCTTGCTTTAGACGCTCTCTCAAATGTTGATTTTCAATTTGAAGTTCAGCATTTTCTTCCATGATTTCCACCATGGCACTTTGGGTTTCGTGTAGTTTATTTAACAAATCCTCAGTATTTCGCGTGACTTCTGTTATTTGATCAAATAAATCTTTTTTATCCACACTATCGCCCTCTCATTTTGAATATATTACATATTTTAATCGTTGCTTTTTCCACAACGCTTTGAAAATTTAAATTCTGACTTAACTGATGTTTTAAAGGCAGCAATACATCTGCAACAGCCAATAATTGACGGACGTTGGTCTGATCAGCTAACTCTTGTAACTGACGTCGATTAGCTTCATAAGTAATCGTTTCTTGATCAAATTTTAGTTCTAACAGGTCCATTGCATATAACATCATCAAGTCCAATATTTTTTCTTGATAAAATCGATCCTTAGCCAAAGCCATTACTCGAGTTTGAACATCCACAAATGCAGTTATGTCCCCAGTAGTGGCCGTTATAAACCACTTTTCTAACGCCTTATGGGCATCCAAAATCCAGTTGTTATCTACCAGTGTTTGAATTTCACTCATATCGTTGGTTAACCGGGTTAAAATTCTAGCATCCGTTTCAGCTATATTTTGCTCTGTCAATTCCTTAATCAATCGATCTTTAGGTAACGGTTTTAGTTCAATAATTTCGGTTCTCGACACAATAGTTGGTAGCATCAAACTTCTATTTTCAGCAAGTAAAAACGCCGTTACCTCTCCTGAAGGCTCTTCGATGAACTTCAGCAAACTATTGGCCGCACTCGTTGTCATTTTATTAGCTTGTTCAATAATAAAAACTTTCCGTGCGCCCTCTACCCCACTTTTAGAGAATTCGGATTTTAAAAAACGAACTTGTTCCACCTTGATTGATTGGCCATCTGGTGCAATTTCTACAACATCTGGATGTTGTCCTGACATGATTCGAGTACACTCTTCACATTCTCCACAAGGCATTGATCCCTGTAAGTCAATACAAAAAAGACGCATCGCTACCCATTGAGCGACGTCTTTTTTTCCAATCCCACCTGCTCCGGTTAACAGGTAGGCATGCGACAAATGCTGGCTATCAATCATTTCATTAAAGCGTTTAACAATTTCAGGTTGTTTTTCCACAGCCTGATTAGTTAAATTTTTCAGATCTTCCACTAGAAGCGCTCGAATTGATCTACCGGAAGAACAAGGACGGTTGCACCACCGACTTGAACCTTAATTGGATAGGCCGTAGTACCTTCCATATTAACGTCCATGTTAACAGATGGTGTCATAAATTCTTCTCTGGTATGACTAGCTTTCTTGATAATTTCAAGGACTTCTGGGACACGTTCTTCTTCAATCCCAATCATGAAAGTTGTATTACCTGATTGTAGAAAACCACCAGTTGTGGATAACTTAGTTGCTCGAACATTTTGATCAATAAACTGATCACTCAAATAGTTTGCATCTTTATCTTGTACAATTGCGATAACTAACTTAGTTGCCATAATAATATTCCTCCGCTAATTTAAAATTTGGTCTAACACTTCAATTACATCTCTCTTTACATCATCAAGTTCTTGACTCGCATCAATTACGACAATCCGATCTGGAAATTTCTTAGCTAAATCTAGATATGCCGAACGGACTCGCTGATGAAAATCTAATTGTTCTAAATCTAACCGATCAACATCTTCCGTCCGATGAGTCATAATGCGCTTTAGTCCAAGTTCTGATGGTACATCCAAGTAAATTGTTTTTTCTGGTAATGCTCCTTCAGTAGCAAAGAGATTCATTTGATAGACGGCATCGGTACCAATTTTTCTGCCTGCTCCTTGATATGCAATTGAGCTATCAACAAATCGGTCACAAAAAACCACATGATTTTTTTTCAAAGCTGGTAAAATCGTTTCCACCAAATGTTGTCGTCTAGCAGCCGCATAGAGTAAGGCCTCCGTTCGCTCATCCATCTCGGTGTTGTTTTTATCCAAAATAATAGTTCGAATTGCCTCTGAAATAGGATTTCCGCCGGGCTCCCTCGTTACTGTTAATTGGTCCTTCAAACGCTGTTGGTAATGTTCGACCATCGCTTGCAGAACCGTTGTTTTTCCAGCCCCATCTGGACCTTCAAATGATATAAAATGCCCGTTCACCAGTATTCCCCGCCTTACTTGTTTTAAATTATTTATTGTTTTTATTCTACTTTAGATTTTAAGGACTGTCTATTAACCTTAATTAAAATATCACCATATTAATTTAAAAAAATGAGCTAACGCGCTGGTAAAATCGCATTAACTCATCTTTTAATTATTTTGCTTTACATTTCTGTTCGGCCTTCAACCGCTTTATATAAAGTCATTTGATCCGCATATTCAATATCACTTCCGACCGATAACCCGTGAGCTAAACGAGTAACTTTAATGCCGGACGGTTTAACCAATCTTGAAATATACATCGCTGTCGCTTCCCCTTCTGGAGTTGCATTTGTAGCAATAATAACTTCTTTAATGGCCTCGTTCTTCTGTAAACGGGTAAGTAACGCAGCAATATTGATGTCTTCAGGGCCTTTACCATCCATGGGTGATAACACGCCATGTAACACATGATACAAGCCATGGTATTCTTTCATCTGTTCCATTGACATTACGTCCTTAGAATCTTCGACTACTAAAACCGCTTTTTGATCTCGTGAAGGGTCCTGACAAATATCACATGGATCATCTTCCGTAATATTTCCACAAATACTACAGAAACTTAGGTCCCGTTGTGCTGAAATCAGCGCCTTAGCAAATTCGGTTACATCATCTTTTTCCATATCTAACGTAAAAAATGCTAATCGGGTTGCCGTTTTATAACCAATACCTGGTAATTTCATGAAACTATCGATTAATTTCGCAATCGGTTCTGGATATTGCATAACGGTCTATCACCTACGATTCTTAATTACATTCCGGGGATGCCCTTAGTGTATTTTCCCATTGTTTTATTAGTTTCACTATCCACACGATTCATAGCGTCGTTTACAGCGGCTACAATTAAATCTTGTAACATGTCTGGATCATCTTCATCGATTGCTTCAGGATTAATCACGATGTCTTTCATTCTATGATCACCGGTGAATACAACTTTGACCATGTCATCTGGTGCCACACCCGTAAATTCAGTTTGATTTAATTTTTCTTGTTCTTCTGTTACCTTTTTTTGCATCTTTTGCATTTGACGCATCATGCTTTGCATGTTTCCCATTCCACCACGCATTTGTATTACCATCCTTTAATCATTTTTTATATTTACATTTTCAGAGCCAAATAATTCGACCGCTTTTTTAACAGCTTGATTATCTTCATCCGCTTTGGGTGTAGATTGCTCTGATGCCTCTGGTTCAGATTTTTCTTGATTCTTATCAAAATGATGAGTATTTAAGAAACCTGACCGCACCTCTGGCCACTCTTCAACTGTAACATAAACTACCTTAAAATCGGAACCAGTTAACTTAGCTAAATTTTGTTGAAGTTCAGTACGAAGCACTTCATTATCGACGGCCTTTTCAAACAGAAAGTCGTAATTGAACGCTACGACCACTCCTTCTTTACTAGCTGCAACTGGCTTAGAAACGTGCATTAAAGCCCGTTCTGTAACAGATAGCATATCCATTAGGTCGCGCCAGAGTTCCTGCATTGTATTTAAACTGGCCTTAGTAGCATTTTCCAAGATCGGATAAATCTTGGTTAAATTAGCAGGAGTTTTAACTTGTTTAGCCCCTACCGCTTTTTTCTTAGGTTTAGGCTGAGCTGATTGTGAATTACTTGGCGTATTTTTTACATTTTGTTGTAGCTTTTGAATTGCTTGTTTTAATTGACTGACTTCTGAACGTAACTGCTCCACTTCTTGGTTATCCACGGAACCGGTTGGGGCTTCGGTGGAAACTTTCGCAGTTTTTCGTTGTGATAGCTTAATCGTCAAAACTTCCAAATAGACATCTGGGTGAGTCGTGAAGCGCATTTGTTGTTGAATACTATTCAACGTATCAATCATCTGATATAGCTCCACGCCAGTCACCATAGCTGCTTCTTCAGTAAAAGCTTCCGATAGATCATTCAAGCTTTGTTCTTGCACCAACTGGGGATCTTCTTGGTATAAGAGTAAATTTCTTTGGACAGCAATTAAGTCTTCAATTAATCGTTGTCCATCTTTACCCTCATCTAAAATTTGATGCAAAGTTTCTAATGCCGCTGATGTTTCTTGCTTAAAAATTTGCGTTAAATACTGATCTAATAGTTTTTGGTTAACACTTCCTGTAACTAATAAGGCGTTATCTAAAGTTACTTCTTCGTTACCAAATGAGATCACTTGATCCAAAATACTTAACGCATCTCGCATCCCACCTTCAGCAGCCTTGGCGATAATTGCTAAAGCCTTTTGATCGTACTGGATTCCCTTTTGATCCAAAATATAGACCATGCGATCATAACTTTGAGCTGGTGTAATTCGTTTAAAATCAAAACGTTGTGTTCTTGAAATAATAGTTAATGGAATCTTTTGAGGTTCCGTCGTTGCTAAAATAAAAATTACATTAGCTGGTGGTTCTTCTAAAGTTTTCAACAACGCATTAAATGCTCCGGTTGATAGCATATGGACTTCATCAACAATGTAGACTTTGTAGTCTGCTTCAGTTGGAGCATACTTTGCCTTATCTCGAATATCGCGAATTTCTTCGACACCATTATTCGAGGCCGCATCAATTTCGATTACATCGTTTAAGGTTCCCTCAGTAATCGCTTTACAAGTCACACATTCATTACAAGGCTCACCATCTTTAAGATAGTGACAATTAACCGCCTTAGCAAAAATCTTAGCTGCCGATGTTTTTCCGGTTCCTCGTGGACCAGTAAATAGATACGCATGGCTGGTCTGCTCAGTTATTAATGCATTTTTTAAAGTCCTCGTGACGACGTCTTGACCGACCATATCATCAAACTTTTGAGGCCGCCAAACACGGTATAATGCTTGATAACTCATTTGATTTCCTTCCATATTTGCTTTTTTTAAGAAAAGAACCCTTAGCCCAATGGACTAAGAGTTCGTTAATTTACCCAATAACTTAAGGCACAAGCCAGAGCATACTTAGTGCTGCTTCCTTCCGGACCTGACACAATTCGTAAGTCCAACCTTGCCTCAAGGCCTTACGGCAATAACTATGATACTCGAATTTTAAAAAAATTTCCACTATTTTACTTAGTTTTTTTTCTTCTTTTTCGAATTTCTTTAAAAAACGTCTTCATTAACATCGATGCTCGGTCAGCTTCAATCCCTTCATGAACCGTCACTTGATGGTTTAAACGCGTATCTTCGAGTACGGTATACAGGCTTCGAACCGCTCCTGCTTTAGGATCTCGAGCACCAAAAAATACTTGAGGTAATTGTGAATTGATGATGGTTCCACTACACATTAAGCATGGTTCAATGGTCACAAAAAGCTGACAATCCCACAGCCGCCAGCTTTTTAAATAAGCGCAAGCTTCCGTAATAGCTAAGACTTCCGCATGAGTGGTTGAATCCTGTGAGTGTTCTCTTAAGTTATGACCACGACCGATAATTTTACCATCATGAACAACCACTGCTCCAATGGGGACCTCATCAATCATTTTGGCGAATTGGGCCTCTTTAATTGCTTCATTCATATAAAAATTAATTTCATGCTCTGTTAACTTATTCATGTGCACTTCTTAAAATATAATATCCTTTATTCTTTTTTAGGACTTCGACATTCCCAAAGGTTTCTTGCATTAATTTTTTAGCTGAGGGCGCCCCCTGTTTTTTCTGAAGAACAATTACCAGTTGGCCACCTGCTTTTAAATGAGATTTAGCCTCAACGATAATTGTCTCAACTACCGATTTTCCTGCACGGACTGGTGGATTAGAAATAATCGTGGTGAAATCCGTATCATCGATATTCTCATATGCATCTGATTTATAAATTTGAGTCTGTTTTTCGACGCTATTAGCAACTGCATTTCGTTTGGCGAGTCCCAACGCGCGTTCGTTAACATCTGTCATCTGTACTTGTATCTCTGGAAAACTTTTGGCAAGTGATATGCCAATTGGACCGTATCCACATCCCACGTCTAAAATCTTTTCAGCAGAACCTACAATTTGTATTGCTTCAAGCAACGTCCTAGTTCCAAAATCAATTGTGTTTTTTGAAAAAACACCGCGATCCGAAATAAAA
The DNA here is from genome assembly GCF_011800215.1 of Pediococcus sp. EKM201D. Lineage (NCBI taxonomy): Bacteria > Bacillati > Bacillota > Bacilli > Lactobacillales > Lactobacillaceae > Pediococcus > Pediococcus sp. EKM201D. Next base: position 241,573 of record NZ_JAALFK010000003.1, read on the forward strand.
TTTAATTTATGACCCAAAAGCTCGTAGCTCCAATGCTTCTCGTCATGTTCGGCGTTGGGATTTTCAGTAAAATAATAATCTGTCATTGAAAAGTCCTCCATTCTCTATTAATATAATATCGTATTGTAAATTCAGTTACCAATTTAAAAAGAATAAAATTTAATAAACACCGCCAGCACAATATATAGTGGGATTATAAAAATATATCCTCTACATATTGTGCTTTTTTATTTCAAATTTAGTAATAAATGTTGTATACTTAGTTCCATGATAAATGAGACAAGGGGGATCAGTATTATGAGAAAAATAATTGTGTACACTAAAAATAACTGCATTCAATGCAAAATGACTAAACGCTTCTTATCCGAAAACGGGGTTACTTTTGAAGAACGTAATATCAATGCAAATCCAGAATATATCGACGCTTTAAAAGCTAAAGGCTTCCAAGCCGTACCAGTCGTTCAATTTTCTGAAGAAAAAGCTGTGGCTGGTTTTAGACCTGATTTACTAAAAAAATTAGCAATTTAGTTCTCCACCAACGCTAACTCAGATGTTCAAGACGCCCCATTCGTACATTGTAAATGCGGAGCGTTTTTTTATTTCACTTGATTGAAGAGAGGATTCGAATTATGACTTTAAAAGATCTAAAAGATGTTACTTACTATGATTTAAACAATGAAATTAACATCCCTGTTGATAACCAAATTCCCCTAAGCAAGGATCGTGAAGCTCTAGCTGCATTTCTAAAAGAGAATGTTCAAGCTAACACCATGCAATTTGATTCTCTACGTGAACGTTTCGATTACCTCCTCAAAGAAGACTATATCGAGGCTGCCCTTGTTGAAGAATATTCATTCGATTTTATCGAAAAACTGTACGACTTCTTAAAGCAACAAGACTTCCACTTTCAATCGTTTATGGCAGCTTATAAGTTTTACGCTCAATATGCCTTAAAAACGAATAATAACGAATATTATTTAGAAAACTTCATCGACCGCGTGGCTATGAACGCTCTCTACTTTGCTGATGGTAATGAAGAATTGGCCATGAATATTGCCGATGAAATCATTCACCAACGCTATCAACCAGCTACTCCTAGTTTTTTAAATGCCGGTCGTAAGCATCGGGGAGAGTTAGTTTCATGTTTCTTAATTCAAGCTAACGACGATATGAACTCGATTGGTCGTACGATTAATTCTGCTCTTCAACTTTCTAAATTAGGTGGCGGGGTCGGAATCAACCTCACTAACCTTCGTGAGGCGGGAGCACCAATCAAGGGGATTGAAGGCGCTGCTAGCGGTGTGGTTCCGGTTATGAAACTACTAGAAGATAGTTTTTCTTATGCCAATCAATTAGGACAACGTCAGGGAGCTGGTGTTGTATATCTAAACGTTTTCCATCCCGACATTGTATCTTTCCTTTCAGCTAAAAAGGAAAATGCCGACGAAAAGATACGGGTTAAAACCCTCTCACTTGGTGTAGTCGTTCCCGATAAATTTTATGACCTCATCAAACACGACGAAGATATGTATCTATTTAGTCCTTATAGTGTGGAAAAAGTTTACGGTGAACCTTACGCCTACGTCGATATTACTAAAGAATACGACAACATGGTCAAAAACCCTGCTATTAAGAAATTCAAAGTTAAAGCCCGTAACATCGAAAATGAAATTTCTAAACTTCAACAGGAATCTGGCTATCCTTACATTGTTAACGTTGATACGGCTAATCGAGAAAATCCAATTTATGGAAAAATTGTAATGAGTAATCTCTGCTCAGAAATTATGCAAGTACAAACTCCATCCGTAATTGATAACAAGCAAAACTATACGAAACTAGGAACTGATATCAGTTGTAACCTTGGTTCAACAAACATTGTTAATATGATGCAAACGCCCCACTTCGGTAAATCGGTCGAAACTATGGTTAGAGCGCTAACTTTTGTTACGGATCATTCTGATATTGACGTTGTTCCTTCTATCCAAAATGGAAATGCTCTTGCTCATACCATTGGTCTTGGAGCAATGGGACTCCATGGTTACTTAGCTAAGAACCACCTTTACTATGGTGAAGCAGATTCGATTGAATTCACTAGTGTTTACTTTATGCTGTTGAACTATTGGACTCTAAAAGCTTCTAACCAGATTGCCAAAGAAAAGAATCAAGTTTTCCACAACTTTGATAAAAGCAAATATGCTGATGGTTCTTACTTTGATAAATATGTAGAAAATGATTTTGGACCTAAATCCAATCGAGTTAAAGAGTTATTTAATGGAATTGAAATTCCAAGCGTTGAAGATTGGAAGCAACTTAAAGCTGATGTGATGGCTGACGGACTTTATCACCAAAATCGAATGGCAGTTGCTCCTACTGGTTCAATTTCTTATATCAACGATGCGACAGCTAGTCTTCAACCCATTGTTAACAAAATTGAAGAGCGTCAAGAAAAGAAAATTGGGAAAATTTACTTCCCAGCTCCATATCTTTCCAATGATACGTTAAAATATTACCAATCAGCTTACGACATTGATATGCGTAAAGTTATTGATATTTACGCTGCTGCCCAACAACATGTTGACCAAGGGATGAGTATGACCTTCTTCATGCGTTCAACAATTCCAGCTGGAATTTATGATTGGAAGGAAGGCCGCACTGATAAAATGACCACTCGTGATCTTAATATCCTTCGTAACTATGCCCATCATGAAGGTATCAAGTCCATCTACTACGTTCGTACCTTCACAGATAATGATGGTGAAGTTGGCGTAAATCAATGTGAAAGCTGTTCAATTTAAATAAGTGGAGGATTTTTTAATGGAAAACTATGAAGCAATCAACTGGAATGCCATTTCAGACCAAATTGATAAAGCTACTTGGGAAAAGTTGACTGAACAATTTTGGCTTGATACCCGTATTCCAATTTCAAATGATCTTAGTGACTGGCGTGAATTAGACGAAGACCACAAATGGGTCGTAGGTCACGTATTTGGCGGTCTAACTCTGTTAGATACTCTTCAATCACAAGATGGAATGGCAGCTCTCAGAAAGGATATTCGTACTCCTCACGAGACAGCAGTGTTAAATAACATTCAATTTATGGAATCGGTCCATGCTAAGAGTTATTCATCAATCTTTGAGACTTTAAATACTCCCTCTGAAATTGATGAAATTTTTGCTTGGAGTGATTCAGAAGAATTCCTTCAAAATAAAACTAAACGAATCTATGAGTTATATCATGATGATGAACATCCTTTGAAGAAAAAGATTTCGAGTGTATTTTTAGAAACTTTCTTATTCTACTCTGGCTTCTTCACTCCCCTTTATTACTTAGGTCATAATCAACTAAACAATGTGGCTGAGATTATTAAACTAATTCTTCGTGATGAATCAGTTCATGGAACTTATATTGGTTACAAATTCCAATTAGGCCTTAAAGAGCTTGGTGAAAATGAACAGCAAGAAATAAAGGATTGGATGTATAACTTCTTATACGATTTATATGATAACGAAGAAAAATATGTTCATACTTTGTATGACCAAGTTGGTTGGACTGATGAAGTTCTTACCTTCACGCGTTATAATGCTAACAAAGCCCTCATGAATTTAGGGCAAGACCCATTGTTCCCTGATACTGAAGCTGATGTTAATCCCATCGTAATGAATGGGATTTCAACTGGAACTTCTAACCATGACTTCTTCTCACAAGTTGGTAACGGTTATCGTTTGGGTAACGTGGAAACTATGAGTGATGAAGATTACAACATTTAAATCCAAATAAAAAAATCCAACTTCCATTTTAGAAGTTGGATTTTTTGTAACGCTCTGTCATCCTATTTATCAAAAAGTCTTTATTTGAATATTTTTTAAAACAAAAAAAGAGCTATTTCCATCCAAATGGAAATAGCTCTTTTAATAACTTAAGAAATTAAATTACTTAACTTCTACAGTTGCGCCAGCTTCTTCAAGCTTAGCTTTAAGTTCGTTTGCTTCGTCTTCAGAAACGTCTTCTTTAATTACAGAAGGAGCGTTGTCTACCATGTCCTTAGCGTCTTTCAAGCCAGCACCTGTGATTTCGCGAACTGCTTTGATAACTTTGATCTTAGCTGAACCACCTGAAGTAAGTTCAACGTTGAATGAAGTCTTAGCTTCAGCAGCGCCACCAGCAGCACCTGCTGCAGCAACTGGAGCAGCAGCTGAAACGCCGAATTCGTCTTCGATTGCTTTAACAAGATCGTTTAAATCAGTAATTGAAGCACCTTTTAAGTCTTCAATAAATTGGTCTTTATCTAATGCCATTTTTGTTTCCTCCAAATTAATTATAATTAAATGTTATTTGCTTATGCAGCGTCTTCTTCAGACTTCTTGTCAGCAACAGCTTTAAGTGCATATGCAACGTCACGTACAGGTGACATAAATTCATTAGCAAGCATTGCAAGCAAGTCTTCACGACTAGGCAATGTAGCGAATGTATTAATTGTATCGATATCAGCAACTTCACCTTCAATAATACCACCCTTAATTGAAAGGTTGTCATTACTGTCAGCAAAAGTCTTCAAAATCTTAGCAGGTGCAACAGCGTCTTCTTCTGAGAAAGCAACAGCTGAAGGACCAACGAACACGTCGTCCATACCTTCAAAACCAGCTTTTTCAGCAGCACGTGTCAACACTTTGTTTTTGATAACGCGTAGCTTGATACCAGCGTCACGAAGTTGTTTACGTAAGTCTGTTACTTCAGCAACAGTTAAACCACGTGAATCAACAACAATAGCAGAAACGGATTCCTTTAATTGTTCAGCAACTTCATCAACGATTGCAGCTTTTTGTGCGATAGCTTCTTTACTCAATGTATTTCACCTCCTGAATGATTGTTGAACCATAAAAAAATTCGTACCCCAGAAAGACTCTGAGACACGAATAGTTTCATACGTTCCTCGGCAGGCAATATATTAAGGCCAAACATGGCCACCTGAGTCTTAGGTAAATTATTCAGTTATAATTCACTCTTAGTAATATATCACAGCGTTTGGAACAAATCAAGAGATTTTAGAATTGAGAAAAGTCAACCTTAACTCCTGGTCCAAATGTTGATGCAACTGATACGTTTTGTACGTAAGCACCCTTAACAGATGCAGGACGTAAACGAACGATTGTATCGTTGATTGTTTGTAAGTTACCAAGTAATTGGTCAACATCAAATGATACTTTACCAATTGGCACATGAACATTACCGTCACGGTCTGTACGGTATGTAACCTTACCAGACTTAGAATCAGCAACAGCCTTTTCAACATCCATAGTAACTGTACCAGTCTTAGGGTTAGGCATTAAGTTCTTAGGTCCCAATACGCGACCTAAACGACCTACTTGTCCCATCATGTCTGGTGTTGCGATTGCAACGTCAAAGTCTAACCATCCGTCTTGGATGCGTTGTACTAAGTCGTCGTCACCAACAACATCTGCACCAGCTGCTTTAGCTGCTTCAGCCTTAGCACCTTTAGCAAATACAATAACTGTTTGCTCTTTACCAGTACCGTTTGGTAAAACAACGGCACCACGAAGTTGTTGGTCAGCTTGCTTTGTGTCAACGTTCAACTTGTATACTGTTTCAACAGTAGCGTCGAACTTTGCAAAATCAATTTTCTTAACTAATTCAAGCGCTTCTTTTGGAGCATAAGCCTTAAGAGCTTCTACTTGTTTTGCAGCGTCTTGAAACTTTTTACCTTTTTTAGCCATCTGTGTGTTTTCCTCCTAGCAAATGTGGTTATAGCGGATTTTCCTCCCACTTTGATACATCCACTTTAGTGGAGTATCCGACAGTGCGTGTATTAGCCTTCGACTACGAATCCCATACTACGTGCTGTACCTTCGATCATGCGCATAGCAGCTTCAACGTCTGCAGCGTTTAGATCTTGCATTTTTGTTTCAGCGATTTCCTTAACTTGAGCAGAAGTAACTGTTGCTACTTTGTTCGTGTTAGGTTCACCAGAACCGTGTTCTACACCAGCAGCTTTCTTCAAAAGAACTGAAGCAGGTGGTGTCTTTGTAACGAAGTCGAATGAACGGTCTTCGTAAACTGTGATTACAACAGGAATTAACAAGCCAGCTTGGTCAGCTGTACGTGCGTTAAAGTCCTTTGTAAATCCCATAATATTGATACCTGCTTGTCCAAGTGCTGGTCCAACCGGTGGAGCTGGAGTTGCTTTTCCTGCAGGAATTTGCAATTTAACAATGTTTGCTACTTTCTTTGCCACGAGACATACCTCCTTAAAATAAGTCCGTGTGTGGTCACGATGAAGATTTATATTTCTTCTCCCACATTGAGTATGCAAGGCATACTACGATATAATACCACACCCGAAATGTTTGTTCAAATTAAAATCTAGTCAATTTTATCAATTTGTTCGATATCTAGTTCTGTACTAGTTTCTCGACCGAACATATCGATGTTAACTTTAACCTTCATGTTATTATTATCGACTTCAGTAATCTTACCAGTCAAACCTTCAAAAGCGCCATCGACGATCTTAACTAATTCGCCTACTTCAACTTCGATATCAGCATGACGAGCAGTCATTCCTAAGCGACGAAGAATACGTTCAACTTCATCTGGTAAAAGTGGAGTTGGTTTACTACCAGAACCATGGGAACCAATAAATCCAGTAACTCCTGGTGTATTACGAACCACGTACCAAGAATCATCAGTCATAATCATTTCAACCAAAACATAGCCAGGGAATTCATTCTTCTTAACAATCTTGTCTTCCCCATTTTTAGTTTCAACTTCTTCTTCTTCGGGAACAACTACTCGGAAAATATATTCCGCCATCCCCATTGATTTAGCACGTGAATCCAAGTTATTTTTAACTTTATTTTCATATCCAGAATATGTATGTAACACATACCAGTTTTTTTCTTCAGTTTCCAAGTTAAGCGCTCCTTTTCCAAAATAAAAAAACTCCGTAAGCACGAAGTTTCTATCAACAAATTAAATTATAACAAAATAATCGACCTTATGCCATTATACAAATAGCTTAAGGAACAATTGAATTAGCCAATCGGCTAAAGCTAAGAAGGCTATAAAAAATACCGATGTTGAAATAACAGTGGAAGAGTCTTTTCTTAACTGTTTAAAATTAGGCCAGTCAACTTCTCGCATCTCTTGACCAATGCTCTTAAAAAATCGAAACATTTAATACGCCTCCTATCTTGTTTCACTGTGTAAAGTGTGTTTGTTACAACGTTTACAGTACTTATTAACCTCTAAACGGTCTGTTCTTTGCGGGTTAGCTGCTACTGTGTAGTTTCTTGAACCACAAACAGTACATGCTAAAGCTACTTTCTTTTGGGACATAAAAAATCCCTCCTTATCGAAATTAAACTTTAGCATGTGCAACCCTGATTGTCAATTAAGGGCGACCATACATTTGTTCACTTAATTTTTGTTTACACCGTACTATCGCATTTTGGATCTTAATCACCTCATAACCAAGTTTTTCCGCAATTTCTTCTGGGCAATTTCCTTTAAACAACAGCACTGAAACTTCTTTTTCAAATTTTGATAACAATGATTCATATTCCGCATAACTCTCCTTAATGACTAAATTACTATGCGGTGTAATCTTAGAAATTTTCTTAGTTGCTGTTTCTAAATCACCATCAACACTTTCTATCGATTGCGCCGTCAGACCCGCTTTTCTTTTATAGGCCATCTCAAATCTTAAGATACTATAAATTCGATTAGTAAAATTAGTTCGAAAAAAAAGCCCCCAAAGTAATTTTTAAATTTTCATCAAAATTAACTACCGAGTTGAAGAAAACGATGCGTCCTTCTTGCAACCAATCATCCCATTCTAGATTACGAATCGAATATCTTGTTCTTAATTTTTTAATAATTGGAATATATCGCTTAAATAGAATTTCAAAATTACTTGAATCATTGTTTTTTATTTGTTGAACTATTTCAAGCTCATCCAATTCTTCCAAACTACCTTGTTTCGCCATTACGCTTCCTCCCTGTTTCAATGGAAACGATCTTAGCAAGGTTGTTAAAATTTTCTAACCGCATTTTTCGTAAATAAAAAACGAATAATTGGCATTCCAATCATTCGTTTCTAATTTTTAAAGTTGATGTCTTGAATTATAGCCTTGGTAAATTAAAAGTCCGGCTGCTACACTTGCATTTAAACTTTGAATTTCACCAACCATCGGAATCGTTAACATTTCGTCCACATTATCCTTAGTTAGGCGGGCCATACCTTTTCCTTCGTTACCGATAATCAAACCTACCGCCCCTTTTGCATCCCAGCGGCGATAATCCGTTCCCTTCATATCAGTACCAAAAATCCAAAGTCCACGTTCTTTAAGTTCTTTAATCGCGTTAACTAAGTTGCTAACTTGGACGACAGGAACTCGTTCAATTGCTCCCGCAGAAGTTTTGGCTACGGTACTGGTTAAACCAACTGCCCGTCGTTTTGGAATAATTACTCCGTGAACGCCTGCTGCATCTGCCGTTCTTAAAATTGAACCTAAGTTATGCGGGTCTTCAATTCCATCTAAAATTAAAATGAAGGGTTCCTCTTCGCGTGCTTTAGCTAACTTGAAGATATCATCTAATTCAGCATATTCAAAGGATGCAACCGCTAATACCACCCCTTGGTGATTTTGTCCGTTCGATAATGTATCCAATTTCGACTTAGTAACTCGTTGAATTACCAGACCTTGTTTTTTTGCTTTAGCAATAATTTGTCCAATTCCATCCGATTTTAGCCCTTCTTGAATAAAAACCTTGTTAATTGAATGATCACTTTGCAAACTAGCCATTGCTGGATGGCGGCCAATGACAAAATCTGGTTGTTGCGTTTCATTTGAATTATTCAATACGTAAATTTCCTTCCTCGACTTTTTCAATACACCATTGAGCAAATTCAGCTAAACGTTCAGTTTGATTTGTCAATGACAGATATCCAACAATTGCCTCAAATCCCGTTGAAATTCGGTAAGTAAGGACTGATGTATTTTTTGCAGACGTATGACTTTTAGCATTACGCCCCTTTTTGAAAGCTTCGATTTCTTTTTCAGTAAGAAAATTTTCTGCTTCCATTGCGTTAATTAAAGCTGCTTGTGCTTTAGCAGATACATATCTGGTTGCAACGTGATGTAACCGATTAGGACGGGTAAGCCCTTGTTTAATTAGATGTCTTCTAATAAAAACTTCGTATTCCGCATCACCCAAATAAGCTAATGCAATTCCATTAATTGCTTGGTAATTAAACTCTTCACTCATCTTTTTTTCTCCAACGTGTTCCTTGTGGCGTATCCTCTAAGATAACACCCATTTCTTTTAATTGATTACGTAATCGATCACTAGTCTCAAAATCGCGGTCTGCACGAGCTTGATCGCGTTGTTTAACTAATTCATCAATTTCAGCATCATCATTTTCAATCTGTTTCAATTCAATCCCAAAAACAGCTGCCATTTTAGCATAGCTGGTTAATAATTGATTAATTTGCTCAGCATTCACGGCTGTTTTTTCACTATATACATTGATTAAGCGTGCAAACTCGTAAACAACGGTAATCCCATTTTGCGCATTAAAGTCATCATCCATCGCTGTAATAAAGTCTGTTTCTAATTGAGCAGCCTGTTCAGCAACCGTTGCGTCAGCTGCCCCTTGAGCACCTTGCAAACGATAATTCAAATTGATAAAAGCATTTTGCAGCTTTTCTAGATTGTTTTTAGCGTCTTGTAAACTTGCTTGTGTATATTGAATTGGACGTCGATATTGAGTAGTCGACATTAAGAAACGTAAGACTTGGGGATTTATTTTTTGAACTAAATCGTGCACCGTAACAAAGTTTCCCAAAGATTTACTCATCTTTTCATTATCATCACCGACTGTGACAAAACCATTATGCATCCAGTATCTAGCAAACTGTTTACCAGTTTTGGCTTCACTTTGAGCAATTTCATTTTCATGATGCGGAAATTGAAGGTCTTCTCCTCCACCATGAATATCAAAAGTATCTCCTAGATATTTGGTTGACATTACTGAACATTCAATATGCCATCCAGGGCGTCCGGTCCCCCATGGTGCTTTCCAAGCAATTTCATCACCCTTAGCTGCCTTCCACAACGCAAAATCAATTGGATCTTCTTTACGAGCTGTTTCTTCATCATCTACGTGTTGGCTCGCACCCTGTTCTAATTCATCAATATTTTGGTGCGAAAGGGCACCATACTTTGAAAACTTACGTGCCCGATAGTACACATCGCCATCTACCGCATAGGCAAAGCCCTTGTCCATCAAATCTGCAATAAATGCGATAATATCATCGATATTCTCAGTAGCCCGTGGATTAAGCGTCGCTGGTTCTACATTAACAGCTTGGACATCTTCTTTAAAAGCTCCAATATAACGATCCGCTAATTCTGGAACTGTAATACCTTGTTCACGAGCTGAATTAATCATTTTATCGTCAACATCAGTAAAATTTGAAACAAATTTCACTTCAAATCCGCGATATTCAAAATATCTCCTGATGGTATCAAAAGCGATAATACTACGCGCGTTGCCAATATGAATATAGTTGTATACTGTCGGTCCACAAACGTACATTGATACCTTATGATCCACTAAAGGCTTGAAAGTTTCTTTAGTTCTAGACATTGTATTATAAATTTTAATCATTTTTTCACTCCCTACGGGGATTTTTAGCTACCTCTAATGATAATTGAAAAGAGTATGCAACGCAAAGTGAATATAAAAAAGAAGAGCTTCAAAAAAGTTTTAGTCGCTGAGCCAAGCATCAACGTTTGGTAGCGGAGTCCATGTCTCCCACCTAACTTTATTGAAGTTCTTCTTTCATATTTAGCTTAATTCTTCAATCATTGCCCGTAAATGTTGCATTGATAATTCATAACCTAATAATTCCAAACTTTCTGGAAGTTCTGGTCCATGCATTTCATGGGTAATAGCAATTCGAATTGGCATCCAAAGTTTGCGACCCTTAATTCCAGTTTCCTTTTGAACCGCCTTAATAGCTGCCAAAATGTTAACTGTATCAAAGACTGGCAAATCACTGAATTGTTTTTCCAATGCTTTTAATACTGGAAGAGCATCATCCGTGGCCAATTCTTCTTTAGCCTCTTCATCGATATTTTCAGGACCATTAAAGAATAATTCTGTAAATTCAACAATTTGCGCTGTATAACTCATTTGACGCTTAAATAAGTTGATTAACTTACGTGCCCATTCTACCTTCATTGGTGCTGGGTTCTTTTCAATCTTACCGGCATTAATCAATTGAAGGAGTGCTGAGTGCATGATACGATCTTCATCAGCAGCTTTAACATATTGGTTGTTAATCCATTCCAATTTCTTAGCATCAAAAGCAGCAGGTGACTTACTCAAACGCTTTTCATCATACATCTTAACGAATTCACGTAGAGTAAAGATTTCACTTTCTCCCACTGGTGACCAGCCGAGCAAGATAATAAAGTTCAACATTGCTTCTGGTAGATATCCTAAACTACGATATTGTTCGATGAATTGAAGAATAGATTCATCACGTTTACTTAACTTCTTACCTGTTTCAGTATTGATAATTAAGCTCATGTGACCAAATTGGGGAGCATCCCATCCTAAAGCTTCATAAATCATCAATTGTTTAGGAGTATTTGCAACGTGGTCATCCCCACGGAAAACATGGCTAATTTCCATCATGTGATCATCAACAACTACCGCAAAGTTGTAAGTTGGCATTCCATCACGCTTTTGAATGACAAAATCGCCACCAATTGTTTCAGATTCAAATGAAATATGACCCTTAACCAAATCATCCCATTCGTAAGTAGTGTTGGTAGGCACCTTAAAACGAATTACAGGTTCAATTCCTGCTGCCTTAGCATCAGCAATTTTTTGTTCTTTTTGTTCAGGTGATAATCCAGCATATTCATCAACATAATGAGGCATTTCACCATTTGCCTTTTGCTCTTCACGTTGAGCAGCTAGTTCTTCTTCAGTCATATATGATTCATATGCTTTACCTTCAGCAACTAACTGATCAATTAGTGGTTGATATATACCTTTACGTTCAGATTGACGATATGGACCGTATTCTCCCGGTTTATCAGGACCTTCATCCCAATCCATTCCCAACCATTTTAGGTTATCGATCTGACTTTTTTCTCCGTCAGCGATATTCCGACTTTGGTCAGTATCTTCAATTCTAAGAATAAATTTACCTTTGTAATGACGAGCAAACAAATAATTAAATAAGGCTGTTCGTGCATTTCCGATATGCAGATGTCCCGTTGGACTTGGAGCATAACGTACTCGAATCTTTTGCTTTGCCAAAATTAACACCTCTCCAAAAATTATGTCACAATGTTTTCATTCTACATTGATATCAATAATAAATAAAGTCTATTCTGTCTTATCTTTGCTATGGGTAATTTCCTTAGTGGAGTGAACCGGTTTAGCAAAAATCATTCGACCCGCATCAGTTTGAATTGCACTCGTAACTACGACGTCAATTGTTTCACTGATATAAAACTTACCATCTTCCACAACAACCATCGTCCCGTCGTCCAAATAGGCAACCCCTTGTTGCCGTTCTGTACCATTCTTAACGACGTGTACTTTCATCGTTTCACCTGGAATTACTCGTGGTTTCAACGCATTAGCCAACTCGTTGATATTTAACACTTGGACATTCTGAAATTGACTAACTTTATTCAAGTTATAATCGTTCGTCACAATTACGGCGTCCTTGTCCTTAGCAAGTTGGATTAGTTTGCTATCGACTTCTTCAATTTCTTCATAATCGCCATCGTACATTTCAATTGGCATAATCTTTTCATTTTGAAGCTTGTTTAAGAAGTCTAAGCCTCGGCGTCCACGCACCCGCTTAATGCTATCAGCAGAATCGGCAATGTATTGTAGTTCGTATAAGACAAAGTTAGGAACTAATAAAGTTCCCTCTAACAATCCAGTTTTTACTAAATCGTATACTCGCCCATCAATTAAGATATTAGTATCTAAAATCTTGTAGTGATGGTAATTTTCACCTGCTCGACGCTCCAACACTTGATCTTGATTATTTAAATCACGTTTGCGAACTTGGAATAATTTTTTCCACTCGTTTAGCCGAGTTGTTCCAATTCGAAAACCTAAATAACCCAAAATCAACATTAAAATTAATGGAATCATCGTATTAATAAAGAAGACATCTGATCGATAAAATAAAGTGGAAATTAAAATAGCAATGACCAATCCAATGACCGTTCCAACACCACTAGTAATTAAATAGATTGGCGAAGATTTAGTTAACATTTTTTCTGCTTGTCTCATTAAACTCAATACATAACCAGCCAAAAAGATAGATAGAACCCAGAAAATAATTGCACCAATAACAAAGCCCGTTACGCGATTGTTTAATAAAATAAACTTATCCAAATTTGATAACGACCAAACAACTGGTAGATACGACATTCCTAAAGTACCACCAGCTAAAGCAAACACCGCTTGGACAATTCGTTTTTTAATATTTTTCATTTTAATTCACCTCCTTTCTAATTAAACGCCTTCCGAATTGCGTCCGTAATCGTTGTTACTCCTACTACTTCAATCCCTTTAGGTGGATTCCAACCCTTCAAATTATTCTTAGGAATTAAAATTCGTTGAAAACCTAGTTTTTGAGCTTCGGCAACCCGTTGTTCAATCCGATTAACCCGTCGGATTTCACCAGTTAAACCAATTTCGCCAACAAAGCTATCAGTCGGTCTCGTCCCTTGATTCTTAAAACTCGATACAATACTCATCGCAATTGCCAAATCAATTGCTGGCTCATCCAATTTCACTCCGCCAGCAGCCTTTAAGTAGGCGTCTTGGTTCTGCAACGTTAAATTAGCCCTTTTTTCTAAAACTGCCATAATCAATGAGACTCGGTTACGATCCAACCCGCTAGCAGTCCGCTGAGCATTCCCAAAAATGGTAGGCGTAATCAAAGCTTGAATTTCGACCAAAATTGGTCGAGTACCTTCCATCGAAACCACAATAGCGGAACCGTTAGCATCTTGCAGGCGTTCCTCTAAAAAGATTTCCGAAGGATTGGCTACTTCTCGAAGCCCTTCCTCTCGCATTTCGAAAATTCCCAATTCATTCGTAGAACCAAATCGATTTTTAACCGCTCGTAAAATTCGATACGTATGATGCAAATCGCCTTCAAAATAAAGTACTGTATCAACCATATGTTCTAAAATTTTAGGACCAGCAATGGCTCCGCCTTTAGTTACATGACCAACAATAAAAATAGTAATGTTATTTGTTTTAGCAATCTGCATTAATTCGGCTGTAATTTCTCGAATTTGCGATACACTACCTACTGCTGAATCAATGTCGGGCTCTTGCATGGTTTGAACAGAATCAATAATTACATACTGAGGATGTAGTTCCTCAATGACCGCACGAATATTGGACATATCAGTTTCAGGGTACAAGTAAAAACGTTCACTGTTAACCTGTAAACGTTCGGCGCGCATCTTGATCTGTGAAGCACTTTCTTCCCCAGACACGTATAAAACATCTCGATCAGTAGCAGCTAATTGCCCAGATAGTTGTAACAACAGGGTCGACTTTCCAATTCCTGGATCTCCACCAATTAGAACTAGTGAGCCATCCACTACTCCACCACCGAGCACTCGGTTCAGTTCTTCCATCCCTGTTTTAACCCGCGGTTCTTCGTGCATTTTAACTTCTGAAATTAGTTGTGGTTTACTACTTTTACCCTCAAAACTAACGCGACTCTTACGTTCATTTTTAGGTTCACTAATCCGCTCTTCAACCAGAGTGTTCCATCTTCCACAATTAGGACAACGTCCTAAGAATTTAGGTGAAACATACCCACATTCTGAACACAAAAACTGTGTTTTTACTTTAGCCAAGCTTTAAATTCCCCCTCAACTTTAAATTCGTACAATTAGGATAGCATTTATTTCTATAATTTAATCAAAATTAGTTTGACCTTTATTGATTTTTAATGACTACTTAGTCGAACCAAACCCACCAGTTCGCTTTTGTTCTGAGGCCGTTTCGTTGTCAGCTACTAAATATTTCATAAAAATTCCCTGACCAATTCGTTCGCCCTTTTTGATTTTTACATCTGTAATTCCATAATTTACAAGTTGGAGAAAAATAGCCCCTTCATTGCTTTCATTATTGTAGTAGTCCGCGTCCACAATTCCTACCCCATTAGGTAAAATTAAACTACGTTTTAGAGGGTTACTAGAACGATTGGCCAACATTAAATACTCATCATCTTCCATATATGCTTTAATACCCGTTGGTACTAAATATGGTTTTAATTCTGCTCGAGCCGCATCTAATACTTCGTCTGTTACATTTTCTTGATGACGTAGGGCCCACAAAACCTTCACAAAATTCAATTTCCAAATACTTGGTAACACAAAATCTTCTGCCGCTTCAAAGTCATATCCAGCGGCTGCTTTTGTTTGTCGTTGGGGTAAATGTAATCCTTGATTTTGATACTTACTAATAATTTCAAATCCTCTACTCATTACGGTTTCCCTCCTAATAATCATTTATTTTATTATCCTTTTATTGACCCACTTTGTAAACGGAAATCTGTTGAAGCAATTGACTTTATGCGCTTTCTTGGCGACAATGATTATTGTAGGAAAAGGAGGCTTATGTATGGAAAGAAATATCGAAGCAAACCGTCTTTTTTGGACTAATTCCGAAGGTGTGCAAGTAGGACATGTACTCTATTCTAAAATTCCCGATCTTGATACTTTAATCTGTGAAGAAGTCTTTGTTAATCCTGAAGTTCGAGGGCAAGGCTGGGGTGGCAAATTGATGAAAGACTTCATTAATTTTGCAATTGAAAATAACCAGAAAATTTATCCTCTTTGTCCCTTTGCAAGAAAATATTTTCTCAACCATCCGGAACTTTCCGAATGGAACATGCACGACCAAATTACAGCAACTAAAATACAAAGCTTAGTAAGTCGAAAGGAAGATTAAGAAATGGATCAAAACGAATTAAAAAAACTAGTTGGCGAAGAAGCCGTTAAATTTATTGAAGATGGGATGACTGTGGGTTTAGGTACCGGTTCTACTGTTAAATTTATGGTGGACGCTCTTGGTGAACGCGTTAAAAATGAAAATTTAAATATCGTTGGGGTCCCAACTTCCGATCGTACAGCTGAACAAGCCCGTTCATTGGGCATTAATGTTAAATCTGTTGACGAGGTTGATCATATTGATTTAACCATTGATGGAGCTGATGAAATCAGTTCTGACTTCCAAGGTATCAAAGGTGGCGGTGCCGCTCACTTGTTTGAAAAAATTGTTGCCACAAACTCAAAAAAAGTAATGTGGATTGTAGATGAATCTAAAATGGTTGATCACTTAGGGGCCTTCCCACTCCCTCTAGAAGTAATTCCATATGGTAGCAAACAAGTCTTCAAGAAGCTTGAAAAAGAAGGCCTTCATCCTGAATTTAGGAAAAATGATGCTGGCGAATATGTTTTAACCGATTCTAAAAACTACGTAATTGATCTTCATCTTGGTGAAATTAAACACCCGCATCAATTAGCAGATTATCTAATCAAACAAGTTGGTATTGTAGAACAAGGATTGTTCCTTGACATGGTTAATACTGTCATTGTTGGACGCCAAAATGGTCCAGAAGTTTTGACTGCTCGACCATAATTCTAATCATTTACTAATTTTTTTAATTAGCGTATAATCATCACCAATATTAGGATGGAGTTGAAGATATTGAGTAAAGAAATTTCACAAAATTTAATTGACCGTTTTAAACAAGAATATAACGGTCGTAAAGAAGCTAAAGTTATTGAACGCACAGTTACTAAAAATGGAATTCTTAATTCCAGTCGTAACCTTGCAGCTGATGTTCAAAGCACACCCGTTTTTTCAATTGATTTAGATACCGGTGATGTTGCGAATCAGAAACAAAGTGGTCGTTGTTGGATGTTTGCCGCTTTGAATACTATGCGTCATGACATGAAAAACCAATTCAAAGTTCCTGGCAATTTTGAATTATCCCAAAATTATACTTTTTTCTGGGATAAGTTTGAAAAATCAAATTGGTTCTACGAAAATATCATTAATACGGCCGAGCTTGATACTGATGACCGTAAAGTGGCCTTCTTATTAAATGAACCTCAAGGTGATGGTGGCCAATGGGATATGCTCTGCGCATTAATTGAAAAATACGGTGTAGTTCCTCAATCGGCCTACCCTGAAACTTATAATAGTTCAAAATCTCGTGAATTTGACACATTGCTAAATGAAAAGTTACGCAAAGATGCAGTTACATTACGTAATTTAGTTAATTCAGGAGCAAGTCGTACAGACATTGATGAACGTAAGCAACAAATGCTTAGTGAAGTCTATCGCATGGCTTCTTACAGTTTCGGAGAACCACCTGTTCAATTCGATTGGGAATATCGTGACGCCGATCAAAATTATCATCGTGAAGCAGGTATTACGCCTAAAGCATTTTATGATAAGTATGTAGGTTGGAACCTTTCCGAATATATTTCCATCATTAATGCGCCAACTGCTGACAAACCTTACAACCAAACATATACAATTGATATGCTTGGCAATGTCGTAAATGGACGCCAAGTTAAACATCTAAACCTTGCTATGGACGACTTCAAGCAGGCGGCCATCAACCAACTTAAAGCTGGACAATCAGTGTGGTTTGGTTGCGATGTTGGTCAACACTCTGAGGCTCGTGAAAAGGGACTTTTGGACCTAGATGTTTTTGCTGAAGATGAGTTGTTTGATATCGATCTTTCAATGTCTAAAGCTGAACGTTTAGACTACAAAGAGAGTTTAATGACTCACGCTATGGTACTTACTGGTGTCGATCTTGTCGCTGGTCAACCAACTAAATGGAAAGTTGAAAATAGTTGGGGTAAAAAAGTCGGTGAAAAAGGCTATATGGTAATGTCCGATGCTTGGATGGACGAATACTGTTACCAAGTAGTTGTTCAAAAACAATTCTTAACCGAAGCGCAACGTCAAGCGCAGGCTCAAACACCTACCGTCTTGAAACCTTGGGACCCAATGGGATCTTTGGCTTATCAAGATTAATAAATAATTTTATCAATAAAAAAGCGACTAGCTGTGGACCAAATGAAAATCGGTCCTTAACTAGTCGCTTTTTTACTACTCCATATTTGAAAAGGGATGCGGATCGTTATCAATAATTTCCACACTATTACCTTGTTTTTGCAGACGTTCGACCTTATCCTTACCCCAATTTGACATTGCTAATAAAATATTTCTTAGACTTTTTCCCTCTTTGGTTAAAGAATATTCAACCTTTGGCGGTACCTGGTGGTACACCTTACGTTGAACAATATTGTCGGCTTCTAGTTCGCGCAATTGCCTAGTTAATACTCTTTGTGAAACATCCGGCATTAACTGACATAACTCTCCCGTTCTTAGAGTACGACCTCCTAGATGACATAGAATGACGGGTTTCCATTTTCCTCCTATTACATCTAAAGTTGCTTCAACTGCTACATGATATATTTTTTCAGGCATCTAACCAAACCTCCTACTGGGTAATTTTAGCACGTCCTTTTGGAACGACAGCATTTTCTAAAACTATTTCTGACGTTTATTTTCAAATTTATTTTCTACCAACATCATTAAAACTGCTAATGCAACCATAGCTGCTGCTAGTAGCATTGTGCTTCTTAAGCCATAAGTATCAAGTGCAACTCCTCCTAAGAAAGACCCACCTACAATGCCAAAACTAAAAGCAGAAATATTCAAGGATGAGGCAACATCAACTGCTTTAGATGAATAACTTTTAGCTAAAATTAAAATATACGACTGTAGAACGGGAACGCTCATAAAAGCAACTAAACCTAAGAGCACGATATTTAAAGTACTTAAATATATATTAGTAACTGTAAAATAAAAAGCAAATAAAGCTAACCCTTGAACGATGAAGATCCCGAATAAAGCGTTAATCGGTTTAGCATTTCCTAGTTTACCACCAAGCGTATTTCCAATTGCGATAGCTATACCATAAATCACTAAGAATAAACTAACTTGATTCGCAGGGACATGGGTTATCTTTTGCAAAATTGATGATAAATACGTGAAGGTTGCAAAAGTACCACCATATCCTAAGATGGTAATTAGGAGCGTTAATAAAACATGTGGATGCAAAATCAACTTTACTTGATCTGCTATGCTGGATATTTCTACATTCTTTCTAGCTTGTTTAGGTAAAGCTACTCGATTTAAAATCCATGCTACTATTCCTAAAGTCGCAATCGCCAAAAAAGGTATCCGCCATCCCCAATAAGTACTAACCGCCGTCCCCAATGGAGCACCCAGTGCTGTCGCAATTGTGAAACCCGTAAAAATATAAGCAATTGCACTCGCTTGTCTGGATTCATCAACTAATTCGGCGGCTATTGTCGAACTGAGCGCAAACAATAACCCATGTGAAGCACCAGCTATTAACCTACCGAAAATGACTTCTCCAAAATTGGTAGCAAATCCAATAATTAAGTGACCGATTATAAAAATAATAATAGCCCCTAAAATAGTTCCTTTCCGCTGAAATTTAGCAGTTAAAATTGTTAAAATTGGAGCGCCTAATGCTACTCCTAAAGCATAAATAGTAGTTATTAGTCCGGCTGTTGAAGTCGTAATCATAAAACTTTTTGAAATCGCTGGTAGTACCCCCACGCTAATAAATTCTGTGACACCAACCGCAAAAAATATTACTGCCAAAGCAAATAAAGCAAAATTAGCTTTAGATTTTTGATTAATCATTATCTCACCTCATATTTTCTCTCTCAAACGATATAGATAATATAAGTGAATTATGACATTTATAGAAGTACGCACAATTTTGTCGCATAGAGACAAAATTGTCCCATTTTACTGAAATCAATACTTTATGCATAAAAAAAGAGCCTAAATAATTAGGCTTCTTTCAAGATAATTTTATTTTGGATAGATAAATCCGATTTTAATTCGTAAATGATGGGTTCTCCATTTTCAACTTCGACTCCATCAATACCCTGGTCAGAAATGTTCTCCAAATATTTAATTAATGCTCGCAAAGAACTTCCATGTGCGACTACCAATTGATTTTGTCCTTCCATTAATCTAGGAGCAATTTGATCAATCCAGTATGGTAGCAAGCGATTATAAGCCATATGTAAACTTTCACCCAGTGGTTCATTCAAAATTCCATTAACCGCATATCGTCGATCATCATCGGGATGCTCTAGCAGGGGTGGTACTGCATCAAAACTCCGACGCCATAAAGCAACCTGCTCCTTACCATAAATTTGGCGGGTCTCATCCTTATTTTGTCCCCTTAAAGCCCCATAATGGCGTTCATTTAATCGCCAAGTCTTATTAATCGGTAACCAATTTTGATTAAGATCATCTAAAACGATATTAGCAGTCACAATCGCGCGCTTCAGCATTGAAGTGTGAACCATATCAAAATTAATTCCTAATTTAGCAATTAATTTTCCTGCTCGTTGTGCTTGCTTAATACCAAGCGGAGTAAGCGGAACATCCGACCACCCTGTATAAATATTATCACGATTGGCGGTACTTTCCCCATGCCTAATTAAAACTAATTTAGCCAATTCTTTTCTCTCCCTGCTCAATATTAATTCAATCTTATCGTTCAACTCTACTTCATTGTTATTCATTTTCTAACTAGTTGCAAGTCTTAATCCCATTAAAACTTTTTACATGAAGATACTAAAAAACTGTGGTCCACATTACGAACCACAGTTTAGTTTTAATTCCAATGATTAAATTCTAATCAACATACTTCCATAGTCCAGACCCGCACCAAACCCAGTCATTAAAACAGTTTTAGGATTAGGATCTTTTTCTTGGAGTTGAGCCAATGCCATTGGAATTCCAGCTGATGAAGTATTTCCATATTGTTCAACATTCGTAACAAATTTTTCCATTGGAATGTTAATCGTTTCAGAAATCTTTTCAATAATTCTTAAGTTAGCTTGATGACAGATTACGTAATCAACCTTATCATGTAAATCATTTCGATTTAAAATTTCTACCATTTGAGGAGGAACTACTCCGGTAGCAAAACTAAAAACATCTCGTCCACTTTGGAAAAAAGCGTCGATTGTTGGAAAGTTATTAGCTTTCACAGCCGTTAAAGCCGGAATTCGGCCGCTATGAATATACTCATTTTTTTCCGCTAAGGTGGCTAATTCTTCGTCAATAAAGAAATCTTCTGTGTTATGCGCATCAGCAGAAATAATTACACCACCCGCTCCGTCACCAAAAAATACTGCGGAGGTCCGATCTTTAAAATCCATCATTTTAGAATTGGTTTCCGCACTAATCACCATCGCGTTTCGGTAACGTCCAGAACGCATAAATTTTTCAGCCGTACTTAGCCCAAAAACAAATCCAGCACAAGCAGCCGATATATCAAAAGCAATAGCATTTTTGGCACCTAACTTAGCTTGCACAATGGTTGCAGTAGCCGGAGTTAAAGCGTCTGGCGTAATCGTTGAAAGAATAATAACATCGATTTGATCAGCCGTTAAACCACTTTCGTTTAATAATTTTTGTCCCACTTCGACTGCTAAGCTTGATGTATTCTCTTCGCCCATGGCATAATGACGAGTTTGAATTCCTGTGTGGGATTGAATCCACTCATCATTTGTATCCATAATTTTGGATAACTCATCGTTATCAACCACCCGTTCGGGTACATAATGTGCTGTAGATAAAATTTTTAAACTCATTTTAAGCTTCTTCCTCACTTTGTTTATCATTCTATTCTACCAGTAAAATATTATTTGTGAAAATAGTGTGCGTGACAGATCACATCTAACAAACGTTTTCATTGTTGTAACAATCGGATTAATTAAGTTCTTATAATTATATTAAGAAATCTAATGGATCTCATGTAGAAAACTTGCCTTTTAATCGTTAAATAATTATGCTTAATTAATAAGACAATGGAACAATACTGGAGGAATATTAATGTTTAATTTTTCAATTAGCTGGCTTATTTTTTGGATGAAAGGTCGCGTCGAAGTGGACAACCAATCTGTTCGTAGTCGCATCCCTCGTCTATTACTATGGGTTTTCCCTTATGGTCTAATTTCTAAAGACATTGCACTAAGTGATATTAAATCTACCAGCATCAAAGGTAAAAATCAGTTTTTCCCGCTACTACTTGGTTTAATTTTAATTGTTTTAGGAGCTTTAAGTGCCATGAATAAAGGCTTAGCAATCGGAATTTTAGCCATCATTATCGGTTTAATTCTAGGTATTGCCGGATTCAAGGCCCGTTTAACAATCGAAACTGCCACTGGTCGTTTTAACATTGACGTTCCTGCTTCTCAAAAAGAAGCTTTGTTTAAAATAGAACGAGAAATTCAAAATCGTCAAAAACAACCCGAACCAAAGATTAAAGAAAATCAGGTACTTGAGGAACTTTAACATTTATTTGGACCATAAAAATAACCCATAACTATTAAAGTTGTGGGTTATTTTTTATTATAAATTATTTTTATCTAACATTTTTATCAAATCTTTACGGCTATCATTAGGAATTTTCTGAGCATACACTGTTAATCCACGTTCGTGTAGGGTTCGGATTGTAGCAATCTCTTCTTTACCAACCGCAATCGCATCTGTTAGCATCGTCATATCTACGGCGTATGCCAAACTGCCCACATCAATCCCTAAATCAGAGACATCGATACCGCCATCAACCAGCTTCAACATATCTTGTAGGGTTTCCGTTAAAAGTAACACTTTAAAAGAATCAAATTGCGAATCTTGATAAATTCGAATCATTTTTTCAACCGTAATCACGTTTACTAATATTCCAGGAGGCGCAGCTTGAGTAATCAACGTTTTACGTAAATTATCTTCTGCAACGCTATCTGAAACGACTAAAATCCGATTAGGTTTAACCTTTTTAGCCCAAGCAGTCGCTACTTGCCCATGCAAGAGCCGACTATCGACACGAGCCAGTAGAATGTCCATCGTCATATCACCGTGTCCTCCAAAATTAAGATTAGTTTTAATCTACCTCACTTAGGATTGTATCATTTTTTTCTTGCCATGTTTCCAACAATTTATAAACATAAAATTCTTCACTTGGAGTCATTTCAATTTGAATCCTTCTCAAATACTTATCATCCGCTTTTTGTATCAATTTAAACCACACTTCATCCTGAACCGCAGCCAATTCTTCCGGTGCTGTTTCCATCGGATTATTGGTAAGCATTCTTTCCACTGCTCCCGCAATATGCATAATTAAATTGATGCGGAAGGATTCACTAAATTCCACTTTCTTAGTTTCTGCCAAGTAATCCACATAATTCCATAAAATATCCGTGAACTTATCCGCATTCAAGAAAACAAAGTACTGTGATAAATATTGACGACAAACGCTACGCGTCAATTTAGAGTCTTGTTCATCAAGCACCCATGATACTTCGCTACGTTCTGCCAACTGTCGAACGAACTTTTCTCCTCCACCCTGTAAAAGTGTTTGAAGAGGCATAAATGGTACTCCAATTTGTGGATTCATTACTCCAGTCGCTGCGACAATCGTATATTTGGTGTTAATTTGTTGGATATGATCTTGCATGTTTACTATGGAGATCGGAAAAACTTTGATATCCTCAATTAAATTTTGAACTAAGAGTTGATCTAGTAAATCTTTAATTTTTTTGGCGGTTCCTTCACCTGTGGAGCATACCGCAACGATCGCTTTGGGTTTCCCAGAAATCATGGATAGATCTTCTGCTCTTTCTTCAACGTTACTTTCATCCGCAATTGCAACTCTGGAGTATCCGTGAAATTCACGTAGTTCAGCATAAATATCGTTCAAATCACTATCGATAAAAGAAGCTTTTCTGGTCGCTTCCAAGACCATCGCCGTCGTTACCATATCAATAACTTTAACCGGAATTTGAGTTTCTTCCGTGATTTTAGATCCAAAGGTACTTAGGGATCCCATATCAACTAGTAGAAGTACTCCTTCCCCCTGGTTAGCAGCTCGGACTCGCTCCACAATCCCCTTATACGCCGTTTGCGGATTCATGTCGAGCGGCATATCAAAAGCTTGAATCGAGTTGTCAGATAATAATTGAGAGACGACTTGTGTCATAGAACTAGCTGTACTACTTCCATGAGCTGCCACCACAATACCGACTTGACCATTACTAGTTGGGACCGTTCTTAGTGAAATTAAAAGGACTGCTAAATAGTAACTCTCTGATTCAGGAATTGGCATTCCATACCGCTGTTCTAGCATTTCCTTAATCGATTTAGCAACCGCCAACTCTTCTGGATAATCCTTAACCATTGCAACTAAATCATTGCCCATCAACCGCATCGGTTTTCCAGATTGAATTCGTTTAATAAATGAACTAATATGCAAACTCATTGCATATATAAAGTTCTCTTTAAAATGATAATCTAATTGATTTTCAATCTTAGGCTGAACCTGTTTAGCAAAATCAATAATCCCTTTATCCACAATTTCAGCTAGTTTACTTTCTGCTTGACGAGTGTCTGATTCATTCTTATAGAAAGATTTTAAATGTAGGTTAATATCCGTAGTAATAAAATTATTGATATTTTCTTGGTCAAGACCCTCTTCACGTAACATCATCGCTTTATCGCCAATGATTTCATACAAATTATAGGGCAGTTCATAGCTATCTTTACGGCTAACGGGAGTTGCATAAGTTGATCCCGGTTTAATTACCATGTAGGGTTCTAGTAACTTCGAAATTGCCCCAAGTTCAGCCCGGTTAGAGGCTAAATTTAGTAATCCATCCTTAATATTTGACGGCAAATCATCCGCTGTAATCATGATTTCGCCTTCATTCTCGATATTGTTCAAAAATCCCTTAGCGCACACTAATTGAATATTAGATTTTAATTGACCCACATTTCCATACGTAACACTACCTAATAAAGCTTGGACAACATCTTCGGTTAATGTAATTTCTTTGTTAGTTCGGTTGGCTTCAATTGTTACCAATGAACGTAGAAGGTCAATTCGTTCTTCCGGACTACGTTTATTAAATGCCGGAAGTTGAATGGTAATTGGAATTCGACGAACAAAAGTCTGTAGCAATGAACTTTCTGGATCTTCCGTTGTAGCACAAACTAAGCGAACGTCGGCATGATGGTTCTTGGAAGTTTCCCCCAACCGATTATAAGTACCATGATCCATAAAATAGAAAATCATTTCTTGACCTTCTGGTGGAAGTCGATGAACTTCATCCAAGAAGAGCATCCCACCATCGGCCTCTTGAATCAAGCCATCTTGCTCATCATTTGCCCCTGTAAATGCACCTTGAATGTAACCAAATAGATGGGACATCAATAATTCCGGATTGTGTGCATAATCAGCACAATTAAAGGTTACCAACTGTTGCTGACGATCAATTAAACCCTTGGTTTGGGCAAATTCAAACATCGCATTGGCAAAGTATGTTTTACCAGAACCAGTCGGGCCAATAATTAATGTGTTCAGTCCTCTTGGTGGATACAACATGGCTGCCTTGGCTTGTTCAATTTGGTTGTGCATGCTTCGACTCTTGCCAATCATTCGATCAAAAATATTAGTATTTTTATTTAAAGTAACCGGTCGAGTGGGTTCTTCAAGGGTACCTGCTAATTTCTTCTTCCCCAGGTCCATTCCACTAATACCATCTTCAATGTGATAGCTAGATGGATCTTGACTGGATTGTTTGGGAAGTTGTCCTTCTTTTGTCAAAGGTCGACAATAACGTACAGGCCGTCCACTAATCTTGGATAACTTATTCTTACGAACTAATTCATTTAGTTCCTTGCTAACATTGCTTCGAGCAATGTTCAAGTTCTCTGCGATTAAACTCGTCGTTAACGCAGCTTGCTCCTTTAATTCCGTATCGGAAACATTTTGCGTATTTTCAATAACATATTCATAAATTCTATCTTGTCTTTTCATTTTCTCACCGCAATCTGTATTAATACACTAATTAATACAATACAGTTTAACACAGTTTCAAAACAAACGCTTTCAAACAAAAAACTATGCTAAAAAACTCATCTTTCCGTCCCTCGTCCAAATATTTTTTAGACTTGCTTTAATCAGGTCGTCTCAAATCGCTTTTTAGCATAGTTTCAAATGATTATTTAATTATTATTTAGCTTTACGCTTGAAAATGCTCATTACTCCTCGTTTGATTACGTCCCAAACCCCTAACGAACGTACCATGCGGTCAGCATCAACATGTTTTCTAATTTCTCTTAAAACTTCATGGGTTTTTTTAGAAGCGAAACTATAGGTTCCACTTCGTTTAGTTTTAATGGCAAATCTTGGAATCCATCTACCCCCAAAGACCAAGGAAGCAATCACTGTATCAACTTCTTCCCAAGGAATTTGAATGAAGTTTTCAACATTACGATTGTCAAAAAATTCAAAACCGTGATCGCCAATCATAATTTTTCCGTAATCACCCATCCCCAAAAATGAGGTAGCATCGATTACCAAATCTGCTTTTGTATTAATTGATTGAGCCATTCAAATTACTCCATTCTTCTTTTTATCCAATTATAATACTTAAGGTACATTTCACCAAAAATTTTAATAAAAAAAGCCTAGGCCATAGCCCAGACTTAATTTAAGTTTATTACATAACGTGGAGTACGTGAAGTACAACACCAACGATGAATAAACCAAAGATAACAACGATAGGAGAAACACCCTTCTTAAGTAACCACATGCAAAGAAGTGTTAGAAGTAATCCAGCAAGTCCTGGAATTAATTGATCCAAGTTATCTTGCAATGTTGTAACTTTTTCTGGAGTTAATGAAAGACCAGCAGCTTGTTGTTGCAATGCTTCTTGAATTCCTTTAGCACCACTTGGAAGGTTTGCCCAGTCGATGTAAGCACCTTTACTTTGTTTAACAGTTGAAACAACTGGTGTGAACTTAACAGTAACCCAACGGTTAATCAATGAACCAAGGATAAACATACCCAAGATTGAAGCACCTTTAGTAACGTCTTGTAGTAAACCACCAGACATGTCTTCTGTAATCTTTGAACCAGCTTTATAACCAAATTCTTGTGTATACCATGTGAATCCCATACGAATAGCATTCCAAAGTACGAAGTAAAGAATTGGTCCAAGGATGTTACCACCCAAAGCAAGTGAAGCAGCTAAAGCACCAATAATTGGCTTAACTGTAAACCAGAATACCGGATCACCAACACCGGCAAGAGGTCCCATCATACCAACTTTAACCCCTTGAATCGCAACGTCATCAATAGGAGCACCATTAGCACGTTCTTCTTCAAGAGACATTGTTACACCAAGGATAGGTGCAGCTAAGTATGGATGAGTATTAAAGAATTCCATGTGACGTGTCAAAGCTGCGGCACGGTCTTCTTTTGTCTTGTATAACTTTTTAAGAGCTGGGATTAATGTATATGCCCAACCACCATTTTGCATACGTTCGTAGTTCCATGAACCTTGAAGGAATGTTGAACGTAACCAAACATGAATACGATCTTTTTTAGTTAATTGAACTTTTTCTTGCATTTTCTGTTGGCCTCCTTTTAGTATTTATCAATTATATCGCCGAGCGGATCACCGGAACCTGAGTTGCCTCCGTTACTTGAACCACCCATTTTTGAAAGGGTTAAGTAGATAAGAGCCAAAGCAATACCGATTGTACCTAAAGCGATAAGTGTCAAATCAGGGATAGTTGCTAAAACGAAACCAAGCGCGAAGAAAGGCCAAACTTCTTTAGTAGCCATCATGTTGATAACCATTGCATAACCAACGGCAACAACCATACCACCACCAACTGATAGACCGTCTGTCAACCAAGCAGGCATAGCAGCAAGTAAACTACGTACGGGACCAGCACCGATTGCAAGAATCAATCCAGCTGGGATAGCGATACGTAAACCTTGCATACAGATAGCAACATAGTGCCATGCTTCAAGTTTACCGAAGCTACCTTCTTTAGCAGCAGCATCCATAACGTGAACGATAAGAGTTGCAAGTGTACGAGCAATGATTGTTAATAATAGTCCAGCTACAGCTAAAGGAACAGCAAGAGCGATAGCTGATGAAACACCAGCTTTACCTTGGCCACCTAAAACTAAAATAATAGCAGAAGCTACAGAAGCCAAAGCAGCATCAGGAGCTACAGCAGCCCCAACGTTAGCCCAACCAAGAGCGATCATTTGAAGTGAACCACCTAAGATAAGGCAAGGTACTAAGTTACCAGTTACTAAGCCGATTAAAGTACATGCGATTACTGGTTGATGGAAATGGAATTGATCCAAGATACCTTCCACACCAGCTAAAAACGCTACGATAACGACTAAAATCATTTGAATTGCATTCAATGCCATGATTATTAATCCTCCGTTATAATTAAATTATTTTTTTGCGTTAAGCTCATCTTGAGCTTTCTTCATAATTGCATCCATATTGTCTTTTGAATCGGTTGGAACTTTACGAACATCAAGTTCAACGTTCATGTCTTCCAACTTCTTGTAAGTATCAATATCATTTTGGTCAAAAGCCAATACCTTATTAGGTTGAACTTTACCAGGTGAATGTGCCATTGAACCAACGTTTAATGACTTAAGTGGAACGCCACCTTCGATTGCTCTCAAAGCATCTTGTGGTGTTTCAAATAATAGCATGGCACGGGTTCCACCAAAATGTTGATCATCCTTAGCAAGTTTAATCATTTGATCAATAGGAACGATATGAGCCTTAACTCCTGATGGAGCAGCTTGCTTGATCATTGAAGAACGAAGTTCATCTTTAGCAACGTTATCAGAAACAACGATGATTCGATCTGGTTTAGTCGTCTTTGTCCAAGCTGTAGCAACTTGTCCATGAAGTAAACGAGTATCGATACGAGCTAAGACATAATCGAAGTGTCCTGGACGACCAGAAGCAACTTGTGCGCTTTCTGCTGCCTTTGGAGCTTCTTCTGGTTGAAGAGCTTCGGGACGAACCTTAACCCCTTCTTTAGCAGTTTCAATGATATGAGCAGCAATTTCTTGTGCTGATTCCATTGATAAACGTGAAGCATAAGCTTCGATTAGCATTGGCAAGTTCAAACCGGCAACGATTGCCCATTTGTCCTTGTGTTCTTCAAACAAGTTGTTAACTTGATTAAATGGAGTGCCTCCCCATAGGTCGACTAAGAATAATACTTCGTCTTGGTTACTAAAAGAAGCAACTGCTTCTTGAAGTTTTGCTCTGATATCGTCAGGGCCTTCACTTGGCATTAATGTAACAGCTTTAACGTCTTCTTGTTCACCGAAGATCATTGAACCTGATTGCAAAATACCTTTAGCAAATTCGCCGTGACTAGCAATGATAATTCCAACCATCTGTCTGTATACCTCCCATATTATATTGTTACAGCTTAATCAAAAAATAAATAAAATAAGTTCTAAAACCTGTAACTTAAATCTAAATTGAACGTTTATTCGTTTGGAAACCAACTTAAATTAAAATTTTCAAAAAACGCTTTCAATTATCTAGGATAAAAGATGGGACTGATTAATCCCATCGTGTTTTTCAAAGTTTAAGTTTTAATTTAAAATGGCTTCTCCTCAGATAAACATCCATCCATCAAAGTGGTTAAACCCGCTTCGATGTGCGAAACACATTGATAATTCAACATATTTTGCATTCACCTATATATAAGCAAATACCGTGCCAAAATACACTAATGATTAAATACCGTAGAATCAGCATTCTTATTAATACACATCGATACTAATACACTAATTGTGTATTAAAAAGTGTGTCAATATTGAAACAGTTCTTAGAAACACAAAAAGGACTCCTATTTCTAGGAGTCCTTTTTTATTGATGCGGCCAAGAGGGTTCGAACCTCCACCCGAGTAAATTCGGACAGGATCCTTAATCCTGCGCGTCTGCCAGTTCCGCCATGGCCGCAAAAGCTTACTAGATAATAGTATCAAATCTACCTACTGCTAGCAAGACTTTTTTTACGTTTTATTTTAAAAAATCTAATTTATAATAATTTGAGTCGTCCGCGACACTTGCTACACACATACTTGCGTGTATTAATCCGCCTTTGTCGGGGGTATTGTAATCCACAACCTTGGCATTGATATAGTAACTTGGGAGGAGTTCGCCGACGCTTAGAGGTGGTTGGAGCATACCTTAATCCTCCCACCGCTCGTAACAACTGCTGAAAATGTGGGTTTCGATGATCTGGTTTCTCGTTTAACATATGCACAAAATAATGCACTAGTTCATGTTTAATAACCCCGATCAAGGTCGCTTCATCGAATTCTTCCAGCATCAACGGATTAATATCAATATGATGATCATTTAGATGATAGCGACCACCAGTGGTTTTTAAACGTTGATTAAAGACCACCTTATACGGAAAACTTTTGCCAAAGGACTCTTGAGCAATGCGTTGAGTTAATTGTTGCAATTCTAAATCTGTCATTTTAATCCTTAGGAATCATTGTTAATTGAATTCGGTGGCGTTCAACGTCTACACTTTCAACCCAAACTTTAACAATATCCCCGACCGCAACCACATCGCTGGGTTGCTTTACAAAACCTTTCTTTAGTTTTGAGATGTGGACTAAACCGTCCTGTTTAACCCCAATATCTACAAATGCTCCGAAATCAATTACATTTCGTACTGTCCCTTGAAGTTCCATCCCTGGTTTAAGGTCCTCTAGCGTTAGAACATCTGATCGAAGTAATGGCGCCGGCATTTCATCTCGCAAATCACGTCCCGGTTTCTGTAATTCGGCGATAATATCAGCTAAAGTTTCCCAGCCAACGTTAAGCTGTTCAGCGACTGCTTTAACCTGCACTCCCTGTAGTTTTTCGTTAACTTCCGCTTTACCAATGTCTTGCAATTTTAGTCCCAATAACTGCACTAATTGTTTAACAACTGCATAACTTTCAGGATGGATTCCGGTATTATCCAAAATATCATCTCCATCAACAATTCTCAAAAAACCAATTGCTTGTTCATAGGCTTTAGGTCCTAAGCGAGGGACTTTTTTTAATTGTTTGCGAGAATGATAGCTTCCATTTTCCTCTCGAAAATTAACAATATTTTTAGCGGTTGTTTTAGTTAACCCCGAAATATGGGTTAGCAACTCTGGGCTAGCAGTATTTAAATTAACTCCAACTTGGTTAACGGCCGTTTCAACGACGTTATCAAGTTGTTCATGTAAATCTTTTTGCGCAACATCATGTTGATATTGACCGACTCCAACTGCTTGAGGATCGATCTTAATCAATTCTGCTAAAGGATCTTGTAAGCGTCGTCCAATACTAATCGCACTTCTTTCTTCAACTTGAAGATCTGGAAATGCCTCTCGGGCTTCGTTACTAGCAGAATAAACTGACGCTCCTGCTTCATTGACAATTACATAATAGATGGGACGCTTAATTTCTTTAATTAAATTAGCTACAAATTCTTCTGATTCGCGACTTGCTGTTCCGTTTCCAATTGCAATCATTTCAACTTGGTACTTCTCAATGAAATCTTTTAATTGTTTTCCGGCTTTAGCTCGTTTTTCCATTGAAGCTGGTTTATGTGGATAAATCACTAATTTATCTAAAAATTTACCGTTCTCATCAATAACCGCCAACTTACAACCGGTCCGATAAGCTGGGTCAAAACCTAAGACTACTTTTCCCTTTAGAGGAGCTTGCATCAAGAGATGGTATAAGTTTTCACCAAACACCTTAATAGCCTGTTGGTCGCCCATAGCAGTCAGTTCTGCACGTAATTCACGTTCAATTGCTGGGCCAATAAAACGTTTATAAGCATCTTGATATGCATCTTCGACTATACCAACTGCTTCGCCGGTCTTTTTACCAATCAAACGAAAGTGAAGGTATCGTTCGATTCCTTGAGGATCAACCTCAATTTTAGCTCGTAGGACCTTTTCTTTTTCGCCTCGGTTAATCGCTAAAATTTGGTGGGAGGCCACTTGATTCAGTTTTTCACTGAAGTCATAGTAAATCCCATAAACACCGTTCTCATCAATTGCTTGGCCCTTGGGCTTTATTTCTGCCGTTAATCGTCCATTTTTTTTGGTATAACTTCGCACCCATTCACGGATATCAGCCTGGTCCGAGAAGGCTTCGGCTAATATTTCGTGAACTCCTGCTAAAACATCGTCAACACTATTAAGATCCTGTTCTGGATTAATCGCACTTTGAAGTTGCTTAGCTAAAGTTCCTTGTGGAAAACCCAAAATCCAGGTTGCAATCGGTTCTAAACCTGCTTCCTTAGCAATTGTCGCTTTCGTCCGCCGTTTTTGTTTGTAGGGTAAATACAAGTCTTCTACCGTTTGTAGGGCGTCGGCTGTACGAATCTTTTGCGCCAATTCTGGAGTTAATTTTTGTTGATCTTCAATATTTTTTAAAACATCGGCTTTTCTTTTTTCAAGTGTTTCAGTCTGATGGTACGTTGCTTGAATTTCCCGAATTTGAACTTCATCTAAACTTTGAGTTCGTTCTTTTCGATACCGAGCGATAAAGGGAACTGTATTTCCATCCTCTAGCATTTCTAGTGTAGCTTTAATTTGATTTGCTCGATAATCTTTTAACTTAGTTCCGACAATTTTTAAAATTTTTTCTTCCAAAATCATTTTCTCCCATTATCTTAATAATCTAACAAGAAGAGGCTGAGGAACCAACTTCTCCCTCAACCTCTCATGTTGCTATATTAAACATTATGCAAGCAGCATATTCATAATTCTAGTTAACGTCTTGGTAATTTGGCCCATAATTTCTGCTTGAGCCTTTTCAGAAGCATTAAAATCTTCAGCATTAACTTTTTTAGCTTCTGGATTAATCGTATCCACCATTTTTTGACATTCTTCAATATATCGAAGATAATCATGTTTCAAATTTTGGTGTTTCCCGATAAATTTGATAGGAGCTTGCATTTCTGTAAGTTCTTTTTCAATTGAACGGTAGTTATCTGTAGCCAGCTGAAATTGATTCTTAATTTCTGCTAATTTAACTTGATCTAGATCAGCAACTTGTCCCAACTGCATCCATTTTTTTAGTTCTTGAAAGAATGGATCGACCTGGTCTCCTGTTTGTTCAAGTATTTCAGTTAATTTGGAAATTGTACCAGCATAAGTTTGAATATTAGCTCTCATTTAATCTCTCCACTATTTTTTTAAAGTACGTTGTATTAATTTTACCACTTCGACAATCACAATCATCGATAATGATGCAAAAATTACAATCATCCATTGGTGGAGATTTAGGTTGCTAACATGGAATAAATCATTTAATCCTGGCACCACAATTGTTGCGGCTAATAGCACAAACGAAATTACAATTGACCAATTGAAGAACTTATTTTTTAGCGTTGTTGCACTAAAAATAGAACCATGAACTGATTTTGAGTTAAACGCATGAAATAGTTGGATTAAGCCTAATGTTGCAAAGGCCATTGTTAACGCATCTGCGTGAATTTGAGTAGCCGTAGCATGATCTGGAAAACGGAGTGCCATCGCATAAACAAATAAAGTAATAGCCCCTTCTAAAATTCCTTGGTAAATCACATTACTAGCCACGCCTCCTGATAGGAAGCTTGTATTTTTACCACGCGGTTTTTGTTTCATCGCGTCTTTTTCAGCTGGTTCAAGTCCTAACGCAATAGCAGGGAACGTATCAGTGACCAGATTAATCCACAAAATATGAACCGGCGCTAGAATTTGCCATCCCATCATGGTCATTACGAACAAAGTTAATACTTCACCTAAATTAGCCGACAAAAGATACTGAATTGCCTTTTGGATATTAGCAAAAACTTTTCGTCCTTCCTCTACAGCA
Source organism: Pediococcus sp. EKM201D (assembly GCF_011800215.1). Classification (NCBI taxonomy): domain Bacteria; kingdom Bacillati; phylum Bacillota; class Bacilli; order Lactobacillales; family Lactobacillaceae; genus Pediococcus; species Pediococcus sp. EKM201D. The sequence continues at coordinate 275,525 of NZ_JAALFK010000003.1, forward strand.
ACTACGATGGTGGCAAAGTTATCATCTGCAAGGACCATATCACTGGCCCCCTTGGAAACTTCAGTACCAGTGATTCCCATTGCCACTCCAATATCTGCCTGTTTCAGGGATGGGGCATCATTAACTCCATCACCAGTCATGGCGACAATCTTCCCCTTTTTTTGCCAAGCATTTACAATTCTAACTTTATGTTCTGGTGCCACTCGTGCGTATACAGCATATTTATCTACATTTCGAGCTAGTTCTTCATCCGTTTGTTGATCAAGTTCGGCTCCCGTGATTACAGCTGTATCAACTTCATCTTCATCAATCATTCCTAAACGTTTGGCAATCGCTCCCGCTGTATCACGATGATCACCAGTAATCATTAAGGTCCGGATTCCTGCTTGTTGGGCTTCTTTAACAGCTTGTGCAACTTCGGTCCGTTCTGGATCAATCATTCCAATTAAACCAGCAAAAATTAAATCTTTTTCCACAGTTTCACTATCTAAGGCTGTAGGAATTTCGTCTAAAATCTGGTAAGCAAATCCTAATACTCGAATAGCTTGTGTAGCTAGTTTGTGATTTGTCGCCCGAATTAGTTTGATTTCAGCATCATTCATTGGGAGAATTTGGTTCTTTTCCACATATTGAGTAGTTCGTTTCAACAACTCATCTGGAGCACCCTTCACTGTTAAAAGATATCTTCCATCTTCCAAAGCATTAATAGTAGACATCAATTTTCTTTCGGAGTCAAATGGAACCTCAGCCACCCGTGGATAACTTTTAATAACTTCGTCCGCTTGATAATTTTTGGAATCATTGAATGCAATCAAGGCGGTTTCCGTAGGATCACCGATCAATTCTCCCTCAATTTTTTTAGTATCATTATTTAAAATCATTAAATCGTATAGCTTTTGTTTAGTATCTGGAATAACCTCTTCGGCATTCAGGAGTTGGTTATCCACAAATACTTTTTCCACAGTCATTTTATTTTGGGTCAATGTCCCTGTCTTATCTGAAGCAATAATTTCAGTACTTCCCAAAGTTTCGACTGCTGGTAATTTTCGAATAATAGCATGTCTTTTAGCCATCCGCTGCGTTCCCAGTGCTAGAGTAATCGTAACAATAGCTGGTAATCCTTCTGGGATAGCCGCTACAGCTAAAGAAATTGCTGTTAATAACATGTCAATTAAGGTTTCTTGTCCACGTAACATCCCTACTATGAATACTACCACCGCAATACCTAAAATTAGCCAAGTTAAAGTTTTACTCAACTTAATCAGGTTCCGTTGCAACGGAGTAATGGTTTCTTCGGCATTATTAATTAAGTCGGCAATTCGCCCAACTTCAGTTTGCATTCCCGTTCCAGTAACCACACCTAGTCCACGACCAAACGTTACATTACTATTCATAAATGCCATGTTTTTACGATCACCTAGTGCCGGATTTTCTCCCTCAATGGGAGCAACTGCTTTATTTACTGGTACAGATTCACCCGTTAGTGCAGCTTCCTCCATCTTAATTGAAGCAGATTCAATTAATCTTAAATCTGCTGGAACGATATCACCAGCTTCGAGCAGAACGATATCGCCCGGGACTAAATCCTCACTTTTTATCGTTTGTACTCTTCCATCTCGGCGAACATGCGCTTGAGGAGCAGCTAAACTTTTCAGTGCGTCAATCGCTTCCTCAGCCTTGGCTTCTTGGAATACTCCAAAAACCGCATTTAAAATAACTACTAGCATGATGATCATTGCATCCACTCCTTCGCCAACAAAGACGGAGATCAGGGCTGCAATCATCAATACGATAATCATCAAATCTTTAAACTGTTCAATAAACTTCTGTAAAAGAGTGGTTTTCTTTTTGGTTGCTAAAACATTTTTTCCGTATTGTTCAGTTCTTTTTTGAACCTCACTAGCAGATAAACCACGCTCTTTATTACTTTGTTCCTGCTTCAAAACCTCTTCTACCGTTAACTGCCATTGCTCTTTGTGCATAATTCCCTTTCCTCCTAGCTATTTTTTAATGCTGGGTATGAAAAAAGACCCATGTGCGCAAGGAATCTTTTCCCACACACATGAGTCTCACTAAATTAAGATAATACCAGATTTATTCTTGTTGGTGATATTATCGCAGATAGTCTGCAAGTTACTCCCTCATGTCTACAATTTGATTATAACCGACCATTCAAACTAATTACAAGCTAAACCCCTTCTCTTAATAATTAGTTGTCGAAAACCGTATAAGGTAAAACTCGTTTATGAGCCGTCCGTTTATACCAACCTTCAATTTTGTCAGCCGCTTCAGAACTAATTTCGCGACCTTCCAGATAGTTGTCAATATCGTCGTAAGTAACCCCTAAGGCCACTTCGTCAGGCAACGCTGGACGCTCCTCTTCTAAATCAGCCGTTGGGGTCTTTTCATAAAGTTCAACCGGTGCGTTGAGCTCTTTTAGCATTGCCTTTCCTTGTCGCTTATCCAAGCGCCAAAGAGGGATAATATCAGCTCCGCCATCACCAAATTTAGTATAAAATCCCGTAACAGATTCTGCAGCATGATCGGTTCCAATTACAATTCCAGCATTACTTCCCGCAATACCATATTGAGCAATCATCCGTTCACGAGCTTTGATATTCCCTTTGTTAAAATCAGAAATTTTTAAATCATTAGCTTCCAACGCAGCAACCATGGCATCTGCCGCTGGTTTGATATCAATTCGAACTACTTCATCGGCTTGCATAAATTCGATTGCTTTCATTGCATCGGATTCATCCGCTTGCACACCATAGGGCAAGCGAACTGCAATGAACCGGTAGTCTTGAATACCCGTTTCTTCCCGTAATTCACGAACCGCAATTTCAGCTAACGCACCGGCAAGGGTTGAATCCTGTCCACCTGAGATTCCGAGCACTAAGGAACGTAAACTAGGAACTTTTTTTAGATAATTTTTCATAAAATCTACACTACGACGAATTTCCTGTTTTGGGTCAATCGTCGGTTGAACCTTTAAAGTTTCAATAATCTCTTTTTGTAATTCTCGCAATTTTATCACCTAGTTTGTTAAAATTTTAGTTTCCCAACATATTCACGGACTCGCTTGATAATAGCAACTTTATTGTCGTAGCAATCTTGTGAAAGATCCACCGGATAATCTTGTGGATTTAAATCCCGTTTGTACTCATCCCACAGAGAATCCAAACTACGACGAGCAAATTCTTTAATCTCAGCCAAACTTGGTCGATCATAAACTAATTTACCATCTTCAAAAATGGTTTGTAAAACTGGACGAGCTTTAAAATCAGTGACCGTTTTATTAATATACGTGTAGTTCGGATGGAACATGTATAGAGACTCTTCTACTCGAGGATCTTCATCCCAAAGAGTAATATAGTCACCTTCCGATTTTCCATCTGAGTTTCTTGAAATACGCCAAACTTGTTTTTTACCTGGAGTAGAAACTTTCTCAGCATTATTTGATAATTTGATGGTATCCACCATTTTACCGTCACGTTCAATTGACACCATCTTATAAACTGCACCTAGCGCTGGTTGATCATATGCCGTAATCAACTTAGTACCAACGCCCCAAACTTCAATCTTAGCTCCCTGCATCTTCAAGTTTTGGATTGTTTTTTCATCTAAATCATTCGATGCAAAAATTTTAGCATTAGGGAAACCTGCTTCATCTAATTGTTCACGAACACGTTTCGATAAATAGGCCATGTCACCACTGTCAATTCGAACTCCTAAGAAATTAATCTTATCGCCCATTTCTTTTGCTACGCGAATAGCATTAGGTACCCCACTTTTTAATGTATCAAATGTATCTACTAGAAAAACACAATCACGGTGAGTTGTCGCATACGCTTTGAAAGCATCATAATCATTCATGTAATATTGAACCAATGCATGCGCGTGTGTCCCACTTACTGGAATTCCAAATTTCTTACCGGCCCGTACATTACTGGTAGCATCGAAGCCACCAATGTAAGCAGCGCGAGTTCCCCAAAGGGCAGCATCCATTTCTTGCGCACGCCGAGTACCAAATTCAAGTAACTTGTCTGAACCAACTACCGACTTAATGCGAGCCGCTTTTGTAGCAATTAAGGTTTGGTAATTGACAATATTCAATAACGCTGTTTCAATTAATTGACAGTCGGCAAGTGGCCCTTCGACTTGTAAAATAGGTTCGTTGTTGAAAACTAGGTCGCCTTCAACTGCAGAACGAATTGTACCTCTAAAATGAAAATCTTTAAGGTAAGCTAAAAAATCGTCTGGATAACCAGCCACATCCTTTAAATATTCAATATCGCTCTCTGAAAAATGTAAGTTACTGATATAATCAATAATGCGGTCTAATCCAGCAAAAACAGCATACCCATTATCAAATGGCATATTTCTGAAAAACACTTCAAAGATCGCCGTCTTGTTGTGAATTCCTTTATTCCAATAGGTTTGGATCATATTGATTTGATACGCATCTGTATGCAAAGTTAATGTGTCATCTGGAAACTCTTTTACCATGATGATTATGCTCCTACTCTTTTATGTTTTTATTTAATCTAACAATACAGTTGTTTTAATTTTATCATTTATACATTAAATCGCAATTTTTAATCTAGGAGACCCTTATGAAATATAATTTTGTTAATATTCTCGGATTTAATTTTCTGAATGTCACTAAATCACAGTTTTTAAAACAAGTTGAAGAAGATCTTCTTCAACATCAAAATCGTTTTATCATCACTGCTAATCCGGAAATCATCATGTTTGCTCGCAAAAATCCTAATTACGCAAAAATTGTGCGTTCTGCTGATTATTTAGTTCCTGATGGGATTGGAATCGTTAAAGCATCCAAGTTCACGAAAACGCCGTTGACAGAGCGAGTAACTGGATATGATGTCTTTACTGAACTCATGCAGTGGGCCAATGAACATCATTCCAAAGCCTACTTCTTAGGTGGGAAACCTGCCGTAATCAAAAAAGTTGTTCATAAAGTTCATCATGAACATCCTGGTATTAATTTGGTTGGTTATCACGACGGCTATTTCAAAGATTCCCTTCCGATTATTGACGAAATTAAAGAACTTCAACCTGAAATAGTTTTTGTAGCTACAGGTTTTCCAAAACAAGAGGAATTTATTGCTAAATATCGTCATTTTACCCCAGCAATCTGGATGGGAATCGGTGGTAGCTTTGACGTCTACGCCGGAACTGTTAAACGGGCTCCTGAATTTTGGCAAAAACATAACGTTGAGTGGTTATATCGTTTATTAAGTGACCCTAAACGAATCAAACGCCAAATAGTATTACCGATTTTTATGATGGAAGCCTTTAAAGCAAATAAAAAGAAGGAAAAATAGGATTAGCCTATTCTTCCTTCTTTTTTATTAACGATTTAAATAAAATTCAAAACGTTCGCCTACATACTGAGTACGTACATATTCAAACGGTGTACCATCTTGAGCATACGATAATTGATGTAAACGTAGAATTGCATCGCCACGTTTAATATCTAAATACTCTGACACTTTTTCAGAAGCCAACATCGCCGAGACGGTTTGTTCCGCACGTCCAATCATCAACCCTGCTTTTTCTTCCAGAGTTTTATAAAGTGATTTAGTCACTTCAGATTTACTAAAATCACTAACTAGCTTTTCTGGAATAGTTGCCGTTTCATAACAAATTGGAACAGCGTCAGCAAATCGAATACGCTCCATCCGCAATACTAGATCACCATCATTTAACTGTAATTTTTCAATTTCACTTAAAGAAGGTTCACTAGTATGGTACGAAATTGTCCGACTAGACGGCTTTTTACCTTGAGCCTCCGTTAATTCCGTAAAACTAGTAACTCCTGAAACCTTTTCTTGAACTTTCTGACTAGCAACATAGGTTCCCGAACCCACCTTACGTTCCAAAATTCCCTCATCAACCAAAGTTGAAATAGCTTGGCGAAGAGTCATTCGACTTACACTAAATTCTGTAGAAAGTTCACGTTCAGCTGGAATTCGCTCTCCCACTTTCCATTTCCCGGCTTCAATCGCCTTTTTGATTTCATTATGAATTTGAATATATACCGGTGAATTCATTCTTGTACCCCTATAATGTTTGACTATTAGTCTTCTTTAGAAAACTTTTTCCCGTAACTATATGTTTCCAATTTGTTAAGGTTGCTATCAAAGACGTTGATATCTGCATCCTTACCAACTTCAAGTGTTCCCTTTGAATCCAAACCAAATTCGCGAGCTTGGTTAACTGAGCTCATTTGTACAGCTTCAGCAATTCCGCAATTAAAGAAACGCATTGCATTTCTAAATGCATCATCAAATGCAAGTACAGAACCAGCTAATGTACCATCTTCCAAACGTGCTTGTTTGTCTTTAACGTAAACTTTTTGTCCACCAAGTTCACTTTCACCTTCAGCAAATCCTTTAGCCCGCATTGAATCTGTAACTAGGTCAATTCGTTCTGGTCCCTTAACTTCGTATGCTAATTTAAGCATATCAGGAACGATATGGAAGCCATCACAAATTAATTCAGCGTAAATGTTGTCTTCTAACATAACGTGTCCAGTTACACCTGGTTCGCGATGCTTAAACTCACGTTGAGCATTGTAAAGATGAGTTGCATGAGTAACAGTACTATTTAGTAGTTCCGCACGAGTTGCGTCTGAATGACCCACTGAAGGCACAATTCCATGGTCTAAACAGTAAGCTTCAAAAGCATCAGATCCCTTATGTTCAGGTGCAATTGTAATCAACTTAACACGACCACCAGATAATTCATTCCATTTACCCAAAAGTTCTGCATCTGGATCCTTGATGTACTCTTCAGGTTGAGCACCCTTATACTTAGTAGAAATAAATGGTCCTTCCAAATGAACCCCTTGGATAACTGGGTTATCTTCAGCAGCTTTCGCAACCCCACGCATTGCTTTTTCAATGTTGGCATTTGATTGGGTCATTGTTGTACAAAAGAAGCTGGTAACCCCTTCGTTAACAACGGCTTTATTTACCATTTCATTGATTTGATCTGGATCACCATCCATGGCATCAAATCCGTATCCACCGTGTGTATGTACATCAATGAATCCTGGAACAATAATCTTTTCTCCAGCATAGAAAACTTGATCATCACCTTGGGCTTTGTATTCGCTCATTGGACCAACGGCTTCAATTTTTTTACCAAATCGAATGTAACCATCTTCAATTTTTTCTAAACCAGTATAAATAGTAGCATGACGCAAAACTGTACTCATGAATTTTCCTCCTAAATTTTTAATCTAAATCCATTATATATCGGTATAGACCAAAAAACAAGATTCTAATGATTGATTTCTTTTGCTACCGTAGCATCGATTCCCTTAACAACCGCTGGTGAAAAGCCTGCTTCTTCCATTGCTAGGAGTCCCGCTACTGTTGTACCACCTGGAGAAGATACTTTATCAATTAAGGCATACGGTATCTCATCGGATTTCAGAACCATTTCTGCGCTACCTTTGACCATTTGAGCAGCGATCTTTGTAGCAGAAGCCTTAGTTAATCCATGTTTAACTCCCGCCCGTGAAAGAGCATCAATAAACAAGTAAGCATAGGCAGGTGCACTACCAGCAATTGCTGAAAAAATTGGAAAGTCTTTTTCAGCAAGTTCCATTGTACTTCCAACAGTTTCAAAGATTTTAACCCCAGACTGAAATGGTTCCATTTTAAGATCACCATTAGCAACGACCGCTGTCATTCCTTCGCCAATTTCAACGTTAACATTCGGCATAATGCGTAAGATAGGTTGTTGCTCATCTAAGCTGGTCTGTAGATCTTCTATACTAATTCCTGATGCCAGTGAGACAACTAACTGATGATGATTTAAATCATCTCTGACTTCGTCTATAACCGTTTTTACTACGTATGGTTTAACCGCTATGACAATGATATCCGAATTTCTAACAAGTTCTTGGTTAGATTTTGTCGCTATTAGTTGATTCTTTTCTGCGAAAGGTCCATAACTTGATTGATGCGCACTGTGTACCAGTATATCTGTGCTTTCAAAATTATTTTTTAACAAACCCTTGATAATCGCTTTGGCCATATTACCTACACCAATAAATCCAATTTTCATAAAAAAAGCCCCCCATTGGTTATTTCATTTTGTTCTCCTTATCCTATCATTAACTAGGCCAATATTGAAAGCCTCCAATTAAAAATTTAAGCTATAAACCTCCAACTAATTACTAATACCATTCTAAAAACGAAACATATTAAAACTACCTGTGATTTATTGATTTAGATACAAAAAAACATCATATCATTGATATGATGTTTCTGAAAACTAGATTGGGCTAGCTGGGATCGAACCAGCGCATGACAGGATCAAAACCTGTTGCCTTACCGCTTGGCTATAGCCCAATATGGTGGAAGGGAGTGGATTCGAACCACCGAACCCGAAGGAGCGGATTTACAGTCCGCCGCGTTTAGCCAGACTTCGCTACCCTTCCATATAAGTTGTCGTCTTATCTATCCGACTTAATAATAATACCCAATCTCGAATAATTTTGCAAGCTTTTTTTTAAACTTTTTTCAAAATTATTTGAGATCGGTTATAAGCAATCGCTGAGTCCATTCAGTGAAGAAATCATCTGAACTCCACTCGTTGATTCGGTTGTTATGATAACCGACTGAATTATTATAATATATTCCATTAGACTTTGCAAGTGGTTTAAAATGATGATGTAAATGTCCTGATATCACCAATTCAGGCTGGTATGTTTCCAACAACTTTTCCATTCTTCTGCTCCCCGCCATTCCATTAATCATGTTCCAAAAGCGGGCATCTTCGGAATAATGAATATACTCATGTCTTACTGCAAAGTGAGTCATAAATAACACTTTTCTCCGACTGGCCTGCTGCATTTGTTGTTCAGTTTGCTTCAACACAATATTCATTCGTTCAATATCTGACATAGGCTGTTCAATTCCAGTATCAATCCAGAAAGACTTTTTCCAACGCCAAAACTGTTCGGTGGTTTTATCAACATTATCTGCAAACGTATAGTCGTACCACCCATTATTTCCAATAATACGCCATTTAGTCCCAGGAACGTCATAGAACTGGTTATGTAAGTATAATGGGCTTAAATTTGATTCTAATTGATTATAGTCGATATCGTTCAACATATCATGATTTCCGGCTATGAAAAAAACTTTAGTGTGTTCTCCCACTAATTCCTGTAGCTTTTCCACGTACTGCATGCTTCGATTAAATTTATTAAATAGGTCTCCTGCTATTAAATATACTCCCACATGTTGTTTTAAAAGATACTCGGCTTGTTTTTGAGCCATTTGATTTTCATCTATTTTGTTCACATCGAAATGATTGTCGCTAGTTGCTGCAATTTTCAAACTATTAACCTCTCTGATAAATCGAATATACTAATTCGTTTTTTTGATATACATCTATAAGACGGACCGGGACTTGCTCCTCTAATCGATCAAAAAGTCGAATACCTGATCCTAAAAAAATCGGGACCGTTGTTAAAATATATGTATCAATTAAATTGGCTTGCACGAGCGGATCAATAAGCTTAGCTCCTCCCACAATCCAAACGTCTTTTCCCTTCTCCTTTTGGATCCTTTTAACTAATTCTACTGGCGACTGTTTCCAGTATTTAATCTTATCTGTATCTTCCCCTAGGTGAGACGTAACAATATACGTCTGCCGATCTGCGTAAACATATTTTTCCGGAGATAATTTTTGTGTTACTTGTTCATAGGTAGTTCTTCCCATAATAACCGTATCTATTTTGGAATACATTTTCTCATAACTGTCATCACTTTCGGTACCATGGACATTTTTCTCCAACCAATCAACGGCACCTTGATCGTCAGCAATGTAATTATCAATACTCATTGCAATAAAAAGTATTACTTTTCTAGCCATAAATCCCTCCAAAATAAAAAGATGAACTAAGCATAACCTAGTTCATCTCTTGAATTCAAATATTTAATTATCTAATCCCTTGCATCTTCTTAGTAATCCATGGTGAACAAATTAATAGTACGAGTGCAAAGACTAGTGTTACAAGACCTAATACAATAAAGTAAGCTACTTCATGTCCTGGGTAGAAGCGAACTAACTGAGCGTTAATTGCTTGTCCAGCAGCATCGGCTAAGAACCACATACTCATCATTTGAGAAGCAAATGCAGCAGGTGCCAATTTGGTTGTTACAGATAAACCAATTGGTGAGATTAACATTTCACCAATTTCAACAATTGCCCAGCTACCAACTAACCAAAGAGCATTAACCTTACCATCAGTACCAAACATCAAACCAGGTAAAGCAATAAATAAGTATGATAGACCCGTAAATACAAGTCCATACGTAAATTTCTTAGGTGATGAAGGTTGCTTCTTACCTAACTTAGTCCATAGCCATGCAAAAATTGGTGTATAAAGCATGATGAATAATGGATTAAGGGACTGGAAGTTAGCGGGCGTAATATGCATCCAACCGTAGTTTAATTGAGTACGATCAGCAGCAAATAATGCTAAAACAACTGAACCTTGTTCTTCAATTGCCCAGAATAACGTTGCAGCGATAAATAATGGCACATAAGCCCATAAACGTGAACGTTCTGTTTTAGAAACCTTACTACTTGAAAACATGATGATAAAGTAAACAATTGGAGCAATAACAGCAATAATACTAATTAATAGAACAACATTATCAATTGTTAATGCATTAGCAACAAACATAACCACTAAAATTAATGCTAATACAATCACACCCATTAAAACTCGAAGACTAAATTTTTTGACTTCATCGGGTTGAATTGGATCTGATGGATATAAACTATCTTTATTTAAATATTTTTTACCATCAATATAATATTGGACTAATCCAAAGAACATACCAATTGCAGCTAATGAGAATCCAGCATGGAAACTCATATTAAAACCAACCCACGAAACAATTATGGGAGCTAATAAAGCACCTAGATTAATACCGAAAACAAAAATACTAAATCCGGCATCACGTCTCGTATCCTCCACGGAATATAGTGATCCAACCATTTCAGAAACATTTGGTTTTAACATACCAGTACCAGCAACAATTAAAGCAATTGATACTAGTAGGGCCGCCCCACCGAAAGGAAGTGAAAGTGCAATATGACCAAACATGATCAATACACCACCGTAAAATACGGTTTTTCGACTACCTAAAATTCGGTCACTGATAAACCCACCAGCAACACTAGCTAGATAAACCAGTGAACCATAAATGGCCATTACTGAAGCAGCAGTGGCTTGACTAAAGCCTAAACCACCCTTGGTTACAGCGTAATACATGTAATAAATTAAAATTGCACGCATACCGTAGTAACTGAAACGTTCCCACATTTCCGTGAAGAACAACGTCATTAATCCACGTGGTTGACCAAGAAATGCTGTATCCTTATCTTGTGTATTCAATTGTATATTTCCTCCATAATTTTCGCCTTAAAAACAAAGACTGTATATGAAAAAATGCGCCTTAACTTAACATTAAGGCGCATCCAAACAAATGCCGGCTAGGTGAGTCGAACACCTGACCTACGGTTTACGATACCGCCGCTCTACCAACTGAGCTAAGCCGGCATATAACAAAAGGATGCTAACTTTCCAGTTAACATCCATACAGCCTAACTCCGGCAGGCGGACTCGAACCGTCGACACCCTGATTAACAGTCAGATGCTCTACCAACTGAGCTATGCCGGAAT